>JADHTF010000041.1 GCA_016776555.1 Chlorobium phaeobacteroides
TCAGGGAACGACTTCGTACACCCGAGAGGAATCGAACCCCTAACCTTCTGATCCGTAGTCAGACGCTCTATCCAATTGAGCTACGGGTGCAGCGAAAAAATGGCTGAATCTGTAGCGTGTACGGGATTCGAACCCGTGATCTCCGCCTTGAGAGGGCGGTGTCCTGGGCCACTAGACGAACACGCCATTTTTTCTTAAGACAGAGCCTTGTGGGCCCTGTAGGACTTGAACCTACGACCTAGCGATTATGAGTCGCTTGCTCTAACCAACTGAGCTAAGGGCCCTGGCAAAAGCCCGGCTTTCAGAGTCAGTTAATATAAATTATTCATACAATTATGCAAGCTTCACGGCGTATTTCATTGTTTTCAAAGTGTTTTTTCTGAAAGCGATTGACGGTATTTCCCGGACAGGAAAAATATGACCCGAAGAACTCACGGGATCATGTGAACTCCTGGTACGATTCCCGTGTTATATCCGCCCCGAGTTGTTTGAGTTTATCTTCGAGTTTCTCGTAGCCGCGGTCAAGATGATAGATTCTCAGCACTTCCGTAACTCCTTCAGCGGCAAGCCCGGCAAGTACGAGACTGGCTGATGCTCTGAGGTCGGTTGACATCACTTTTGTTCCGGTCAGCCGGCTTGGTCCGTAAACGCTTGCTTCGTTATTCCTGATCTCAATACGAGCGCCGAGCCGGTTGAGTTCAGGAATATGATTGAATCGTTCGTGATAGACTTTGTCTATGATATGACTGGTGCCCTCAGCCTGGGTCATGAGCGCAATCCACTGAGCCTGCATATCGGTAGGGAAGTCCGGGTATGGATTCGCGATGACATCTGTATGTGAAAGCGTTTCAGGGCTTTGCAGGGTAATAGACGTTCTGTCGGTAATAATCTTGCATCCGGCATGTTCAAATTTTCCCAGAATCGCTGTCAGTTGTGAAGGATCGACATCATCTACGGTAATGGAGCTAGCGGTAATGGCTCCGGCCGTAAGAAGCGTCGCCGCTTCAATCCTGTCGAATATGTTCGTGAAAGGGGCAGGTTTGAGGCTCTCAACACCGTTTATTTCAAGAGTAGAAGTTCCTGTTCCCCGTATATCCGCTCCCATCGCGCAGAGGAAATTGCATAGGGTCACGATTTCCGGTTCTACAGCAGCGTTCTGGATCGTTGTTTTTCCTCGCGCAAGAACCGAGGCCATAAGCGCGTTTCCTGTTGCTCCTACCGAAGTTATCGGAAAGTCTATCACTGCGCCCTTGAGGTGGCTGCCTTGTATCTGAGCTTCGATAAAACCTTTTTCGATAGAGATTGTGGCGCCAAGTTTTTCCATTGCCATGAGGTGAAGGTCAATGGGTCTGGGGCCAAATGCACACCCTCCCGGAAGTGAGACGCTGGCGCGCCCGAAACGGGCAAGGAGCGGACCGAGCACATAAATTGACGCCCGCATCTGTTTCACCAGCTCGTATGGCGCCTGAACACATCTGATGTTCGAGGCAGAGACTGTCAGGGTATTTTCCCGGTAGCGTATATCGGCACCGAGATATTCAAGCAGTTTCCGGAATGTCCGGATATCTTTCAGATCGGGAATGCGCTCCAGTGTTATCTCTCCGCGTTCCGTAAGCAGTGTCGCCGCGATGAGCGGGAGTGCCGAGTTTTTCGAGCCGGATGCCCTGACTGTCCCGTTGAGACGACGTCTTCCCTGAATGACAAATTTGTCCATGTACTGTATAAAATGACTGAAAAAATGTTATTTAAACATTTCAAGGGGAGAAAAAAAATTTCCGATTGATTCCCGTTCAGTCCGGCGTGCGATCTGGCCGTGTGACAGCGTTACAGGTAAATGGCAATGTGGTGTTTGGTTTGACTATTTTTCCGCATATTTTCCTGAACGGCAATGATCAACCTCGATAGGCGAATATGCATTATGGGCACCTCTATTTATTTATTCCGCGCTTCAGTTGCTTCGTTAATCGGTGCTCGAAATCCTCATGTACTCTCTGTACACTCCGGCTTCTGTGCTCCGTTCGCCTTGCTCTTGACCCCCTCAAAACACTCTATAGAGGTACCATTATATGAAAGCACATAACCGGTCTGCAGGAAAAGAACGTCCCTGGCTGGAAAAAGCGGTGGCTCTTTTGATTCTACTCATCTTATTCAGTATGGCGCCTCTCTCCACTGCTTTCTGCAATCCGGAGGTTGACAAGATCATGAAAGAGAGAAAAAAGCTGGAAAAGGATCTCTCGAGCCTTAAAAAGCAGCTTGACGAGTATCAGACCAAACTGAAGAAAACAACAAAAGAGGAAGCGCGTTCGATGAAGGCGCTGAAAAACTATAACAGGCAGCTGAAGCTGCTTGAGGAAATGATTGCGAAAAATAATGCCAAGCTTCGCAGTCAGGATAGTGAAATCAAGCTGCTCAAGGAGCAGTTTGTCGATAACCAGAGCAGGTATGAGGCTATTGTAGAAGAGTTCAGGCATATAGCGGTAGGTGTCTACAAAAGCGGGTCGAAACATGATATTGAGCTGCTTTTTTCAGCGACATCCCTGAACCAGGCTATCGTACGATCCCGTTATATAGGTTTTTTGTCTGATGCTGTGATCAGTATCGTAGATGATCTGCAGAGTACGTCGAGAAAACTTGACGCAAGTCGAAAGGCTCTGGAAGAGAGCTATCAGAAACGATCAGGAATTGTTAAAGAGCAAAAGGGTCAGGTGCAGAGTTTTTCGAAGAAGAAAGATGAAAAACAGAGCGTTCTGATAGCCCTGAAAAAAGATAAAAAAAAGTTTTCCGGTGAGATACAGGCAAACCGGAAAAAGTTACTGAAACTCCAGGGTAAAATCGAAGAACTGATCAGGGCGGAACAGATAGCTATAGAAAAAGAAAAGGAGAGGAAACGCCTGGAGGCTGAAAGAAGAAAGCTGGAAGGAAAGGTTCCTGTTCCGGATACCTCCGAAGCGGATCTTGCGCGAATATCGGAAGATTTTGACAAAGCCCTGGGCATTTTGCCCTGGCCGGTCGAAAACGGGGTTGTGGTCAGGAAATTCGGCAGGATCAAAGATCCGGATTTGAACATTGTTACGACAAATAACGGAATAGATATATCTGTTTCTTCCGGAGTGCCTGTCAGGGCTGTTTCGGGTGGGAAAATAGCCCAGATCGCCTATCTCCCGACATACGGTAACATAGTCATTATCCGGCATTCGAAATCCTATCTGACGGTCTACGCGAACCTTGCGAAAATCAATGTGGCTAAAGATGACGTGGTTGCAGCACGGGAGATTATAGGAGTAGCCGGTTCAATGCCTGAGGGAGGTTCTCTGGTGCATTTCGAGGTATGGAAAGGCAAGGTGAAACAGAACCCTCAGAAATGGCTGAAAAAATAGGGTTTGAAAAGCGATAACTATTCTTGAGGTTTTTCCATGAATACACAATGCCTGCATCTTAATTATGCGTTGGTAGAAGATATTCTGCTGGCATTTATCCGTAACGAGATACGCAAGTTCGGATTCAGGAGTGCGGTCTTCGGGCTTTCCGGTGGAATTGACTCCGCTGTTGTCTGTGAACTTGCCAAAAGAGCGCTTGGGCCTGAAAACGTTCTCGCAGTCCTGATGCCCTACAGGACAAGCAGTCCTGAAAGTGTTAACGATGCGAGGCTCATGGTTGAAAAAACAGGCGTCCGATCAGAAGAGGTTGAAATTACCGGAGTAGTCGATGCTTTTTTTGACGGTGTTTCAGGAGCGGGAAACCTGCGCATGGGAAATGTCATGGCACGGGCACGGATGCTCTATCTCTATGACATTTCGGCCAGAGACGGCAGGCTGGTCATAGGGACAAGCAATAAAACCGAGCTGCTCCTGGGGTATGGAACGTTGTTCGGTGATATGGCATCAGCGGTCAATCCCATAGGCGATCTCTATAAAACACAGCTATGGGGGCTTGCCCGGCATCTTCAGATCCCGGAAGAGTTAGTCTCAAAAATACCCTCTGCGGATCTGTGGGAGGGACAGAGTGATGAAGCTGATCTTGGATTCGGTTATGGGGAAGTTGACCTTCTCCTTTACATGATGCTTGAAAAACGAATGAGCAGGTCCGACATCATCGAGGCAGGTATTGAAGAATCCTTTTATGACAAAGTCAGGAAAATGGTGGTCAGAAACCAGTACAAGAGGATGATGCCGGTTATCGCCAAGATCTCCGCCCGGACACCGGGCATAGATTTCCGCTACGCCCGTGACTGGCAGGAAGTGAAGTGAGGGAGGAAAGTCAAAAGTGAGAAGTCAAAAGGCAAAAGTTGAAGAGCTGGATGGCTGACTAGCTTTTCAGCCTCTTAAAACGATCGCTGTTCCGTGTCGACGAGGAAATGCTTGTCGTCTTTTTGCGGATAGTCGGTGGTAAAGTGCAGACCTCTGGATTCCCTTCGCATGATGGCACCGTCAATGATAAGGCTCGCTACTTTGATGATGTTCCTGAGTTCCAGAATCTGGGTCGTGATCTTGGTTTTTTTGTAGTACTCTTCAGTCTCTTCCTTGAGGAACTCGATTCTTCGTTTTGCCCGTTTCAGTCTGAGGTCGCTGCGTACAATCCCGACGTAATCGTTCATGACCTGACGGGCCTCTTTTTTGTTATGCGAAACGAGTATCCACTCTTCAGGATTGACCGTTCCGGAGTCATCCCAGTCAGGAAACGGCGTATCGTTTTCAATGGTTCCGACGATTTTTCTGATATCGGCGCAAGAGCGGTGAGCGAATACCAGCGCCTCGAGCAGAGAGTTGCTGGCAAGTCTGTTTGCTCCATGAACGCCGGTACAGCTCGTTTCCCCGCAGGCGTAGAGGCGGTTGATGCTCGTTCTTCCCAATGAGTCGGTTTTGACTCCTCCGCAGGAGTAGTGGGCGGCGGGGACTACGGGAATCATCTCTTGAGTTATGTCTATTCCGTAACCGAGACAGGTTTCATAGATGTTAGGAAAGTGTTCGATCGTATTCTGAGCATCGAGGTGGGTCACGTCCAAAAATACACACTCGTCGCCCGTTTTTTTCATTTCAGAGTCAATGGCGCGCGCTACGATATCTCTGGGCGCAAGATTCTGACGTTTATCATATTTATGCATGAACTCCTGTCCGTTCTTCAGTTTCAGTATCCCGCCAAAACCCCTTAGCGCTTCGGAGATCAAAAACGATTGTGCTTTCGGGTGATAGAGAGAGGTGGGATGGAACTGAACGAACTCCATGTTTGCGATGACCGCCCCGGCACGGTAGGCCATGGCGATGCCGTCTCCCGTCGCTATAGAGGGATTTGTCGTGTGCAGATAGACCTGACCGAGACCTCCTGATGCAACCATGGTGATTTTCGCAAGGATTTGTATCGGTTTCCTGATTTTTGAATCAAGCGCATAGGCGCCGTAACAGGTTATCTCGTTTGTTTTGATGCCGAGGTGATGCTCCGTCAGCAGTTCTATGGCGAAGTGGTGTTCGAGCAGTGTGATGTTCGGGTGGCTGTTGGCCTTGTCAAGAAGAGCCTGTTCGACAACCTGACCGGTAAGGTCTTTGGCGTGAACGATTCTTTTTCTTGAATGTCCTCCTTCACGTCCGAGGTCCAGGTGATTTTCGTTTGATTTCGTGAACTCAACGCCAAGTTCGGCGAGTTTTCTGATATGTTCCGGTCCTTCAGTGACCATCAGAGAGACCATCTCTCTGTTGCAGAGGCCTGCTCCGGCTTCGAGCGTGTCCTGGATATGAAGCTCCGCGCTGTCGTTTTCATCAACGGTGGCGGCAATGCCTCCCTGTGCCCAGTTGGTATTTGACGCACAGCTTTCCTTTTTCGTGATGATGGTTACCGTTGCATGATCTGCCATGTGCAGCGCAAAATACAATCCGCCGATGCCGCTGCCGATGACCAGTACATCGGTTTTGAGTGATTCTTTCATTACAGGTCATTAAAATAGTGTTATGAAGAGTATTCCCGGAGGTTGCCGTGGGTTTTGGCTGAAATGAACTCCAGGATAAATACCAGCAGCAACCCGGTTGTCATCAGGGCCAGTGCGGGCAGAACCTGAGGGTCGGTTCCTGTCAGCTGTCGATAGGTTTCCGGCATGATATTCGTGGAAAACAGCAGCGCCTTTTCTCCATCAGGCAACGTCTCCGCCGAAGGTGTTTTCCATGGCCATATCTTGGTCAGTGAGCCGATCATCACACCTGCGAGAAGCAGCATCGTCTGGTCATGATAGCGCTGCAGAAGTCTGGAAAGCATTCTGACAAAACTCAGGAGCCCGGTAAGGCAGCCGGCGCAGAAAATAACAATGACCGTAAGATTCAGATCTTTAATGGATTCGAGAATAAACGCGTACTTGCCAAGTAGAAGAAGAATGAAGCTTCCGGATATTCCCGGCAGGATCATGGCGCAGATGGCTATCGCGCCTGAAATAAAAATGAACCACAGGCTGTCGGGTGTTGCGACGGGTGAGAGACTGGTTACGAAAAACGCGGTAATCGTGCCTGCTATCCCGGCGATCCAGGCAGAAAGGGAGTGTGTTCTGACCTTTCGGGTGATAATCACGGCCGAGGCGATGATCAGTCCGAAGAAAAACGAAAGCAAGAAGAGCGTATGCTGTTCGAGCAGATACACAATAGAGCCGGACAGGGTGACGACGCTGATGAGTATACCCAGGAGGAGGCTTGCAAGAAAATCACCGTTGATCGTTTTCCAGAAAGCGCGATACTCAAATCGTAAGAGCTTTTTCAGCGCAAAGCCGTTGATTGACCGCAAAGCGTTTATGAGCGTCTCATAGATCCCTGTGATAAAAGCTATAGTACCTCCTGATACGCCGGGGATAAGATCTGCCGCGCCCATGAGTATGCCTTTGAGCGTCACGGGAAGATAGAGTACGATACGTTCGAACATTGGGTTGAGCCTGTGTCAGAATTCAGCCCGGCTTCTTTTTTTTATCCCTGAGATATCTGAGGGAATTAGCCAGAATGATAAGGATGCCTGCAAGAATAATGTAATGTACAAAATCAACCAGACCAGGGAAGAGGGTGGCAAGAAAATAGCCTATGGAGGTGAAAAAGAGAACCCAGATAATCGCGCCGGACATGCTGTAAAACAGAAAGACCGGATAGGGCATGTTCACTACACCGGCAAGGGTGGAGGTAAAGCTTCTGACCACAGGGACAAAGCGCGCGAAAAACACCGCTTTCGATCCGTGTTTTTCATAGAATCGTTCTGTCTTCTCGAGATGCTCATCACGGAAAAAAAATGAATTTTTTTTTCTGAAAAAAGCTCGTTGCAACTGGGTTCCGATAAAGTAACCCGTTGAATCACCAAGTATGGCGCCGAATGAGAGGGTGGCGATAACAAGGGGCATCTCCAGCTGCCCTGATGCGGCAATAAGGCCGGCGGTAATCAGAAGAGAGTCACCCGGAAGAAAAAATCCCGCGAACAAGCCTGTCTCTGCAAAGACAATAGCAAAAAGCAGCGCATAACCTCCCCAGATAATCAGTTCGTCAAGCGTCTGCATATGCTGCAGAGATTCGATAATGCTCATGCGCGAATTTCCCCTTTCAGGCTTTGCCCGTTACGTGCTTTGTGATGTTACCGGGATATCAGGGCAGAAGTACCGCGCAGGCAATGACCGTTGTCCAGAGTCCGTCCTCGCCTTCAGCGGATTGGGTGATATTGAAAGAGTTGATGATCTTGCCGCTCATCTTGTAGATTCCTTCACGTTCATCCCAGTCCTTGTTCGGGTCAAATTCAATGCCGAGAGTCGTTGCGAGCATTGTCGCGGCAAGATCTTCAGCGTACTCTCCGGATTGTTCAGAAGTCTGACCATACGGGTGGTGCTCCGAGAGGTAACCGTACAGGGATTCGTCGGCAGGAAGCGCGACGCCTATCGATGACGCAATCAGTCTGTTGTGCTCGTTTGTGGAGTTCCTGGCCATCACGGCAAAGGTGATTTCTCCGGGAGAGAGGCGTTTCAGCCCTTCCTCGACGCTCAAACGCTCACATTTGGGAGGAAAAATGCTCGATACGGTAACAAGATTACATTTCTCGATCTTGGCATCCCGTAGCGCAAGTTCGAAAGATGAGAGATACTCTTTATGTCGCCCTACCCCTTTGGTAAAAAAGACTTTTTCAGGTACAAATGACAATGCCGTGCTCTCCGGATAACGTTAGTGGTAGCGCCTTGGGTGAACGATCAAACTCAGCAATTATAGGAAAAAGCAACGTGATTATAAATCTTTTTTTAAGACAACGTTGAAAAATTTTCGTTTTCCCGCCTTTATGGTTTTTGATTCCTGATCGAGTGTCACCTCGAAGTTGATATCACTGATTTTCGTATCGTTGATCTGAATGGCGTTCTGGCTGATAAGTCTCCTCGCCTCGGTCTTTGAATTGACGGCCTTCAGCGCTACCAGAAGGTCAACCAGAGGGATAGACGAGGCGGAAAAAGCAAACTCCTTGATTTCCAGGGGAGCTTTTTTGTGAACAAAAACCCGATCGAAATGATCCTCTGCTTTCACGGCGAGGTCTCCGGAATGGAAAAGAGCGACTATTTCTTTTGCCAGGGTTCTTTTTGCCTCTCTGGGACTTTCGTTTACCATCTCCCGGAAACTTTCCGGCGATCGCTCCGGTGTCGGCAGAAGGAGGGTGAAATAGGTTTCTATCAGATCATCAGGAATGGAGAGTACTCTGCCGTAGATATCCTCGGGGGTGTCATTGAAACAAATTGCGTTTCCGAGGGACTTGGACATTTTGTCCTGTCCGAAGGTGCCGACAAGCAGGGGCATGGTTATGCATACCTGCGGGTGAATTCCGTATTCACGCTGAAGATCCCTTCCGACAAGCAGATTGAATTTCTGGTCTGTTCCTCCAAGTTCGATGTCGTTGCGAAGATGTACCGAGTCCATTCCCTGGGCGAGAGGGTAAAGAAACTCATGAATGGAGATCGGTTCACGTGACCTGTAGCGTTTTTCAAAGTCATCTCTTTCAAGCATCCTGGCGACTGTGTAATGACTTGAGAGGCGAATGACATCGTTAAAGGTCATCTGCCCGAGCCAGTCCGCGTTGTAGCGGATTGTTGTTTTTTTTCGATCGAGGATTTTCGAGGCCTGATCGAAATAGGTCCGGCCGTTTTCTTTCGCCTCTTCGGCAGTAAGTTGTGGCCTGGTGGTACTTTTGCCGGACGGATCGCCGATCATGGCCGTAAAGTCACCGATAATGAGAATAGCTTCGTGTCCCAGATCCTGAAAATCCCTGAGCTTCTGCAGGACAACGGAGTGACCGAGGTGCAGGTCGGGTCTGGACGGGTCGGCACCGAGTTTTATTTTCAGGGGTGTCCGGGTTTCAAAACTTCTTGTCAGTTTTTGCTCGAGTTCCTCTTCGCTGATAACTTCGACGGTGTTGCGGATAATACGATCAAGCTGCTCTTTTACTGGTGGAAAACTCATGGATGGAATCGTTCTTTTGTCTGCGTTGATGGTTGATAGATTATGAGATCGTCTTTCGGGATCAGTATTGGTTTTTCAGTTTTTGCAGCTGACGTTGTGTGTCACGCTCCTTGATGGTTTCCCGTTTGTCATGCAGCTGCTTTCCCTTGGCCAGTCCCAGTTCTATTTTCAGAACCCCTTTTTTGTTGAAAAAAGCTTTTAACGGAACAAGAGTCAATCCTTTCTGGTGAAGCCTGGTCTGAAGTTTCAGGATTTCTTCGCGTTTCAGGAGCAGCTTACGGCTTCTTTTCGGGTCAATCGGCTCGACGTGGTTGTGTTCATATGCCGCGATCTGCATGTTTTCCAGCCAGACCTCGCCCCGGTGAATGATGGCATAACTTTCATTCAGGCTTGCTTTTCCAAGGCGAACGGACTTTACTTCGCTGCCTTTCAGCTCAATGCCTGCGACCATCGTGTCAAGGATGAAATATTCGTGCCTTGCCTTTCTGTTCAGTGTTGTCGATACGTATTGCGGTTTTTTTTCTGCTTTTGCCACGGCTCGGTGTTCAAGGTTGGTCGGAGATGGTAAAATACGGTTCCGGAATCAGGTTGCCGATATTGAGAATAAGATCAGGGTCAAAGGTTTTCTTTATCCTTGCCATTTCGCTGATGCCTTTATCGCCGAACATGCTGGCAAGGTACTCTGCCTTGAGCTTCCCTATACCGTGTTCTGCTGAAAGGGTGCCCCCGAGTTCAAGGACTTTGGCGATAAAATCTTTGTAAAGCGCTTTGGCTCGCAGGAATTCATCATGGTTTGACGGCAGAATATTCAAGTGAACATGTGCATTGCCTATATGTCCGAATATGATATATCGGAAACCGTTTTTTTCACAGGTGTCCCGGTAAAATTTAAAAAGTTCGACGAATGATCCGTCAGGAACAGCCATGTCTGTGCTGATCTTGCTTTCCGATTGAGCGTTCAGCCACTCGTTTACCTGTACCGGAAGCTGATGACGAAACGCCCTCAAGGCTCTCTGCTCATTGACATCGAGGGCGACCCAGGAGTCGTCAAGCATGGCGTTAGATGATTCCATGAGTGAAAACCATGATTCGAGGGCACTCTCTTCGTTTATCGATGTAACCTCCTGCTCAAAAAAAACAGCCCCTGAAGTCACTGCCGGTATTTCAGGATATGCTGCACGAAGAAACTCCAGTGAGTTCCGGTCAAAAAACTCAAGAGCCCTCGGGTCAACGCCGCCGGATTTTATTTTAGCCTGTTCAACAAAGGAAAACAGATCCTTCATAGAGTGGAAATAGACCAGGCAGGAGATGATTTTTTCAGGAAACGGTACAAGCTTCAGATCGGCATCGACAATAACCCCTAGTGTACCTTCCGAGCCGATAAACAGGTCGATAAGATCCATACCTGGTTGTGAAAAGTAGCCGGCATTGTGTTTTGATGTCAGGGGGAGCGAGTAGTCCGGTTTTGCAAACACCATGTTTCCCGCAAGAGGGAGGTTCAGGCTGAACAGACCATCCTTTCCGGCAAGATGTCGCCCCCTGGGAATATCGAGTATTTCTCCGGAAGAGAGAACAACGGTGATGCGCTCTATGTGATTCCTTGTCGATCCGTATTTGTAGCTTCGGGCCCCTGAAGAGTTGTTGGCAATGGTGCTGCCGATAAAACAGAGTTTTTCTGTAGGGTCGGGAGGATAGAGCCAGCCGCTCTGTTTCGCGGTACGCTGAATATCTTCAAGCAGTGCCCCTGCTTCGACCGTCATGATTGCGCTCTTCTCACCGCACTGAACAGGTTCCTTGATGCGGTTGAGTTTTTCCATGGTCATGACATAGTCGCCGAACGGTATTCTTCCGCCGGTGGTGCCTGTTCCGTTGCCTGCGATAACAAGGCGTTTTCCTGATGAGGCGCATTTTTCGAGGAGTTCAGAAACATCCCCGACGGTTTCAGGAAAGTAAACCCCGGGGGTATGACCATCCTGGATGTTGCTGGTATCTGTCAGATAGCTCTTGATGAGCTCCTGGTCATCTTTATAGATCATTCAGTCGCGGGTTCTGTTTTGCTGCTGTCAGTCACTGCCGTACTGACAGAGAGCGTGTCGGTTGCCGTGGTGTCAGGACCGTTAACATAATAATTAATCAGCTTTCCAGCTATAGGAGCTGAAATACTACCCCCGTAACCTGCGTTCTCAACAAGAACAGCGACTGCTATCGTTGGTTTTTCAAGCGGGGCGAAAGCGACAAACCAGGCATGATCCTTGCCGTGAGGGTTCTGGGCGGTTCCGGTTTTGCCTGCGACTTTGACATTTTCCACCCCTGCGAGCCTTCCGGTTCCCCGTTCAACGACTCCGAACATCGCCTGGCGAACTCTTTCAAAGGTTTTCTCGGAGATCGGCAGCTTGTTTTTTTTGAAATCAAGAGGTACAAACGTGTCGCTGTCGTATGACTGGTAGCCTTTGACAACGTGCGGCTGATGCCAGGTGCCTTTGTTGGCTATTGTTGCCGTAAAGGCGGCAAGTTGTAGGGGCGTTGTGTTCAACTCTCCCTGTCCGATAGCAAGGCTGACAAGATAGCCCTTTGTCCATTTGCCTTTTCCATACCGTTTATCATAATATTCAGTCGAGGGAAGCGGTGAAGAACGCTCACCCGAAAGGTCGATGCCTGTTGTTTTTCCAAATCCGAACATTCTTCCGTATCGTGTCCATTGTTCAAAACCAAGATCGAATATGAGACTATAGTAGTAGGTGTTGCATGATTCAACTATGGAGCGTTCCAGATTGACCGGGCCGTGCCCCTGTCCGCCATGACAACGAAAACGGCCGCGTCCGAGTCTGAATACTCCTGTACAGAAGATCTTTTTTTCAGGTGTTATCACGTTTTCCTCAAGCGCCGCTATGGCCAGAAGGAGTTTGTAGACAGATCCCGGAGGATAGGAAGCCTGTATCGCTCTGTTAAAGAGCGGTTTTGCAGGATCCTGAACTATTTCAGTCCACTTTTTTCCATCGGTTGTGCCGTTCAGAATGTTCAGGTCGTAATCCGGCTGGCTGGTCATGGCGAGAATCCCTCCGTCGTTCGGGTCAATTGCCACTACGGCCCCGGATTTTTCCGTTTTTTTCAACAGCTCTTCCGCAAGCTGCTGCAATCCTGCGTCAAGAGTCAGATGAAGGTCAGTGCCATTGACAAAAGGACGGTCTCTCGTGCCGTTTTCAAATTTTCCGGCAAACCTGCCGATTGAATTAACCAGTTCGAAACGCGCCCCTTTTTCTCCTCTGAGCAGATCTTCATAGGTTTTTTCAAGCCCCTTGCTTCCGGTTTTATCGTCAGGGGTGTAGCCTTTTTCAGACATCTCTTCAAGCTGGTCTTTGGATATAAAATTGAGATATCCAAAAAGGTGTGAAGCGTGCAGGTCTAAAGGATATTGTCTTTTGTTTTCAACATCGATCATCACTCCGGGGAGCTTCCAGAGGTTTTCACTCAAACGCATCATTTCTTTCGGTTCGATGTCTCTACCAACGGCAACAGGTGCAAAACGGTTGTATTTGAACCCCTTGTTGATCCTTTCCGTAAGTTTTTCGTCGGTTATATGAAGCAGGGATGCGAGGGTACTCTTTTTCAGAGAGTCCGTGAACTCGGAAGGAATCACTTTGACTGTATAGAGCGGCTGGTTGTCGACGACAATACTGCCGTTACGATCGATCATCCTGCCTCTGGGAGGCTGTATCCATATTCTCCGCAGACTGTTTGCAGCCGAAATCGAACCAAGTTCCTTGTATTCGAATACCTGAAGATAGATGAGTCGCAGAAAAAGGACAGCAAAGACAGCTATGACAATCAGTGATACAGTTAAAGCTCTATGCTGAATTTTATCCATGAGCTATTATTTCGCAAGAATTTTTTTTAAAAAAAGCTGATAGGACAGTATGGCCAGAATCATCGTCAACAGGGTAGCCAGGCCTATTGAGTAGGCGATATGCCAGGCCGTCGGTAAAGAGAGTACATTGAGCGTCAGCGTAGAGAGTATTCTTCCTGTAAGGCTTGCAAGAAAGACTCCCTTGTAGAACATCTGCTTTTTCTGCAAAGCAGAGGCATGACTGTCTTCCGGGATATGGAAGTATCCCGCGATGAAACCCTCTATGGTTTTTGATAATGTCTCGATGCCGATATTGCCGCTCAGAATTCCGGTCACAATCCCGGCAGCAAAGCCAAAGGTTGTTCCCTGCTTCTGTCCGTATCTCAAGGCAGTGAAAGCGACGAATATGGTGACAATATCCGGCATCGCGCCGAAAATGACCAGACGGGAAAATGCGTACTGCTGCAGAATGCAGAGTATCAGGAGAAGAACGCTGTTGGTGACAATATTTTTTACCACGGTTTTTCTATGGGTTGCACGAAATCAATGGCTATCTGTTCATACACTCTATGTGACGAGCTACGCCTGGGCGAAGCGGATAGCTTGCGAACAGTTTCGTTGATTTTTTTTCAGTTTTGTACTTCTTCGGGTATTTGATCTTCATCCGCGGTATTTTCCATCAGACTCTTTTTTTCCGGGTCAGTTGTTTTTTTTACAACCAGTACCCGGTTCAGTGAAGAGAAGTCAGCGCCGAGCCGGACATCTACCCGGTAAAACTTTTGATCAGGTTCCACATTGAGCACTTGCCCGACAGGAATGCCTCTGATGGCAAAGGTACTGAAATCTGCCGTGTGGATTTTTTCATTGACTCCTATTGAGCTGCTCAACGGGACATAGTCCATCTGAGCAAGCTGTTCCTGCTTTCCGTTCCAGCTCAGAATTCCTTGTGTGCTGTTGCTGTCAGAGACCACACTGACACTGAACTCCGCGTGGATAACCGGCATGACCTTCGCGTAATTATTCGAAACCTGAATGACTCTTCCTACCAGTCCTTCGGGAGTCATGACGGCCATGTCAACCTCAACCCCCTGCTTAATACCTGCGTTGATGATCAGCAGGTTTTCATTGGTATTGAATCTTCTTTCCACTATCCTTGCATGGATAAAGCTGATCGGGCTGCTGTCGATAAAACGAGCGGTACGGTTGATACTGGCTGAATCCCTCAGTACGGATCCCTGTTCAATAATTTCTGCGAGCAGTACGGAATTTTGCAGTGCCAGTTTTTCATTTTCATCGTTGAGTTGGAGGTAGCGATATATATCGCTGAGCCGCTGAGACACTCCCGCTCTCAATTCAATCCCTCTGGAAAGAAGATTTTGTAGAGAATAGTCCTGCTCAAACTTGATGAGAAGGCCTGCTATACTGCAATAGAAAAGCAGAAGCAGATAGGCGTTGTTATTCTTGAATACTTTATAAAAGTTCAGCACGTCTTTTGTCAGTAGGTGGCTCTTGTCAGGTTTCTCTATGGTACGTTGCGTCCTCAAGCTGAATCGTCACATGATCAATATTATACTTTTCCTTCAACTCTCTATGGATGGAAGCAAGAAGTTTTTGACCCTCATGAAGATCATCGACTCTCAGATGGCAGCTTAACGCGTTCACGCCACTGGTCAGTGCCCAGACATGCAGGTCATGGATGCTTCCGACATGATCGAAATGCAACAGTGTTTGTTCTATTTCCCTGATGTTCAGATCATTCGGGACCGATTCCATAAGGACGTTTACGGCCTCTTTGATAATGTTCAACGCGCTTCGCACGATGAGCAGAGCAATAAAAAAGCTTATCAGGCTGTCCAGGATCATCAAGCCGGTCAATCCTATCAGTACCGCGCCTCCCACAACCCCGAACGATCCCGCCAGATCACTGAGTATATGCGTATAGGCTGCTTTGACATTGACACTGTTATTCTTTTCCTTTCTGAGCTGTATCGCATTGAACGCATTTGCGAGGAGGCCAACGATACCGAAAACAAGCATCTGGATGGTTTCGATCTCTTTGGGCAGGGAGATCCTTTTCCAGGCTTCGATGGTTACAAACAGGGCTGTGATACAGAGAACGACCCCGTTAATCAGGGCAGCTATGATTTCAAGGCGGAAATAACCGTAGGAACGTTGTTCTGTCGATGGTTTTGAGCTGAAGAGTAGTGCAAGATAACTGATGAGAAGAGCGAGAAAATCAGTGGCCATATGTCCGGCATCAGCCATGAGCGCAAGGCTGCCGGAAAGCCAGCCTCCCACAAGCTCGACAACGAGGATGATGCCTGTAATGATAGCCGCGGTTTTCAGTCCTTTTCTGGCTCTTCCTCCTTTGAAGGTATGTTCTGAACGCACCCGGTCGTTATGTTCCATTTCCGGTCAGTAGGTGTTTGCGGCAAAGGTGCTGCGTGAATCAGCAGATCGCTGTTGTCTTTCGGCTTGATTTGGCAAGGACTTTGATTTTATTAAATTAATCCTTTCATGGAAGTATACAGGATTGATTTTAAATTATGAGTTTAAAAGTAACTGACAAATTTGTCGTTGTCGGAGACCGGGTTCTGATAAAGCCGAGAACGGGCAATGAACAGACCAAGTCCGGTATATATCTCCCTCCCGGAGTTCAGGAAAAAGAGAAAATTCATAGCGGTTACGTGCTGAAAATCGGGCCGGGCTATCCTGTCGGTCCCCCTCCGGAAAGCGATGAGCCATGGATGGAGGAGACCTCTGCACCGCAGTATATTCCCCTCCAGGCAAAAGTGGGCGATCTTGCAATATTTATTCAGAGCAGCGCCCATGAGATCGAGTATCAGGAGAATAAATATCTCATTGTCCCGCATGCCGCGATTCTGCTGCTTATCAGGGAGGATGATGAACTTGAGTACTATTTGAAATAATGCATGGTATGAGCTGCTGTTCCGGGCAATTCCGGTTGTGGTTCACACTGTTTTCCTCTTTATTATTTAGCATCGGAGTACAGAAGTATATGCCTGTCGAGCAGAAAAGCGTTCTCATCGAACAGATTGAAAGACTGAAAAAAGAGATGCGGGCAATAGTTCTTGCCCACTACTATACGCTTCCGGAGATTCAGGATGTGGCGGATATTGTCGGTGACAGCCTTGCGCTGGCTCGTGCAGCCGAAAGCACTGATGCGGAGGTTATCGTTTTCGCGGGAGTGTATTTCATGGGTGAAACGGCAAGTATTCTTAATCCTGACAAGACGGTGCTTATGCCGGACAATCATGCAGGGTGTCCGCTTGCAGACAGTTGCCCGACAGAGGAGTTCAGGGCATTCAGACAAAAGCATCCTGAAGCCATAGTCATAAGCTATATAAATTCCACTGCGGAGATCAAGGCTGAGTCGGACATTATCTGCACCTCTTCCAATGCGGAACGCATTGTGCGTCAGATTCCTGAAGACAAAGAGATTATTTTCGGGCCTGACAGAAATCTGGGCGGCTATGTCATGAGAAAACTCGACAGAAAAATGATTCTCTGGCAGGGTTACTGTTATGTTCATGATGCTTTCAGCTGGGATGTGATTAAACATGCAGTCGAATCGCATCCCGGTGCCGAACTGATCGCGCATCCGGAATGTCGGGAAGAGCTGCTGCAGCATGCAGATTACGTAGGTTCCACCAGCGGGCTGCTCAAGTATGCCCTTGAGAGTTCAGCAAGTACGTTCATTGTAGCCACGGAGCCCGGTATTCTCTACGAAATGCGGAAACGATCTCCGGAAAAAATATTTATTCCCGCGCCCAAGAGTGCCTCTCAACCCTGGAGCACCTGCACCCAGATGAAGCAGAACACCCTCGTGAAACTCTATGAGTGTATGGAAAACAGAACACCCCGGATTGTCGTAGAAGAGCCCCTGAGAACCGCAGCACTCAAGCCCATACAGCGGATGCTGGAAATGTCCTGATCGCCTTGAATAACAAAAGCCAAATGGCAAAATGGCTGGATAGCTGAATGGCTTGATAGAGCAATGAGTACTGAGCAATGAGTGACCAGAGAGGAGTGTTAGGGGTTAGGTGTTAGGGAGAAGATAGTGCTGAGTTCCGGCTTCTGGCCTCCGCCCCTCCGCAAAGTCATGCCGCCCTGTGAAATCCAAACACCTATTTCACGGGGTGATCCGGCATCCATGCAGTTTCCGCTATACGTATGGATTCCCGTGTCAAGCACGGGA
>JADHTF010000042.1 GCA_016776555.1 Chlorobium phaeobacteroides
TGGGCTGTTCAGTGTGTATATTAGCGAAAGGGAGTTGCATGGTTGTCAAGTAATTATTTGTTGTCTAAGCATCAATAAAATAACACTTTGTGGCGATTATGCATCCCTTTTTTATTACCCATGTGAATTATTCAGGCTAGTATGGGATTTGTGGTGAGGGCGAGACCAGGTATAAATACGGAACGATAAAAGTTACTGCACAGGGAGGTTAAAAGCAATTGTGCAGGGTTACTAATCTGTTCGAAGCATTAAAACGACACAGCTCCGGCTGTGTAAACCGGGGCTGTGCATGAACGATATGTTGATATGTTTAGGGCACCTCTATTTATTTGTTCCGAAGCCCGATTACTGCGTTGGGCGGTGCTCAAAATCCTCATGTACGTCGTGTACACTCCGGTTTTTCCGCTCCGTCCGCCTTGTCCTCGGGCTTCTCACGACAATAAATAGAGGTGCCCTTATTTATTCCGCGATGCAATTGCTTCGTTGAGCGGTGCTCGAAATCCTCATGTACGCTGTGTACACTCCGGTTTCTGCGCTCCGTTCGCCTCGCACTTGAATCGCTCAATTCAGGGACAATAAATAGAGGTACCCTTTACTTTCTGTTATTCGCCTGAACCTCGCTGTAGGTTTTCAGACCGAGGCCGTAGAGGTGAATGAACCCTTCGGCGGCCTTGTGATTGAAGGTGTCGGCTTCGGTGTACGTGGCCAGTTCTTCATTGTAGAGCGACCAGGGAGATGTTCTTCCGAGCAGGGTGACTGAGCCTTTGAAGAGCTTGACCCTGACAAGGCCGGTGACATGCTTCTGGGTTGCGTCAACGAATCCGTCAAGTGCTTCGCGCATCGGGGAGAACCAGGTGCCGTTGTAGATAAGGTTGGCGTAGTCCTGGCTGATCGTGTTTTTGTATTGAAAAACGGTTTTTTCCAGTGTCAGCCTTTCAAGTTCACGATGGGCAAAATGGAGGATCGTAGCCGCAGGCGCTTCATAGATCTCTCTTGACTTGATGCCGACAACCCGGTTCTCGATCATATCCAGACGGCCGACTCCATGGGCGGCACCGTGCTTGTTGAGTTCCACAATAAGATCCAGGCCTTCCATTTTCCTGCCGTCAAGCGCGACAGGCACACCCTGTTCAAATTCAATATCGATTACCGCGGCGTTGTCAGGGGCTTTTTCCGGAGATGTCGTGATCTGATACGCGTCTTCCGGCGGAGCTACCATCGGATCTTCAAGAACACCGCACTCGATGCTGATTCCCCAGATGTTTTCATCGATGGAGTAGGGACTCTTTTTTGTGGCGGAAACCGGGATACCGTGTTTTTCAGCATAGGCCATCTCTGCTTCCCTCGAATTGAACTCCCATTCGCGAAGCGGGGCAAGAACCTTGAGGTGAGGTGCAAGCGAAGCGAAGGTTACTTCAAAACGGACCTGGTCGTTACCCTTGCCGGTACATCCGTGGGCGATCATGGTGCAGTCTTCGGAGAGAGCGACATCCACAAGGGCTTTGGCTAGCAGCGGGCGGCCAAGGGCTGTCGCGAGAGGATACACCTCTTCGTACAGTGCCCCGGCCTTGAGCGCGGGCCAGATATAGTTTTCAACGAATTCTTTGCGCAAATCCAGGAAAGAGAACCCTGACGCTCCCGTATCAAAAGCCTTTTGTTCAAGGTTTTCTATTTCTTTCTCTTGGCCGAGATTGCCGGTCACGGCAATGATATCAGCATCGTATTTATCTTTCAGCCACTTGATCATGACAGATGTATCGAGCCCGCCGGAATAGGCTAAAGCGATTTTTTCCCTTTTCATAGTTGTATTGGATCAGTTGTTTAAAAGATTTGTTTGCATGTAGTCAAGTATGGAACGAATATCATGAACTGAAGACGGAATAACAAGAACAGTATCGTCTCCAGCGATAGTACCGAGAATTCCGGGGTTTTTGAGATGGTCGATAAATGAACCGACTCCGTGCGCTCTGCCCGGAAGGGTTTTGATCACTATTGAAGATTCATTGGATTCAATGGACTGGATCTCCATTTCCACCAGCCCCTTGATCATCTGTCCGGGATTGTCTTCCGGGATCATAAGCCGATAACCGCTGGCTGTTCGTGAACGAAGCACACCCAGCTCGGAGCAGTCTCTTGAGAGCGTCGCCTGAGCGACATCAATACCTCTTTTTTCCAGAAGCAGGATGAGCTCATGCTGGTTGGTCACCGTGCTGCTCAGTAGAATTTCCTTGATTTTGCGATGCCGGATCTGTTTGCTCATGATGTGTTATTCAGCTGATTTCAGGATATGAGCTTTTTTGCAACATTGTCAAGCCTGTGGGTAAGATGAAACTTCCTGTACTCTTCATGGTTGAGGAGTTTGACCAGAACTGCTTTCTGAACGTGCAGCCGGTTTTCAGCCTCGTCCATAACGATGGATTGCGGGCCGTCCATGACTTCTGCGGTGATCTCCTGACCTCTATGGGCGGGCATGCAGTGCATAACGACCGCGGAAGGCTTTGCGACTGCGAGCAGTTCGGCGTTGATCTGGTATTTCCGGAATGTCTCAAGACGTTTTTGGGTCTCACCCTCCTGTCCCATACTTGTCCAGACATCGGTATAGAGCACATCCGCCTCTTTGGCTGCTTCAAGAGGGTCATGGATGATTTCTATGGTGCTGGCGCTGTTTTTTCTCGCGGTTTCAAGAATTTCACCGTCAGGCATATATTCGGCATCCTCAGGACAGGAGAGCACGAAATGGAAGGGGAGAATTCCTGCAAGCTCTATCCAGGAGTTAGCCACATTGTTGCCGTCTCCGATAAACACCACTTTGATCTTTTCATTCCAGAGTCCTTTTTCATAGAGCGTAAAGGCATCGGCCAGGATCTGGCATGGGTGAGACAGATCGGTAAGCGCGTTTATAACAGGTATTGAAGCGTGTCTGGCAAGGGATTCGATAACCGAATGCTCATGCAGTCTTGCCACGATAGCGTCATTGTAACGCGAAAGAAGCAGCGCGATATCTTCGACCGCTTCACGTGAGTTGACGCCAATGGACTTCCCTTCGAGATTCACGGCATAACCGCCAAGTTCATGAATACCGATTTCAAAAGAAACCCTTGTCCTGAGAGAGGGTTTGTTGAAAATCATGGCCACCGTTTTGCCTTCGACAGGTCGATAGGGATGATCGCCAGTTGCTTTTCCGCGCTGTTTTTTTATGAACAGGGAGAAGTCGAACAGCTCGACGATTTTAGCTGCATTCAGGTGGGAAAAGCCGAGAAAATCCCTTTTACCGATTTGTTTTTCCAATAGAGGTCTCCAGTGATGTTGTTAGAGTTCGGGTTCCTTTTCGGTGACAAACTGAGTCCCGACACCCTGATTGGTAAAAATTTCCAGCAGAAGCGAATGTATGAGCCTGCCGTCAATAAGATGAATCTTGTTGACACCGCCGTCAAGTGTTTTATAGGCTGACAGCGCTTTCGGGATCATTCCGCCTGAAATAACACCGCTTTCTATGAGGTTGGCCGCTTCAGCCTTACAGACGCTTTTCAGAATTGTCGTTCCATGATATACCCCCGGGACATCGCTGACATAAATCAGCTTTTCAGCCTTGAGGGCTATAGCTATGGCGCTTGCGGCATCATCGGCATTGATGTTGTAGACGTTACTGTCATCATCGAATCCTATCGGGGCGATCACCGGAATAAGTCTTGCCTGGCAAAGCAGATCGAGATAGGCGGTATTGATTTCCGTTATTTCTCCTACCAGCCCGAGCAGAGGGTTGTCCCGGCAGGCAACTGCTTTGATGGTGTTCGCATCGAGGCCGCTCACGCCAACCGCTTTTCCCCCGTGTTCACTGATCAGGCGGACTATATCCTGATTGACCTTTCCGGCAAGGGTCATCTGAACGACCGAGATCATCTCGATGTCTGTAACTCTTTTGCCGTGCACGAACTGTGTTTCGATACCCATTGTTTTTGCGACACCCGTTATCGCGTCACCACCGCCGTGAACCAGAACGACATTGATTCCTACCTTCCGCAGCAGCGTTATATTCTGTGCGAACGCGCTTTTCAGCAAGGGGTCTTTCATGGCCGCCCCGCCATACTTGATGACAAACGTCTTGTCCTCAAACTGCCGGATGTAGGGAAGTGCTTCTATGAGCACCTGACCTATGGTGGAGTGCTGTTCCTGTTCTCCTCTGCCTTTCGGGAGGTGGTTGAAATCTTCCATATTTTCTGTGCGCATAGTGTAGGTTGCAATGAGACCGGCGGTATTACGTTCTGTAGCTTCCGTTAATAGTAACATATTCCTTGCTGAGATCGCACGTATGCACTACTGCCTTGCCGGGACCTTTTCCAAGAGTGAGAGTGATCGTGTACTCGTCCCGGCTGAGTATTTTTTTTGCCTCTTTTTCAGAAAAATCAGAGACATAACCGGGTTCGAGAATGACCAGATCGTCAAACCGTACTGATACGTTTTCCGGATTGAACTCAGCTCCCGACCTGCCTGCAGCGGCAATCAGTCTGCCCCAGTTGGCATCCTCTCCATGAAGTGCGGTTTTTACCAGACTTGAGTTCGCGATGGTTCGTGCAGCTTTATGTGCATCACTTACAGAGGGAGCTCCCTCGACATGTATCGCGACAAGTTTCGTTGCTCCCTCACCATCCCTGACAATCAATCTGGCAAGAAATGTCATCAGGCTTTCGAGAGCGGAGTAGAAAATTTCCGCGTCGCGACTGCCGGGAAGAATTTCCTGAGCATCCCCGTTACCCGCAAGGATTGCCGCCATATCATTTGTACTGGTATCGCCGTCAACGGTGATGGTGTTGAAACTGTTTTCATTTGCTTTGGAGAGCATATCCTGAAGCAATGTCTGACTGATATTCGCGTCTGTTACCATAAACGCGAGCATGGTCGCCATGTCCGGACATATCATTCCGGATCCTTTTGCTATGCCGCATATACGGACAACCGAAGATGAAAGTGATACATCCAGGGCAAAAAATTTAGGAAACGTGTCCGTGGTCATGATCGCTTCAGCCGCTTTGGCGCAGGAGTCTTCCAGAACTACAGCTGAAAAGGAGTCGAGTGCGCCCTTGATTTTTTCTGCCGGAAGAGGCACGCCGATAACTCCTGTAGATGAGACAAGAACCTCATGCGGTTCAATGCCAAGGACTTCAGCTGTTTTTTCAGCCATGAATCTCGCGTCTCTCAGTCCCTTGTCTCCGGTTGCCGAGTTTGCATTGCCGCTGTTGCAGACAATCGCACGCATCGAAGAAGATGCCTGTGCAAGGTGTTCTTTAGACAGAAAGACCGGTGCAGCTGAACAAAGGTTCCTGGTGAACACGGCAGCAGCCGAAGCAGGTTTTTCAGCGGCGATAACCATAAGGTCGCGTTTGCCGGATTTTATTCCGGCCGATGCCGTTCCCGCTGCATAGCCTTGTGGCCAGAACTTTTTGCTATCCGCGTCCCTGATGGTGACGGGCGTCGCATTTTCCGGCCATACTGTGCCGTCAGCCAGCGTTTCAATGATTGTATATGCTTTGTGTAACATTATTTACAACAATGATAGTCAGCGTTTATAGTATTCCGAGTGTTTCATCATAACCGAGCATGATATTCATATTCTGGACGGCCTGACCAGCAGCTCCCTTGACCAGATTGTCGATAGCGGTAATAATTACCGCGGTACCGTTTTCGGAGCTTTCGGCAATATGAATATCACAGAAGTTGGTATACGCAACATGTTGAACCTCCGTCATGGTATTTCTTATCCGGACAAAAGGTGCGGAACGGTAAAATTCTCTGAAATGCTCCCTAATTTGTGAAACCGTCAGGTGTTTTTCAAGCTGAATGTTCAATACCGTGTAAATACCTCTGACAAGAGGAGCGATCATCGGAGTGAACATAAAGTTAAAAGCGGGGTTCAGGGTATCTGTATCCAGTGCCTGAAGAATTTCTGGTGTATGCTGGTGCATTCCTGCCTTGTATGCACGAACGTTTCCACTCATTTCTGAGAATGAAAGTTCAACCTTGGCTGATTTTCCGGCTCCGGAAAGTCCGGAAATAGCGGTGCAGCAGACACTGGTTACGGAGGCATCTTTTACAGGTTTTTTGACAAGTGGAGCAATCCCGAGGATAATGCTCGTAGCATAACATCCGGGGTTGCTTACCACTTTCGCCAGCCTGATATCGTCGTGATAGAGTTCCGGCATTGCGTATGTCAGAACAGCTGCAGGGTCTTTTTCCCTGCTATAGAACTTCAGGTGCTCCTCATGGTTTTTAAGTCTGAAATCCCCCGAGAGATCTATTACTGTTTTACCGGCTTCAGCGAGCGAGGGAAGCAGTTTGAGCGCTTCTCCATGAGGCAGAGCCAGAAAATAGATGTCTGAATCTGTTGCCCCGCCGTATGATTCCAGAACTATGTCCGTGTCTATCGCCGGATAGATGTCCTGCATCTTTTTGCCTGCCTGTGTGTGGGCATATAACCTTTCCAGTTTTACCGATGGATGCCGTAGAAGAATTTTTGCGAGCTCTGCGCCGGAATATCCTGAAGCGCCGATGATGGAAACAGTCGGTTTCTTATAACCTCTCATAGTACTTTGCTTTTTCGTGCCCTCTCTACTTCCTGCGGAATAAAATCCGCCGGCATGCATATTTTTCAGGCAACGTCTTGTGATAAAATGACTTAATATGATGAATATATATTCTTTATCTGAATTAATATTCACAATTATGGATAAAGTAGTAATTTTTGCCCTGTGTTCAATGTTTTCAGGGGGATGTTTTTTCTCTATCTTTTCTCTGGTTATCGGCTGAACAAGAATTCTGTTGCTTATGACGCGTGGAAAAGGAGTGATCTATGCTTTGGGCATGGTGCTTCTGTCTGTTGCCGTTGTTTTTGTCGTTCGCCTTATGCTCTCATCTTCACCTGGGAAGGTTGTCGGGGAAACGGCAAAAAGCGGCGATCTGAGAGTTGGGGTTGAAGATGCTCTGGTTTCCGTAATGGGAGATGTGGTGCCTGTTTTCAGTCGTCAGTATCCGGATGCAGCCATAGCGCTCGAAACAGGTTCTTTCGAGGAGCTGTTCAATAGCATGAATGACCGGAGCCTTCGGGCTATGCTTGTTCGTGGTGAACTGATGAATAGAGAAGCGGCGCTGCTTGACAGTAACGATGTGGCGTATAGACTCGAGCCGGTTGCCAGAGACGCTATAGTCTGCATTGTTAATGCCGCCAATCCGTTACCATCTCTTAGTGTTGAAGAGCTCGCCGATATCTATACGGCAAAGCGTTCAGAGTGGGGTAGCAATGTCCCGGAATCCGGAGCGATACGCCCGTATCTGAATAGTAACGACAGCAGGCTGCAGTTGAGATTTCTTGCCCTGGCAGCACCGGCTGAAGAACATCTGACCGCATGGCATGCCGGGAGTGATCGTGAGGTGGCTGAGTTCGTGTCCGTTGAGAAAGGAGCGGTCGGCATTGTTACGTTGTCGGGGCTTAAAGGACTTATGGCTTCCGAAGAGTTATCGTCCTTACTCCGTGTGGTTCCGCTTATGCTTCGAAAAGGGGGAGTTCCGGTCAAGCCTTCCCGGCATAGCGTGTATCAGGGAAGTTATCCTCTTGGCTATATTGTGTACTTTATGTACCGTAAACAGGAGGCTCTGCCTGCCGGATTCGGGGCCTGGCTCGGCAAGGAGGGCCAGAAATATATTGAGCAGAGCGGGCTTACCCCGTATCGCCAGAAGGTGAGAGTTATCAATCTGAAATGAATGTATGTTGCTGTTGATCGTGAATTGTTCGAGAACCATCGCGCCTCATGTCAGAACCCGGTAAAAAATTTTTCCATACGCTTTCATTGCGATATCTGGTTTTCGCCGGAATCCTTCTGGCTGTTCTTCTTCTGGCTGGATTGGCAGGTTTTATCGTCTATCACGGAAGTTTGCAGAAGAAGGCTGATGAGGCACAGATGATATACAAGGATCTCCTTGACTTTCGTTCATTACTGCATATGGTGGACCAGCAGTCGAGAACAGCCCCCGAGAATCCCGAAGTGATACAGGAGATTTCAAGGAACACGAAATTGCTTCATTTTCGATTGAGCAATCTGCAGACAAGGGCTGAAAAACTCCGGATGAAAGAGCTCACGTCGTGGATGAATTCAAGGCAGAAAATGCTGGGAACAATGCTTGCCGAGAGTGAGCGGAAAAAAGGTACCGGTGATGCTGTGATCCCGATGATCGCTCTTGAACTCGATGATGTTGTCTTTCAGACAGCTATCGAAGTCAGACAGGCCGGCCAAAGGGTATATGACACAGTACAGCAATTTTTTTTCGTGGTTCTTTCGCTTCTTATTGCAATAATTATTTTTGCCGGCTGGCTTATTGTCAGTAACTACAGGCAGACGGTTATGCCGCTTAATCAGCTTGCCGATAAACTCAGACTGTTGAACGAAGAGCTTCCTGAAAGTTTTCATGATACAGCCGAAGAGGTAAAGAAGGACATCAGGCCGGATGAGTTCTCAAAAGATGTCAACCAGATAACCGACTCGATTGTCCGGTTCTGCCAGAATATTGAAGTGAAGAATAAGAAGCTGGATGAACTGTTTATCAAGGACGAAAAAACAAATCTGTATAATTATCGGCATTTTAAAGATCACCTGATCGTTGATGTTGCAAGAGCGAAGCGTTTTGATGAAAAAGTTTCAATTGCCATGATAGATATCGATCGTTTCAAGGCATATAATGATGCCAATGGACATGTTGCCGGTGATATTGTTCTTGAAAAAATGGCGCGGATAATCAGGGAAGAGTGTAGAGAGTCAGACATTCCCGCCCGATTCGGTGGAGAGGAATTTGCAGTACTCTTTTCCCGGACTGACAGTCGGAAAGCGATTGAAATAGTGGAAAGATTACGGAGCGTCATCGAGGCCGAACCGTTTTATCATGAGAAAGAGCTTCCGGACGGGCAGCTGACCGTAAGCGCCGGTATTGCGACGTGCCCTGACGATGCGGCGGACTGGTATTCACTTATAAATAATGCGGACAAGGCGTTGTACCGCGCAAAGAATACAGGTCGGAACAGGGTTGTTCATTTTCGGGAACTTGCTGACCAGAACGGGAATCACTGAGCTGTTCGGAGAGTATAAATATTATATCCACACGGTATTGAAATCAGAGTTATACATTGCGCGCAGGTTTGCTTTCAAGCCTCGTTCAACATCGAAACCCACCTTTATTATTGTTATAGCTGTTGCAGGCATTGCTCTGGGAACGGCAGCACTGATATTGACGCTTTCAATTGTCAAAGGATTTTCAGCGCAGATAGAAAACAAGCTCATCGGCTTCAGCTCTCATTTCCAGATCCGTCAGGCGGAAGGGCGTTATTTTTATCCTCTTCCGGCTGATACCACCCGGTTGCACGCGATTGATAATATTTCTTCCGTGACCCCTTTTCTTGAAAAAAACATCGTTCTCCAGAGTAAAGGAGTACATGGAGAACTGATACAGCCGGCAATGCTTAAAGGCGTTGATACAAATACGCTTCCTGCCTTTTTGAGAGAGAGCATTGTCGAGGGGGAGTGGCTTGGAGATAGAGACGCTTCCACCCTGCACATTCTTGTAGGGAAACCGCTTGCAGAATCCCTGCAGCTCTCTCCCGGAAACCGACTTATGATTATCAGTACATCAAACCGGTCGTCAGGAGGATTACTCAATGAAAGTGATACTATTGTCGATCTGCTGTCTGCCATGGATCTTGAACTTGCAACGGTAAGCGGAATATATGAGACCGGTCTTAATGAGGGTTTTGATGATTATATGATCATCGCCGACCTCGGTGCCATGCAGCATGTTTATAATGCTGACAAGGTTAGGATCAGCGGCTATGAAGTCATGGTTGATGATATCGGAAAACTCGATATGACCAACAGAAGTGCCGTGGATTCGCTTGGTTATCCGTTTTACAGCTTTACCGTGTATGAACGTTACGCAAATCTCTTCGAATGGCTGAAACTCCAGAAGAACATCACGCCTGTATTGATCATAACCATTACTCTTGTGGCTGTTTTCAATATCATCTCAACCCTGCTTGTTCTTATTATTGAAAAAACAAAAGAGATCGGCATGCTGGGCGCGTTAGGAATGCCTCCGGGAAAGATAAGCGGCGTTTTTCTCTCTCAGGCGTTTCTTATCGCATTGGTCGGCATAGGTGCGGGAAACCTCATTGCTTTCAGTTTTTCAGTGTTTGAATTGCATTTTCAGCTGATCACGCTACCGCAAAAAAATTATTTCATTAAACACGTGCCTCTACAGATTGAGTTGTTTGACTATCTGCTGGTGTCATGTGTTGTCGGAATCCTGACGCTGCTGTTCGCTTTTATTCCGGCAAGAATCGCTGCAGCTCTCAAGCCGGGAAATGCATTGTTGAACTGATGGGGTAAGGAGCCGGGAGTGAAGAAGTCAGGAATTCTGCTGAACTGTTGATGTGTTGAATTGTTGCGTTGCTCAGGAGGAATAATCCTGACGTGAAAGTGCTCAGCGAAGGGTAAATTCTAATCGATGATTCCTGAAAAGGAATAAAAAATAAGGTTCTTCAGCATGCAATCTGCTGTTCACTGGTTAGTGACTTCTATTGAATTGAGGAACGGCAACCGGAAACGGGAAGAGTCAGCAGCCTTCGGCAGGCAGATTGCCGAAAATATTATGTTGAAGTAACACAATTCAACGATTCAACAAATCAACATTTATACATGCGTTTTTCTCCAGGAATATGGATAGCTCAGCGATACAGTTTTGCAAGAAAGCGGTTCAGGGTTATCAATGTTATTTCCTTGATAAGCCTCTTCGGGATTATTCTCGGTGTCTCTACGTTGCTTGTCGTGATGAGTGTTCTGAACGGTTTTCAGCAGCTTGCATGGGATCTCTTTGTGACGGTTGAAAGTCCGGTACAGATTCTGCCGGCAAAAGAAAAGCACATGGAGGTTCCGGATTCTCTTCTTGTCCGTCTTGAGCGGGTCAGTGGCGTGACATCAGCCGAACCTTTTTCAGAAGGTTCAGCCATACTTTCAGGTTCGGGTAGTGGTGAACTTGTCATGGTTAAAGGGATTTCGCAGAACGCCCATCAGCGTCTTATGCAAGAGGATGGAAGGGAAGTACCGTACTTCGGTGCTGAAACGGTTTCCGTAGGCGAGATGCTCGCATACAAAGCAGGTCTTGTCCCGGAAAAACAGGTGAAATTATTCAGCCCTGAACTTATCGCCCTGGGCTTGCAGTCTCTTTCTCAGCCATACCTTCTGCCTGCGTTGACGTTTCCGGTTGTTCAGGTGGAATCGGTTTTCTCGCTTCAGCGTATTTTCAACGACCACTATGTCCTGACTTCGCGGGAGATGGCCAGAAAAATACTCCTTCAAAAAGAGAGTCTTTATTCCGGTATCGATGTGAGGGGCAGTGACAAGCGCTCATCCCATGCCGCTCTCGTCAGAAATCTGCGATCCTGGGTTCGGGAAAACGGCCTGGAGGGTACCTATGTAATACGACCTCTCGAAGAGAAATATCGAGACATTTTCGGGGTGATGGAGGTTGAGAAGTGGGTAAGTTTCAGTGTTCTGATGCTGGTGATTGTTGTTGCGGCACTCAGCCTTACAGGCTCATTGACCATGACGGCGATCGATAAACGCAAAGAACTGTTTTATCTTCGCTGTCTCGGACTTGAAAAACCTCAGTTTCTGATGATTTTTATACTTGAAGGGGGCATGATCGGGGTTGCCGGAACCTGTATAGGGGTCGCGACAGCCTGGGTTTTCTGCACCTTGCAGCGGATGTACGGTGTTATCGAGATGCCGTCAAAAAGTGCCTTTATCATCGATGCATATCCGATTAACATGCAGATCCCGGATTTTGTGATTGTGTCCGGGACAACCATAGTCGTATCACTTCTTGTAAGTCTCTATCCAGCATTCAAAGCGGCTGGAATTGCAGGCAGCAAAAGCCTGGCAGACAAAGCCAATTAAAAAAAGCGGCTTGCCCTGAAGGCAGAACCGCTTTACATGAGTTACGATCAGAAACAATGCTGTCATCCTTCTGCCTGATCGGCAGTTGATCACTCTTCAACTTTTTCAAAGAACTCTTTTTCAACACCGCATACGGGGCACACCCAATCATCAGGAATGTCTTCAAAAGCTGTTCCTGGTTCAACGCCACTATCAGGATCACCGTATTCCGGGTCATAGATATAACCGCAAGGCTCGCATTTCCATTTATCCATAGCTGTTTCTCCTTTTATGATTGTATAAATGTATTGTCACGGAAAAGAACATCTACCATGATCCAAACGGATTATGGATTTTCATAGTAAGAAGTTATTGTCTAAAAACGGTTTGGAGGTCAAAAAGTTCATTCGTTCGTCGAAATTTTTTTTCTGAACACGATCATGCCTGACCGGACGAAGCCGTTTGTTTCGTAGAACCGATGTGCGTCTGTATTATCAAGGTCGGTGAGGAGCGTAACACGTTCTATACCCTTGGATGCCGCATGGCTCAGTGCATGTTCTATCAGCATGTTTCCTATTCCTTGCAGGCGGAACGCGGGGTCGACAATCATATCTTCAAGAAGAGCGACTTTTTTGCCGAGAGCGGTGCTGACGGTGTAGAGAAGTATAACCATTCCGGTAATAACGCGACTTTGACGTTCCTCGCAAACAAAAACCGTTCCCGAATCCGGGTTGTTGAAAATCATTTCAAGCCCTTTTTGCTGGGTTTCAGGATCAGGAAAAAACTCGGCTTCCTGGTCGAAGAGATATCCAAGGAGTTCACAGCATCTATCGGAATCATCCGCATTTCCGTATCGAACAAGCATGTTTTTATCAATATATCGAGTTATGGAACTCCTGACAGTTTTTTTTGGATTATGTTAGAGTACTGGATTCGCATCAGGACAGATACAGGAAAACGGTTGATCAGCGTAACACTATAGTATATAGACTGAATAATTCACCAAGGGAAAAGAAAAAGTGCGTACAAGGACGGGAAACTTTCCCTTTTCTGTCATTCCCGTGCTTGACACGGGAATCCATTGCTGGTGCCGGGGTCTGCATGGATGCCGGATCAAGTCCGGCATGACTGTATGTGGTTTTGAGCTTTTTTACCGGTTTTCAGGAGGGAATCCGGGTATATGATCGGCTCAATGTATATTTTCTACAATTCGGGGTTTCGAACTCTCATGAATTATTCAAGATAGTATGTTTAAAAAACTATTCAGAAAAAAAACTGCTTCCAGAGAACCGGTGACAGTTGATTCGGTTGATGTGGTTAGATACTGTGGCACATGGTATGAGATAGCTTCCTATGCACCGAAAGAGGAACAGGGTTGCATTAAAACAAAGGCAGAGTATACCCTTAACAGAGAGGGGTATGTTGATGTAAGAAACTCATGTAAGAAAAAGGGGAGGGAGAAATCAGTCAGAGCAAAGGCTTTCTCTGTTCCTGATAGCGGTAATGCAAAATTGAAGGTGCAGTTTTTCAGGTTTTTCAAAGGCGATTACTGGGTTGTCGATCTTGCTGATGATTATTCATGGGCTGCAGTTTCGACTCCGACATCCGGAAGCCTGTGGATCCTGAGCAGAACGCCGTATCTACAGGAATCGGTTTACGACATCATCATCGGGAGGCTTGTCGAGAAGGGTTTTGATACGGGCAGGCTTGTAAAAACTGATCAAAGGGGTTAGGAGTACGTGGATGCATTCTGGCTTTCATTAGGGATGATTTTTGTCGCCGAGCTTGGCGATAAATCCCAGCTTCTTGCCCTGTCACTGGCTACCTGCTTCAATACAAGGGTTGTACTTTGGGGAATCTTCTGGTCAACACTTGCAGTTCATGTGATTTCAACAGCCCTCGGAAACGTGTTCGGGGTGCTGCTGCCTGTTGACTGGGTTCTTTTCATTGCAGGCATTTCGTTTATCGCCTATGGATTCTGGACCCTTCGGGGTGACCACCTTGACGACAGCGAACAATCATGCAAACCTTCGATCCATCCCTTCTGGCTTGTGTTCAGTACTTTTTTTATTGCTGAACTTGGAGACAAGACCATGTTGAGCACGGTTTCGCTTGCCGCATCGTATCCTTTTATTCCTGTCTGGACAGGCTCCACTCTTGGTATGGTTATTTCCGATGCCCTTGCTATAGTGACAGGCAAAATGCTCGGAAAAAAACTGCCTGAGAAGAGCATCAAGGTTGGCGCATCTCTTATATTCTTTGCGTTCGGCGCTTTGAGCATGTATCAGGGAGGCGCTGATTTCGATCTTGTTGTATGGGCATTCGCCCTGTTTGTTATAGCGCTTACCGGTTACGTTTTTCTCGGGAAACGGCTCTGAGAATCACTGAAGGCCTCATATGTTTTTTTTCGACTGATGGTACCATCATCCCAGCTGATTGTCCAGAACGGGAGCCACCCGATGTTGACTGAATGAATATTGATATCTGTACGTCGCGGAGCTAATGCATCAGTTTTCAGTTGATTTTCCGCGCTCATCCATCTCTTGCTGATTTCTTCGACCTGTTCCTGCATCTCCGTTTCAATGTTTTCAATCTCTTCATGAAGCTCTTCGATCTCTTCATGTGATTCCTCGATCTCGGCTTTTGCCCTGGCGGTCATGCGTCGTTTATTCAGTGTCGTATTGATCCTGCTGGAGCTGCGCCTTCCCATGAAGAATCCGATCAGGGTTTCGCCGATGGAAACGAGTTCCTGTTTTTTTCGATTGTCATGTTCTCTCTCGTCTTTAGCAAGTTCACGCTTTTCCTTGCGAAGCTTTTTTTCAAGTCGTGCTATCTGTTTTTCAAACTTCTTCTCCAGCGCATCAATTGCATCATCACGCTTTTCTCTCGCTGCCTGCTGAAGTCGAATAGAAAATTCTCTCGGAGATTCATCAGGGTGCTGAAAAAGATTCAGCTCTTCATGAACAGCAATCGTTTTTCGTTCATGATAATAGAGCCAGTCGTCAAGCTGCCGGGAAAGTGCCGCTAGTTTCCTGTTGTTGTTTACGGTTTTTTGAACAGGAGCAAAGTATGGTCCATGAATATTTTCCGGTGTTTCCGGTTTTTGAAGCAGCGTTTTTTCAGGAAACGGGAGTTCAACGGCGTTTTTCCAGTCCGGTTCGATAGTGGCGTCAGGAATATGCAAAAGCAGTTTTTTTTCGGCTTTATCCTTGATTCCTCTGCGTTTGTCGATAAAATAGACGTCCGCAAACCCGAGCAGTCCCGGTCTATAGAAAAGCCTGACCGTTGCGGATTTCGGGAGTGCCCCGAGTTCCTCTTCAAGAAGAAGAAGCGCTTCCTTGCGGCTGATCTGCAAGGGCAGGAAATGCTGCCGTATGGAAGGGTCCAGAGAGGGATTTTGAGACAGATAACCTTCCGGCAGCTTCTCCTGGTCGGCATCCGGCATATTTTCTGGCGGAGGCTCTATCTGCATCGAGGAAGGTTTTCCGGGATCTTCCGTCACGGTTAAAGATGATTTTTTCTTCTCCATAAGCAGCCTTACCTGCGGTCTTGTCAGAGGGCCTCTCAGGTAGCTCATGGCCCATCGGGTCTGAAAGACAACCGGTCTGTCCTCATGGACGTTATGCAGCAGAAATACACGGCTGCCGAGTTGTGAGATAAGAGCGTCATAGTCGATTGATTCGCTGTTGCCGCCCGCTTCTGAAATGGCGTTTTTCAGCCCTTCAAGAACCCTTGCCTTGTCGCGTTCTGCCTGTAGTTTTCCGATAAACCATGTTCCTGCGTTAGTAAGCCCTTTATAGTCGATATCTACAGGGTTCTGTGTAACCAGTATGCAGCCGAGACCGAATGCCCGGGCCTGTTTTAACATGGTCATAAGCGGGCGTTTCGAGGGTGGTTCGGAAACAGGAGGAAGAAAACCGAAAACCTCATCGAAATAGAGCAGGGCCCTGAGACTTGTGGTGCCAGGCTGGGTTCGTATCCAGGTAAGCATGTTTTCCAGAAGCAGGGTGACGAAAAACATCCTTTCGCTTTCCGGCAGATGGGCCAGGTAGAAAATACTATGCCGTGGTTTGCCGTCAGCAGTAAACAGGAGGGAGTCGATATCCAGTGGATCTCCCTGAAGCCAGCTCTGGAATCCGGGAGAAGCCATCAGTGTATTAAATGCCATGGAGAGCTCAAACCGATCTTTGGGCGGGAAGAAGGTGTCAACATCAAAGACCCCGACCTGACGCATCGGAGGTTCCTGTATGGAGAGTATGAGCCGTGCGAGATCCATATCCTGGCCCTGCGACCAGAAATGCTCGAAAATGCCAGCAAGAAGGACCGCTTCACGACTTCTTACAGGATCGGCTTTCACCCCTGCAAGTCCCAGAAGAGCGCTGATTGTTCCGCCGATGCGCTCCCTGATCACCTCGCTGTTGGATTGAAAATCCAGCTTGGGAGCGGTCAGACTTCCAAGAATGCTCACCGGTACCCCTGCATCTGATCCGGGTGTGAATATGGTGTAGTCAGCCGAATCTTTGAGCGATCGGAGACGTTCAGCCCCGATTCCACAGTCTGCAAGACCCGCTTTCCATTTTTCTGCTGTAGCGGCCGCATACTCTTCAATACTCATATCCTTTCGACGAGCATCATCGGCATTTATCCAGGGCTTGAAATCATCCGCTTGCAAGTCCGGGAATTGCAGCAGAAGATTGGTGATGTCACCTTTCGGGTCGATCATGATCGTAGGGACCTTGTCAAGTGCCGCCTCTTCAAGAAGACCGATGCATAAGCCGGTTTTCCCGCTCCCTGTCATTCCTACGCATACGGCGTGTGTAGTCAGGTCGCGTGCATCATAGTTTACCGGTATGTCAATTCGTGAGCTACGCTTGAGGTCGTATTCATTTCCCAGGTAAAAAGCACCCAGTTTTTCCTGAGGTAAAGTCATGGTTCGAGACTCCTTACAGGTAAATGTTTCATGTACCTAAGTTGATCGTTTCAACAAATGCTTAATGCTGTCAAATTTATACTATATAATGCGTTATGCTGAATTTTCTTACAGCGAACATCTCACCCGACGGGTTGCGCGACCATAAAGCGGAAAAATCGCATATGTTTAACCCCTATGGAATTGTCGGTCATGCTGCATCTGCTTCGTTACAGGGAACTTGCGGTAGTCCACTACAGTGGCCTCCCCTGTGCCTTGCTTCTACAGCATGCTCAACAATCGCTCAACGTAGGATGTTGTACTGACGGGCATCTTTAAATATGATGATATTTGACAATGCATTCAAGGTTTACGGGGACACAATCTTTTTTCTGTCGCACATCATGGACTGATATGCTATGGGAGATTCTCTCTCGTTTCTTTTTTAACCTAAGTTGAGCGATTGTTGAGCATGCTGTAGATGCAAGGCACAGGGGGCGCCGCTGTAGTGGACTACCGCAATTCACCTGTAACGAAGCAGATACAGCATGACCGACAATCCCATAGGGTTTCAACAAATGCGATTTT
>JADHTF010000011.1 GCA_016776555.1 Chlorobium phaeobacteroides
CCGGATCGAGTCCGGCATGACTATCCGGAGGGCATGGATGCCGGATCAAGTCCGGCATGACTATCCAGAGGGCATGGATACCGGATCGAGTCCGGCATGACTATCCGGAGGGCATGGATACCGGATCGAGTCCGGCATGACTATCCAGAGGGCATGGATACCGGATCGAGTCCGGCATGACTATCCAGAGGGCATGGATACCGGATCGAGTCCGGCATGACTATCTTAACGTAGTCACTGGTCACTGGTCACTGGTCACTGGTCACTGGTCACTGGTCACTCAGCACTCGTCCCTTTCTTCCCTTTTGCCTTTTGCCCTTTCCCTTTTTACTTTACTCCTCCAGTCCAAGGCACTTGATCACGGTGTTGTGCAGAAGGGGACGGAATTTGCGGATTTTGATGTTTTTCGAGGAGGGGTAAACCCTGTTGGTGAGGGCTATGACCGCAAGATCCTTTTGCGGGTCGATCCAGATGCTTGTGCCGGTGTAACCGAGATGTCCGTAGGAATCAGGGGAGAAATAATCACCCGAGGAAGAACGCCCGTTGAGAGAACGAAGATCCCAGCCGAGAGCACGTGATCCCGGATATCTTTCGGTGAACTTACGCAGGGTTGACGGTTTGAAATACCGTGCACCGTTGTATTCTCCTTCCTGCATCAGCATCGTTGCAAAGACAGCAAGGTCCCCGGTTGTTGAAAACAGCCCTGCGTGTCCTGCTATTCCGCCAAGCAGAGCGGCATTGTGGTCATGGACAAGCGGGCGTGGTTTCCTGATGGTCCATCGGGTATCTTCTTCTGTTGGCGGTATTCCCGGTCGCAGAGAGCTTGAAGGGTTAAACAGCGTTGAGTTCATGGCAAGAGGCTGAGAGAAACGTGCGTGGAAATTGTCTTCCAGGTTTTTTCCCGTCACCTGTTCAATGACTTTGCCGAGTGTTATGAATCCGAGATCGCTGTATGATGTCGATGCTCCCGGAGAGGAGAGCAGTTTTTCATTGTAGATGGCCTGCATGACCTCTTCAGGCGTGCCGCATGTTGTTATGAAAAACCTGTGAGCTATAAGCCCTGAATTGTGCAGCAGCAGGTTCTTTATCGTGACGTTTTCCTTGCCGTTTCGAGCGAATTCGGGAATGTAGCGCGATACGGGGGCATCGATGTCAAGCGAATCTCTTTCACTGAGCTGCATGATGATTGCTGTCGTCACGAGTGGTTTGGTAAGAGAGGCCAGATCGTAGACAGTGGACGTATCGACAGGCGAGGAGCTGCGGCTGTAGGTCAGTCTCCCGAAAGCTTTGTGAAAAACCACTTTGTCTTTGTAGATGACAGCGATGCTTGCTGACGGAAAGACGCCGTCGGCAATCGAATGCTTCATGAGCGCTTCAAGCGGTTTGAATCTTTCTGCTGCTGCTCCGGTGTTCAGGAAAGTAACCAGCATGAAGGCCGACAGCAGGACGTGGATGCGTATGTATCGCTTCATGGAATTGCCCGTTAGCTCCTTTCAGACGGTGTTAGAACAGCGAAAACCGGACGTATCGTTTCGGGTTTTCTTTCAGGTCAACGATCAGGGAGTCAAGGCTCTCAACGCTCTTGTTGATGTTCGAGTAGAGCGCGGGATTTGAATGAAGCTGACCGATGGTGCCCTCGTTGCTGTTGAGTTTCTGAACGAGAGAATCTGTTCTTGCCGCAGCCTGTTTAATGTTGACGATGGTTTCACGGGTTTCCGATGCCAGCTGTTTGTCATTGATGAGCTTCGGAAGAAGTCCTTTTCCGCTTTTAAGCTCACGGGAGAAACTGGTAAGTTCGGCTGAGGCCGTTTGCAGGTTGTTCAGGGTTTTTTCCAGGTCGCCAGCCATCTCTTCCGACCCGAGAAGCTTTGCCAGAGGTCCTTTGCCGTTATTGATCTTGTCAAGTAACGTGTTGATCTGACCAACCGCTTCTCCGGCAGTTTTGGTCAGGTTGTCCAGGCCGGTTTCGCTTTCATCGAGCGTGATAAAATCACCTTCCTCGACAGGTTTTCCGCTGCCGGTCGTGATATCGACATATTTGTCTCCCAGTATTCCCAGAGAGATGATGCGGGCTTTGGAGTCGTTGGTGATAATGGGGGCGAATTCTTCTTCCAGACGCATTTGAACAAGGATAAAGAGTGAGTCATTGCGGTTGATGAACTCCATTTTCGATACGGTTCCGATTTTTTTTCCTGAAACCGAGACAAAGTTGTTTTCCTTCAGGCTGCCAACATTCTGAGCCATCATCTGTATTGTGATCGCGCTTTTGAAGAGGCTTGAGTTTTTTCCGACAACCAGGCCGAGATATGCCGCCAGTCCAAGGCCGATGACGAAAAATATGCCGGTTTTAAGATCGCCCCACTTCAGTGTATTCGGGTTTTTCATTACTGCCTGTTATTCAAAATTAATGTTCATTGTTCGAGTATCTTGTCGGAAAGAATTGACTGTATGAACGGATGTGTCGAATCATGAAGCTTTCCGGTTTCATCGTCAAAAATGATTTTTCTCTGGTAGAGAACGGCGACACTGTCGGCAACCTGAAAAACGTCGTCAATAATATGGGTGACTATGGCTGCGCCGAGATCACTTTTATTTCTCAGGGAGCTGATCAGTCCAAGGATTTTTTTTGAACTGACCGGATCCAGTCCTGCTGTAGGTTCGTCAAACAGAATCATTTTCGGATTGAAGATAAGCGCTCTGCCGATGGCGACCCGTTTTTTCATTCCCCCGCTCAGGTTTTCAGGCAGAGAGTCTTCATAGCCTTCAAGTCCTGCAAAGGCGATCTGTTCAGCGACTCTCCGTTCAGTCTCTTTTTCAGATAATTTAAGGTTTTCACGTAAAAAAAATCCGAGGTTTTCACTGATGCTCATTGAGTCGAACAGCGCGTTTCCCTGAAATACGATGCCCATCTTGCGTCGAATCGGGTAGAGCTGAGACTCTTTCAGCTGCGTGATATCGACGCCGTCAATCAGTATTTTTCCGCAGTTCGGTTTTATGAGGCCGAGAATGAGTTTCAGAATGGTGCTTTTTCCTACACCGCTGGGGCCGAGAACCGCCTTGATCTTGTTGTCCTCGATAGTGAGGGAAACATTGTCGAGTATTTCCCGTGTGCCGTATCGTAAGGTTATATCCTGCAGTTCGATCATGGTAGCAATTGCTCTGTTCAGTCAGTCTACATGTTTTCCAGTACGAGTTTGGAAACATAAAAATTGGCCACAAGGATCAGTCCCGAAGAAACAACGATACCTTTAATGGTGGATCGTCCTACACCCGCGGTTCCTCCCTGGGCGATAAAGCCGTTGAAACAGCTCACAAGGGTGATAATGATGGCAAAAACCGGTGCTTTAAGGAAACCGACGACAAAGTCCTTGAAAACCAGTCGAGGAAACACGGCGTTCCAGAATATGCCGGGGTCGATTTTGTGGTAATGTTCAGCAAGAAGCGCGGCACTGTATAATCCTGAAAAGTCGGCGATTGCCGTCAGGGGAATGAACACGATAAGAGCTGCCACAAGTCGCGGCATGACCAGTTTTGCGACCGGGTCGGTGCCGAACGCACGCAGCGCATCGATCTGTTCCGAAATTTTCATCGCGCCGAGTTCCGCTCCGTTGCGTGAACCGTATCTGGCTGAGAGCATCAGGCCCATGATCAGCGGGCCGAGTTCACGTATTACTGAGAGTGCGGTGGAACGGCCCAGCATTGTTTTTGCTCCGAAATCCTCCAGAAGGTTACCCACTTCAACGGCCAGGAGAGCACCAATTGCTATTGAGCTTACAAGAACAATAGGCAGGGAATCCGCGCCTGCTATTTTTGCCTGGTCAAGAAAATCTCTCCAGTACCGCCGTATCTTTGGAATAGTAATAAAAGCTCTCAGTGAGAAAAGAAAAAAATCCTGCATAGTCAGGAAAAACTCTTTCATCGAGAGATTTATTCTGTCAGGGATCGTACCGATAGGTGTTCTCTCCATAGTGGTGCTAAGCCGTAACTATCCTGCTTTTCATTTTTGTGACCCATTCATAGGGTATCGTCGTCTGGCCGAAGTGATCTTCTTCCTGATCCTTGAGGCCGTGGTAATCAGAGCCACCTGAAAAAAGCATGAAATACTCATTGGCGATTTCCCTGTAGTAGTTCATTTTGTAGGAGTCGTGGGAAGGATGGATTATTTCAATGCCGTCAAGGCCGAAATTGATCAATTTCCGGAGAATCTCATCCGGTATGTTCTGACCGGGATGTGCAAGAAACGATAGCCCGGAGGCTTTGTTAATGAGCTTGATGATTTCAGCGGGGGGTGTTTCAATACTTTTTACATAGGCAGGACTGTGCGAGCCGAGATACTTGCTGAACGCTTCACTGAAACTTCTCACAAACCCCCCGTCCTGCAGCACAGCGGCAATATGAGGCCGTCCAACGCTGCCGTTCTGTGCTTTCAGAATAATCTGTTCAATCTCGATTTTTACACCGATTTTTGCAAGCTTTCCTACCATACGCTCCGCGCGCTCGGTACGCAACTGCTTACAAAGCTCCAGATAACTCTTGAGTTCCGGGTTTTTATGATCAAAAAAATAACCAAGGATATGAATATCATGTCCCTGATAGGTAGAGCTCATTTCTACACCGGTAATAAGCTCTATGCCGTATTCTATGGCTAATGGCTTTGCTTCGTCAATTCCTAAAACAGAATCATGGTCAGTTATACTTATAGCCTTCAATCCGGTTTTTTTTGCTTTTTCTACAATTTCTTCCGGTGTAAAGACTCCGTCTGAACATTTAGTGTGTATATGTAAATCTGCTTTTCCAAAGCCATTATGCCCTACACCTGACAAGCTGTATGGCATGGCCTAAAAGGTTTTCGTATTATTTATTGCTATACATATATATAAAAAAAATTTCCTCCATTGATCGATACAAAAGAGAATTATTTTTTTGTGCTAATAGTTGCCGGGAGGGGAGTGTCGAATGTCGAATGACTATTTACTATTGAATAAGGGAAGACTGGTAATTCGTAGGGGCGAAAAATCTTTCGCCCGTTCTGGCCATCTTCAAGCCAACCTGCCAAGTTACCTCTGTCCCTTGCTTACGCCTGAAGATAACCGTTGGCTATGAGTCCGAGAATGCCGACGCCGAGGGCTATGCGGTAGAGGATAAAGAGCGCGGTGGAGTGCTGCTTGAGGTAGTTGATCAGGAAGGCTATAGAGGCGTATCCCACGATACCGGCAAAGAGTGTCGCGACAGCGAGGTTCAGGAGGTCGCTGCCTGATGCCATGAGCTGATCCCGGGTCTCATATAACTGGTAGATACCTGCGGCAAACACCGCCGGTAGTGAGAGGAGAAAGGAGAACCTTGCGGCGGTTTCTCGCGAAAGGTTCAGAAAAAGGCCTCCGGTTATGGTGACTCCGGAACGTGATGAGCCTGGAATAAGGGCGATGCTCTGGGCAAGACCTATGAGCAGCGCTTCCTTCCAGCCGATATCGTTCATGGTTTTTGCTTTCAGGCCTTTATCGGCCCGCCGTTTCATCAGCCATTCGGCAAGGGTGAGCATGAGCGCCAGAACAATAAGCGCGACACTGATCCAGTAGAGTGAACGCAGGCTGGTTTCTATCTCGGTCTTGAAGAGCAGGCCCAGAATGACGATCGGCATCGTGCCGGCGGCAATCATCCAGCCCATTCGGGATTCCTGTGTTTCAAAAGGCCTGCCTGAACGGAGGCCGTCGAAAACTCCTCTGGTGATGGAGTGGATATCCTTGTAGAAATAGATCAGGACAGCCGCAAGCGTGCCTATCTGCACAATTGCAGAAAATGCTGCTCCCGGGTCCTGCCACCCGGCGAGAGCCGGTACTATGCGAAGGTGTGCCGTGCTGCTGATGGGAAGAAACTCTGTGAGACCTTGAACGATGCCGAGAATGATTGCTTCAAAAAGAGTCATGGAAGGCTTGGGTGTTCAGGGTTCAGGATCTCGCGCAGCTTTTCAACGGCTTTTTTTACAGCCTTTGAACGGTGACTCAACCGGTTTTTTTCTTCCGTACTCATTTGCGCGAAGGTTGCCTGTGCAGAATTTACCCAAAAGACAGGGTCATATCCAAACCCCTTGTCGCCCGTTTTTTCTCGAGTGATCTCTCCTTCAACAGCTCCTTCGACTGCTGTTTCAAAGAAACGCGGCGCGTTCTTTCCTGTTATGCGTCCCTTGAGCGCGACAACCGTCCGGAACGTTGCCTTTCTGTCGGTTACGTTCTCCATTTCTTTGAGGAGGTGGTTGACGTTGTCGTCATAGGTCGGCGATGTTCCTTCGGGTACGGGAGCGAAACGTGCCGAGTAGACGCCGGGAGCTCCGTTCAGGCCGGATACTTCGAGCCCTGTATCATCGGCGACGGTTATGAGAAATGCAAAACGGTCTGACAGATGGTTGAAAACAGCATCGGTTTTCAGTTTCGCGTTACCTTCGAGAGTTTCTTCCGTTTCCTCGATCTCCAGCTCAACGTTCAGGTCTGCAAGAGAGTTGACACTGATATGTGGCGCGATATGTTCCAGAAGGGGTTTGATCTCTCTGACTTTGTCGCGGTTATTCGTCGCGAGTACGATGGTGAGCGTTTCGGTTGCGTTTTGCATGGTCGTTATTTCCAAGGTTGTTCAGTTCCCTTCACCTGAATTGAGCGATTGTTGAGCATGCTTTAGATGCAAGGCACAGGGGACGCCGCTGTAGTGTACTACTGCAAGTTCCCTGTAACGAAGCAGATGCAGCATGACCGACAATCCCATAGGGTTTCAACACATGCGATTTTTCTGCATTATGGTCGCGCAACCCATCGGGTGAGATGTTCGCTGTAAGAAAATTCAGCATAACGCATTATATGGTATAATGTTGACACCAAAAAGCATTTGTTGAAACGATCAACTTAGGTTTTAATAAGCTTACTGGTATGGAGCATTTGTTGAAACGCTCAGTTTAGGCTTCATTGATAAGGTGCAGCATATCCCGGACGGCGGTTTCCATGCCTGCGAGTGCCGCCCTTGCGATAAGGGCGTGTCCGATACTGACCTCTTCGATTTCCTCTATCCTTCTGAAGGGTAGAATGTTATAGTAATTCAAGCCGTGCCCTGCGACAACGCGAAGACCGGAATCACGGGCGTATGACGCGGCGATACGAATTCTTTTTATTTCAGCGTCAATATCCTCAGGTCTTTTTTTCAGAGAATACGGGCCGGTGTGCATTTCGACAATGTCCGCTCCCGCTTTCGCGGCAAGTGCAACAGCTTTTTCTTCCGGCTCGATAAAGAGGCTTACCTCAATGCCTGCATCCCTGACCGGCTTGATGAATTCGGCCAGCCGGTCGTAATGACTGATAATGTCAAACCCACCTTCCGTGGTGAGTTCCTCGCGTTTTTCAGGCACCAGGGTAATGAGCTCAGGTTTTGTCCGGATGGCGATCCGCTGCATCTCTTCGGTCATCGCCATTTCAAGATCAAGTTTTGTGGTGACGGATTCGCGTAATCTTTCCAGGTCGCGATCCTTTATGTGCCGTCGGTCTTCACGGAGGTGGCAGACGATTCCTGAAGCGCCACTGAGCTCAGCGATCGCGGCGGCTGTTACGGGGTCCGGCTGTTGTTCGTTCCGCGCGTTGCGAAGCGTTGCGATATGGTCGATATTGACGGCTAACTGCATATGGGTTCAACTTGTATTTTCAACTCAACATTCCTTCGGCTCCTCTCTTACCATCTATATGTATACTTTGCTGCACATATGCAACAGCAAAAGGCGTAAAAAGCGATGTTTACAGAGAAGTTCCTTACAGTGAGGGCTGGATGGAGGTTTCAAGCAGGGATGCCAGATGACGATAGGGGGCAAGTTTCGCGTGACTGCTCAGTTTGCCCGAAAAAAGCGGCAGCCATCTGGAAAGGTGGTCTTGTATAAATGCATGATAGGTATGCCGGGCGTCTTCACGGGTCTCATCCAGCGTCGCCGCGGAAGCAAGGAAGGCCAGAAATTCCAGTTCTGTCGATATATGGTCTACGAGGCCGGGGTCGACGGTCATTCCCCATTCCTCATAGTGCAGTTGTATTTTCCGGCAGCAGGCGCCAAGCATCCGCCCTTCCAGGAACACCGATTCGTAAGGTGCGCAGGGAGTGTTCGGGTATCCTGTGATAAACAGCCGGGTATATTCTCCCTGAAGCTGTTCATTGTTCTCCTGCTCAAACAGGCCGGTCAGGGTTTCAAATGTTTCCCTGTTCTTTTCAATGTGCTCCTGTTTTTCGCGTAGAGCAGGCAGGAAAGCGTCGTTGGGGTAAGCAAAACAGAGGCTCAGAAAACGGAGGGTATGGATAGTGTTCCTCAAAGGTCGAAAGTTAAAAGTTGATAAGAAGTGACGAGTAACCAGTGAATAGTGACGGGTGACAAGCAACCAGTGAATAGTTACAAGTGACGAGAGTAAGGCAAAAAGGCTGGATGGCCAAATGGCTGAATGGCTGAATGGCTACTCAGCTCCCTAGCACCTAACTCCTAACACATCCCACACTCATCACTCATTGCTCAGCACTCAGAACTCAGAACCGAGAATTCTCCCCGTCTTCCATTATTCAATAGTCAATAGTCATTCGACATTCCACACTCGCCCCTCGCCCCCTCTCGTCACTTGTCACCGGTCACTCGTCACTTTTCTTTCCTCCCTTCCTTCACCATGGATACTGAAATACGCCTGCATGGAGCACATAGTAGCGAAGCAGGAATCCGCCGACAAGTACCAGGCTTCCGGCTGTGACCATGAGGAATGCTGAGCTTTTTGCATGTCCAGAGAAAAAGATGCTGTAGGTTTCTATCAAGAGTGGAAGCAGAAGCCCCAGTCCGAGAAAACCGTAGACGAACATCGGGGTTTCAAAAAGAATGGATGCGGATTCCCGGGCCCCGGTGGGCAGAAAGAACGCGAAATTGAAATAGGCGCCGAGGATGATGAGTTCGGTTACTATCAGCGCGGCGTCCAGTTGTTCGAGTTTTTGGACAATTGCCCAGGAGCCTTCTTCTCTGGAAAAGGTGAAAAGCAGTAACAGAAACGCCGCTCCGGTTGAAAAAGCCGAAAAAACAAAAAGCAGGGGCAGGGCCGGCGTGTTCCAGAAGGAAATTGCAGGTGCTGATGAAATCAGGAGTCCGGTGTAGATAGCGACAAGAAATCCGGCAGTGGCCCCGCCGAGAGCAGCCATCTTGTTGAAGCGTTCAAGAAGTGCCAGGATTTTTTGAGGCAGTTTGCTGATGAGCGGTTCCAGACGCGGCCAGCTTTTCAGGAGCGGGATGACATAGGCAATCGATGCAAGAAAGTAGATGTTGATAAATACCACGCCCCAGAAAATCCATGAACGGGGGTTGGTGAGAGCATATATGGCTTTCAGGGGTTGGAGCATGTCTGCCAGAAGAAATATGGTGCCTATGACCATGAATCCTATAGCCGACAGGACTGCTGCGGATATGATCTTTTTATCGCCGTTTTCAAACATGTGCAGCATTGCACCGATGGCTACCGTTGCGCCGCCGAGCCCTCCGAGAAAAAGGTAGGTCGCGATCTGCCAGTGCCAGACATCCTGATGTACAAATGACATGAGTCTTGAATCTTCTGTGTTTATACTGCCTTTGTAGTTTCTCTAATGAGCAATGAGCAATGAGCAATGAGCAATGAGCAATGAGCAATGAGCAATGAGCAATGAGCAATGAGCAATGAGCAATCAGGACGGTATGTAAAAAACTTTGGGTGCGGTTCCGAGTTCAGGCCGGAGCGGTTTGGCCTTTCCGGTTTTTGACAGTTTATGAACCTCGCTTTGCGGATCATCAAGATCGCCGAATATTCGTGCATTGGTCGGGCAGGTGCCGGCGCATCCGGGTTTCAGTCCTTCCTGAACCCTGTGTTCGCAAAAACTGCACTTGTCGACATGTGGCGCACGGTGCGAGAGATCGTCCCCATAGAGTGTTTCAGCAGTTGAGACATCGTTCCGGTCATAAGGATATCGGGCGTCGTATGGGCACGCGATCGAACAGGCGTAACATCCCATGCAACGGTCATAGTTTATCCGTATAATGCCGTCTTCGGTCTTGTACGTGGCGCCTGAAGGGCAGGCTGAAAGACACGGGGTATTTTCACAATGCATGCAGAGTCTTGGCAGAAACTCCCTGCGTACGTCAGGATAGCTCCCGTGCTCAATATCTTCTACGTGGGTGCGGAATTTGCCGTTCCAGTAGGGGGTCTGATTTTCCATTGAACATGCTGCCATGCATGCCTGACAACCGACGCAAAGTCGCATGTCCATTACCATTCCATAACGTGCCATGGCTATGCGGGCTCCTTTTTTCTTTGTTGATCGGTGAACCCTGAAGGTTTCATCCGAAGCTGTTCGTTATCGATTTTCGATGCTGTCCGGCTGGCGAAGAATACTGTCATCATGTAATACAGTCGTAAAGATTGATCGTCGTCTACGCGCCCTGCCAGGTTCAGGCCTTCTTATGTCGGTCTTATCCGGACGGTAAACTCCTGCGACATAAATGACGCGGCGAGCGGTTCAATACTGTAAGGCATCAGTTCGTTCAGTGCTGTGCCTTTTCCTCCGGCAATGCCGAGTTTCGGGTTTTTACTGCCGTAGGCAGAGGGCAGAAAGACCGTGTCTGGCCGGATCATTTCCGTTACGAACAACGTCGCCCTGACTATTTTGTTATACCTCAGATTCTCTATCTCAATGATCTGCCCCTGTTCAAAACCAAGCTCTTCGGCTCTCGATTTGTTTAACCAGAGGCCGGTAAATGCACCTTTCTTGGGTGTTGTCAGCGAGGAAAGAAGTGCATTATTATTGTTGGTCGAAGCGTGAGAGACAACGGGAACCTTTCCATAGGTAAAGTAGAATTCGTCCCGATCCAGACTGTTTTTGTTCCGGTCGTCCGAGAGGGAAAGCGGAACATAGCCCAGTACCGGGTCCCAGAGCGGGTTGGGGCCTGCGGCTCGGGTAAATGAAGCAAGAATCGGACTGAACAGTTCAAGCCTTCCTGACATGGTAGGAACGGGTATCTTTGCAGGCATAGCCGATTCCGCCAGAAGTTCCTCAGCGTTTTTCAGTATGATCACCCCTTTTTCCCGAATTGTTTTTTCAACCTCGCTACCGGATAGTTTTTCGCCGGTGACATGCTCAGACAGGTGACCGAGTGCTTCGAATGAGGCTTTCAGGAATGCTTCGTTATAGGGCTTTCCGGCATCCCGGGCACTCTTTATCTCATGTTTCAGCAGTGCTTCATCGAGCCCGGCATACTCAGCGATTCCAGCAAGGTAGTTATCCAGCTTGCCCATCCGGTCGGTGATTTCGCAGAAAATGTCAGCGGCGTCCCGGGTATTGTAGAGCGGTTCTACAGCTCGAAGCCGGGTGGCAAAGCCAAGGTTGGTGTCCGGGCCGAGCGGATAAAGAAGCGGTTCATTCCGTTCCAGATAGGTATGGTTCGGCAGAATGACATCGGCAAACGCTGTGGTATCAGACGGCAGGACATCAATGGTGACGACCAGATCTACAGTGCTGCTGGAAAGGATTTCCTCCCAGCGTTCGGCAGGAAAGTAGTGTCTGATCGGATTGGCGGCGTTCATGAAGAACGCCTTGATGTTGTAAGGCTCTCCATTGTACACCATGTCGCCTCGTACCGCTTCGAGGAGGCCGGTGTCTGCCATCGCGGGAAGAAATACAGAGGGCTTGCCCTGTTTCTGCTGTTCCTGTGCCCAGGCAAAGGAAAGAGCCGGTTTGCCGTGGGACCAGGACGCGGGATTCGCGAAAATATCAATAAGGCCGTTCGCGAAAGCCATTCCCGGAAGCATGACGGGTGGAATTTCCTTCGGTTCCTCAGCTTGATCCGTCCCGTGGCGCTTCATGTGCCAGGCGTTTTCAGCTTTATGGCGGTATTCACCGTTCATCAGCCAGCCGCCCGTAACGTCAATTCCTCCTACAAGCGTTTGAATGATCGCCTGCATTCGGCGCTGGGCGATAACATGGTGGTAACGGGAACCCATCCAGCCGGGATCAACCAGAGCGGGTCTTGCCTGACCGAACTCAAGTGCGATGCGCCTGATGGTTTCGGCTGGGATGTCGGTGATGGCAGATGCCCATTCCGGCGTGAACGAGCTTGTGTTTTCAATAAAGAGATCAAAGACAGTGGTGACGGGTTTGCTGTTCCATACTGTGCCTGCCGGAACTCTCAGGGCAGGGACAACAGGTTCGCCGTTTTTGGTGCGGTCGTTCCGGTTGGTGTATGCGGCAACAGGGCGCACTGTGCCGCTGATTTCATCATAAATATAATATGCGTCCGGTTTCCCGTCGCTTCCCATGCCGGCAGCAAGTTCTCTTGTACCGCTGCTCTCTTTGAACGTCAGGAACGGCGCGTTGGTGTGATTTGCCAGGAACGCTTTATTATACAGCTCCTCGCGGAGCATGGTATGGATCATTGCGAGAAAAAAGGCATGGTCGGTTCCCGGCCTGATCGCGATCCACTCGTCGGCTTTGGAGGCAAGCTCGCTCTGTCTCGGATCGAGGCAGACGACTTTTGCTCCTTTTTTTCTCGCTTCGCTGAACCGGACGGCACGTGCCGTGGAAATCGCTGCAACGGAGGCGTTGTTCTGGCTGAAGAGAATGTATCGCGCGTTTTCAAAATCGGCGAGAACTTCGTCATGAACATTGAAATTCCCGGTGACCAGATCGGTCCCCAGATGCCCTGCTGTGACGCAATGCTGCATCGGCGACGCAATGATATTCGGGATTTCAAGTGTACGGACAAAAGGAAGACTGAAGTGCATGTAGGAAACGCAGGCTGTCCAGCCGCCGATCATGGCGATTTCCCAGGGATTGACTTTTTTAAAGCGTGAGGCGATATAGTCGTATGCCTCATCCCATGTGGCGACACGGAAATTCCATTCACCGCGTTTGCTGCCTTCAACCCTGATAAGCGGTTCCTTGATGCGGTCGGGATCATATAGCTGGCGAAGCCCTGCCTGACCACGTGCACAGATTTTGCCGCGATTAAGCGGACTGTTCCGGTTTCCCTCTATCTTAACTGCACGTTTTTGACCGTCAACTGTCTTTACCGCGACGTTGATATCGCAGAAAGAAGAACAGAAATTACAAATGCTTGGCACCCAGATGACATTCCCGGAAGATGATTGTGCCTGAACAGCACGTTCCTCCCTGCCTGAATCCCATACTGGCCGAAGCAGAGCCATTCCTCCCAGTACGCCTGCTGCCTTGAGAAACTGGCGCCGTGATATTTTTTTCTTCATGCCCGGTTTGACGGTTGTGAATTGAATGTGCGGCTGTGGCGAAGCCAATAAGAAACCAATTTATCACAAACAATCGCTAATTGTCAAATATTATGGATTGTTACGTTGTTGTTTCGTGACAGGTGACTTTTCTTTCGGTTTGGTGATTTTGCCGCTAAAGCGGTATGTTTGGAAAAGTTTTTTGAAATGGAGGCCTGGGAAGGGGAAGTAGGGAGGAGAAATGACTAATGGCAATTGAATAATGGAAGACGGGGAGAATTCTCAGTTCTCAGTTCTGAGTGCTGAGCAATGAGTGATGAGTGTGGGATGTGTTAGGAGTTAGGTGCTAGGGAGCTGAGTAGCCATTTAGCCAACCAGCCCTTTGGCCATCCAGCCAGTTTGTTTTTTTTCTTGTCACTCGTTACTCGTCACTTCTTCAACTATCTTTTCCTGATTAACAAATAACGAGTAACGAATATGGTACGTTTTATAGAGCTGATACGGAACTGTCTGACGGATATCAGGGAGATCATGCCCTGGGATCTGGTGGATCGTCTGAAGGAAAATCCTGATCTGCTTCTACTCGATGTTCGGGAGCCATGTGAGTTTGATGCTATGCACATCCGTGGCTCAATGAATGTGCCGAGGGGTATTCTGGAATCTGCCTGCGAGTGGGATTATGAAGAGACCGAGCCCGAGCTGGTGAATGCCAGGGAGAGGGAAATTGTTGTGGTTTGCCGTTCCGGCCATCGCAGTGTGCTTGCGGCTCATTCGATGCAGGTTCTCGGCTATGAAAATGTTGTTTCTCTCCGGACAGGTTTGAGAGGGTGGAACGACTATGAAGAGCCGATGGAAAACATCCGTGGTGAAAAGGTCGAAGAGGAAGAGGCCGACAACTATTTTACCGCCACACTCCGTCCGGATCAGAAACGCCCGAAAGGGCAAGGGGGGAGTGGGAAATGACTATTGAAGAATGGAGAATGGAGAATGGATAATGGATAGTGGATAATGAGGGATAGACTGGGGGAAGCCGGTAAGTCCAGTAAGTGCTGAGCAATGAGCAATGAGCAATGAGCAATGAGCAATGAGCGATGAGCGATGAGGGGGAAGGTGGGATGTAGGAAGCAGGAAATGACTAATGGCAATTGACTAGTGAGCTATCCAGCCAGTTTGTTTTTTTCTTGTCGTTACTCGTTACTCGTTACTCGTCACTGGTGACTTCTTCAACTATCTTCCCCCTATTCTCCATTCCCCTCCGAATAACGAACAGTGTAGGAGCTGGAAACTACTTTTCTTATCTTCGGTCACCTCTGTGAGGATTCTTCATGGATACTTGCAGTTGTTTGTGGTCATGTGATTAATGAATCCTTAACAGGAACGAATGAACGATACAAGTAAAAGAATCCATCACTCTTCTGGAAATCCAGGAAAGCCGGTCGATACGGAAATTCCGACTCAGGAGCATATCGCAGAGGCTGAACGCTGCGGTTTCCAGTGCCGCGCAAAGGCGGCGAAAGTCCGGTTTGACGAGTTGTTTCCCGGGATTATCGCTTCGATAACGGTCGCAGCTGCGGCAACGTTTCTTTCCGAACACTATGGGGCGCCAACCATGCTGTTCGCTCTTCTGCTCGGCATGGCGTTTCGCTTTCTGTCTGAAGGCGGTAAGGCTATTGCCGGTATTCAGTTCGCATCAACTACCATTCTGCGCATAGGCGTTGCTTTTCTGGGAATGCGTATTACACTGGACCAGATTCTTTCACTCGGGGCGGGGCCGATGGCCGTGGTCATCGGATCGGTGTTGCTTACCATTCTCTTCGGTCTCGGTCTTTCAAAATTGATGGGGAGAGGAAAGCGGTTCGGCGTGCTTACCGGAGGCAGCGTCGGGATCTGTGGCGCTTCTGCGGCACTTGCGATATCGGCTATCCTTCCAAAAGACGAATACAGTGAACGCAACACCATCTTTACCGTCATCAGCGTGACCGCCCTGAGTACCATTGCCATGATACTCTATCCGGTTATTGTTCAACAGTTCGGTTTTGACAATGAGGCGGCAGGCATTTTTCTCGGAGGTACCATTCATGATGTCGCGCAGGTGGTCGGCGCGGGTTACTCTGTTTCCGAAAAGACCGGTGACACGGCTACATTTATCAAACTTCTGCGTGTCGCCATGCTCGTTCCGGCAGTTTTTACTCTTTCACTGATCTTTCATACCCGCAACAAGGAAGAGGGCAACGACGCGGGCAGGGTCTTTTTTCCGCCGTTCATTATTTTTTTCATTCTCTTTGTCGGCATAAACAGTTCCGGTTTTACTCCTGAACCTCTCAGGGCTTTTATTGTTGATACATCCCGCTGGTGTCTGGTGACGGCTATTTCTGCCCTTGGTATGAAAACATCGTTAAAAGCTCTTTTCGATGTGGGCTGGAAGCCTGTCTCGATACTTGTTGCAGAGACCGTGTTTCTTGCAGCGCTTGTGCTTGGCGCCATATACTGGATGGCCTGATCGTAGAGGAAAAAACGGTTTTTTCTTGACTATAGTTATGTAATTATGTAAGTTTTCTGACTTGACTTTAACCCCGTTATGAACTCCTCGGCCAGAGCAGAAACAGGATCGCATCGAGGGGAGAATCGGAGTAATAACAATACATACAAGGAGAATTCATGAGTGAAATTGCAAGCAATATGGAGCTGGACTGTCAGGGTATGAACTGTCCTTTGCCGATTCTTAAGACAAAGAAGGCGGTTGACGGGATGAAAAGCGGCGAGGTGCTGAAAATGAAGGCTACCGATGCCGGTTCAGTGAATGATATGGCATCGTGGGCAAAGCGGACAGGTAATGAGGTTGTCGCACATGACGAGGATGGTGGAGTTCATACTTTTTACATCAAGAAAAAATAGTTTTCTACGAAGAATGGGAAAACCGGGGCATAGTCGGCATGATCATCATGCGATATGTCCCTTTTTTTGTGCATGTGCAGTTGTCTGATACTATCGTTTTTTGGCAGAGTTGAATATACTGAAACCGTCCCTTCGTTTTGACAGGGTATGGAGGAGTTGCCGGTGAAAGCAGTGAATGTTCCCAGGCTGATGATTTCAGCCGCCTACAAGAGTTCAGGAAAGACACTGGTGAGCCTCGGGATTATTTCCAATCTTGTTCAGGGAGGGGAGAGCGTTCGCAGTTTCAAGAAAGGCCCTGACTACATTGATCCGATGTGGCACAGGCTGGCTACCGGCAATGAGTGCCGTAACCTTGACCCTTTTCTGATGGGTTCAGACGGGTGTCTGGATTCATTTCTTCGAAACAGCGATGTAAAAAGTCTGTCTCTGATAGAGGGTAATCACGGGTTGCATGACGGTATGTCTATAGACGGTTCGGACAGTAGTGCCGGATTGTCGCTTCTCCTGAAGTCGCCGGTTCTGCTTGTCGTTGACAGCAGGAAGATGAACAGAGGTGTTGCCGCGCTTGTCATGGGTATGCAGTCGATGTCCCCGAAGGCGCATATTGCCGGTGTTATTCTCAATCAGGTGCGAGGGTCGCGTCAGGAGGAAAAACAGAGAAAGGCTATTGAGCAGTATTGCGGAATTCCTGTCCTCGGTGCTATTCCCGCGGATAAAGAACTGGTTATCACTGAAAGGCAGCTCGGATTGACAACGGTTGGCGAAAGCAGTGATGCTGAAACAGTGATCAGGAGCGCAGGACAACGGGTTGCCGGATATTGTGATATGCAGACAGTCAGATCACTTTTCTTTACGGCGCCCTCGCTTGAAGAGCATTGTCGGCAAAGGGGGCGTGTTCAAGCTGAGCCCTCGGTCACGATAGGCGTTTTCAGAGATCCGGCTTTTTGTTTTTACTATCCGGAAAACCTGGAGGCGTTGGAGGAAAAAGGCGCGAGGCTGGTGTTTGTCAATGCGCTTGAAGACAGTTGTCTGCCTGAAGTCGACGGGCTCTATCTGGGAGGAGGGTTTCCTGAATCATTTTTCGGTGAACTGAGCGGAAATCAGACGCTTTTACAAGAGGTCAGGGATCGTGCGGCATCAGGAATACCTCTGTATGCTGAGTGCGGAGGGTTGATCTATCTTTCAAGAAAAGCTCTCTATGCCGGAAGATCTTATCCACTCGCTGATGTATTGCCGTTTGATATAGGTTTTCAGTCCAGGCCGGTCGGTCATGGATATCTTGATCTGATAAGTTCCCGTGACAGTCCCTGGTTTGCCAGGGGCGAAAGAGTAAAAGCCCATGAGTTTCATTATTCAAAACCTGTAAGAGCTGATGGAAAGAGTATCTATCAATTTGACGTGCTTTGGGGATATGGCGTGACCGGCAAGCGTGACGGAGCCCTTAATAAAAACCTGCTTGCCTCGTTTGCTCATCTTCATGCTATCGGGAATCCCGGCTGGGCTGGAAAATTTGTTTCTCTCGCTTCGGAGTACAAGGCGGGCGGAAGAGTGCTGGCGACCTGATTCTTTGAACCTGAGTTGAGCGATTCAATAGATGCTTGCTAAAAACTGATAAGCGTTATTTTGTTACTCTGTCCTGCGTTGAAACACATTTGAAGTAAACAAACCCATTGGGTGAACGTGAAAAAGATCAGAAATCTGCATCTATTGCATCCCGTTGGGATGGTCGAGCATACAGCATCTTCTTTGTTACAGGGGACTTGCGGTAGTTTACTACAGCGGCGTTCCCTGCGCCTCGAATCTACAGCATGATCGACAATCGCTCAATCCAGGTTGATGCTCCGGAAAAGGTTATGGAATTGTTGGTTATATGAGTATATAGTTAAACGGGCAATTATTTTGGTCGCGGCTCTTTTATCTTTTCCTGCGACATACTATCTTTAATGCATTTTATCACGCTTTCAAGACATTTTTCTATACTTTCAAATTAATTCATAAAGGAGTCTGATTATGGCGATTGAGGTTAATGGCAATATTTGTGAAACAGATGATGACGGTTATCTGATCAATCTGGATGACTGGACTGAGGATGTCGCGAACAAACTTGCTGAGACTGAGGACATCACGATGGATGAAGACCGCTGGGCTGTTGTGAACTTTCTCAGGGAGTATTACAGCGATTACCAGATTGCACCTGCGGTAAAGGTTCTTACCAAAGCAATTGCCAAAGAGCGCGGTATGGATAAAAAAGCTGCTTCTGAATATCTTTATGGCCTTTTTCCGAGCGGACCAGCACTGCAGGCTTGTAAGATAGCCGGACTGCCGAAACCAACTGGTTGTGTATAAGGGACAGGATGTCTGTTTCCCTTCCAATTTTCTGTGTAATTAAAGGAGGATCATTATGGGAGATGCTAATGGTGCCGGCTCAAACGGGTCGGGCAATGGGAAGTTTCTGAACCCCACACCGATGCTTGACGAGCTTGAAAGCGGCCCCTGGCCGAGTTTTGTGACCGGTCTGAAGGACCTTGCGGAAAGAACGAAAAAGCCCATGCTTCGTGGTGTGATGGATCAGCTGGAATATTCCTATCAGACAAGGATGGGGTATTGGAAGGGCGGTCTTGTTACCGTGAAAGGTTATGGCGCAGGGATCATCACGAGATATTCAATGATCAGGGACAAGCTTCCTGAAGCTTCGGAATTCCATACAATGCGTATCCAGGCACCTCCCGGATTGCATTACAATACAGAATCGCTCAGAGAGCTCTGTGATATATGGGAAAAGCACGGTACCGGTCTTATCACTCTGCATGGCCAGACCGGTGATATCATGCTGCAGGGTATCGAGGCCGACAAGGTTCAGGAGTGTTTTGACGAATTGAACCAGAAAGGCTGGGATCTCGGCGGTGCAGGAGCGGGAATGCGTACCGGTGTTTCCTGTGCTGGACCCGCACGCTGTGAACAGGCATGCTACGATACGCTCGAGATGCATGAAAAAGTTATGAAGCATTTCGTGGGTGCGGTTCACCGTCCGGAATGGAACTATAAATTCAAACTCAAGTTTTCAGGCTGCCCGAACGATTGTACCAACGCTATCATGCGTTCAGATATAGCCGTGATCGGCATGTGGCGTGACTCGATCCAGATGGATGAATCCGCGGTAAAGGAGTGGGTTGATGAAAACGGTATGGAGAAGCTGGTCAACGAGGTTGTCAGTCTCTGTCCTACACGGGCGATTTCGCTCAAAGAGGGAGGTATTGCTATCGATAACGGCAACTGCGTTCATTGTATGCACTGCCTGAATGTTATGCCTAAAGCGCTTTCACCAGGCAAGGAAAGAGGCGTTGCTCTTCTGATGGGGGCCAAGAGTACCCTTAAGGTTGGTTTCAACGTGGGCTCGATGGTTGTGCCGTTCATGAAGATGGAAACCGAAGAGGATATCGAGGAGTTTATCGATCTTGCTGATGAAATCATTGACTGGTGGGATGATAATGGTCTCGATCATGAAAGACTCGGTGAAACCATCGAACGCGTCAGCATGAAGCAGTTCCTGGACGGTGTCGGACTGGAACCGAGCATCGATATGGTTTCGAGGCCGCGTGACAACCCGTATTTCAAGACGAAGTACTGAGCAGGAATCACGGTACCGGCATAAAAAGAATACAATCTCGAAAAGAGACAAATTACAATGTGAGGGAAACAATATGAGCAGTCCTGAAAGAAACTGGAAAACCGTTGAGTCAGGCCCTTATCCGTATAAAAAGGGTCTCCATCCGGTTATGCAAAAAAACTACGGCAAGTGGAAGTATCACGAATATCCCCAGCCGGGTGTATTGAAGCACGTTGCTGAAAGCGGTGATGTTATCTATACCGTTCGTGCAGGTACACCTCGACAGGATTCAGTTGATTTCATCAGAAGCCTCTGTGACGTCGCTGATAAACACGCTGACGGCTATCTGAGGTTTACCACCCGGAACAATGTCGAGTTCATGACTCCGGATGCGGAGAAGGTGCAGCCGATGATCGATGATCTTGAAAGCAAGGGTATTCCTGTCGGCGGAACAGGTAAGACCGTTTCACCGATAGCGCATACGCAGGGATGGCTCCACTGCGATATTCCGGCTACCGATGCGTCCGGTGTTGTCAAGGCGCTTATGGACGAGCTGATCGAAGACTTCAGGGGCATGAATCTCCCGAACAAGGTAAAGATCGTCACCCAGTGCTGTGAACTGAACTGCGGCGGTCAGGGCGATATTGCTATTATCGTCAAGCATACCCGTCCTCCCCGTATCAATCATGAGAGTCTCAGTGAAATCTGTGAGCTTCCCAAAGTGGTAGCCCGCTGCCCTGTTGCCGCGATTCGTCCGACAGTTGTTGACGGGAAGAAATCTCTGGTTATCGACGAGGAAAAATGTATGTACTGCGGCGCCTGTTTCGGGGCTTGCCCTTCGATGGAGATCAACCATCCTGAATACTCCAGGTTTGCTATCTGGGTTGCCGGCAAGAACAGTAATGCCCGTTCAAAACCGACGCTTATGAGTCTCGTGGCTCACGGTTTGCCGAACAATCCTCCGCGCTGGCCCGAAGTGAGCGCCGTTGTCAAGCAGATTCTTGAAGCATACCGTGAAGGTGGGCGCCCATGGGAAAGACTGGGTGAATGGGTGAACAGGATTGGCTGGAAACAGTTCTTTGAGGAAACCGGTCTAACCTTTGATGAGGATATGATCGATAACTACAGACATGCTCGAACAACATTCAATCAGTCCGCTCACGTACGGTTCTGATAAAAGGCAAGGAGTAGAATATGAGTCAAATTAATCCTACTGAGTCAAATCCGATTCTTGATTTTGCGCTCAATTACGAGTATCCGCCATACAAGGATCAGGTAGGAACTGATAAAATAGTTGCTTTCGGGGATGCAAGTCACAAGTGCCCTATTTATGTAGAGCAGCAGCCGCCCTGCAACGATGCCTGTCCGGCAGGCAATGATATTCGTGCATGGCTGACGACCATGCAGCAGGTGAAGAACAAGAAATGGAGCATGGATGAGGCATACAGGCAGCTCTGGAAAGAGGTGAGCAAGACGCAGCCTTTGCCGGCTGTTTGCGGCCGGGTTTGCCCCAACCCCTGTGAAGGCAGCTGTAACAGGAACGAGAAAGAGGGTTCTGTCAGTATCAATGCCTATGAACGATGGATAGGGGACTATGCGATACAAAACGGCTTCGAACATGAAAAGCTGACAGATGAGAAACGGCCGGAGAAAATCGCTGTTGTAGGATCGGGCCCTGCGGGTTTGAGTTGTGCTTTTCAGCTTGCGCGCAGGGGTTACGATGTCACCATCTTTGAGGCATTCAAGGAAACCGGCGGTATGCTTCGTTACGGCATTCCCGCCTACAGGCTTCCTCGTGAAGTGATCGATGCCGAGGTGGCGGCGATCGAGAGAATGGGCGTGGAAATACGATGTAACACTGTTGTCGGCAAAGACATCAGCCTTGACGAACTCAAGGAGAAGTATGACTCGGTCTATCTTGGTATCGGTGCCCATAAGGGTATCAAGCTTGGAATGGAAGGTGAGGATGCTGACAATGTCTTTTCCGGCGCTGAGTTTCTCAACCGTATTCATGCGGGAAAAAGCGTTGCTATCGGCGACCAGGTTGTCGTTATCGGTGGCGGAGATACAGCGATTGACGCCGCGCGCGTTTCGCTCAGGCTGGGCGCAAAAGTGACTATCCTCTACAGACGTACACGAAACGAGATGCCTGCAATCGCTCCGGAAATCGAGGAGGCGCTTGAAGAGAACGTGGATATCCGGTTTTTGACCGCCCCGATAGGGATTGTTACCGAAAACGGCAGAGCTGTTGCCGTCAGATGCCAGCGCATGGAACTTGGTGAGCCGGATAAAAGCGGACGCAGAAGACCTGTCGCGGTTGAGGGCTCTGAATTTGAGGTGCCATGTACGGCGCTTATTCCCGCTATCAGTCAGGAACCTGAATGGCTGGATGCCGAACGGTATGTCATTGGCCGGGACTGGCTGAAGCCCGGAAAGGACTTTTCTCTTGAGGACGGTGTGTATACCGGTGGCGACGCGATTAACCTGGGTCTTGTCTGCGGTGCAATCGGCGATGGCCGAAAAGCTGCAGAAAATATTCATGCCCGGTTCACCGGAGAGTTTCCTCCGATGAAAGAGAAAAAAGTCATCAAGCCTTCTGAAATGTCAATGGAGTACTATGAGGACGAGGAAAGGAGTGAAAGGACTCATCTTGCTCCGGATGTTCGGCTGAAAGGTGGTCTCGATCTGGAGATTGACCAGGGAATTACCGAAGAACAGTTCATGAAGGAAGCGCATCGCTGCATGAGCTGCGGTCTGTGTTTCGACTGCAAACAGTGTGTTTCATTCTGTCCGCACGGAACAATCAAACGCTTCAAGGACAACCCTGTCGGAGAGGTGGTATACACCAAATATTCCGAATGTGAGGGCTGCCATTTATGCCATGAAATATGCCCGTGCGGTTATATTCAGATGGGTGGCGCCGATGGCCTTTAATGAAATTAAATGATGGAGGTATCAGGCTTATGTTTGAAGATATGATCCCTCAGGTAGAGGAAGCGGTCAAGATTTCCAGAAGCTGGGCTAATAATGGCTGGTCGATGGGTTTCGGGCCGAAAAGCGCGGAAGTGAACTCTCTTGAAGCGGCTGAAGCGTTACCTGTTTCGTTTATTTATCGTGAAGATGCGGTAAACTACTGGCATCAGGTCGAGCTTTTGGGTAATGATGCGGCAGACTCGGGAGAGAAAGCGATCAGCGCTATGCGAAGCGGTGACGCTACGGCTGTAGAGAATGCCCTCTATCTGTCACAGTATATCGAAAAACCTTTGGCAGGTAAGACAAGCACATGGAAGTCTCTTTACGAGGCGCTTAAAGAAAAAACGGCGGAGTGCGCGTAAGCGTACTCCACCGGGAGTCTTTTCGATCAACTGAATTGTAAAAACTGTGAAAATAGGAATTTTGCTCAAGGAAGGGCCCTACAATCATCAGGCTTCCGATTCTGCCTATAAATTTGCAGAGGCAGCTATCAAAAAAGGGCATACGGTCGATGCTGTGTTCCTGTACAATGACGGTGTGACCAATGTTACCAAACATATGGATCCTCCTCAGGATGACAGGGATATCGCAAAACGCTGGAATGAATTAGGTGAAAAACATGGTGTAGAGGTTCTGGCTTGTATTGCCGCTTCGAAACGCCGGGGTATCAGTGACGAGGTCATTATCGAGAAAGGTGAAATAACCGGTCTCGGAACCTTGACCGACATTGCTATCCGCAATGACAGACTAGTAACTTTTGGAGACTAAACCGTATTCTCTTTACAATGGAAGACGTTAAAAAAATTATGCATGTGATGCGCAGGGCGCCTCACGGTTCGATCTACACCTATGAAGGTCTTGAAATGATTCTCATTATGGCCGCTTACGAGCAGGATCTTTCTGTCGCTTTCATCGGGGACGGCGTTTACGCACTGAAGAAGGATCAGGATACCGCCGGAATTGGAATCAAGGGTTTTGCAAAAACATTCATGGCTCTCGACGGGTATGATGTTGAAAAGCTGTATGTCGATAAGGCATCGCTTGAAGAGCGTGGACTGACGGAGGACGATCTGCTTGTAGATGTTGAGGTGCTTACCTCGGATGAGATCGGAAAGCTCATGAACGAGCAGGATGTCGTGATTCCGCATTAAGACCATTTTCAGCACGACAGCCTTTCGGGCTGTTGCAATGTCAATAACCAAGAAACGTTGAGCCTTACCATGTTACATACGATCAATAAATCACCATTTGAAAGCACCACGTTTGAAACGTGCGTCAGTTTTGTTCAGCCCGGTGACCCGATTCTTTTTCTTGAGGATGGCGTTTATGCCGTTCAGGCAGCCAACAGGTTCTCATCCAGGCTGGAAAATATCATGAAGACCAATCCTGTCTATGCACTGCAGCCGGACCTGAGCGCCCGCGGACTCGGTGCTGTTACCGATGGCGTTACAACAGTTGATTATGAAGGGTTTGTCGACCTGGTTGAAGAGCATCAGGTGAACACCTGGCTCTGACGGATAGAAAATTATGATGAATTGATATTCCTTTCTGCGAGATTGCTGTTGCATATTATCTCTAAGACATGTACTTTAGATGGCTTATGTACACGTTTTTTTGGGGCATTTCGCGAAGGACATGAATAGAGAGATTGTACAGCTTATACGGGAAAAACGGCAGATAGTGCTTGATCAATGGAAGGGATATGTGCTGTCGTTATTTCCGTCTGCAATGAAGTCAGCTACCCCGATAGCACAGGCGATTGAGCATGGATTAGGCGATGTACTTGACAGTTTTGAAACGACGCCTGAAAAACGTACAGCCGCACTTTCCGGGGTGATCAGAATTCTCGCGGTTCAGAGTTTTTCCCCATCAAAATCAATGTCGGTTTTTTTTGCCTTGCGATCGATTCTGCGGGAAATCGGAGGTTCTGGGAAAAGACAGATAAAACAGAAACACTGGGATGAATTTCAGACCAGTATGGAGCAACTCACACTCGAAGCATTCGATAGTTACATGGTACACCGTGAAAAAATCTATCAGCTCAAGGTCGATGAAAGCTTACGGCAATCGTTCATGACACGGAGGGGGACCAGAGCATGAAAAAAGCCATAGTTCCTTTCGCCGCCGTTCTTCTTTTAGCCGTTCTTCCTTATGTCGCCGTCCAATTTGCCGGACTTGGATTTCTGTTCGGCATCATTATCCCCTACATTGCCATAGTGGTATTTACTACCGGTGTTGTCTACAGGGTAATTGACTGGGCAAGGAGTCCGGTGCCGTTCAGGATACCCACGACATGCGGACAGGAAAAATCACTTGACTGGATAAAACAGGACAAGCTTGAAAATCCGTCTAATTTCTTTCAGGCAGTTGCGCGAGTATTGTCTGAAGTCCTCTTTTTCCGTTCATTGTTCAGAAATACGAAGGCTGAGCTTCATGACGGGCCGAAACTTGCCTACGGGTCAAGCAAGTTCCTCTGGCTCGCAGGCCTTGCGTTTCACTGGTCAATGCTGGTGATCGTACTTCGCCATTACCGTTTCTTTATTGAAAAAGTACCGGGGTTTGTGCAAATACTGGAAGCCGGTGACGGTTTTCTTGATGTGACCCTGCCAGCTTTGTACCTGACTGATATCGTCATTCTTGCGGCAGTTACGTTTCTTGTCGTTCGCAGACTGCAGGATGCTAAAATGCGCCTGATCTCACTGCCTACCGATTATTTTCCGCTTTTCATGATTCTCGCGATAGCTGTTGCGGGGGTGTTTATGCGCTATCTGACAAAGGTTGATGTCATGAGTGTAAAAGATCTTATGATCAATCTTGTTCATTTTAACATGACGCTTCCGGAAGGCATAGGGCCACTGTTTTATGTCCATCTGTTCCTTGTCTGTATGCTTGCAATCTATTTTCCGTTCAGCAAGCTTATGCATATGGGAGGGATTTTTATGAGTCCGACACGTAATCTCAGTAACAACAGTCGGGAAAAAAGGCATATCAACCCCTGGAATCCTGATATAAAGATCAGGACCTATGCTGAATATGAAGATGAGTTCCGTGAAAAGATGAAAAAAGCGAACCTGCCGGTTGAAAAGAAATAATCTATGCCGAAATTTGCGCCTAAATTATCGGAGCTGAAAAAAGAGTTCGAGGAAAAGCCAGGACTCCTCAAGGGAGACTATTCCGACAAGGAGTGGTGGGAAATACCAGTCGAGTTCCGGGATGGGAACTGGTGTTATCCGACCAAGCCCGAAGTTCTGGAAGACCTCAAATTTGCAAATCCGAGAAAGTGGTCTCCGACTGATGATGACTGGAAGCTTCCTGATGGTTGGGAAAAAACCATCAAGGAGGGTATGAAGGATCGTGTTGAGCGGTTCCGGTCATTCAAACTTTTTCTGGACACCTGTGTCCGTTGTGGTGCCTGCGCGGACAAGTGTCATTTTTTTCTCGGAACCGGAGATCCGAAAAATATGCCGGTAGTGAGAGCGGAGCTTATCCGTTCGGTGTATCGCAATGATTTTCCTCTTGCCGAGAAGATTTTAAAGGGTTTTTCAGGCTCAAGAAAGCTTACTCCCGAGGTTATCAAGGAGTGGCATATGTATTTCCATCAGTGTACCGAGTGCCGTCGTTGTTCCGTGTTCTGTCCGTTCGGGATAGATACCGCGGAAATAACCATGATGGGCCGGGAACTGCTGAACCTTATAGGCGTGAGCAATAACTGGATCCTGAACCCGGTTTCTAACTGCAACCGTACAGGGAACCATCTTGGTATAGAGCCGCACACCTTCGTGCAGAATATCGAGTCTCTTGTCGAGGATATCGAGGACCTTACAGGTATTACTGTCGAGCCCACATTCAATAGAAAGGGCGCAGAGGTTCTTTTTATAACACCATCAGGCGATGTTTTTGCCGACCCCGGTGTCTACACGATGATGGGATACCTTCTGCTTTTTCATCATATCGGGCTTGATTATACCATCAGCACATACGCTTCCGAAGGGGGTAACTTCGGGTTTTTCACCTCCAACGAGATGGCCAAGAAGCTTAATGCGAAGATGTATCATGAGGCAAAGCGTCTTGGTGTCAAATGGATTCTGGGGGGTGAATGCGGACATATGTGGAGGGTTGTCCATCAGTACATGGATACCATGAACGGACCTGCTGATTTTCTCCAAGAACCGGTATCACCGATAACCGGTACAAAGTTTACTAACGCTGCTTCTACGAAGATGGTGCATATTGCCGAGTTTACCGCGGATCTGATTAAGCACGGCAAGCTTAAACTTGATCCGAAAAGGAACGATCATCTTACAACGACCTTCCATGATTCCTGCAATGTTGCCAGAGGCATGGGAATGTTCGATGAACCACGTTATGTGCTGAATAACGTGTGCAATTCGTTCCATGAGATGCCGGAGAATACGATTCGCGAGCAGACCTTCTGCTGCGGTTCCGGAAGCGGTATCAATACTGAAGAGTACATGGATATTCGATTGAGGGGCGGGTTTCCGAGAGCTAATGCAGTCAGGCATGTAAAGGAAACACACGATGTCGATTCTCTTGTCACGATATGTGCAATTGATCGGGCTACTCTGCCTGCACTGATGAATTACTGGAATCCCGGAGTATCGGTTTACGGACTGCATGAGCTTGTTGGAAACGCTCTTGTTATGGACGGGGAGAAAAAAAGAACAGAGGACCTGAGGGAGGACCCGATGGCCGGATTCGAAGATGAGGAGGGTGATGAAGATTAGGGAACGTATACTTATCTTTTGCGGGCTAGCCCTTTTTCTCTTTGTTGTTTCCTATGCTTTCCTTCAGGAAGGCAAGGCGAAAAAGATCCCGACACCGGTCGCAGAAAGCGCCAGTGAACAGTGTGTTGAATCAAGAGAATACATGCGTGCAAATCATATGCTTCTCCTGGACGACTGGCGCCATGGAGCGGTGCGTGAAGGTGAACGTATTCATGTGACTCCCGATGGCAGAAAGTTCGAGAAAAATCTGAGCACATGCTTCCAGTGCCACGGCAGCAGGGGATTTTGTGTGCGGTGTCACACATACGCGAGTGCAAAACCGAACTGCTTTAGTTGCCATCATGAAATGTAAAATATAGTGATGAACGATAATAGAAGAGAGTTTATCAGGAAAACCGGTTTAGGTGTTCTCGCAGGACTGGGTGCCGCCACCGGGATATTTTCAAAGTCATCGTTTGAGACGGCTGAAGCGCAGACTACACACGGAGCTTCTACATCGGGCAAGCGATGGGGAATGGTTATCGATACAAGAAAGTGCAGGGAAGGATGCACGAAATGCATAGATGCATGTCACGAAGTGCATAATGTACCGGATTTCGGTAACGCCAAGGATGAGATCAAATGGATCTGGAAAAGTCCCTATGAAAATGTCTTTCCCGGTGAAAGCAAACAGTTTGTCAGCGAGGAGACCAGGGAGAAGTCGTATCTCGCTCTCTGTAATCACTGTGACAATCCACCCTGTGTCAGGGCGTGTCCCACCAGGGCGACGTTCAAGAGAAGCTGGGACGGTATCGTAGCCATGGACTATCATCGCTGTATCGGCTGCCGTTTCTGTATGGCGGCCTGTCCCTACGGCTCGAGGAGCTTCAACTGGAGAGATCCGAGAGAGGCCATAGAAAAAAGAGACCAGGCATATCCTACCAGAGAAAGAGGGGTAGTTGAAAAATGTAATTTCTGCTCCGAACGACTCGCACAGAATTTGAACCCCGCTTGTGTTGAGACCTGTCCGGAAGGAGCATTGACGTTCGGTGACCTGAATGACCCGGAATCAGAGGTCAGAATGTTGCTTGAAAAGAACCACACATTGCAGCGGAAGTCTGAGCTGGGAACCAGACCATCCGTGTTCTACATCATATAATGATTCCTTATGATCGAGAAAGCACTTAAAGGAAATCGGAGTTACTGGGGCTGGATCGTTATCCTCCTTGTCATCATTTCGGCAGGCGTCTATTCGTACATCAATCAGCTCACCACAGGACTTACCCTTACGGGGATGAGCAGAGATGTCAGCTGGGGCGTCTACATTGCGCAATTCACGTTTCTGGTGGGTGTTGCGGCATCTGCCGTGATGGTAGTTCTGCCCTACTATCTGCACGATTATAAGGCTTTCGGCAAGATTGTCATCATCGGTGAATTTCTTGCGGTCGCGGCAACGATAATGTGTGTTTTATTTATCCTTGCCGACCTCGGTCGTCCCGACAGGGTCCTTAATGTGATGCTTTACCCGACGCCGAACTCGATGCTTTTCTGGGACGCCACGGTTCTGAATGGCTATCTTCTCCTGAATATTGTAAGCGGCTGGACAGTTCTTGGCGCAGAGAGAAAAGGCGTGCCTCCTCCGAAATGGGTCAAGCCTGTCATTTATCTTTCGATTCCCTGGGCTTTCAGTATCCATACTGTCACCGCGTTTCTCTATGCCGGCCTTCCAGGAAGGCACCTGTGGCTGACAGCGGTTCTCGCTCCTCGTTTTCTTGCTTCGGCTTTCGCTGCAGGACCGGCGATTCTGATACTGGTATCGATGATCCTCAAAAAAACAACCGGATTCGACGCCGGAAAGCAGGCGATAAATAAACTTTCGGTCATCGCAACCTATGCGGCGATCCTGAATTTCTTCCTGCTGGGAATGGAGTTTTTTACGGCTTTTTACAGCAATATCCCGGGCCACATGCACGGTCTGCAATACCTGTTTTTCGGGCTTCATGGTGAAGGACAGCTTGTTCCCTGGATGTGGTTTTCGATCATTGTTGGTTTCAGCTCTCTCCTGGTTCTTTTGATTCCCAGGCTGAGAAAGTCATCTCCATGGCTGATTGCCGCCTGCATCGGTATCGTAGTATCAATATGGATAGACAAGGGGGTAGGCCTGATTATAGGCGGCTTTGTGCCTTCACCGCTTGAAGAAATTGTCGGCTACACACCGAACCTTAACGAGATATTCATAACCCTCGGTATCTGGTCTATCGGCCTTCTGATTCTGACAGTACTGCTTAAGGTCGCGGTTGCGGTTAAAATGCAGGATGAGTAACTGCGAGGGATAAATTATTCTCTGCCTGCCTGTGATGATAAACAGGCAGATGCAATGGTTTGAAAAAGCTACGAGTTAAGAGAGTGAGTCAAGCTGCAGGAACAGGATTCTTCAGCTGAAAAAGCCCGCGAAATGGTGGGCTTTTACTTTTTGCCCATTGGCAGTGTAAGGGATTTTCGATAACCTCTGCGGGTTCAATCCCAAGAAGGATTTCCTACAGGGAGAGCATATGAAGAACACGTGACTATGAAAGTATTTTTACCGCTGAATATCAGGGTGGACGACAAGCAGCTCCTGTTTGTCGGAGGAGGAAACATCGCTATGCACAAGATACAGACGGTGGAGAAGTATACCCGAAACATTACCATCGTCGCTCCCGAGATCCATGAAGAACTTCAGGGAAAAGGGTTTCGTCTTGTTTTTAAGGAATATGATCCATCCGATATCGAGGGGCATTTTCTTGTTTATGCGGCGACAGACAATATGGAGGTAAACCGTAAGATTAAACGGGACGCTGAAGAGCGAGGTATCATGGTCAATGTTGTGGATAACCGCGAGCTGTCGGACTTTATTTCACCGGCGATCTACAAGAAAGATGAAATGACTATCGCTATCTCGTCAAACGGCCAGAATGTGAAGAAGGCCGTTGCCTGGAGAAATAAAATCAGGGAAACGTTTCAGGAAGAGGGAAAGTGAGAAGGGAGTGTCGAATGACTATTTACTATTGAGTAATGGAAGAAGGGAAGACAGAGGGAAGAAAGAAGCCGGAAGCCGGAAGCTCGAAGTAAGATGTAAGATGTGGGATGTGGGAAGAGAGTCAAGAGACAAGAGACAAGAGATGAGTGTTAGGTGATAGGTGTTATGTGCTACGTGTTAGGTAGGGAGAAGATAGTTCTGAGTGCTGAGCAATGAGCGCTGAGCTATGAGTGATGAGGGGAGTGCTTTCCCCTTTCTGTCATCTTCGGGCTTGACCCGTGAAATCAGGGCTCATATTTCACAGGTCTTACCCGAAGATCCATGTGTTTACATTATTTTTGAGCTTTGCTTTTTCATTTCGAGCTGCTGACTATCTTCATCGTAGTACTGGTCACTGGTCACTGGTCACTGGTCACTGGTCACTGGTCACTGGTCACTGGTCACTGGTCACTGGTCACTGGTCACTGGTCACTGGTCACTCTACAACAATATCAATAACGATCCAAGTATACAGGACAGGAAGTAATGAAAAGAAGTGGTGGATATGTGTATATCATAGGAGCCGGTCCCGGTGATCCTGAATTGTTGACCATAAAGGCTGAAAGGGTTCTTCATGAGGTGGATGTGATACTCTATGACAATCTTGTGTCGAGTGAGCTGATAGAGCAGTTTGATGCGTTGAAGATTTACACCGGAAAGAGAAAAGACCGGCATCATTTTGAACAGGACGCGATTAACGAAGAGATCGTCAGGCACGCCCGGCAGGGGAAAACAGTCGCCAGACTGAAAGGCGGCGATCCATTTGTTTTCGGCAGGGGTGGAGAAGAAATCGCGTACATGAGAAAAAAAGGTATCGAGTATGAAATAATCCCCGGCATCACGGCGGCTCATGGGGCGAGTGCCTATACGGAGATACCGCTGACCATGAGGAATATCTCATCGTCGGTCGCTTTCTGTACCGGACATCCACTGGAAAAGATTCATGTCCCCGATGCAGACACCATCGTCTACTATATGGTTGCGTCAGCTGCAAGTGACGTTTCGAAAGCCCTTATCGACAAGGGAAAGGCGGAAACAACCAAAGTTGCAATAGTTCAGAACGCAACGAGGTACAATCAGAAGATTTTCGCTGGAACGCTGGGGGAGCTGAAAAACAGGGACCTGCAGGTTGTTTCTCCCGCCCTTTTGATCCTTGGCGAAAACATTAACGAGTTTATAGCCGACAGCTGGTACGCAAAAAAGAAAAAGGTGCTGATTGCCGGAGATGATTCCGGGAGGTATACACCGAGGCATCACGTTATCGTGCGATATCCCTTTACCGTGGTCAAAAGTATTGACAACAAGGAGGTAAGAAGATGCATGGAGAAGATAGGCGACTATTCCTGTGTTCTGTTTACCGATTTCCATGCCGTGGGCTATTTTTTCAACGCTCTTGTGGAGAGCGGCAGAGACGCGCGTCACCTGGCAAATGCTTCCATCTGCGTCACTGGAAAAAAGGTTTCCGCAGAACTGTTGCGGCATGGTGTCAAACCTGACTATTCGTTTGATGCGGGAAACATCGTGGAGGAACTGAGGACTGTGAGGGGGGATGGCTTTTCCGGAGAAGATGTGCTGTTGCCGGGTTCGGGCTCTATTGACGATCCGGTTGTCAATGCGTTGACGGCATTGCATAACAGGGTGACTCCGTTACAGGTTCATGTTCAAGGCCTCGACTCTTCGGATGAGCTGATCGATCTGGATTGTATAGATGAAATTTATTTCTCTGCGCCTTCCTGTGTGGAGAACTTCAAATCTTTCTATGAAGCGATTCCTGAAAACATAACAGTGACTACAGCTGACAGGGAGACCGGCATGGAGTACAAAAAGCTTTTCAGGGGATGAACTGAGCTTTGAGAAATCAGGTAGCGAAATTGTTGGCTGGCGGGACTCTGTATTCTGTTATTGCCGCTAATAATTATATATTAAAGGTTATTTGCCGGAAAATGATCGGAATGAAATTTCTGATGATACCGGTGACTGACGCCTCATTATAAGCAAGAATCAAGGTTGCATTTCTATGAGTTTAAAATTCTGTAACTGGCTTTTTCTGTTGGTAGTTCCAGCTGTTTTGTTTTTTCTTCCGGAAATAGTCTTTGCGGCAGATGTTGTTTCTTCAGAAGGTATTGCGGCAGAATCCCTTCCATCAGAAGGGTTTGCCTGGTGGGTATGGGTGCTTCTTCTTTTTGTTTTTTCGTTTTTTCTGGGAATTATAGCCGTTGTTGCCGGCGTCGGAGGCGGCGTTCTCTATGTCCCGATTGTCAGCAGCCTCTTTCCTTTTCACCTTGATTTTGTGAGAGGTGCCGGATTGATGGTCGCTCTTGCCGGTGCGCTTTCAGCCGGGGCCCCTCTTTTGAACAAAGGCCTGGCAAATTTGCGGCTGGCGCTTTCCATGGCTCTGATCGGATCAATAAGTTCTATATTCGGCGCTCTGGTCGGGCTTGCTCTCCCCGCGCATATTATTCAGCTTTCTCTTGGTTTTACTATCGTATTTATCGCCATTATCATGCTGATGGCCAAGAAATCGGAGTTTCCGGAAATTTCCGCTCCGGATAAACTTTCGCAGATTCTCCATATTCACGGTATCTACTATGAAGCCTCGCTGAATAAAGATATTGACTGGCAGATTCATCGGACGCCTGTAGGGCTTGTGCTGTTCGTGATTATCGGCTTTATGGCCGGAATGTTCGGACTTGGCGCCGGGTGGGCAAATGTTCCCGTTTTCAACCTGGTGCTTGGCGCGCCATTGAAAGTATCTGTCGCCACCAGTGTCTTTGTCCTGTCTGTCAATGATACTGCTGCGGCATGGATCTATCTTCACAAAGGTGCTGTTCTGCCCCTTATCGCTGTTCCTTCCATAGCAGGCATGATGCTCGGGACAAAGATAGGCGCAAAGCTTTTGACCAGGGTAAAGACAAAATCGGTAAGAGTTATTGTCATAACATTGCTGCTTCTCGCAGGTTTCAGAGCAATATTAAAAGGATTTGGCATATGAACGAAAAACACTCGAGGCCTGATAACGCCCAGCGCGTCTATGGTCAGGTGCTTCACTGGGTTTCAACTCTGGGTATTGTTTTTGTTATTCTCGGCTTTGCGATCTATATCTTTGAACTTTTTCCGCTCAAGGTCCCCATCTCCGACATAGCGCATAACTGGCATCTTGGTGCCGAGGAGCTGAACCGTCAGTTTCACCTTCCTACGGGGTGGGCATGGGTGAACGATATGCTTCATGGAGATGTGCTGAGTTTCGCTTCTATCGTGTATCTTTCAGGCGCCACGATTATCTGTCTTGCAGCAGTTGCCGTTGTGTTTTTCAGGGAGAAAAACGTGATCTATACCACGATTGCCTTTCTTCAGATTCTTGTTCTTGTTTTTGCTGCAAGCGGAATTATCGGCTCAGGGCATTGAAGGGCTGTTGTCAGCGCATTTGTCGATAGAAAGAGAGTAGCCCCGTTTTTCTAACACTGTATACCATAACTGATATGTCGGAATCACCGAAAAAAGTAGCACTGATCGCCTCGAGAGGAACACTTGACTGGGCATACCCTCCCTTTATTCTCGGTTCAGCGGCCGCGGCCATGGATATGGAAGTGATGATTTTCTTTACGTTCTACGGTCTTCCTCTTCTGAATAAAAAGATTGACGCCAAAGTTTCTCCTCACAGTAATCCGGCGATGCCTATGAAAATGCCTTTCGGCAGTAAGGGTTTTCAGAACATCAACTGGTCGATACCGAACGTTATTTCCGGAAATGTTCCCGGTTTTGATTCCATGGCAACCAGCCTTATGAAGGAAACTTTCAAAAACAAGGGCGTTGCAACGATAGAGGAACTGCGCGAGCTCTGCATCGATTGCGGTGTGAAGTTTATCGCCTGCCAGATGACCATGGATGTGTTTGGTTTTACTAAGGACGATTTTATTGACGGTGTGGATTTCGGGGGTGCAGCGATGTTTCTGGAGTATGCTGCCGATGCTGATATACAGCTTTTTATGTGAGTACCAATGCCGTGCGATGAAGAATGCGATTAGTCTTCATCTTTACATAATTATTTTGCATTTTACGATCGTTACAACCGGATCGACGCTAGCGTCTGCCGAAAGCGGGATGTCCGCCTGAGAAGTTGCTTGTTGTCTGAAAAAAATCGAAAATACTTTCATTTCTGCCGATTTATTTCGGCTCAATGTTTGGTAAATAGTACAGGATTAGATAAAATCATTATTCGCTCGAAAGGGGTTATGCAGGCGATCAGTCACATGCATACAGTTTCATTCGAGGCCCTGATACCTTCACACTAAAACAGATAGCATATGCCCTTGGTAAATCCGCATGGAAAAGATAAGGTTTTAAAGCCGCTGTTATTGTCCGGTGAGGAATTGCAGAATGAGATGGAAAAAGCGAAGTCACTGAAAGAGGTTCGCTTGTCGTCGAGGGAGACCGGCGATCTCATCATGCTCGGAATAGGTGGATTTACTCCTTTGGAAGGGTTTATGGGGTACGACGACTGGAAGGGAAGTGTAGAGAACTGTATGATGGCTGATGGAACGTTCTGGCCGATTCCTATCACGCTTTCGACCTCGAAGGAACTTGGTGACACCCTCGGTATAGGAGAGGAAGTTGCGCTTGTTGACGATGAATCCGGCGAGCTTATGGGGAGCATGGTTGTCGAAGAGAAGTACGAGATCGACAAGGCTCATGAGTGCAGGGAGGTTTTCAAGACTGACAATATCGAGCATCCCGGTGTCCTGCAGGTTATGCAACAGGGTGAGGTGAATCTCGGTGGTCCTGTAAAAGTTTTCAGTGAAGGTTCTTTTCCTTCCGAGTTTGCAGGTGTATATATGACTCCTGCAGAGACAAGGGCGCTTTTCGAGAAAAACGGATGGAGTACCGTTGCCGCCTTTCAGACAAGAAATCCCATGCACCGCTCACATGAGTATCTTGTCAAAATCGCGATTGAAATCTGTGACGGCGTGCTGATTCATCAGCTTCTCGGTAAACTGAAGCCCGGTGATATCCCTGCGGATGTCAGAAAAGATTCCATCAACGCCTTGATGGAGAACTACTTTGTAAAGGGAACCTGTATTCAGGGCGGCTATCCTCTCGATATGCGCTATGCCGGTCCGAGAGAGGCGCTTCTTCATGCTCTGTTCAGGCAGAACTTCGGCTGCAGTCACCTGATTGTCGGTAGAGATCACGCCGGTGTCGGTGACTACTATGGCCCCTTTGACGCGCATCACATTTTTGATGAAATTCCCCGGGATGCTCTCGAAACAAAACCTCTCAAGATAGACTGGACTTTTTACTGTTACAAATGTGACGGTATGGCCTCCATGAAGACCTGTCCTCATGGTAAGGATGACAGATTGAGCCTGAGCGGCACGAAGCTCAGAAAGATGCTTTCTGAAGGCGAGGAAGTTCCCGATCACTTCAGCCGTCCTGAAGTTCTTGAGATTCTGAAGAAATATTATGCCGGCCTTGAAGAGAAAGTAGAGGTCAAGATGCACACCCATGCAGAGGGTAAATAAATAATGACAGTCATCCGCCTCCGGGGCGCATGGTCTGTTATCCGGTGACTCGAATTTTTTTCTTTGTACTACTTTCAATGGCTTTCTAAATCGCAGGTCAATCCTGCAATTATTCGGTAAAGGAGGATTAATTATGCCGAGTTTTGTAATTAAAGAGAAATGTGACGGCTGTAAAGGACAGGAACGGACAGCATGTATGTATATCTGTCCCAATGACCTGATGAAGCTCGATGTTGACAGAATGCTTGCATGGAACCAGGAACCAGACCAGTGCTGGGAATGCTACAACTGTGTCAAGATCTGTCCGCAGCAGGCAATCGAGGTCAGAGGTTATGCTGATTTTGTTCCTCTTGGAGGAAACGTGATCCCATTACGGGGTACGGATGCTATCATGTGGACCATCAAATTCAGGAATGGTACCCTGAAACGGTTCAAGTTCCCGATCCGCACCACGGCAGAAGGTTCGATCGAGCTCTACAGCGGTAAGCCGGAGCACGATTATGACAACCTCAAGAAGCCTGGATTCTTTAACATGACAGAATATCCAACACTATAACACAATCTAAATTGGTTAAGGAGGAATCAATGGGAGTCGAAAAAAACGAGTTTAAATATTGCGAGAAGCCTGAAGTTGTTAATGTAGATACGGATATTCTGCTTATCGGCGGTGGTATGGCTTGTTGTGGAGCTGCTTACGAGGGAGCTAAATGGGCAACTCCGAAAGGATTGAGAATCACGATGGTTGATAAAGCATCGGCAGACAGAAGCGGTGCTGTTGCTCAGGGGCTTTCTGCTATCAATACCTATTGTGGTGAAAATGACCCTGCAGACTACGTGAAGTATGTCAGAACCGACCTTATGGGCGTGATCAGGGAAGATCTCGTTTATGATCTTGGCCGTCACGTAGACAATTCTGTTCATCTTTTCGAGGAGTGGGGACTTCCTGTATGGAAAAGAGCTGAAGACGGCTCTACCCAGGACGGTTCAAAGCCTGCACCGAAGTTGACTGAAGGCGGAAAACCGGTCAGATCCGGAAGATGGCAGATCATGATCAACGGTGAATCCTACAAGGTGATCGTTGCTGAAGCTGCAAAAAAAGCGCTCGAGTATAACAGGAAAGAGACTGGCGTTGAGCAGAACCTCTATGAAAGGGTGTTCATCAGCGAACTTATCCATGACAAGAATGACCCGAACAGGGTTGCCGGTGCGATCGGTTTCAGCGTCAGGGAAAACAAGGTGTATGTCTTTACAGCCAAAACCATGCTCCTCGCATGCGGTGGTGCTGTAAATGTCTACAGACCCCGTTCAACTGCTGAAGGTCAGGGTCGTGCATGGTACCCTATCTGGAACGCGGGTACGACCTATGCTCTTGCCGCACAGGCCGGCTGTGAGCTTGTTCTGATGGAAAACCGCTTTGTGCCTGCAAGGTTCAAGGATGGTTACGGTCCGGTTGGTGCATGGTTCCTGTTCTTCAAATGTAAGGCGACGAACTCGCTGGGAGAAGACTACTGTGCGACAAACCTTCAGGCTGCCAACGATGACTTCGGTAAATATGCAGAGGATCCTCACAAGCTGACCACGGCGATGAGGAATCATATGATGATGATCGATATGAAGGCCGGTAAAGGTCCGATTCTGATGCGTACCCATGAAGCCATGCAGGCTCTCGGTGAGACAATGACGCCGAAGCAGATGAAGCATCTCGAAGCAGAGGCATGGGAAGACTTCCTCGATATGTGTATCGGTCAGGCTGTCGTATGGGCAGGAAACAATATCGAACCTGATAAACTTCCTTCTGAAATGATGCCTACAGAACCGTATCTACTCGGTTCACATGCGGGTTGCGCAGGAATCTGGGTGAGCGGTCCTGGTGATATCGCAGGTATTCCTGACGAATGGCACTGGGGGTACAACAGGATGACAACCGTTGACGGTCTCTTTACAGCCGGTGATGGTGTAGGCGCGTCAGGTCACAAGTTCTCCTCCGGTTCACATGCTGAGGGAAGAATTGTCGGTAAAGCTATGACAGCCTACTGTCTCGATCATGCTGATTACAAGCCTGAACTCGGCAGAGATGTCGACGAGGTTATCGGCGAGATCTATCTTCCGATGGAGATCTTCGGTAAAAACAAGGATTACAGCACCGATCCGGATGTCAATCCGTTTTACATCAGACCCAAGATGTTCCAGGCAAGGCTTCAGAAAATCATGGATGAGTACGTTGCCGGTGTCTCGACCTGGTATACAACCAGTAAGACCATGCTTGAAAAAGGACTGGAACACCTTAATCTACTCAAAGAGGATGCCGGGAAAATGGCGGCAGAGGATCTTCATGAACTGATGAGATGCTGGGAAAACTATCATCGCCTGATGGCCGGTGAGGCTCATGCGCAGCATATCCTGTTCAGGGAAGATACCAGGTATCCCGGTTACTACTTCAGAGCCGATCACTTCTACGTGGATGACGAGAACTGGAGATGCTTCACCATTTCGAAGTACGACAGGGATTCGCACACGTGGAGCCTGTCGAAAAGAGATTACGTGCAGGTTGTTCCGGATTAACCCCGGTCGCGTTAGCGTAGTTTCTGTACAGACTATCCCCGAGGTGTAACCTCGGGGATTATTTTATATTCGTGATTCAGAGTATTGGAAAACAGGATATCAGGCTTTTAAAAGATTTTTAGTGCTATCCGCAGAGGGAAATCATGTCAGTTGAAACTATTTTAATTGTCGGAGGCGGCATAAGCGGAATTACCGCTGCAGTTGAGGCTGCAGAGGTTGGTTACAATACAATACTTGTAGAGACCAATCCTTACCTTGGGGGCAGGGTGGCTCAGTTGAACAAGTATTTTCCGAAACTTTGCCCGCCATACTGTGGTCTGGAGATGAACTTCAGGCGCATCAAGCCCAATCCCAGAATAACCGTATACACGATGACCGAGGTCGAAAATGTAAGCGGACAAGAGGGTGATTATACAGTCAAGCTCAAAGTGAGCCCGAGATATGTCAATGAAAAATGCACGGCATGCAATGCCTGTGCCGAGGCATGTCCTGTTGAGACTTCGAATGATTTCAACTTCGGAATGGACAGGACAAAGGCGATACACCTGCCGCACGAGATGTGCTATCCGATGCGCTATGTGCTTGACAGAGACGTCTGCACTGATTCATCCTGTGACAAGTGTGTTCAGGCATGCAAATACGATGCTATAGATTTATCCATGAAACCTGAGACGGTTGAAATCAATGTCGGCAGTATTGTTTACGCTACCGGATGGAAGCCGTACGAAGCTGAAAAAATGGATAATCTCGGTTTCGGCAGCGTGAAAAACGTCATCACCAACATGATGATGGAGAGGATGGCCTCACCCAACGGCCCTACCAAAGGCAGGATTCTCAGGCCTTCGGATAACAAAGAGGTGAAAAAGGTTCTTTTTGCGCAGTGCGCAGGCTCAAGGGATGAAAACCATCTTAATTACTGTTCAGCAATATGCTGTATGGCATCCCTGAAGCAGGCGACATATATACGTGAACAGTATCCTGACTCGAAGGTTGTTGTCTCATACATAGATTTGAGAACACCCGGAAAGTATGAGGATTTTCTCAACAGGATAGAGGGTGACGAAAATATAACGTTGATGAAAGGCAAGGTTGCCAAAATAGAGGAAGATCCCGGTACAGGTGATGTTATCGTCACCGCGGAGGATGTAGAAGGTGGTGAAAAAATATATGAGAAGGTAGATATGGTGGTTCTTGCCACTGGTATGGTGCCTTCGGTTTCAGAAGACGCTTCGTTGAATTTCGAGGAGAATGGTTTTATTCTCGCGGGTAAATCACCCGGCGTGTATTCAACAGGCGTGGCAAAACGGCCCTCAGATGTTACTTCATCCATACAGGATGCCACAGGGGCGGCATTGAAAAGTATTCAAAGTCTGGTGAGGAGTTAAAATATGGCTGACGAAAAGAAAATCGGCGTCTATATCTGCAGTGACTGCGGTATCGGAGAAGCTCTGGATGTTCCGGAGCTTGAAAAGGTTGCTACAAGTGAGTTCAAGGTGCCTGTATGTAAAACGCACCCGTTTCTCTGCAGTCGGGAAGGCGTACAGGTGATCAAGGATGACATAAACAACGGTGAGGTCAACAAGATTGTTATTGCTGCCTGTTCACCGAGAGTCAATAACGATGTCTTCGACTTCGACCCGCTGAAAAATGTCATCGAGAGAGTGAATTTCAGGGAGCAGATCGTCTGGACACAGCCTTCTGATGAAGCGTCCAGGGAAGGGAGCCAGATGATGGCTGCCGACTATCTGAGAATGGGAATCACCAGGGCGGAAAAAGCTGAAGTTCCCGAACCGAAGATAACCGATGTCAACAGAACTGTTCTTGTCGTGGGCGGAGGAGTGACCGGACTGACTGCAGCTCTTGAAGCTTCGCAGACCGGATATAAAGCTGTTCTTATCGAAAAAAGCTCAGAGCTTGGCGGGTGGGCGAAGAAAATGTACAGGGTTTTTCCGAGCAAGCCCCCGTTCGCTGAACTTGAAGAGCCGACCATAGGTGCAAAAATCGATGCGGCCAGAAACGACAGTAATGTCACCATACATACCGATACGACAATATCCTCGATCGAAGGTGGACCAGGAGCGTACAAGGTCACCATTGACCGGAATGGAACAGCCGAGACATTTGATGCAGGGTCTATAGTTCTGGCTGCCGGATGGCGACCGTATGACGCGGATAAACTGCCTCATCTCGGTTACGGCAAGTACAAGAACGTCGTGACAAATCTTCAAATGGAAGAGATTGTCACCAAAGGCAGCGGCAAGGTTACCCGTCCATCAGATGGAAAACCGGCAAAGAATGTCGTGTTTATGCAATGCGCCGGACAGCGTGACAAGGAGCATGTTCCTTATTGTTCAGCGGTTTGCTGTAATGTCTCGCTCAAGCAGGCCAAATATGTCAGGGAATCGAATCCTGATGCAGGTGCGTTCATCGTCTACAAGGATATGAGAACGATGGGCTTGTATGAGAATTTCTACAGGAGCGCGCAGGACGATGAAGGGATTTTTCTTACAAAGGGAGAGATTCTTGGCGTTGAAGAAACTGCTGACGGGACGCTTCATGTGGAGGTGGACAATGTTCTGCTTGGCAGAAAGATGAAAATAGAAGCCGATATGCTCGTACTGGCAACCGGCATGGTTTCCAGTATGGTGCCTGAAGACAAGAGCGTCAACAATCTGACGCCGGAATACATCGGCAATATCGTCAAGAAAAAGACAGAGGACGGTGAAATCGAGGCTCTTGAACCGGATAGTCTGATTCTGAACCTCAAGTACCGACAAGGCCCGGAAATGCCACATCATAAATGGGGTTTCCCTGACTCTCATTTTATCTGTTTCCCTTATGAAACAAGGCGTACCGGTATTTATACGGCCGGTGCTGTCAGACATCCTATGGATGCGGTGCAGTCTACTGCTGACGCGACAGGAGCTACCCTCAAGGCGATTCAGTGTATGGCGCTTACCGCGCAGGGACGTGCTGTTCATCCCAGAACATGGGACCGCACCTATCCCGAAATCAGAATGGAAAGCTGTACGCAGTGCCGCAGGTGCACGGTAGAGTGCCCATTCGGTGCCTATGACGAAACAGCTGACGGTACACCGCTGGAGTATCCTTCCCGGTGCCGACGTTGCGGCGTCTGTATGGGAGCATGTCCTCAAAGGGTTATCTCTTTCAAGGACTATAGCGTCGATATGATCTCCTCTGTTCTCAAGTCCATAGAAGTGCCGGATGAAGGGACCTTCATTCTCGGCTTTGTCTGTGAAAATGATGCATATCCGGCTTTTGACATGGTGGGGCTGAACCGTATGAGCCTCAATCCCAACATCAGGCTGATACCGTTACGCTGTCTCGGTGGATTGAATCTCGTGTGGATCGCAGACGCGCTTTCGAGGGGAATCGACGGAATTATGCTTCTTGGATGTAAATATGGAGATGACTACCAATGTCACTACGTGAAAGGCAGTCAGATGGCCAATGAAAGGCTGGGGAAAGTTCAGGAAACCCTTGATCGCCTCATGCTCGAGTCAGAGAGGGTCGAGCAGGTTCAGCTTTCGATCAATGAATGGGAAAAACTGCCTGGCATCATAGCGGATTTCACCAGGAAGATCGATGATATTGGTGAAAATCCATACAAGGGATTCTAATAATAATCACTGCGGTACCGTGTAAAGAAATTCTGTGCCCTGGGGGCTGAAAAGTTTCAGAACGCGGTTTCCCCGGTTTTTACATTTGTTAACTGTGGAGGTTTTATATGGCTGATAAGACTGTATTTACACCGGATATGAAGTTCGTCAGAGAGCTTAGAGAGGCCGGTGCCGATACAATGAAGAAGTGCTATCAATGCGCTACATGCTCCGTTGTTTGTCCACTATCCCCGGATGACAAGCCGTTTCCCAGGAAAGAGATGGTTATGGCTCAATGGGGCCTGAAAGATGAACTGGTGAAAAGCGCTGATATATGGCTCTGCCATAACTGCAACGATTGTTCCAAATACTGTCCTCGCGGCGCGAAACCGGGTGATGTGCTTTCGATTCTCAGGAAGAGCGTTATCCAGGAAAACGCGTTTCCCAAATTTATGGGGAAAATCGCCGGTGATCCAAAAAATATCTGGCAGGCGCTTGCTATTCCTGTTGTGCTCTATATCATTGTTCTCGCTGTAACGGGCCATCTGGGTATTCCCGAGGGAGAGGTAGTCTTCTCCAAGTTTTTCCCGGTTCACTATATCGATCAGATATTCGTTCCCCTGTCTGCTCTTGCCGTGCTGATGTTCGCGATAAGCATCTCAAGGTTCTGGAAGAATCTCGGCGGAAGCTCTGAAATGAAGCCGAAGGCAGCCTTTTTGCCGAGCTTTATCGAGACGCTCAAGGAGATCATGACTCATGCGAAATTCAGGAAATGTGATGAGAGCAAGGACAGAGCCGTGGCGCATATGCTTGTGTTTTACGGGTTCATAGGCCTGGCGATCACAACGGCATGGGCGGTTTTTAATCTCTATGTTCTCCAGTGGGAATCTCCCTATCCGGCAAACGATCCCGATATCGTCGCGCTCTTCGGGGGTTCGGAAACCGTGCCGATGATCATTCGGGTAGTCTTCAAGATCTTTGCGAATATCAGTGCAGTTGCTTTGCTTGCAGGTGGTGGTCTGGTGATTGCCAACAGATTAAAGGAACGGGGTGTCGAAACCGTAACCTCAACCTTTGACTGGGTCTTTGCCGGGATGGTTCTTCTCGTAGGCGCTACAGGCATGCTCGCTCAGATGTTCAGGGTGCTTGATTTTGCTACAATTGCCTACCTCACCTACTTCATGCATCTGGTCTTCGTGTTTTACATCATCATCTACATTCCGTATTCAAAGCTCGCTCATTTTGTCTACAGAACCGTAGCCATTACGTATACGAAGATGTTGCAGCGTGATGTCGAGATGTAAACGGGAAGCTGTGCCCCGGACAAAAAATTAAAAGCAGGGAGCGTTCGTATGACGCTCCCTGCTTTTTTTTGTAAACGCGATGTATATCTTATCCTGAATAAATTCACCAAAGGAAGAAAAAAAGGGCGTACAAGGACGGGAAACATTCCCTTTTCTGTCATTCCCGAGCCTGACCCGTGAAATCTGAGCATCTATTATACGGGAATTCACAGGTCTTCCATACGTCCCCTCTCCTGTCATTCCCGTGCTTGACACGGGAATCCATTTTTGATATTGGAAGTCTTCATGGATGCCGGATCACCCCGTGAAATAGATGTTTGGATTTCACAGGGCGGCATGACTTTCCGGGGGGCATGGATGTCAGATCACCCCGTGTAATAGTATTACACAGGGCGGCATGACTCCTCTCCACTCCCTGTCATTCCCGTGCTTGACACGGGAATCCATGCGGTTTTGACTGTATGTGGTTTAGAGCTTTATTACCGGTTTTCAGGAGGGAATCCGGCTACATGATCGGCTCAATGTATATTTCTGCAATTCGTATTTTCGAACGCTCATGAATTATTCAGATTATATCCATAATCAGGATTGTCGTGCCAACGACAGAAACCGGGCTGACTGCTTCAAAAGCAGGTGTCAGTGAGTCTCTTCTTCCTCGATGATCTGTCCTTTCATCCCTTCCGGAGAGAACACGCACATCGCTTCAAAGACGCCGTTATCTGGATAGCACATGCAGCGATAGGAGGCAACCTTGTTGAAGTTTTCCTTGAGATTGTTCCAGCCGTTGACGTAGAGGCTGCAGTCGTCATTGAAGCAGACATAAAAATAGGGAGTACACCACCCCAGCCCGTCTCCGTAATTGTAGGGCGGTGGTTCACATTTTTTCATTTTCGTTCCGCAATGGGGGCAATCCGGCGCTTCCTTGATCTTCATGGTATTTTTCTTTAACTCAAATTTTGGCTATGTTTGTCAGGCTGAAAGTCCCGGTAAAGGGATATCGAACGAAGCTAAGCCATAGATATGTTTTATACAATAGTCGTTTTGTAACGCACCGTCTTTATTCTTGGTTCCCGGGGGGTCAAGGTTACGGGGAAACGATATAATCACGACAAGAGAGGTAAACATGGATAAGATACTGAATAAAATAGGGTTGAATCTCGATGAAGAGACCAAACTGACCAACGACAGCACGTTCCGTTTCGGCTGTCATAAAGGACTTGCCTGCTATAACAAATGTTGCGGTGACCTTGATATTTTTTTAACTCCCTACGATGTGCTGAGGATGAAAAACAGCCTTGGCCTGTCGTCTGCTGAATTTATTTCGGAGTACACCGAGCCGGTGATTCACAATGAATCAAAGCTGCCGTTTTTAAAGCTGAAACTCGGAGAATCCGGTTCCTGCCGTTTTGTCACCGATGAGGGATGCTTTACCTATGAAGACAGGCCGCTTGCCTGCAGATATTATCCTGTCGGATTCGGCATCTACAAGAACGATGCTGCTGTCGGAAGTGATTTTTATTTCCTGATAAAAGAAGAGCACTGCAAGGGTTTTGAGCAGGAACGGGAATGGACGGTTGCTGAATGGAGAAAGACGCAGGATATCGATGTGTATGACGATAAAAACAAGGTCTGGATGGACATTATTTTAAACAAGAAAATGTACAGTCCCGATCTGGAACCTGATGAAAAGAGCCTGAAGATGTTCTTTATGGGCAGCTATGATCTTGACGCGTTCAGGTCTTTTGTTTTTGAGAGCAGATTTCTCGAGATATTTGATGTTGACGATGAGGAACAGGCGCTGCTGAAAAACGATGAAGTTGAACTCATGCAATTCGCTCACAAGTGGCTGCAGTACGCCCTGTTCAGAAAACCGACCATGAATCTGCGCGATGCATGAAGTTCGTTCCTGCAGGCCGGAGAGAAAGATATGAACGGTAGAACGCATGACTTCATATGGATGCAGTCATGCGTTACCAGTTTTATAGCGTTTGTCTGATGCAGGAATTGATTTAATAGGTAACGACCGATTTGGCGCTCATCACCTCACTCGCGAGTGTTCCGGCAGCGGCTACTTCAGCGCCTTCCACGACGTCATTCATAGAGATATTTCGTTCTTTAAGGCAAGGGGAGCAGAGATAGAGCGTGCCGCCCAGTTCCATAAAGGTGTCGAGCAGATCCTTGAGAGGAGCGAGTCCGGGAGCGTTTACCGTTGCGGCTTCTCCGTTTTTGGCCAAAACAACTCCGGAAGACTGGAGGAATACGACCACATCCGCATCCAGTGACTGACAAGCCGTGGCAAGAACAAAGGGAAGCGTTGCCTTTTCCGGGTTTTCAGTGCCAACGGTACTGATAATGACAAGTTTTTCTTTTTCCATAGTAGTGGTGTTTAGTTTACTGGAAACGGTTTGGAAAATAAAACAAACAATATACGGTTACCGGATGCTTTTTCCAGCGTGAGAGTTGTGACAAAGGCAGGTAAAATATCTGTTGAATTGTTGAATTGTTCATGTGTTGCTTCCGGTAAGCGGTGGCGGGAAGAGGATACCGCGTGCAGGGCGATCGGTTTTGGTGAGGATAACAGGCGGCTACCGGATAGTGTAGTGCCTGCGTTGCAGTGGTTTGTCAGAAAGGTGGTTTTGGTTGTTTCCTGAAAAAGCGGTTATTGCAGGTATGAGGGATACGTTGACAAAAAGAAAACTGGATTTTGACAGGATTGTCGAGCATGTTTCGACATTCTGTATCTCCGATATGGGAAAGGATGCTCTTGCCGGGGCGGCTCCGGTTGCGGACTCTTCGATGCTCGATGCTGAACTGAACCGGGTTCTCGAATTGAAGGGTTTTCTTGAGGAGGGCAATCCTTTGCCTTTTTCGCATCTCCCGGATACACGACCGCTCCTGAAGAAGCTTGAACTTGTCGATTATTATCTGGAGCCGCGCGCTCTCCTGGATATACACGATCTGCTCTATGCTTCTGTAGCGTTGAGGAAGTTCATGTTCAGTCACCGCGCGATCTATCCTTCGCTGAACGATCTGACTATTCGGCTCTGGCTGGAGAAGTCTTTGCAGTATGAGATTCGCAGGGTTGTTGATGAAGAGGGGCGGATACGTGACACGTCCAGTGACGGCCTCTTTTCGCTGAGGCGCGAGCTCAACGGGAGCAGGGAGGAACTGCGCAGAAAAATGAACCGTTTGCTGAAACGGTGTCAGGCCGGAGGTTGGCTGATGGAGGACACTGTCGCGATGAAAAACGGGAGACTTGTTCTCGCCCTGAAGGTGGAATACAGGCACAAGCTTCAGGGATTCATCCAGGACTACTCCCAGACAGGCCAGACAGTGTTTATAGAGCCTGCCGAGACGCTTGAGATAAGCAACCGGATACAGGATCTCGAGATTCAGGAGCGCAGGGAGGTAGAAAGGATCCTGAAAGAGATGTCCGGGCATATTCGGGATGAGCTTGAAAATGTGCGGCATAACCAGGATGTGCTGGCCTCGTTCGATTCTCTCTACGGCCGCGCCAGGTTTGCGGCCGATACCGGTTCGGTGCTCCCTGTGGTTGATCCGGGCGGGACGCTTCAGATTATCCGCGGTTTTCATCCATGGCTGCTTGTCTCTCATCGCGAGAAAAAAGAGCAGATTTATCCTCTTGACCTGTCGCTTGATGACGATGAACAGGTTCTTGTGATCTCAGGCCCGAACGCAGGCGGGAAATCGGTCGCCATGAAAACGGTCGGTCTCCTGTGCTGTATGCTGCGGCACGGGTATCTTGTTCCCTGCAGCGAGAGTTCGGTTTTTCCTTTTTTCGAAGAGATCTCTATCGAGATCGGCGATGAGCAGTCAATAGAAAACGATCTTTCAACGTTCAGTTCTCATCTTGAACATATCCGGATTATTCTTGAGTCAGCAGGGCCGAAGAGTCTGGTGCTGATCGACGAGCTGTGTTCGGGGACGGATGTCGAGGAGGGGAGCTCGATTGCCCGCGCGGTTATCGAGGAGCTTCTTGCAAGGGGTTCGAAGGTTCTTGTGACGACTCATCTCGGAGAGATGAAAGCCTATGCACATGAGCGGGCAAACGTGGTGAACGGAGCTATGGAATTCGACAAAACTTCCCTGAGCCCATCGTTCAGGTTTCTCAAAGGACTGCCGGGCAACAGTTTCGCGTTTGCTATGATGCAGCGCATGGGATTCCGCTCTGAGCTGGTCGAACGTGCCGAGAGCTATCTGGATAAAGGCAGAGCCGGGTTGGAACGGCTTCTGGATGATCTCACGATTGCTCTTGAGGAAAATCGGGGACTGAGCCAATTGCTTGAGCAGGAGCGCGCGTGGCTTGCGACTGAGCGCGAACGTCTCCTTGACGCAGGTAAAGAGATGATGGAGAGGGAGCGTGAGCTGAAGCTGACCAGGCAGCGGGAGATGCAGCGGGAGGTCGAGAAGGCGAAAAAAATGATCCGTGATATTGTTCGGGAGGTAAAAAAACAGCCGGTGGAAAAGGTCGTCACTGCAGCAAGAAACAAACTGGAGAGCCGGAAAAAGCAAGCTGTGCGTGAAGAAAAACGGATTGTTTCGGAGATGACAGGTAAGGCGATGCCTGAAGAGCCCATCCGGCAGGGCGATATGGTTCGGGTTCTGTCGACAAATACTTCGGGCGAGGTGGTTTCATTGCAGGGTGAAGATGCTGTGGTGCGCTGCGGGACGTTTCGTCTGTCTACCTCGGTTAAGAATCTTGAAAGGGTTTCAAAAACCGCGGCGAAAAAACTCGATCGGAAGGACAGCCCGCCTTCTCAGGCGGGAGTGAGCGTCTCTCAAACTTCCGCACTTGAATCGACGAGACTGGATTTGCGGGGAATGTCGGGAGATGAAGCGGTAAACGAAGTGGAGCGGTTTATCGATAAATTGCGGCTCAACAGGATCGTGAGCGCGACAATAATCCATGGGAAAGGTACCGGGGCACTGCGCCAGAAAGTGGCGCAGTGTCTACAAAAGCACCCTGCAGTAAAACGCTATCGGCTGGGGGAGTGGTCGGAAGGTGGCGCGGGAGTGACGATACTTGAATTGTAGGTGCCCTTTACTGATAATCAGGAGCTTTTTTCTGTGTGAACTGTTTGCTTTTCGGTTGCCAGGGTATCCTGGAGACCTGCCTCGCCGGAGTTTCCTGTGTGAAATTGAGAAATAGTCACGGATAGCGTATCTTGAGCGCAGCTGAGATATTTATTTTGTTGTACATCAATGTATTGACACCCGATATGGTATGCGATATATGACTTTGCCAAATCTGTTGACGATATTGCGGATACTGCTGGTTCCTGTTTTCATGTTTCTGCTGCTGCTTGAATCGCCCTCTATGAAATTACTGGGCGTTATCGTGTTTATCATTGCCTCACTTACCGATATTTACGACGGTTACCTTGCAAGAAAGTATGGTCTTGCCAGCCGTCTTGGGGCTTTTTTGGATCCGCTTGCAGATAAATTCCTCATTACATCGGCGTTTCTGATATATGTCTGGGAAGGGTATCTTGCGCTCTGGATGGTACTTCTGGTCGCACTTCGTGATGTTGTGGTTACGGTTTTGCGTGTGTATGCTGAATGGAGGGACAAACCCGTGATAACAAGCCGTGAAGCGAAATACAAGACGCTTACACAGAATGTTTTTGCCTATGTGGTTATGCTGTTTATCCTTCTCAAAGAGAGGGCATTTACCGGCGCAGATATTTCAGCACTCATGAGTGAGGTTCTCTATTCGGATTATCTTGACTATGTCATGCTGCTGATAACCATCTATACGGTCTATACCGGAATTTCCTATCTTGTTCAGAACTGGAAAGGATTGTCCAGCCCTTCTTCATGATGGCTATAACGTTTTTATGAGAGAAGTTACAGCGAAAGTTCTGGGAAGTTGTGCCGGGCTCGGTTATTTCCCTTTTGCGCCTGGCACGGTTACCAGTCTTGTCGCGGCGGTTGTTTTCGGGGCCGCTCCTTCACTGTTGATCCCATCGATCGCTTTTCCATCAGTTGCTGTGGTTTTTGTGCTGGGTCTCTGGGCCGCGGGTGTTATGGAATCTCTCTATGGCCGGGATCCCTCACAGGTGACTATCGATGAAGTCGCGGGACAGTGGGTGGCGCTTCTTTTCCTGCCCGCGGGGTGGTTTACCGTACTGCTTGGTTTTGCCGCGTTCAGGTTTTTTGATATCGTGAAGCCCGAGCCGGTAAATCTCTCTCAGAACCTGCCCGGAGGATGGGGGGTTATGGTTGATGATCTGCTTGCGGGAGTCTATGCCAATCTTTCTGTCCGCATCGTGCTCTGGGTGCTGTCGTTTTTTTCTGTTACCATGCACTGGTGAAACGCACTGATCTTCCTGCTGATGTTTTCCGCATCCAGCTCCAGCAACCTGTAGAGATCGTTCATGCTGCCGTGAGTGACGAATGCGTCGGGCAAGCCTATGCTCAGCACGTTGTTCGTACGCCTTTTGCTGCGCAGATAGTCGTTTACCGCGCTGTTAAGCCCTCCAATGATGCTGTTTTCCTCAAGTACCACTATGTCGGTGTGGGTTTCAGCAATGTCATCCAGCAGTGCGGTGTCGAGAGGTTTCAGAAAACGCATGTTGGCCACAAGTGCGTCAATACCGTTTTCTTCAAGCAGCAAGGACGCTTCAAGAGCTCTTTCCACCATGGTGCCGATCGCAAGAATGGCAACAGAAGAACCCTCACGCACAATTTTCCCCTTGCCGATTTCGATTTCCCGGAAGCCGGGGCGGAGTGTGATTTCTGAAGAGAGTCCTCTCGGATAGCGGATGGCCGCAGGACCGTTCTGATATTTCGAGGCTGTGTACAACATGTCCCGGAGTTCCTGTCCGTCTTTGGGAGCCATGATGACCATACCGGGAATCGGGCGCAGAAAGGAGAGGTCGAATGAGCCGTGATGTGTCGGGCCGTCTTCTCCGACAAGACCAGCACGGTCGATTGCGAAAACGACAGGAAGTTTCTGAAGGGCGACATCGTGAATCAGCTGATCATAGGCGCGCTGCAGAAAAGTGGAATAGATGGCACAAAAAGGTTTATAGCCGTTTGCCGCCATTCCCGCGGCAAATGTCACGGCATGCTGCTCGGCGATCCCGACGTCATAGAAACGTTCAGGATGAGCTTTCTGAAAAATATCAAGAGAGGTACCGCTGGACATCGCAGCGGTAATTCCTGTGATCCTGTGGTCTGAATCGGCGAGTTCGGCTAATGCCGCGCCGAAAATATCCTGATATTTCGGGGGTTGGGCAATTCCGGATTTTTTCAATGATTTGCCGGTTGTAATGTCAAAGCCGCCGCTGCTTGCGTGCCACTTGCTCTGATCGTCTTCGGCCGGTTTAAAGCCTTTTCCTTTTGTCGTTATGATATGCAGAAGCTTCGGGTGGGGCAGTTCCTGCATTTCCCTGAACGCTTTGACAAGCTGTTCCGTGTTGTGGCCGTCTATCGGGCCGAAATATCTGAACCCGAGAGCTTCGAAAAAAGCACCGGGTGTGAGGGCGGCTTTTATTCCGTCTTCAATTTTGCGCACAGCGTTTTTGGCGGTTTCTCCAAGGTCGTTATTGAGCAGAGAGAGAGAGTCCCAGATGAATTTCCTGGCCTTGTTGTATGTTTTGTTCAGGGTGATGTTGACAAGATAATTTTTCAATCCTCCGGTGCTTGGGGAGATGGCCATCTGGTTATCGTTCAGAACAACAAGAACGTCGCTTTTGATATCTCCGAGGTGGTTCATTGCCTCGAATGCCATTCCTCCGGTCATACTTCCGTCACCGATAACGGCAATAACCTTGTCGTTACTTCCTGACAGCTTTTTTGCCGCCGCTATTCCCGCCGCGGCAGAAATGGATGTCGATGCATGGCCGGTACCGAAGGCGTCATGAGCGCTTTCAGAGATTTTCGGGAAACCGGCAAGGCCATTGAATTTCCTGTTTGTGTGCATCAGCTCTTTTCTGCCGGTCAGGATCTTGTGGATATAGGCCTGATGGCCGACATCCCATATTATTTTGTCGTGTGGGGAATTGTAGACATAGTGCATGGCCACAGACATCTCTACGACACCGAGGCTCGAGCCGAAATGCCCGCCGTTCTCAGCCACTACATCGATAAGATATGACCTGCATTCATCCGCAATTTTCTGAAGATCATGGATGGTATGTTTTTTCAGGTCTTCTGGAGAAACAATTGCTGAAAGAAAAGGGTATTTGCCGTTTGGCGGAACCGGATGGAATTGTTCCATAGAAATGTCCTTATCAGTTGATTTGCGTACTCATGTTTTTTCTCATGTTCTTTCAATAAACCGGATTAAGCGGTTACCGGTTCCTTGCACGGTATTATTGCCGGAAGAATGGAAAGCGTTCGTGAGTGATGAACGTGAGGCTGTTGAGAACGGCGGCAACAGGTGAACAGAGCGCTGATTTCGATAGTGACTGGTCTCTGTGTATCGATTGCCGGAAAATAGCCGGTCATATTCCGGAAGCCTGCATGAGAATGTTTCGCTTTGCGCGCGGTCCGTCAAGTTCTACAAGGAAAACGGATTGCCACTCACCAAGAAGCATCCTGCCGGCATGAATCGGGATGGTTTCTGAACTGTTCATGAAAAGACCCATGAGGTGGGAGTGAGCGTTATCACGTCCGTCTATGGGATCAATATTGTGCAGATAGTCACCGTCTTTCGGTGCGAGGCGTTTAAGAAAGGTCACCATGTCTTCAAGCAGCCTGGTTTCCTGTTCATTGATGTTGATGAATGCGGTAGTGTGTTGACTGGCCAGTGTTATCTGTCCTTGTTCCAGACCGCAGGAAACAACGAAATCCCGGACTTCGTCAGTTATGTCAATAATCTGTATCGGCTCTGTCGTTTCTCTCGATATTGTATGCGTGATGTAGTTCATGACGATATGTTCGTTCTGGTGCGGTGGTTACCCCTGCTGCCGTTATGGATACGTTAATGTAACAAGTTTGCGGGCGGATAGCAATCCTGCCGGCCGGTGTCTGCTCTCAGGGGGGACGGATATGAGGTAAATGGTGATGGTGAAAAAGTTGTATACTGTGAACAATTCAGGAAGCATCTTATTACAACCTAAGTTGAGCGATTCAATAGATACTAAAAACTGATAAGAGTTTTTTTGTTAATCTGTTATACGTTGAAACACATCTGATGTGAACAAACCCGTTGGGTGAACGTGAAAAAGATCAGAAATCTGCATCTATTGAATCCTGTTGGGATTGTCGATCATACTGCATCTTCTTTGTTACAGGGAACTTGCGGTAGTTCACTACAGCGGCGTTCCTTGCGCCTCGAATCTACAGCATGATCGACAATCGCTCAATTTAGGTACAAAGAAATCGTTAAGAAATGGTCAACATCAACGTTAAAATAATAGTCGTATCAGTGTTATTTTCAGGACTATTGCTGTTCCCTCGTATTTCCTCAGCGGATACCAGCGCGCCGGATCATGCATTTACCAATCAGGATCAATCTGTCCGTTCCAATTATCTCATCTTCAGTACGGGGTATGTACGGGGGGAATTGAAGGGTAATGAGGATCTTGAGATCATACCTTTTTCCGTCAGGGTTGGTCTTGATATCAATGACTTTGCAGGAATCCATGGAGATAGTTCGCTTCAACTGGGTATCGAGCCTTTTGTCAATACCATCATTGCTCCGGACAGAGGTATAGAGGCCGGTATCAACATCGGTTTACGGTATATGACTCCGATGGCAGATGGCGTTTCAATCTTTGGCGAGATCAGCTCAGGACCGGCCTATTTCGGTATCGATACCGTCGAACAGGGTGACGCGGGATTTAACTTTTTGAGTCAGTTCGGCGCCGGGCTGCAGGTTGAACTGTCACGCAATATGGCGTTCAATACGGCCTATCGTTTCAGACATCTTTCCAATGCAGGGTTCACGCAGCCAAACGACGGAATAAACACAAACGCGATTATTGCCGGTCTTTCCTTCAGCTACTGATCTTTCGTGTGTCCGATTCCTGACCCATCCATCGCATGACGCCGAGAGACAGAACGCTCAGTATAAGAAATCCAGCGATCAGCGGCAGAACGGTTCCGTTATAGCTCTGGCCTATCACCGTACCGACTGACAACGCGAGGAAGGTCGAGAGGGAGCCGATTGTCGATGCCCCGATACCCGCAATGTGCCCGAGTGGTTCCATTGCCAGAGTGTTGAGGTTTCCGAACAGGATGCCGATGGTAAAAAAACAGGCAGAAGGTAGATGAGGAAAGCCCAGAGGGGAGGGTGCCCGTTTTGCGTCATTGCAGCGACGAGAAACAACCCGGAGAGCACGGCAAGGGCGTGCATCGCATGATGGACGAGAGAGTGCATTCTGAAGAGCATGACGAGTTTTGAGTTCAGCAGGGTCGCTGCACCGAAAGCGGTGGCAAGTATGCCGAAGTAGAGCGGGAAATCTTCTCCGAGTCCATACTGTATCTGCAGGATCTGCTGAGAGGAGTTCAGGTATCCGAGAAAAGAACCGAAGACGAGGCCTGAAATGATGGTATAGGCTAATGACTGTCGAATACCCAGTACTTCACGGATGGCTGTCACTATTCTTTTGATGGTAAACGGGATGCGTTTTTCCCTGCTCAGGGTCTCTGGCTGGCGTAATGAGAACCAGGCGAGCGTGAAGAGGGAGAGAAACAGTAAGATACCGAAGATGGCTCTCCATCCAGATGCGTTAAGCATGGTTTGCCCGAGAGCAGGTGCGAGAATCGGTATGAGGATAAATATTGTCATGACAAAAGACATGACGCGCGCCATTTTCGGTCCCTCGTATTGATCACGCACGATTGCTATGGAAACAATGCGGGTGCTTGCGGCTCCTACCCCCTGAAGGATCCTGCCGGAGAGCATCATGGTGAAGCTCGTGGCGAAGAGGCAGAAGAGCGTTCCTGTGATGAAAATGCCGAAACCGGTATAGATCGCGGGCTTTCTGCCGGCTGAATCAGACATCGGACCGTAAAGAATCTGTCCGGCCGACATGCCGAGAAACAAGAGAGAGATGACAAGCTGGTTGGTGTTTTCCTGCAGGACGCCAAGTTCACGGCCGATCGCAGGAAGGGCAGGGAGCATGGCATCGATAGAAAGCGCGGCGAGAGACATCATCATCGCGATAAGCGCGACAGATTCTGCAAATTTCACGGTACTCCTGCCTGACTTACCTGACATGCAATCCTGTTGGTTATCACTTATCACCGTTGAAAAGGCGGTTAAAGAGCCGGGAACAACGGTCCGTATGACAGCTTCTCTGTTCTGTGGCATACATCAGGATTCCGCTTTTTCTGTTTCGTGCGTCCGGCATCCTGGTACATTCGGGACTTGCGACCGTGTCTTGATACGCATTGTATAGTATAAAGTTGACAGCATAAAGCATTTGTTGAAACGATCAACTCAGGTTACAGTAATTGCATGACATTTCAGCACACCGTGTATTTGCCGAGAGCAAGCTGTTCGATGAAAACGCCTATGTAGGCAAGTTCAACCTGAATGATCAAGGCTACCGCTTCGCGAATGTCCTCAAGGAGTGCTCCCTCCTCGAGGATGAGACTGGCCGACGCCTGCAACGGTTCATCAAGGGGTTTGCCTATCTGACTGCAGAGATACACGGTAACTTCCCTGACGCCGGGTATCTCTTTATGAATGCGTCGTGCTATTTCATGGCTGAGGACGTTGTAGATTTTGCCGACATGGTTTACCGGGTTTTTTCCTGCAGCGGCTTCAAGGGTCTGAGGCCTGTTGAACGCGATGATGCCGTTAACGCGATTGCCCCGGCCGACCTGTCCGCTATCTGCGCTTTCCGCAGAAGAGCCAAGCACGGTAAGGTACATTCCCCCTTCGCCCCGTTCAGGGTCATCGAGCGTGTTGATTCTTACCCTGACCTTGTCGATCGTGTTCTGTTTGCACTTGATGAACTCTGTCAGGTTATCCTGTATGATCTGTTTTTTTTCAAAATACATGGCTGCGTTGTGTATATAGCGGTCAACAAACGCAATGGCAACGGTGAGCGTAAGATCCCGGTTTTTTCGCAAGGCCATGATCTTGATATCCTTTCCGGTTTCAGGATAGGCATGTTTGAATATGTTCGAATTGAGGTATTGTTCTGCTGCAAGTACCAGCCGTTCGGTTTCGCTGAGAGGGGCGTATCCGACGCCGACCGATGTGTCGTTTGCCCCGATGACAGGACGCGCAAAAGCATCGGTGAGTTCGGGTGACCCAGGTTTGATTTCGTTCTGGTAGAGGAGGTTGATTTCAGGGTCGATGAAACGCATGTTTTTTGCAAGCCATTTTTTTGCTGCGGCTTCGGCAATTTCGCCGACAGGTACAACCGATCCGTTGCCGGTATAGGTCGCGCGGTCGCCGAAGATGATTTTCATCGGTTCGATTACTGTACCCCCTCCTGGTTTCGGCAGGGTTTTTCCGGCAACCAGCATCCCTTTGTCTATGTTGTGGTGCAGGATTTGCCCGAAACGGTTTGTATACTCCTTGCAGAGCTCAAGACAGACCGCTTCCATGATCAAATCACACATGGTGTCGGGATGGGCAATTCCTTTTCTTTCTACAAGCTCTATCTGCTGTTCTTCCACGGGAATGGAAAATGCCTGATCAACGATAATATTTCTCTTCTTTTTCATGGGAGCGTTACGAAATGAATGGTAAATGCGGTTCTTTGTGCATGGTTTGGAAAAACCGATTGGAGAATTGCTTCTTACTGTAACGGGTATTTGTACCTAAAATGTTTCCCTGGAATCAGTCCGGCCTGAGTCTTGATGCTCTACTGCATTGCAGCGTTTCAGGGAATGGAAAGTACTCTATTCCGGTTATTTAAAGGAAGACAAAAAAACAAGTACCTTATGAAAATAGGCATTTCCTGCCATCACACCTACGGCGGAAGCGGAGCGGTGGCTACCGAACTGGGTAAGGCCCTGGCAGAACGTGGGCATATCATTCATTTTATCAATCGTTCTGCGCCTTTCAGGCTGGGCGGATTCACGAAGAACATCTTTTATCACGAAGTTGAGGCGATGCATTACCCGGTGTTCGAGTGCCCGTTTTATTCGCTTGCCCTCGCGACAAAAATCGCCGAGGTGGCAACCTACGAAAAGCTGGACGTGGTGCACGCACATTACGCGATTCCTCATGCGCTGAGCGCCATGCTTGCCCGTCAGATGCTTGAAGATTCCTGTTCAGAGGCGAAATGTTTCAAACTGGCGACGACACTGCATGGTACCGATATTACTGTTGTCGGCGCTGACAACAGTATGCATGGCGCTGTAAGGCTGGCTATCAACAAGTCAGACGGGGTGACAACTGTGTCGGAATATCTGAAAAGGGAAACCGTGAGGCTTTTCAGCCCTAATCATGAAATCGAAGTGATTCCGAATTTTGTCGACACTGAACTGTTTCATCGTCAGTCGAATAGTGCGGAAATCCGTGAACAGCTCGGGCTCGATGGTGAAAAGGTCTGTATTCACATATCCAACTTCAGGCCGGTCAAGCGGATCCGTGATGTCCTGAAAACCTTTTACACTGTTGTGAAGAAGATCCCGGCGACATTATTGCTTGTCGGGGACGGTCCGGAAAGAAGCGAGGCTGAAGTATGGGCACGGGAGAACGGTATTGAACGGCATGTGCGGTTTCTCGGAAAGATAGATGATATTGTTCCCCTGCTTTCGGTTTCAGATCTGATGCTGATGCCGAGTAGTGGAGAGTCTTTCGGACTGGCAGCTCTTGAAGCTATGGCCTGTGGTGTACCGGTTATCGTAACCGATACGGGCGGCTTTCCTGAGTTCATTTCGAACGGCAGGCACGGTTATCTCGTCGAGCTTGGCAATGTCGGGCGGATGTCTGAAAAGGCGCTGGAGCTGTTGACTGATACCGGGCGATGGGAAGCGTTTTCCCGAAACTGCGTCGAACAGGCCCGGAACTACCATGTTTCAACGCTGGTTGAGCGCTATGAGGCGTTTTACTCAAGCCTGTTGGAGGAAAAGCGCTAAGTCAAAAGGCAGAAGTCGGAAGTCGGAAGGCAGAAGGTGAAAGTCAAAAGTCAAAAGTCAAAAGGTAGAAGGCGGAAGGTAGAAGGCGGAAGGTAGAAGTCGGAAGGTAGAAGTCGGAAGGTAGAAGTCGGAAGGTAGAAGTCGGAAGTCGGAAGTCGGAAGGCAGAAGGCAGAAGGCAGAAGTCGGAAGGCAGAAGTCGGAAGGCAGAAGTCAAAAGTCAGAAGTCAGAAGGCAGAAGTCGGAAGGCAGAAGTCGGAAGGCAGAAGTCGGAAGGTAGAAGTCGGAAGGCAGAAGTCGCAAGGCAGAAGGTGAAAAGAAAAAGGAAAAAGGGTTGTTGGCAGTGTTCAGCAGGCAGTTTGTATCTGTGTGTACTGGAGACAGCACACTGCCTGCTGAAGACTGTTTCTTCAGTATCTTTTTGTGGGGAGCAGAACGGTACGGTAGTTATCGAGATCTTCAAGAACCTGCCCGGTGCCTCTTGCTACTGCGGTCAGAGGGTCTTCGCTGATATGAACTGCGAGCTTCGTTTCATCATGTATTTTCTTGTCAAGATCCTTGATGAGCGCACCGCCCCCGGCAAGAAACAGCCCCCGGTCGAGAACGTCTGCCGAGAGCTCGGGTTTGGTTAGTTCAAGACATTTTTTGATCGAGTTGATGATCTGGCTGATAGGGGTGGCTATAGCTTCTCTGATAGTGGGAGAGTTGACCTCCCGTTCTTCCGGCAGGGCGGTGACGAGGTTGCGTCCTCTGACGGTCATGGTTAGCTCTTTATCCAGCTTGTATGCCGAAGCGATGCGGATTTTCACCTCCTCGGCGGTTCTTTCTCCGATAGCGAGATTGTAGGCTTTTCTGAAATGACGTATGATAGAGTTGGTGATATCGGTTCCGGCAACCCTGAGTGATTCTCCGGAAGCGATTCCTCCCAGTGAGATGACTGCGATTTCTGTTGTGCCGCCGCCAATGTCGACAATCATATTGCCCATGGGTTCCTTCACATCCAGTCCTATACCGATCGCCGCCGCCATCGGTTCAGCAACGAGATAGACCTCTTTGGCGCCTATATGTTCCGCGGAATCTCTTACGGCTCTTTTTTCAACTTCCGTGATTCCCGACGGTATACCGATAACCATTCTCCGTATACCAAATGAAAACTGGCTTTTTGTTTTTTTGATCAGGCCCTTGATAAGCTCTTCAGTCGCTTCATAGTCGGCAATCACACCGTTTGCAAGCGGTTTGATGGTGACAATTCCCGGATGCGTTTTTTCATGCATCAAAAGAGCGTCTTGTCCTATGGCAACAACCTTTCCGGTACTGCGTTCTCTGGCAACAATGGAAGGTTCGTTGAGAACTACCCCTTTATCGCGAATAAAAACAAGGGTGTTTGCAGTCCCGAGATCTATGGCAATGTCTCTGAATAGATAACCTAAAAAGCTCATGTCGTTCCTTGGTTCCTTAATGTAATATGTGAGTGTCGTATCATTTTTTAGCCTTGTGTGGGCGGTAGGGAAGGCGTTTTTCGTGCGCTTTCACCGGAAAATAAAGGTAGGTAATGGAACAGTTATTTCAAATGAAAATCGTTGTGCGGAAATGAGATTTTTTTAGTGCAACGCCTTCAGGGTCAGGGATGTTCTGTTTCTTTAAATTGCCCGTTTGTTTACATTAGGTGAAGAACTTCGTATCGTGAACCACATAAAGAAACCGTGCAGTGTTAAGGTTGTTTACCTATGCCGGGGAAAAATCCCTTTTGCAGCATCATCTGAGCCGCAGTGTTACCTGTGAACCTGAAGTCCGTCAGGTTGTTCAGGAGGTTCTTTCAGACATACAGGAGAGAGGGGATGAAGCGCTTTTCGGGTATACCCGGAAGTTTCAGGGTTTCCAGCCTGGTGAAATTACCGTATCTCTTGAAGAGATTCGTGAAGCGTATGAGCTTGCGGACAGTGATTTTATCGGGATTCTCGAAGAGGCATACAGGAACGTAACCGAGTTTCATGAGCTTGAGACCGAAAAGAGTTTCTTTTACGAAAAAGAGAATCGTGTTATTCTCGGCCAGCGGGTAACACCGATCGAGCGAGTGATGCTGTATGTTCCTGGGGGAAAAGCGGCTTATCCATCTTCTTTGCTTATGAATGTCGCGCCTGCCAGGGTTGCCGGTGTGCCCGGGATTTATCTCACGACCCCGTGCGATGCAGAAGGGAAGGTGAGCCGTCATATTCTTGCTGCCGCTCATGTGGCGGGTGTTGATACTATATACAAGTTTGGCGGAGCACAGGCTGTCGGAGCGTTTGCATTCGGTACGCAAAGTGTTCCGAAGGTCGACAAGATTACAGGGCCCGGAAACAAGTATGTGGCCCAGGCAAAAAAAGAGGTGTTCGGACACGTCTCCATCGACAGCGTTGCCGGTCCCTCCGAGGTTGTCGTTATTGCTGACGACACGGCGGACCCCGAGTTTATCGTGCTGGATCTTTTTGCCCAGTCTGAACATGATCCTGACGCATCTTCCGTTTTGATCACCCACTCGGCGGAACTTGCCTCGGAGGTGAGCCGACTGGCGGATGAAATGGTGACGACCATGGAGCGCAGCGAGATCATTCAGCATGCACTCACAGCAAATGGCGCAATCGTTTTGACCAGAGATCTTCAGGAGTCCTGTGAGGTTTCAGACATGATAGCGCCGGAGCATCTTGAGCTGCATGTTCGTGACAGCTGGGAGATTCTTCCCGATCTGAAGCATGCTGGAGCGATATTTATGGGGGGTTATTCCTGCGAATCCGTTGGGGATTACTTCGCAGGACCGAATCATACGCTGCCGACCAATGGGACAGCACGTTTTTTTTCACCGCTTTCCGTTCGTGATTTTATCAAGCACACTTCTATAATCTCTTATTCCAAAGAGCAGCTCGCTCTTTCGGGAGAAAAGATTGCCCGTTTTGCGGATCATGAGCAGCTTCAGGCCCATGCTGAAGCGGTGAGGGCCAGATTGAGGAAACTCGATCGTTAGGTCGTCCGGGATATCCTCCTCTGCAGGTGTAGGGTTCCGGTGAACGGAGCCCTGTTTTCCGGCAGGAGCAGTATGCATTGTTAACGGAACAGGAAAATATTTTCCGGTTGTCAGATCTCCCATGAAAGTTAGTGATTATGCCTATCTACTGCCTGAAAGCAGCATAGCTATCTATCCACCCCGTGACAGGGGAGCCACCAGGCTCGAGGTGTTGGACCGCAGGACAGGAGCGATAACCCATGCGCTCTATGCCGATCTTGATCGCTTTGTCGGACCGGGCGATCTGCTTGTTTTGAATAACAGTAAAGTGGTGAATGCAAGACTCTTTGCGCAAAAAACAACCGGCGCTCGGGTTGAGCTTGTTTTGCTGGAGAAACATGGAGAGCATCAGGAGCTTGTCATGTACCGGGGCAGGTTGAAATCCGGGGATGTCTTGCTGTCGCAGGGTTGTAGGTTGTTTGTGGAATCGGTTGAAGGGGAGGGGGTTGCAAGAATATCTTGCTCCGATGGTCGGACCGTTCCTGATTTTTTTGCCGAACACGGGGAGGTGCCTATTCCTCCCTATTTGAAAAGAGACGTCGAGGAAGTTGACCGTGAACGGTATCAGACGGTCTTTGCTGAAATACCGGGGTCGGTTGCCGCGCCTACCGCTTCATTGAACATGACCGGTCAACTGCTGAATTCCCTGCAGTCCAAAGGGGTTGAGCTGGCCTATGTTACCCTGCACGTCGGGCTCGGGACTTTTTTGCCCATCAGGGGGGATGATCTTGAGGCTCACGTGATGCACAGGGAGCATTATTATCTGCCATCCGAAACAGTCAGAAAAATTCAGAACGTGAAAAAAGAGGGCGGCAGGGTCATTGCCGTCGGTACCACAGTTACCCGCTCACTCGAACATGCAGCATCCGGTATCAACGCGCCGGGTGATCCGAAAGAGATCACCGGCGAGGCGGATATATTTATCTATCCCGGCTGCTCTTTCTCTGTTATTGACGGTCTTCTGACCAACTATCACGCTCCCCGCTCCACGGTGCTGATGCTTACCGCGGCTTTCGCGGGATGGGATAACCTCAAAAAAGCCTATGATGAAGCGCTTGAAAAAGGCTACAGGTTTCTCAGTTATGGTGACAGCATGCTGATTGTGTGAGGAAGAGGAAGAGAGACGAGTGGGGTAATGTCTACTGTCAAATGACTATTGAATAATGGAAGAATGGTGGAAGCCGGAGAGACGAGAGTTTTTTTTTCCTGTCATTCCCGTGCTTGACACGGGAATCCATACGTATAGCGGTAACTGCATGGATGCCGGATCACCCCGTGAAATAGAAGTTTGGATTTCACAGGGCGGCATGACTTTGCGGGGGTGCGAAACTCAGCACTCAGCACTATCTTCCCCCTAACCCTACTCTCCGGTCGCTCATCGCTCATTGCTCATCGCTCATTGCTCATTGCTCATTGCTCATCGCTCATTGCTCAGCACTAATTCAGCTATTCATTTTTCTCCTCACATCTTCGTTGGTTTTTTTTGAGAACTATACTAACTTTTAATTTTGCCCGCTACATAATGGAAGACTACCATTCCTTTTTGTATGAAAAGATTTCAGCAAGCATCTAAACCAGAAGGAGATTGACGTAATGGGTCTTATACAAGAATACCGAGCACACACTGAAGAGAGGGCCGCGAGCGGCATTCCTCCGCTTCCTTTGACCGCAGAACAGACTCGTGAGCTGATTGAATTGCTGCAGCAGGATCCTGTTGCCGAGCAGGACTATCTGCTTGAACTTTTCTGCGAACATATCAGCCCGGGCGTGGATGATGCGGCATTTGAAAAAGCCGCTTTTCTTGACAGTATCGTTAAAGGAGAAAAAGCATTTTCAGCTCTTTCAGCCGTTGAGGCGGTTACCATTCTCGGTACCATGCTCGGTGGATACAACGTGCAGCCTCTGGTAGACGCACTGTCGAATGAGAACAGCGATGTTGCTGCGGCAGCTGCTGACATGCTGAAGAAAACACTTCTTGTCTATGAATCATTCGGGATTGTCGCAGAGCTCGCAAAATCGAACAGTTATGCCAAGGAGGTCATGGCTTCATGGGCGGAGGCAGAGTGGTTCACTTCAAGGCCTGCTGTTCCTGAAAAGATGACTCTTACGGTTTTCAAGGTTCCCGGCGAAACCAATACCGATGATCTTTCTCCCGCGAGCGAGGCTTTTACCAGAAGTGATATTCCACAGCATGCTTTGAGTATGTTGCGCTCCAAAATGGATGATCCGATCGGCACCATTGCGGAGTTGAAGAAAAAAGGTCATCCGCTTGTATTTGTCGGTGATGTTGTCGGTACCGGTTCAAGCCGTAAATCAGGAATCAACTCGGTCCAATGGCATATCGGTGAGGATATTCCAGCTGTACCGAACAAACGTACAGGCGGCGTTGTCATCGGCAGCATCATTGCACCGATCTTTTTCAATACAGCTGAGGATTCCGGAGCGTTGCCGATCCAGGCTGACGTGGCAGACCTTGAAACCGGGGATGTCATCGATCTTTATCCTTATGCGGGAAAAATTGAAAAAGAGGGCGCTGTCATCACGGAGTTCGATCTCGAGCCGAACACTCTTGGCGATGAAGTACGGGCAGGTGGGAGGATTCCGCTGATCATCGGTCGAAACCTTACCCGTCAGGCCCGTGAAGCACTGGGGATGGGAGAGATAGAGCTGTTCGAGAACCCTCTCCAGCCTGAGGATTCAGGAAAAGGCTATACCCTTGCTCAGAAGATTATCGGAAAAGCCTGCGGTCTTGAAGGTGTACGGCCTGGAATGTATGTGGAACCGGAAACAGTGACCGTCGGTTCACAGGACACGACAGGCGCGATGACCCGTGACGAGGTCAAGGAACTTGCCGCATTGAGCTTCGGGGCGGATCTTGTTATGCAGAGTTTCTGTCATACGGCTGCTTATCCGAAACCATCCGATGTGAAACTTCATGGTACACTTCCCTACTTTATTATGAGCAGGGGCGGTGTCGCGCTTCGTCCGGGTGACGGTGTGATTCATACATGGCTGAATCGTATGACTCTTCCTGACACGCTTGGAACCGGTGCTGATTCACATACCCGTTTTCCTATAGGGATCTCTTTTCCCGGAGGTTCAGGTCTTGTCGCTTTTGCCGGAGTAACCGGCTCTATGCCTCTGAATGTGCCTGAATCGGTACTTGTACGATTCAAGGGAGAGCTTCAGGAGGGTATTACGCTGCGTGATCTGGTCAATGCCATTCCGCATAAGGCTATTCAGCAGGGGCTGCTGACTGTCGAGAAAAAAGGCAAGAAAAATATTTTTGCAGGCAGAATTCTTGAGATTGAAGGCCTGCCTCAGCTAAAGGTTGAACAGGCATTTGAGCTGAGTGACGCTTCGGCAGAGCGGAGCGCGGCGGCCTGTACGGTGCGTCTTGACAAAGAGCCGGTTATCGAATACCTCAAATCCAATGTCAAGCTTCTTGAGCAGATGATTGAAAACGGATACGGGGATCCGGAGACGCTGGGGCGCAGGGTCGAGAAGATGAACGCTTGGCTGGCTGAGCCATCACTTATGGAGCCGGATGCCGATGCTGAATATGCAGCGGTTATCGAGATTGATCTGAATGAGGTCAAGGAGCCTGTCATAGCATGTCCGAATGATCCTGACGACGTTCTTACGCTATCCGAAGCGCTTGCAGATGAGTCAAGGCCGAAAAATATCGATGAAGTGTTTGTCGGCAGCTGTATGACCAATATCGGTCATTTCCGCGCCCTCGGTGAGGTGCTGAAGGGTAAAGGGCAGGTCGCGACCAGGCTTTGGGTTGTTCCTCCGACCAAGATGGACATGAAGATGCTTGTCGATGAGGGGTATTATTCAATATACGGTGCGGCAGGCGCGCGCGCTGAGACTCCCGGCTGTTCTCTTTGTATGGGTAACCAGGCCCGTGTCGCAGATAACGCGGTAGTATTTTCTACAAGCACGAGGAACTTTGAAAATCGTCTCGGGAATGGCGCGAAAGTCTATCTCGGATCAGCCGAGCTTGCTGCAGTTTGCGCTCTCCTTGGAAGACTGCCAAGTCTGGAAGAGTATTTCGAGGCGGTCAGCAGTAATCTGGCAGGGCACACCGATAAGGTTTATATGTATCTCAATTTTCATGAGGTGACCAAAGAGCAGCTCGAGGTTCTTGTTGACTGATCTGCTTGGCTGACGTGTACCATGGCTGCGTGTTTGCATCCATGGTATACATGCGGGGGACTTTTGAAAACTCGCTGTTTTTCTTTAATATATTGTAGCAGAACAAGCTGCAAGATGTTGTTAACGTAACCTTACAAACCAGAACGTCATTATGAAAAAACTTTTCATTTTTCTTTTCCTCGTGAGCTCGGTATCAGTATTCGGTTGTGCACCTAAAGCAGAACAGGCAACTGAAGAAGCTGTGCAGGAACAGGCTGTAGAGTCTGAAGAAGCTGTTGAAGAAGCAGCAGAAGAAGCCGGTGCGGCTACTGAAGAGGCTGTTGAGGAAGCAGCTGAAGAGGCAGCAGAAGAAGCTGAAGAAGCAGCAGAAGAAGCTTCAGAAAGTGTTGTAGAGAAAGCAGCTGATGCAGCAACTGAAGCAGTTGAAGATGCTGCTGAAGCAGCAGGCGACGCAGTTGAAGGCGCAGCAGACGCAGCAAAAGACGCTATGAAGTAAGACGCGTATACTACAGCGTTACACGAAAAAAGGAGATAAGTTATGCTTGTCTCCTTTTTTTATATCCTCTTCTCCCTGATCGATGTCTCCTGACTAATCCCCCTTAAACCGGAAGTAGGGGACGTTGTTCATTAGATGAAAAAACCAAGCGAGACGACTTATTTGAAGCGCCTTATCACCTGTTGTGGGATGCTTTTACAGGATGTACCGGTTCCCATTGAAAATTGCTGTATGAAAATGCTAAATCGAAACTCGTTGGGTGAAATGCAAAAAGCCTCGTAACATATCCTGCTACAAGGCTTTGAGAGTGCTGAGGAGGCAGGACTCGAACCTGCAGTTGCCTGATCCAGAATCAGGTGCCTTACCAATTTGGCCACTCCTCAAAGTGAGGTCAAAATATAGGTGAATATTCTTTTATTTACAATAGTTCTGATGACTATTATTCTGAATTCTGCAGGAGGAGAAGGGGTGTAGCGATGAGGGATCAGAGAGTAGTGTTAGGTGTTACGTGTTAGGCGTTAGGGAGGGAATAGGGAGAAGATAGTTTTAAGTTCTGAGTGAGATTATGCGGGGTATCGAAATAGCTGGAGGGCAGAGTTAGTACTGAGCAATGAGCAATGAGCAATGAGCAATGAGCAATGAGCAATGAGCAATGAGCAATGAGCAATGAGCAATGAGCAATGAGCAATGAGTGATGAGTGATGAGGGATGAGGGATGAGTGATGAGTGATGAGGGATGAGGGATGAGCAATGAGTGATGAGTGATGAGTGATGAGTGATGAGTGATGAGGGACCAGAGAGTCGTGTTACGTGTTAGGCTTTAGGGAGAAGATAGTTCTGAGTGAATGCCAGGATTTCAGAATGGCTGGCAGAATTAGTACTGAGCGATGAGCGAGTTTTTTT
>JADHTF010000043.1 GCA_016776555.1 Chlorobium phaeobacteroides
GGTAATATTCGGTAATAGTGAATGCTATGAACATCTTATGCGCATAAAAACGGCAATTGCACTAAATAACAGGTTTTTTATGGCTTATAAAATGAGTTGTTTTTTATAAAAGCAAGACTTTTCTGTCAGGCACTAAGTACATAGAAAAAACAATGATTGATGCATAACAAACGAATCCAGCGTACGCGAATACGCGCCGGTTATTTGCTATGTTATATGTAGAAGAAATCAAAAAAAATGAATGATTTTGAATATACACCTCCAAAGAATGCACACCTGTTACGACAGAAGAATTGCAGAAGGATATAAGACGGGTTGCAAAAAAAAATAAACACGAACATTCTTACCCAAAAACTTTATTCAGCACATGGGAAGTATGAAAGGGGATTAGTGCGATTGACGGGGCTTATCTTGTTTATCGGGAATATCCTTAAGGGAGTAGTAGTGATAGGTTTTGTCGTCGGACATGGCCACCAGAAGGCCTGATGGGTATTCCTCTGTTACGAGCTCTGCAGCAGCTTCGATTCCGTCGGTTTCTTTTGCGCCGGTTTGCACAATACCGACCAGCTCGTGCTTGTGAGGTTCATGAAGGTCTTTACCGTTTCTGGGATAAAGCCGTAATTTTCCTGCTGCCTGATCCGAAACGATAATATAGCCGTCGGTTTCACCGGTTTTCCATATGGCGACGCCTTCATGGTCTTCGGCAAAGCCTTTGGTGGCAAACAGGGATAGTTCCCGGTTCGCATCCGGGGTTTCAGGATCGGCATGATATTTCCTGACTCCCACACATTCATCGGAATAATAGACATAACCCAGCTCATTGTCTACTGCAACAGCCTCGATTTCCTGTTGGCCGCTCCATTGTCCGAACGCCCTTGCTTTATGAGCGGTAATATATCCATTACCACTGTCTTCGAGGAGATACTGCCAGAGGTATGTGCCGTCGGTTGGCCCCTGTTTCCGGCTGACAATAACATACATTTTTCCGTCCGAAGGTCTTTTGTAAAAAGCTATACCCATCGGGGCGTTGTACTCTTCCCCTTGAAAGACCGGGACGCCTCCATTGTCGATAGCGGTCATATCGGGTAACCGGAATATACGTATCCGGTTTTCAAGCCTTTCTGTGACGACCGCTATGTCGACGTTGTTCCCGTTCAGAGGGAAGCCGTAGCCCACATCAACATTGTTGGGTCTTGCAAGGCCTTTGATGGTTTTTTTGTGTATTGCTTTGCCTTCAAGGTCGAAAACATACAACGCACCGTCTTTATGCTTGTCTGTTGCAAGGACAAGGCTTTTTGATGGATTTTCTTTGTTTATCCATATGGCCGGATCTTCACTGTCATGACGAACGGAATCAGTGACGGCCAAAGGTTCGATCGTTTGTTCGATGTTGTTATGACAGGATGCGAGTATTCCGCCGACTCCAATCAATGCAAGGATAGGTAAAACTTTTTTCATTTTCCCTGTTTCCTGTGTTCCCGGTTAGAGAAAGAGAAGGGCCGAACCTTGTATAAAGTTCAACCCTTCCCGGCAATAAGTCTTTCAGCTCAGAAATCAGCCTTGACGCCAACCAGGAACCTTCGGTCATACCATTCTTCCTGGGCGAGATACTGCTTTTCACCCTGATAGAAGCGCAGCGGCTGGTTTGTCAGGTTGCTGACCTCGAAGTATAGCTGGACTATGTCGCTCATGCGGTAGCCGCCATTGAGGTCGAGAGTGAATGAGCTGTCGTAGTAGCGGTCCTCCCACTTGTTCTCGCCGATCGATCCCTCTTCAGCATCGATGAAGTCGCTGTGATAGTTTCCTGAGAGACGGATATTGAACGGACCGTTCTCGTAAGCGATCGACGCATTTGCTGTGTGCTCCGGGTTGCCTGGCAGCGGCAGGTCGTCGCCTTCACGTCCCTTGATATCGAAGTTGTCGATTTCAGAGTGCGTGTAGGTATAGTTCAGGTAAAGGCCAAGGCCCGGGATGAAAGGAAGCTGGAACTGTGCGGCAGTTTCTATGCCCATAAGTGTTCCGTCACCGGCATTGACCGGCTGGAATTGCTCAAACGTGTCTCCCGAATAATCGACGTCTTCTTTTTTGGTGACAATGAAGTCGCTGATCGACTTGTAGAAGACGCCGGCAGAAAGAATGCCGATATCGCTCAGGTAATGCTCGATCATCAGGTCGACGTTTTTCGAGAGGGTCGGTTCAAGTGCCGGATTGCCTAATTTTATTTCCTCGTCTTCGGCAACGATTTCCTGGTACGGGGCCAGATCGAAATAGTTTGGTCTAGCAAGACTGTGCGTATAGGCAAGCTTGATATTTGTCTGATCGTTGACGTTATAACGCAGATGTACATAAGGCAAAACGTTGGTGTAGTCAGACGGCTTGCCTGTTACTGCAGCAAGTGAGTCTTCGTCGGCAAAGTACTTGAATGCATCGTATTCATTTCTGGTATGCTCAAGCCTTGCACCTCCAAGCAGTGTTGTGTTGTCGCTGATGTCCCAGGTTGCCATTGCGTAGACCGCTTTTATCTGTTCCTTTGCGTCGAAGTTTCCGGCAAGCCCTTCCTTTACAAGTTCCTTGTCGAAATCATCGCCGTCTAGGTCGAGGCCGCCCAGAAACTTGTTGGAAACAAAGACACCTGACTTGTATTTGTTACCCGGAAGAAAATGATCCTTGGTTTCATTTTTGAGGTTGGCAAAGACTTCATCGCGGAATGCATCTTCATCAACCGGTTCATATTCGTAAAAATCGTTATCACGCTTCTTTTTCTTGTCCCTGATTTTACCGCCGAATTTGAATGCAAGTGCGTCGGTTGCAGCATAGTTAAAGTTCAGGCCGAAATTCTTGTCGATATCTTCGGTGTACTGATGTTCTTCTGTCAGCTCCTTGAGCTTCCAGTCTTCGCTGTCGCTGATACCGCCTGACACATCCGGGTTCAAGACCGTTACAAACGGTTTTTCCGGGTTGCTGATATCGACGGTAAACGGCTGGTTTTTCGCTCTGAAATTAATGTATCGTTCATTCGGACGATCTTCCGAAGCTTTTGAGTATGAAGCTTGCCAGTCGAGATCCAGCTTGCCGAAATCATGCTCGCCGCCAAGCGTGAATGACATCATGCGCTGATCCTCAAGGCGGGCGTCATTCTCCGTGCCACCTTTTGTCTCACGTTCCACCGTGGCAAAATCTTCATCGAGATCCTTGTACTTAATCCTGTAGCGGTTTTCAAAGTCGTCTCTCCAGTTGTAAATACCATTGAACTTGAGGATATGGTTTTCGTTGAAGCGGTAGTCGAGCGCTCCGGAAAAACTTCTGCGGATACGCTGAACATCATACTTTCTTACCTGGAACTCCTTGATTCCTTCTATGCCGTCATTACCAGCGTCCCATTCCCCTTCGATATTGTCAGAGCCAAAATCGTTGTTGTCATAAGAGAGGCTGAAAAGTACGCCGAGTTTTTCGTCAGCGAACCGGTTGCCGTAGGTGCCGCCGAACTGGTATCTTTCGCCACCGGTCCCATCGAGGAAGTTCAAGCCTCCACCGGCTGAGAGCGAAAATCTTTCTTCCGCAGGGATTTTCGTTACAAGATTGATCGAACCACCGATTGCGTCGGCATCCATGTCGGGTGTCAAGGCTTTGGTGACCTCGATGGTCTGGATCATGTCCGATGGAACGAGGTCGAGCTGGATTGTCCTGTTCTCTGCCTCAGCAGAAGGAATGCGTTCTCCGTTGACGGTGACAGAGTTGAAACGGGGCTCTGTTCCTCGTACATGGCCGAATCTCGCTTCACCCTGGTCATTAAAAACGCTGATCCCCGGAATTCTTTTAAGGGCGTCGCCGATGTTGGAGTCGGGAAATTTACCGATCTGGTCTGAAGCAACAACATTGGTGACATTGACGTCGTTTTTCTGCTGATTCAGTGCTTTTGCCTGGCCCTTCAGGAGTTCGCCAACAACGGTGATTTCCTCGCTGATCAAGACGCCGGGTTTAAGCCGTATATTTTTTATAACGGCTTTGCCGGGTGAAAGGGTTATTGGAATATCACTTTTTACATATCCGATATAGGATGCTTCGATGACTGCAGTAGCACCGGAAACGTTTTCAAGCCGGTAACGTCCGTCCTGCCCGGTAATAGAACCTTTTGACGTGCCTTTGACGGAGATGTTAGCACCGGGGAGCGGAAGACCGTCTACCTCATCGACTACACGACCGGTTATCGTGGTGCCGGAAGAGGAGCCTGTTGTTTCAGCTTGAGCAATGCCGGGTGCTGCAAATCCATGGCATGCAAGCGTAGTCAGACAGATGAATAAATACGAAAACAAATGTCTCATTGTATTTTCCGTTAATGTTGGAAAGCCACGATGAAAAGAGAGGGAAATCCATGTCGCAAACAGAATATCTCTTTTGGATTTTCCGGCAAACAGTCTCCTGTGACGATTGTGCAAAGGATCGGTTAAGGAAGTGTGAAATAGCATGCCGATACCGAAATCCTTGCATCAGGATGAAAAATGTTGGTTACACAAGGGATGGTTTCTGGCTGGAATGTTTCCTTTCCTGCTTCTATGAATATTCCTGAATGTTGTAGACACAAGAGCCATGAATGTACCTTGTTTCAGATCTGTTCGAGTCGGATTGGTATTGCTGTTTGTTTTCCTTACAGGCTGCGGCAATGTTAAACAGACAAGTGGCCTGCCTGTCCATGCCTCCGGCATGACGCAAAAAAGGCAGTACACGCTTATCGGAGAAAAAAATTTCTATTCAGGCTATGAGCCTTTGAATGAGAAGGGTGACGTACGTGTTGTCGTTGAAATTCCTGCAGGCACCAGTGCAAAATGGGAGGTTAACAAGGAGAGCGGGAACCTGGAATGGGAGGTAACGAAGGGGAAGCCACGGGTGGTACACTATCTTGCCTATCCCGGAAACTATGGGATGATTCCTCGTACACTGCTACCTGAAGAACTTGGCGGAGATGGCGATCCTTTGGATGTTATCGTTCTCGGTCCATCAGTCCCCAGAGGCACGATTCTTTCGGCAAAGATTATCGGGATGATCAGGATGCTGGACAGAGGAGAACAGGACGACAAGCTGATTGCTGTCATGCTCAATTCTCATTTTGGCGATATCAATTCACTGGTGGAACTGCAGAACCGATACTATGGGGCGGCCACTATTCTGGATCTCTGGTTTTCAAACTACAAAGGTTCGGGAATCATGCAATCAGGCGGGATAGTCGATGCTGAAGAAGCGAAAAAAGTGTTGAAAACTGCAATCGATGCTTACGTTGAGAAGGAGAGATCTGCTGACAAATGATATGTTTGAAAAAGCCGCCCTGCAAGGCGGCTTTCTTGCTACGATAAATAATCCAGGCCTTACTTCACCAGGCCGGAGAAGCCCATGAACGCAAGGGACAGGATAGCTGCTGATATGAAACCGATCGGAACATTTTTGAAGGGTTTCGGTACGTCGGCTTCTTCGAGTTTTTCCCTGATGCCTGCAAACAGGAGAATGGCGAGAATAAAGCCCATTGCAGAGAAAAAGGCGAATACCACCGAGGTGACGAACGAATAGTCTTCCTGTATGGCAATCAGGGCAACACCGAGGATAGCGCAGTTGGTGGTGATAAGCGGCAGGAAAATCCCAAGCGAGTTGTAGAGAGATTTGCTCACTTTCTTCAAAACGATTTCAACAAGCTGAACGAGAGAGGCGATCACGAGGATAAACATGATCGTCTGCATGAACTCTATTTTGAAGGGTACCAGTATACCGTAATGCAAAACGTATCCAATGGCAGTGGCGATAGTCATAACGAAGGTGACGGCAAAGCCCATACCGAGGGCGGTATCCAGTTTTCTCGAAACACCGAGGTAAGGACAGATGCCGAGAAAACGGGCAAAAACAACGTTATTGACGAATATCGCGCTGACTATGACCAGCAGAAGTCCTGATAGTTCATTCATTTCTTATCTCCCATTTTCTTTTCAAGTGAATTGAGCCCGGCAATGATCAGCCCAAGACCGGCAAATGCGCCGGGAGGCAGCGCGAAGACAAGTATGGTACTTGCATCTTCACCGACAAGCGGGATGTTGAAGATCGTTCCGGCACCAAGAACTTCGCGGAATATCGAGAGCAGGAGCAGTGCAAAGGTGAATCCGAGCCCCATCCCGATGGCATCGATAATCGAGTACCAGAGACCGTTTCTGCTCGCGAAGGCTTCAGCTCTGCCAAGAATCATACAGTTCACCACGATCAGCGGGATAAAGATGCCGAGCGACTGGTTCAGCTCAGGAGAAAACGCCTGAATCAGCAGATCGACAATGGTCACAAACGTCGCGATAACCAGAATAAACGAAGGTATTCTGACAGTGCTGGGGATCGCTTTCGATGCCAGGGCTATAACAACGTTCGAACCGAGAAGGACAAATGTTGTTGCCAATCCCATACCGAGTCCGTTGATAGCTGTTGTTGTGACGGCAAGCACGGGACAGAGTCCGAGCAACATCTTGGTTACAGGGTTCTCCTTGACAAACCCTCTGGTGAAAATATTTAAGGCTTCGTTCATTCTGCTGAAGATTTAGGGTATTGCTCTTTAATAAATTCAAGGCCTTTGACGACTGCATTGGCAACGGCTTTCGAGGAGATCGTTGCGGCAGTGAGTTCGTCAATGTCTCCACCGTCCTTTTTGACTTTCCAGTTGGTGTTTTCCAGTGTGCGTCCCTTGAACTGCTCTTTGAATTTGGGCTTGTCGATTTTATCTCCGAGTCCCGGGGTCTCACGATGAAAGAGGACTTTGTAACCGAGGATTTTCTGGTCGGGAGAAACGCCGAGCAGGATTTCAATAAGTCCGCTGTAGCCTTCCTCTGTTGAGGTCTCGACAGCTATGCCTTCAATCGCGTTGTCCTGGTTATACGCTTCGTAAAAGGTTGTTTGTTCGGTTGTTACCGTCCTCAGGCTGTCAAAGGGAAACGGAAAGATCTGTTCGATTGCTTTTCGTTTCATTTGTTCCTTGGCAATCGCGATCGGTTCACGTGTGAGATCCTCTACGACAGCAAGCAGCGAGGCGCTCAGTATGCCGACAATAGTTAGGATAGTTATTGGTCTCATGGTTTTTCCGGCTTCTTTTTATTTTCAGCTTTTCTGTCGTTAAGATCCCAGCGGTCGATGAGCGGGACGAAAGAGTTCATGATAAGGATGGCAAAAGATATTCCTTCAGGGTACCCTCCCCAGAGACGGATGACAGCCGTCAGAAGTCCGCATCCAAGCCCGAAAAGCAGTTGGCCGCGAATGGAAAGGGGAGACGTAACCATGTCGGTTGCCATGAAGAACGCTCCGAGAATCAGTCCTCCTGTGACCATATGGAAAGCCGGCGAGGCATAGGTTCCCGGATCGATCAGGTGGAAAAGGCCGGTAAAAAGAAAGACGGACCCCATAATGGTCAGAGGTATGTACATCGTGATGTACTTTTTATACCATAACCATACAGCGCCTGCAAGCAGGGCGAGGGCTGAGGTTTCGCCAAGGCTGCCGGTCATCGTGCCATAAAAGCCGTCCATCAGTGAAAGTGAGGCGAGCGCAGCTTGAACACCATCCGTCTTCAGGATGCCGAGAGGCGAGGCTCCGGTCTCCATATCTACCATCATATCAAAAGAAAACGGGGCAGGCATCGGCCAGCTTGTCATGGCTGCCGGAAAAGAGATCAGCAAGAATACCCTGGCTACGAGGGCGGGATTGAAGACGTTATAGCCAAGCCCTCCGAAAACATGTTTTGTGGCTACAATGGCAATAAATGACCCCGTCACTACCATCCAGAGCGGCAGATTCGCCGGTACGTTCAGGGCAAGAAGCAGGCCTGTAACCAGTGCGCTGCCGTCAAGACAGGAGTTTGGTTTGTTTCTTGCCTTGTCCATGAGCCATTCGAAGGCGATACAACTGAGAATACACACCACGGTCAGGACAAGAGCCCTCATGCCGAACAGGTAGACCGACATGACCGTTGCCGGAGCAAGGGCAAGGGCGACATTGTACATCACCGATTCGATGGAGTCCTTCGAGCGGACGAATGGTGCGTTAGAAACTTTGAGATTAACTGATTCCATAGAATGTTTACTGATCTGTTAAGCTGATTTTCGTTTTTGGCGATTGTTGACGAGTGCCTTTGCATACTTGATCCAGTGAACAAGTTCGCGTTTTGACGGGCAGACATAGGTACAACTGCCGCACTCCGTGCAGTTGGCCAGGCCCAGCAGCTGGATTTCATCGAATTCCCTGAGTTGCGCGACATTGGCCAGAAGCCACGGTGCAAGTCCCTGAGGGCAGACGTCAACACATTTTCCGCAACGGATACAGGTGCGTTCCCGGGCTTTTTCGATGCCGACGTTGTTGATGAACAGCATGCCCGAGGTGGTTTTGATTATGGGTACATCAAGCGTGTAAACCGCCTTTCCCATCATCGGTCCACCGGAGATGATCTGGTTGGTGCTTTCTTTCAGGTTGCCGCAGAAAAGGGAAATATCCCTGAAGCTTGTACCGACCAACGCTCTGATGTTTTTCGGTTTTCCTATTTCCAGACCGGAGACCGTAACGACGCGGTCAACAAGAGGCTTGTTTTTGCAGACGGCTTCATAAACGGCAACTGCCGTAGCGATATTCTGAACAAGGCATCCTTTGTCGAACGGTAACTCACCCGGTTCAATGGTTCTTCCGGTGATGGCGTTGATAAGCTGTTTCTCAGCGCCTTGCGGGTACTTTGTTTTTAGCGAAACAACCTCGATCCCTTTTGAAGAAGCATGGCTGGTCAGTGTCTCGATAGCATCTTTTTTATTTGACTCGATGCCTATGTATGCTCTGGCTTCTCCCCCGAAAAGTGATGTTATAATGTTCAGGCCTTCGACTATTTCTTCCGGTGATTCCAGCATAAGCCGGTGGTCGGCTGTCAGAAATGGCTCACATTCAGCACCGTTCAGAATGATGGTGTCGATTTTTTTGTCCGGAGGAGGCGCAAGCTTGACATTCGTTGGAAAACCGGCACCCCCCATACCGACGATTCCCGCGTTTTTTATTTTTCCGATGATGTCTTCTTTGGAAAATCCATGCCAGTCAACCGGATCGGTATTCAATCCTTCAGCCCATTCATCCTGACCGTCAGGAGTAATGAATACAGTCATGGCATAGTGGCCGCCGGGATGAGGGTGCGGTTTGACAGATTTTACCTTACCGCTTGTGCTTGCATGCACGTTGGCGGAAATGAATCCGTCAGCTTCTCCGATCAGTTCGCCTTTTTTTACTTCGCTGCCGGCTTTCACCACGGGTTTGGCCGGTTTGCCGAGATGCTGGTTCAGCGAAATCGCCAGTTCCTTTGGAACGGGCATGAGCTCAACAGGAGTATTTTCGGTGAACTTGCTTTCAGGAGGATGAATACCTCCCGTTTTGAATGTCTTCATTTAAGAGGCTTTTTTTTGTTTTGCTTCTTTGAGGTCCTCTTCAAGCAGGATGCAGTTGACCTTGGTGGGACAGACTTCGATGCACTTCCCGCAGGATGTACATTTTTCCTGTATGATTTTTGCAAGGAAGTTCTCTATGACGATCGCATCGTCATCGCATACCTTTACGCACTTCTGGCATGCAATGCATCCTGCGTCACAGGCTTTCTTGGTCGCAGCGCCCTTGTCATGTGAATTGCAGGCTATTACATAGCGTTCAGCTTTCTTTTCCTGCATGACGATTACACCTGTAGGGCAGGCAGGAATACACGCTTCGCATCCGGTGCAACGGTCTTTATCGATGATGATAAGGCCATTCTCCAGTCGCATCGCGCCGAAATCACAAAAGGCTATACAGGAGCCAAGGCCTACGCATGAGTAACGGCATTGTTTCGGTCCGACATAGGTCTGGGTTGCTGCCCAGCAGTCCTGGATGCCGAGGTATTCGGCGGTTTCTCTTGCCGTGTCGTTATCTCCCTGGCAGAGGACAACGGCTGTTATCGGTTTCGGCTCGGCCATGGTTATGCCAAGCGTATCTCCGAGTTTTTCTGCGAGGTCTGTCCCTCCGACAGGGCAGGTCATCGATGAGTCTTTTGTCTCCACCAGCACTTCGGCAAACTGCCCGCAGCTCGGGTATCCGCATGCTCCGCAGTTGACGCCCGGCAGGGTATCATTGAGGATCGTCACCATAGGATCTTCTTCCACATGGAATTTTTTCGAGACATAAAAAATAATCAGGCCAAGCGTGAGCGCAACTGAGCCCAGACTTGCAACAGCAGGTATGAATGCTTCACTAATCATGCGGTGTTATTTAATTCCTGTGATGTGATAATATGTCGTATCCTTCAGAAAATACCTCAGAATCGTATAGGTGACGGCAAGAACAAGAAGACTGAAAAAGAATGATTGCCACAGCTCAAACTGCATGCTGCCGGCAATACCGAGAGAGAGCATGAATAAAACAAGCGGGCCTATCAGGAGCACCAGGGCGGCCTTGATTTCAGCATGCTCTTTTTCTTCAAATTCTACCATATCACCTGTTTTTGCCTTAACGCGGTTGTGCGCAAGAACTGCACGGGGTTTTGATGATGGCTTTTGACCCATAGTACATGCTCCGCAGTGCTCACTCTCTTTAGAAGCATCTGTACAGATGATTTCGATTTCAGCTTTATCCCTATATGTTTTCAAAACCTTAGCATACATAGAGCATAATCTTCTCCTGTGTTATTATCAGCATCATAATAACGAAATTGACAGCGGTATGAACGGTAGCTGAAACAGTGAAATATGAGATGTACCGAACCGCTCGGAACCCTTTTTTGTTCGGGTTCAGGAAAAAAGCGGCATAAAATTTACTAATAATCGAGGAAATTAACAAACCCCGATAGGCGTGTTTACATTCTCAGAGCCCGTTACGGGCAAAGATGGTGTCAACGCTTTTTCTGAGCTTGTTCAGGATGTTTTCCGATGAGAAGAGCTGCTCGATTTCTTCAGCGGAAACAATGTCGAGAATTTCCTTATCCTGCAGGACGTGTTCTTTCAGCTGCACTTTGTGTTCCCAGCTTTTCATGGCATTGCGTTGCACGAGTTTATATGCATTTTCACGGGTAAGCCCTTTTCCTGTCAGTGCGAGAAGCAGGGTTTGAGAAAGCGTAAGGCCGTAGGAGGTGTTGAAGTTTTCCTGCATTCTTTCCGGATAGACAAGAAGATGTTTCAGGGTATCCGTAAATGTGCGAAGCATGTAGCAGAGAGCCATTGTGGAATCAGGCATGATAACCCTCTCGACCGATGAATGTGAAATATCCCGTTCATGCCAGAGAGCGACATTTTCCATTGCCGCTATGGAGTTTGAACGAACTATACGGGCAAGACCGGTAAGGCGTTCGAAAGTGATCGGGTTACGTTTGTGCGGCATGGCGGAGCTGCCTTTCTGTCCCTTGCTGAAAAATTCTTCGGTTTCCCGCACTTCTGTTCGCTGCAGGTGCCGGAACTCAACTGAAAATTTCTCTATTGATGAAGCGATGATAGCAAGGGTTGTGAGGAACTCGGCGTGACGGTCACGCTGCAGTATCTGTGTTGAAACAGGTGCCGGAGAAAGTCCGAGTTTTTTGCAGACAACGGCTTCGATTTCCGGAGAAAGGTGCTGATATGTTCCAACGGCGCCTGATATTTTGCCGAACGAAACATTGTCAACAGCTCTTTTCAATCTGTCAAGGTTCCGAAGCATTTCCTGATGCCAGAGAAGCAGCTTCAAGCCGAACGTTGTCGGCTCGGCATGAATGCCGTGTGTTCTCCCCATTTCAAGGGTATACTTGAATTCAACCGCTCTTTCGGCCAGTACGTCGATCAGGGATTCGACATCCTTGAGAAGAATCCTGCCGGCGTCGCGCATCTGCATGGCGAGACAGGTGTCTCCCACATCTGATGAGGTCAGGCCTTCATGAATATACCGTGATTGCGGCCCCACGTACTGGTTGACATTGGTCAGGAAGGCTATGACATCGTGCTTTGTTTCCTTTTCGATTTCAAGAATTTCATCGACGTTGAATGTGGCTTTTTCCTGTATCGTCTGCAAGGCCTCCCTGGGTACGACTCCTGCTTCAGCCCGAGCCTCGACAGCCGCGATTTCAAGTTGCAGCCAGCGTTCGAACTTTGCTTCGTCCGTCCAGATGGCTTCCATGTCTTTGGGTGAATAACGTTGTATCACTGTACTCTTGATTTTGTTGGATCACTTTTCTTTTTTGATCCTGATTTTCGAAAAACTTTAATATATCCGCTTCAATGGATAATGCCATATCATGAATTCTGCATTTCACGGTATGTTTTTTTTATGTACTCAAGAGCCGCTTCACGGTCATAGGGAATTTCCCCCTCTATCACCGCGGTCTCCATCCTGTTTTTGATGATTCCGACAAGTTTTCCTTCGGAAAGACCAAGCGTGTCCATGATATCGCTGCCAGTGATAGGCGGTCTCCATTTTGCAAGCAGATCTTTTTCGGCAACTTCTGTGATTTTCTTTTCCACAATGTTGAAGTTGTTCATGATTCGCTGGACTTTTCTCGGGTTTTTGCTGGTGACATCTGCCCGGCATAGCGTCATAAGGTCATCCAGATCATTCCCTGCGTCATACATCAGTCTTCTTACAGCGGAGTCAGTTATCTCACCTTTAGAAAGCGGTATCGGGCGATGATGCAGGCGAATCATTTTCTGGACATAGGGAAGGGGATCGAGTGGCCAGCGCATGGATCGAAAAATGTTTCCGCACAATTTTTTCCCTACGGCTTCATGTCCGTGAAATGTCCAGCCTGCATGTTTATTGAACCGTTTGGTTACCGGCTTGGCGATATCATGGAAAAGTGCGGCGATTCTGAGCCAGAGATTGTCGCTTTTTTCCGCCAGTTTGTCAACAACCTGAAAGGTGTGGAGCAGGGTATCCTTGTGTCCCAGACCGTCAACCTGCTCAATGCCGGCCATAGCGTTAAGTTCCGGCATGATATGTCCAAGGATACCGGTTGAATAGAGAATCTTGAGGCCGACCGAAGGCTTTCTGCAGGTGATGATTTTCAGAAACTCCTGACTTATCCTCTCTCTTGAGACAATCGTTATTCTTTCTGCCATGTCAGTCATGGCGTTCAATGCCTGCCGGTCAAGCTGAAAATCGAGCTGGCAGGCAAACCTGGCTGCCCGCATCATCCGGAGAGGATCATCTGAAAAGGTTTTATGAGGTTCGAGCGGGGTCCTCAACATCTTTTTCTGAAGATCGTCGTAACCGTTGAAGAGATCTACGATAGAGTTTCGATGTTCATTATTCAACTGTACGGCAAGGGCGTTGATTGTAAAATCTCGCCTTGAAAGATCATCTTCAAGCGACCCTATTTCAGTGATCGGTTTTCTTGAATCAGGGTTATAGCTTTCTTTTCTTGCTCCAACAATTTCAACCACTGTTGTTTCTTCCTGCGAACTGTCCAGTTCCAGACGGGCAGTCCTGAACCGTTCGAAAACGACGAAGTTTTTTCCCTTAAGCTCTTGTTCAACCAGTTTCGCAAACGGTATCGGTTCACCGATTATCATGATGTCGATATCATGACTCGGTGTATTCATCAGGTTATCCCTTACATAGCCGCCGACAAGATAGCATGGCGTATCAGTCCGGTCAGCTATGTCGCCTATCCGATACAGGATATCGGGAAGAGAGTTGTATGCCAGTTTTTCCTTGCGGAACATATAGGTATCAGATGTAAAGGTATTTCTTTCTGTTTGCAGCCCTATTCAGCTGTTTGCGGGTCAGTCGAGGATTCGGGTTCCGGCTCCAAAGCCTCTATGTCGTATTTAAACAAGCTAAGGGAAATTATTGTTCCGACGAGCATGAGCACCCCTGCCACGACAAACGGCATGGAAGGGATCATTCCATAAAGAATGCTGCCGCTGAACGGGCCTAATATCCGGGCAAGGGAATTGACGGACTGTCCGTAGCCCATGATCTGTCCCTGTTTCTGGGTGTAGCTGTAGAGGGAGATCAATGAAATGTTGATCGGGTTTACGAGGCTTGTTCCTATTGAGAAGAACAGAAGGATTCCCAGCCCAAGAGTAAACAGCGTCGTTGGAGGGATGAACGGGATAAAAAAAACACCCACAAAGGTAATGATATGCCCCAAGAGGAAAAGCTTGTGTTCACCGAATCGCTTATTCAATTTTCCGATCAGGCCCCCCTGGACAACTACCGATATGAAACCTACGTATGCGAATAGGTAGCCTATCTGCTGGTCGGTTGCCATGAAATATTCTTTCCACAGAAGAATGGCCGCTATCTGCATGTTGATGATGCCAAAAGTGAAAATAAAATTGGCGCTCATGAGCAGTGCTATGGGCTTGTGGCTTAGCGCGTTACTGATACCCTTAAAATAGGCGGCTGATTTCTCTTGCATCGAGGTCAGTATCGGTTTGCCTGTGCGTGCCAGTGAAATCTTGAGAAAGTGAGAGATTTTCTGCGCATCTTTGTTTGATTCCGTAAGGAAAAAAACAGCAAGGATAAAGTCCAGAGCTATCAGCGCGGAAGCGACGTAGCCGACCATTTCAATGCCGAAATTGTGCTTCAGAAAGCCGCCGATTAACGGTCCGATAATAAAACCGATTCCAAAAGCGGCCCCGAGCATCCCCATGGCGGTAGATCTGCTTTTGCTGTCGGTAACGTCGGTGATGTAGGCCTGGGCAGCCGCGATGTTCGCCGATCCGATGCCGGAAAGAGCACGTGCCAGTATCAGTAACGGGATGGTTGACGCATGGGCGAAAAAAAGATAGGAAACTGCGGCCATAAAGATACTGACCAGCATCACCGGTCTTCGTCCGATGAAGTCGCTCAACCTTCCCCAGATGGGTGAAAAAAGAAACTGCATTCCGGAATAGGTGGCAGCAATAAAGCCGATCATCAAAGGGCTCGCTCCGAGATCTTTGGCGTAGGTAGGAAGAAGAGGCAGGACAATACCGAACCCGATAAGGTCAAGCAGTACTGTCAAAAACAATATTGCCAAAGGTGATTTCTTCATTCAGGACGGCTGTTTATGCTGATAAAGCCCGAAAGATAAGAAATCGGACACGTTTTTCCTCTTCCCGATCCAGATGTTTTTGGCGAAAAATTAACGTGATTTTATTTTATTCCATCCCTTTGCCCATTCTCCCCCTCGTTCTTCCGGCTTCCTGTCTCATTTCCTTTGTTCATCACTTGCCGCATCGAGAATTTGTGTGAGCTGTTCAATTCCTTCAAGAACCCTGGGCCCGGGACGGAGAAAAATACTGTTGTCAAAATTATCGTGGATGTTTCCGCGCTTTATCGCATTGATCAGCTCCCATCCCGGTCTGGATCGTACTTTTTCTATGACATCCTCTTCCCTTGACATATACATACAGAGGATGATGTCAGGGTTCTGCTGTATGACCCATTCCGGTGAGACTTCAAAGTATTCCTTCTGAACGCTGTTGCCGATATTTTTTCCACCCGCATAGGCGATAAGAGCAGAGACATAGCTGTTCTTGCCTCCTGTCCAGAGCGGGTCATCCCAAATCTCCAGGTACACGTTCGGGGAATATTTCAGGCGTTTTGCCCGTTCCAGAAACTGTTTCAGGTCATCTTCAATAACCAGAGCCAGGCTGTCTGCTTTTTCCGGGTTTCCGGTCAGTCTGCCCAGTCGTCTCAGAGCCGGAGGAATGTCGCCGGGAACACTGATAGCCAGTCTTTCACGTTGAAAGCCAAGTTCAGTTATTTTTGATCCCACGTTTTCATCTGCAAGATCGGTATCGAGTACAAGATCCGGTGAAAGACTGGCGAGTACTTCAAGGGACGGTTTCCCGAATGCTCCGACAACCTGAATTTTTTCTACACCTTTCGGCCAGTCGCATGCACTTGTTCTGCCTATGAGCTGTTTTTCCGCTCCAATCGCATAGATCATTTCTGTAATGCTTGGAGCCAGGCTGACAATTTTCGGTTTGTCAGAATCCGGTTGTGTTGTCTGCCTGTTCTCTGCTTCAGTGCACCCGAAAAGAGATGCGTACAAGAGTATGAACAGAAGGGAAACGCCGTTATAGGGAGTCAAGGTGGTTTTCATATCGGGTCAGTACTTCCTGATGATTGAATGCAAGTGTAAGGCTGCGGGCTTCCCTGACGGAAAACCAGGCGATATCCGAAACTTCACCGGGTTGAGGGAGAAGTTCTCCGCGCGCTGTCCCGTAAAACATGAGGACAACGGCATGAAACCCCAGCGCAGGGAAGATCTCGTCACAATAACCAAGGAAAACGGGGGATTGCAGTTCTAGTCCTGTTTCTTCCGCTGCTTCCCTGATAATGGCATTTTTTGCTGTTTCGCCCCGGTCGATATGACCGCCCGGAAAGCACCAGAAATCCCTGAACGGCTCGACGGCTCTTCGGGTCAGAAGAACGGTGTCTCTTTTTATCGCCGATGGCGAAAGTATTGCTGTGACGGTGGCCTTTACCATAGCGAAAAAGATGCGCTATCATCTGCAAAACAGAAGCTGTTTTACAGCTAAGCGGGATAGTTTTATATCGTTATGCAGTTATACATGAGAAGGTGACATTTTATCCTGAATTGATCGATTAGTATCTGACCAGCAGCATCAGCCGGTGAAAAAATCCCGGTTGTCCCTATAGGGCTACCGTTTTAACGTTTTGTTCTGGTCTGTGCGTACGTCACACGCCAGTTTAATGCCTGTGATAG
>JADHTF010000044.1 GCA_016776555.1 Chlorobium phaeobacteroides
TCTTATCTTTTGCCATAAAGCTCTCCACCTGCTGGGTTGTGTTTTATTACGTGGTGACTTGGTCGTTACTCACGCTAATATAACACTTTACACCCATAGGTGAGGGCTTTTTTTATTGCAAATCGATCAACTTAGGTATCTGTAACACTAATTGACTTATCATAACTCTTGAAAAGCGAAGAAAGCTGAAAATCAATATTTTTCTTCAAGTGCCAACGTTTTTCTTTAACGAATGCCATGACCTCTGCATATTCATCCAATATTTCTTGATCGATATTATGCCTGACTGTGATATGAGCTTTTGGCAAACATGACAATGCATCTACTCCACGCACAATTCTCTCGAATGATGAAAGACCTCTTGCGTGTACCCTCCTGACATCATGCGTTGCGGAAATACCATCGAGAGTCACTTGCACATAGAGCGAGACATTTCTATACTTTCTAAAAAGTTGAAGATATTCCAGAAGATGAAATCCGTTCGTAGTGATCTGTAAATCCAGCTCATTTTCTGATGCAAAACAAAGCGTTTTTTCTATAATAGAATGGTTCTGAAGCTGCAGGGGTTCGCCTCCGAATACCCTTAATAGTTTGTTTCCGCTTCTGGATATTCTCTCTCTGATTATCTTATGCGCTGTTGCAACCTGGTCTTCAGTCATTCTCAAATTCTGACGCCTGACAGACTTTGGCTGAAAACAATACGTACAGTTAAAGTTACAGTCCAGGGACGGTATTATGCTGTTCTGTAGCTCGGACGGCTTACTTCGATAATATTGCATCAACGAGACAAAAACTCGATCTTCATCGGTTTCATCGAAATAGATATACCCCCTTCTTGCCAAAAAAGAGTAGATATTCTTTGGGAGAGATCTGAAGTTTCGCTCTCTATTACATTGATTTATCCTGTCCCACTCATCAGCATAGAAAAGGTCACATGCACCACTCAAGGAGTTAATAACGAGAAGTTTTTCGGGTGAGACTTCTTTTGTTATCAGTCTCTTGGTTAAAAAAGTCCTGGGAGGATCATTGTCTTGAGGGCTCACCCTTGCCCAAAGGTCTTCATCTGAAATCAGTGGAATCATTTTCGGCGGTAAGTTTCCATCAGGATCCAGAACCGATGGTCGATTTGAGGAGTACAACGGATTGACCCTCAATCCTGTTGACCTCAGTATTATACCAATCCTGTTCTACAAGAAGCGTACTATTTCGTGTGTCGGTTCAAGCAGTGGAATGGGGTTAAAAAACGAAGCAACGAAAACCGAAAAAAGTGTATACCACTTTGGATAAGAAGCACTCATTTCAATGTAAAACAAGTGATATCAAATCCAAAAAACCTCATCGGGTCTTCTTCATGCAGTGCTTCCTATGCCCCCTGATGCCAAAACAACTGATAACCCGTATATTGATTTCAAACGACGGTTCAGGGACGAATGTCTTTCTGTCCATTGGGTCAGCAGTCTTAAAATGTTCCGGTCAAACCGTATACCGTTCCCGACAGCATTCCGGATCTGCCTTCATGACGGGTGAGATGACCATGAATAAATAATCAATACACAGTAACAATGAAAATCCTCCCCTGCTCATTCGTACTTGCCTGTTTTCTTCTGATATTGACATTGACGTGCAGCATGTGTTTCGCGCAATCCCTTGAACCTGTCCCTGCAGATTCACTGACAGAATCGCAGACAGAGTCTCTGATGATCGACGGTTATGAGCCGCTACAGGCGAAACCCGGAGAAACATTGATGCTGACCGTAAAGACACGGTCAGAAACAATCATCCCGCCATATCCCGAAGAGGTTACGATCAGAACCAGATGGTCAATTCAGCCCGAATCCGGCATCCGGCTGGACAAAAGCTCAGGCAAGCTCTCTATCGGCGAAGATGTGCACAACGGAACAGAATACACCATTTCCGCTGAAGTCAAAACGAGCAAAGGCTGGATAACCCTTGACAAACGTTTGTACATCTACACCTCAGCCGGAAATCCGTTTGTCGGACTCTGGCAGGATCGTATCAACGACATCTGGGAACTATTGTTTGAAGCCGACGGGACATTTTCGGTAACAGCGCATCCTTTTGAGGTATACAAAGACTATTGGGGAACATACCGTTACGACCTTGACAAAAAAAGTATTGTCTTCGAGGTTACCGGAGGGAACAGCATCCCGGAAGACAAGGATCTTGAAGGCTTTTTCGAGATTTCGGCAAACGGCGATTTGGTTCTTCGCGACCTCAGCTTCGGAACATTGTCAGAAAAGGCTGGACGGCAGAATGAATACATTTTCACAAGGTAACGTTGTACGAAAGCTCTATTTTTGTATGGTCGTAGGCGTACGAGGCAATTTCATACTGATTCAGGCTGAACAATAACACTCCTATGGTTCTCGATTACACAACCGTCGATCTGCTCCGACAGAACCACCCGGCATGGCGGCTGTTGCGCGCGCAGCACGCGCCACTGGTAGCGGCGTTCCTGCACCGGGTGTTCATCGCGCCCAATGTGCGCACCATCTCGCAGGCGGACCTTGTCGAAGCACTTGAGGACGAGCTGTTCGCCTTGCGCCGTCAGCTTGGAGACAACGCCTTCCCCGGCTCTGCGCAGAGCTACCTGAACGACTGGGCAGAGAACGACAAGGGATGGTTGCGCAAGTTCTATCCAGCTGGAGATGACGAGCCTCATTACGACCTGACGCCTGCCACCGAAAAGGCCCTGGCCTGGCTGGAGAGTCTCTCCAAGCGTACTTTCGTCGGTACGGAATCACGCCTCTTGACGCTCTTCGATCTGTTGCGCCAGATGAGTTCGGGCAGCCAGACCGATCCTGAGATACGAATTGCAGAGCTGAACCGTCAACGCATGGAAATCGATGCAGAGATTGCCCGAATCGATGCCGGTAAAATTTCTCTTCTGGACGATACGGCGTTGAAGGATCGCTTCCAGCAGTTCCTGCAACTGGCGCGCGAACTGCTGACCGATTTCCGCGAGGTGGAGCATAATTTCCGCACACTCGACCGGCAGGTGCGCGAACGTATCGCCCTCTGGGAAGGAAGCAAGGGAGCCCTGCTGGAGGATATCATGGGCCAACGCGACGCTATCGCTGATTCGGACCAGGGCAAGAGCTTCAGGTCTTTCTGGGATTTCCTGATGTCGCAGTCTCGCCAGGAGGAGCTGACCGCATTGCTCGAAGAGATACTCGAACTGCCTCCGGTCGCTGAAATGCTCCCGGAGCCTCGACTGAAACGGGTACACTACGACTGGCTGGAGGCGGGTGAACACACACAGCGCACCGTGGCCCGCCTCTCCGGACAATTGCGTAAATTCCTCGATGACAAGGCGTGGCTTGAAAACAGGCGAATCATGGACATCCTGCACAACATCGAAAGCAAGGCGCTCACCCTGCGCGAAACCTCACCATCCAGCGGCTTCATGACGCTCGACGTCGCTTCCGCATCGATCGAACTGCCACTCGAACGCCCTCTTTACCGCCCACCCTTCAAGCCGCTGATCGAGGGCGTCGCACTTGACGAAGGAGATGCCGACATCGACACCGCCTCGCTCTACTCCCAGATGTTCGTCGATCAAGCAGAGCTGTCGCAGAACATCCGCAAGGCACTTCAGGAACGGAATCAGGTCGGCCTCGGAGAACTGATCGCGCGCCATCCCCTGCGCCACGGCCTGGCCGAACTCCTTACCTATTTACAGCTCGCCGGAGAGTGGCCGCATACAGCAGTGGATGAAGAAACCAGAGAACGAATTGAATGGGAGGGCGAATCCGGCGTAAGACGCCAGGCGTCCTTGCCGCGAATTATCTTTGTAAGAAACGAATGATGAACACTACTGAACACCAGACCCCGCAACCTGCATACTCTCCTCAAGAGCTTTCGCCTGTCGTGGTCGCCCTCCTGAAAGGCGTGATCTACCAGGAGGAAAACGCCGCGCTCTGGAACGCCCTGCTAAACCTGCAGGCCGACATACGTGACTATGTAGCCGTGCTCGGGCTGGAACTGATGCTCGACGAAGCCGAGGGATACGCCTTCCTGCGTTCCCGCCCTGCAGGCGACGAAGCGAACGGAGACGCAATGCCCCGTCTCGTGGCCCGGCGTCAGCTCTCCTACCCGGTCAGCCTCCTGCTCGCGCTCCTGCGCAAAAAGCTCGCAGAATCCGATGCCGGCAGCGGAGATGCGCGCCTGATCCTGTCACGCGACGAAGTACTGGAGCTGATCCGCATCTTTCTCCCGTCAGGCAGCAACGAGGTAAAGCTCATCGACCAGATCGATGCCACCCTGAACAAAATCACCGAACTCGGTTTCATCCGCCGTCTCCGAGGCGAAAAGCAGATGATCGAGGTACGCCGAATCATCAAAGCCTTCGTCGATGCCCAGTGGCTGGCCGATTTCGACCGCCGCCTCGAAGAGTACCGCCAGCTTGCCGGAAACACCACGGAGGAGAACGATGACTGAAGCCCTTGAATTCGGATTCATCTCAGACGACCGCCTCGCCGGCTTCCGCCTCCAGCGCCTCGAAGTGTTCAACTGGGGCACCTTCGACGGACGAGTCTGGACACTCCGGCTCGACGGGCGGAACAGTCTCCTCACAGGCGATATCGGTTCAGGCAAATCAACACTTGTCGATGCTGTAACCACGTTACTGGTACCAGGCCAGCGTATCGCCTACAACAAGGCAGCCGGAGCCGAAACGCGGGAACGCTCGCTTCGCTCCTACGTGCTCGGTTTCTACAAATCCGAGCGGCAGGAGTCCCTCGGAGGCGGCACCAAACCGGTTGCCCTGCGCGACAGCAACGCCTACTCTGTGGTGCTCGGCGTCTTCCACAATGAAGGCTACGACAAAACCGTAACCCTCGCCCAGCTCTTCTGGATGAAGGATCCGACAGGGCAACCTGCCCGCCTTTATGCTGCCGCAGAACGCGACCTCTCCATCGCCAACGACTTCTCCGGCTTCGGCACTGAGATCACCCCCCTGCGCAAGCACCTGCGAGCAAAAGGCGTCGAGGTGTTCGACAGCTTTCCGAAATACGGCGCCTGGTTCCGCCGTCGATTGAGTATCAACAACGAACAGGCGCTGGAGCTGTTTCACCAGACAGTTTCTCTCAAATCGGTGGGCAACCTGACCGAGTTCGTGCGCAGCCACATGCTCGAACCTTTCGACGTCCAGCCGCGCATCGCAGCCCTGATCCGCCACTTCGAAGACCTCAACCGTGCACATGAAGCTGTACTCAAGGCGAAACGGCAGATCGAAAAGCTTACCCCGCTCGTAGAGGATTGCGACCGCCACCGGGAGATCAACGCCTCCACCGAAGAGTTGCGTGGTTGCCGCGAAGCACTGCGCCCCTGGTTCGCATCTCTCAAGCTGCAACTGCTCGAACACCGCCTCGCAAGCCTTAAAGAGGAGATGGCCCGCCATGAGAGCGCGGTCGAACGACTTGAACAGCAACGACGCGAAGGGCAAATGCGCGAACGAAACCTCCGTCGCACCATTGCCGAAAACGGTGGCGACCGGATCGAAAGCATTGCCTCCGAAATCAACACAAAGCAGGAAGAACTCGACCGGAAAAAGCAAAAATCCTCCCGCTACGGCGATCTGGTACTCCAACTCGGTGAGGCACAGGCAACCAACGTCGAAGAGTTCTTCCGCCAGCGTGCCGGACACGAAACCATGCGTGAAGAGATTGAAGAGCGAGAGGTGAGCGTCCAGAACGACCTCAACGAAACCGGCGTCTCTGTCGCCAGTATGCAACAGGAGTACCGGGAACTGACAGCCGAAATCAAGAGTCTCAAGGCCCGTCAAAACAACATCGATGACAGACAGATCGCCATGCGTCGCGAACTTTGTCAGGCGCTCGAAATAGACGAGGAAATGATGCCCTTCGCCGGCGAACTGCTCCAGGTGCGAGAAGAGGAAACTGCTTGGGAAGGGGTCATCGAACGGCTGCTGCGCAACTTCTCCCTCTCGCTTCTCGTGCCTGAGCATCACTACGCACAGGTGGCTGAGTGGGTTGACCGCACCCACCTCAAGGGACGCCTCGTCTACTTCCGGGTGCGCCCCCCGGCACGGCGCGAAACCATGCCCGACAATCCGGGCTCACTGCCCCGCAAGCTCATGATCAAGACCGACTCTCCTCACTTCCACTGGCTCGAACGTGAGATCGGCCACCGCTTCGACGCAGTCTGCTGCGACAGCCAGGAGGAATTCCGACGAGAGAAAAAAGCGATCACGATGGCCGGACAGGTCAAAATGCCCGGCGAGCGTCACGAAAAAGACGACCGCCACCGCCTCGACGATCGTAGCCGCTACGTACTCGGCTGGAGCAACGCAGCCAAGATAGCCGTGCTCGAAAAAAACGCCCGACAGAAACGTGACGAACTCGGCGAACTCAACCACCGCATGAAAGTCATGCAACAGGAGCAATCGACCCTGAAAGAGCGCATTACGATCCTCTCTCGCCTCGACGAGTACCCCGACTTCCACGATCTCGACTGGCAGCCGGTAGCCGTCGCCATCGCCCGGCTTGAAGCCGAAAAACGCGAGCTTGAGAGCACTTCCGACAAGCTCCGCACCCTCACCATGCAACTCGATGAGGTAGAAAAAGGACTCGAGAAGACCGAGCGCCTCCTCGACGAACGCAAGGACAAGCGATCCAGAACCAAGGAGAAGATCAGCAGCGCAAGAGAGCTTGAAGAACAGGCCCTGCTGTTCGTCAACGAAGCAGCATCAGGGACAACCGACCGCTTTTCCCGCCTCAAAGCCCTTCAGTCTGAGATGCAGGAGAGCCGCGTTCTTACCGTTGAATCGTGCGACAACCGCGAGCGCGAAATGCGCGACTGGCTGCAGGCAAGAATCGACGCGGAAAACAAAAAGCTCTCGCGCCTGAACGAACAGATCATCCGTGCGATGACAGAGTACAGCGAAAAGTGGAAGCTCGAAACCCGCGAGGTCGATATCAATATCGCCTCTGCTGACGAGTACCGCTCAATGCTACAAGAGCTCCGTAAAGACGACCTGCCGCGCTTCGAAGAAAAATTCAAGGAACTGCTCAACGAAAACACCATCCGCGAGGTAGCCAACTTCCAGTCACAGCTCACCCGTGAGCGCGAAACCATCAGGGAGCGTATCGCCCGGATCAACGAATCGCTCACGAAAATCGACTACAACCCCGGCCGCTACATCAGCCTCGAAGCGCAGATAAACCTCGATGCCGACATCCGCGAGTTCCAGGCTGAGCTTCGAAGCTGCACTGAGGGCACACTGACCGGTTCGGACAACGCGCAGTATTCCGAGGCAAAGTTCCTGCAAGTACGCAAGATTATCGACCGGTTCCGGGGACGCGAAGAGTTCGCCGACCTCGACCGCCGCTGGACGGTCAAGGTTACCGACGTGCGAAACTGGTTCGTCTTCGCGGCCAGCGAAAGATGGCGTGAGGACGACACCGAGCATGAACACTACGCCGATTCGGGAGGCAAATCGGGCGGACAGAAGGAGAAGCTCGCCTACACGGTGCTCGCCGCCAGTCTCGCCTACCAGTTCGGTCTCGAGTGGGGAGAGGTTCAGTCGCGGTCATTCCGCTTCGTGGTCATAGACGAGGCATTCGGACGCGGATCGGACGAATCGGCCAATTACGGTCTGCAGCTCTTCGAGCAGCTCAACCTGCAACTGCTCATCGTCACTCCCCTGCAGAAGATCCACATCATTGAACCCTTCGTCTCCAGTGTCGGATTCGTTCACAACGAGGACGGCCGGAACTCCGTGCTGCGCAACCTCAGCATCGAAGAGTACCGCACCGAAAAACGAAACATGCAGAAATGAGCAGAACGACGACGAAGTGGACAACCCCTGCCGACCTGAAGACTCAGGTGCAGAAGCTCTGGAAACGAGGAACGCTGCTTGCCTCGATGGTGAAAGGCGACAACCTGTTCCCCCTGCGCCTCACCCTCAAAGGGCCGGATTCAAGGCAACTGAGCGAACGCTTTGACGAAGTACGCGACTGGATCGGGCAACTCAGCACGGCAGCCGGACCGTATCGCATTGTCTGGCGAAAGGTAAACCACCGTGTGCTCGGCAGCAATGATATCCCGTCGGAGATATGGCTCGACTCTATGGAAGATGCCCTTGGGCTCATCGGCAAGCAGCATGAAGCCTCGAAATTCACCTCCCTGGCCATCCTGACCCGTGAACAGGAGCCCTGCCTCCTCCCCTGGATCTCGAAACGCCCCCTGCGAGCCCTGGAACTGGCAGCAGTGTGGCCCCTGATGCTGCAAACCGTCACCTGGCTGCGCGAGCATCCCCGCCCAGGCATCTACCTGAGACAGATCGACCTGCCCGGCGTGCACAGCAAATTTATCGAAAGTCACCGTAGTGTGCTCTCCGATCTCTTCGACCTTGCCCTGCCACCAGAAGCGAGGAATAGCGGAGCAACAGGAAACATCAACTTCTGTCTCCGTTACGGGTTCCGGGAAAAACCCCTGCGTGTGCGTTTTCGTCTGCTCGACCCCGACCTGGCCATCCTGTCTGTCGGCACCGATCAGGACATCACCATCACCCGGGAAGCCTTTGCCCGCATCAGCATCCCGGTAGAAACAGTCTTTATCACCGAAAACGAAATCAACTTCCTCGCCTTTCCGCCGGTAAGAGGAGCGACGGTCATTTTCGGTGCAGGCTACGGCTTCAGGAACCTCGCCAACATCGAATGGCTGCACAACAGGAAACACTTCTATTGGGGTGACATCGACACTCATGGATTCGCTATTCTCAACCAGTTCCGTGAGTTCTTTCCCCATGCTGCATCCTTCCTCATGGACCGGCAAACCCTGCTCACCCATCGATCGCACTGGGGAATGGAAAATCAGCCCGAAACCTCAACGCTCACGAGGCTGACCTCAGAAGAAAAAGCCCTTTACGACGATCTTCGCCACGACCGGCTTGGAAACCGTATCCGGCTCGAACAGGAAAAAATCGCTTTCACGACACTGCTCGATGCGCTCGAAAAGCTTGAGTCGCCTCCGTTTTCAGCCACGTAAATGATCTCAAACCGTAATCAGGAATTCAGTGGTATTTCAGGCAAAACCCAGCCATAAGGCAAGAGCCCGGTTAACTGATACCATGGTTGCATCTTCAAGATGTCCGAAAACCTGGCCGACTTTTTCAGCGGGCACGCTTTGAACTTTGTCCACCATCACTTGCGACATTTTTTTCAAACCATTTGCAGATGTGGGTCGCACTTCTATGCGAAATAAGGGCGCTTGCCGCAATTCGCTGGTAACAGGTACTACTGTTATCGAAGGATGATCGGAAAAAAAATCCGATTGAATGACAAGCGCTGGACGAGGTTTCCCATAATCACCCTTCAGCGCAATAGTAACCAGATCGCCTCTTTTCATGCCTCCCAGCCCTCACGATCGGCGGCCTCATCCAAAAACTCCAGAACGTCCTTTTCCTGCTTATCGTTTTTTACAAGTAATGATTGCCGCTTGCACTCCTCAGCAAATCCCGGGCGGCGTGTATCAGGAACCCATATCTGTACCGGGCGCATCCCTCTCCTGCGTAACGCATCCCTATGCTTCTTTACTCTCTCAATAACTCCTGACATGCCTTTCTCCTGATTTCATTGATTATCACCAGTCATGCGTTACATGTAACGTAAACAATAAAAAAGTCACCCGCAACAGAAGTAATCGCAGCTGTTATAGAAATAAATGTGTTGAACCAGCGCAGGAAAAAACAAAATGACGAACCAAACTCTTTTTTACTCATCACAATGTCCCCAACACAGGGAAACCATAGCAATACCATTCACATGAATGCTGGTCATCTATATTCATTGATTCTTCTTTGACGACTCTTTCTTCATCTCCTTTTCAATCATCCTTTCCTTATAAGCCGGTTCTCCAGTAAATACAAAGACTCCCAAGCCATGAAATAACAATCCGATCCCCCATCCGATGAGCGGCCAGATGAACCAAGAGTATTCAGGTGAATTCCTCATATTGATAAAAACGAGAAATGCGTTGACAAGTATGTAGACAATCAGATGAATAGAGAATCCAAGCCTGGCGTCTACCCTTTTTTTAGCTTTTTCGTACAGTTCCTGATTTTCCATGTTGTTCCTCCTTTTGTTCTGAAAAACATATGAGTTGACAAATGCTTCCATTTGGCAAACAGGTATCTCAAGGTATTTTCAACATTTCACGCCTCCTGAATCTGATTTGTCACTCACTGGCAGATGTATCGCCCGCTCAGGTGATTACGCACTCTACTCACCACATTCCCGGAATCAACCGATATCTGGTTTGTTTTGCGTATTCAGGATAACCCTCCAATTCGAGATGTAACGTCCGATCTTCCAGATAAGTACGTACAATCAGTAACACTGTCAGAAAAAGAGACAGGATCAAGGTATATCGTGACCCGAGAGCAGCAGGCACAGCAAACAACAAGATAATGGTGATCGTGTACATCGGGTGTCGAACCAGGGCGTAGGGGCCTGTGGTGATTACCTTCTGGTTCCGTTGCTCATCTATTTTAACGACCTGTGCCAGATAGGTATTTTCACGCATAACCCAGCCGAGCCCGAAAAGACAAGGTACCTGTACAAGCAGCGCGATGATCCTGACCCATAATGGCAGGGGCTCGCTCCATTCATAGCGTATCACATCAAAACCGGGAATGATATAGAGTGCGATACCAGCGATAAAAAAGACCAGCATGATCACCTTGTCCCATGGCTTCTGCTCCCTGTGCAGTGGCACCAGTTTCAAACGCTCTGCAAGCAAGGCAGGATCATGCTGCACTAAATAACGGGTCATAACAATCCCAAAGATTGTCCAGAGACTGACTGTCACCCATGCCTCCCACCAATACCAGGTACCCGCCGGCCAGATCAATGCAGTGGCAAACAAACTCATGCGCACCATCAAACGAACCCAGATGATGACAGGTCTCTGTATTGGGGACTGCTCATTCATCATTTATACCTAAGTTGATCGTTTCAACAAATGCTTTATGGTGTCAACATTATACTATATAATGCGTTATGCTGAATTTTCTTACAGCGAACATCTCGCCCGACGGGTTGCGCGACCATAATGCAGAAAAATAGCATGTGTTGAAACCCTATGGGATTGTCGGTCATGCTGCAGCTGCTTCGTTACAGGGAACTTGCGGTAGTACACTACAGCGGCGTCCCCTGTGCCTTGCATCTACAGCATGCTCAACAATCGCTCAACTCAGGTTATATATACTTTGAATCCGGGTCGTTGCTCCATAAGCACAATAACTTGCAACAAACTGCAAAATATCTTTTCTGATCACCTCTACAGGCTAGTTTAGAAAATACAATAAAATACTTCAATCTTTGAAATCCTGCCATGATCGAGAAGACGTCAGAGGTCCGGACTGGACACATCGGCATGGATCAAACCGGCTTATGAGACTGGATCTTGCCCGGGAGGAGCTCATCAGGTTGTGAAGGAATGGGAAATGATCTGGTAAACACAAAAAGCACGGGGATACCGTGCTTTTTATATCTCGTATTTGTGTAGAGGAGTCGAACCTCTGACCTACCATGTATATCAGAACACATTAACCTAAGACGCAATAAAAAATAATTTAGATAACGTCTCGATATTTCGTGTAACAGTCGCGTAACAAAATTTTTATCAACCTCGACTACTCATCTCGCCTTCTGCCTGGCTCATTTCTCTACTGTGGTTCTTGCGTCTCAACCGAAGAATAGCTATCATTGATACATATCAATTATATGTTGGAGGATATCGTCATGGATACAGCACGCATTTTTCAGTCCGGCCGCAGCCAGGCCGTTCGTTTGCCAAAAAAATACCGGTTTCAAGGAAAGGAAGTTTATGTGAAGCATTTTGGCAATGGCGTTCTTCTTTTGCCTATCGACAAATCTTGGGACACACTGGAAGCTGCTCTGCAAGCATTTGAACCTGAGTTTCGCCTTGAGCGTGAACAACCGATTGAACAGGAGCGGGAGGAAATTGCTTCATGAGTTATCTGCTGGACACCAATATCTGCATTTACATTATCAACAACCGACCTGAAAAGGTATTGCAACGATTTCGCAAGGAACGCATCGGCAATGTCGGTATATCAAGCATTACGGCTTCAGAGCTGACCTATGGCGTCGTCAAGAGTGCTTCGGAAAGGAACCGACTGGCGTTGGAATTGTTTCTGGCACCGTTTGAAATCTATCCATTCGATGAATCGGTTATCTGGCATTACGGTGAAGTTCGAGCAGATCTTGAAAAACGAGGCAAGCCTATTGGTGCTCTTGATACCATGATCGCAGCTCATGCTCTCGCACTGAACTCGATACTGATAACGAATAATACCCGTGAATTCAACCGGGTAGAGGGCCTGCATTATGAAAACTGGGCACAGTAGATATGCTGATTAAGAATATACCGCTATTGTTCCAAAAGCAGTTGGTTCAATTTTCGGGCTCACGTCCGAAGTATGGCAGCACGTCCATTTAGGCAAAATATCTTCATAGAAAAGCAAAAAGCACGGAATAACCGTGCTTTTCAATCTCTGTATGTGGGTGATAGAGGAGTCGAACCTCTGAACTCTACCATGTAAAGAAAGAGTGGGACATCATATCTTATTATTTTATTGACTTTTATAGGTAATAAAATAATTTTTTCGTCGCATATGCGTCGCAGATATTTTATCAAAATCGATGAAGAAATCGTAACAACTATTACAATTCTCCGTTTTTTGCCCCTATTTCTTTGATTCTTATCCTGCAGAAATCTGCATGCGTTGTGCCAACTGAGCCCTCATCAATCATGCGAGCGGTCTTGTTGTTTGGAGATCGGCATTCACCGAGAATCGAAAGCAGAGTACCATGGGTCAATGGAACACCGCCGAATGTTCGTAGCGCCTGCTCTATCCGAATAACATGATTTTGCATAGATAAACGAATATTAATCGGTTATCTATGCTATAAAGAACAAACCAATGCGCAACCTGTCCCCTTAAGGAGTATGAGGTGCATTTATTGGATCACACACCGAGTTCGTTTTTCTCCCATTCAATTATGATCCTGTAGCAGTTTCTTGCCCTGTTCGGTGGTTATATACCGTTGAGTAGGGCTCTGTGGTGCTTCCGGGATAGTTCTTGCTAACAAGCCATCGTTCAATAACCGGTCGAGATAATTTCTCTGAAAAGTTTCCCTATGCTTAATCCCAACGATTTTCTGTATCTCAGAGCTTTTCAAGGGTTCTTTGCAGCCATCTAATATATTGACCACCCAATCCTCAACTTGTCCGGTTACTTGTCCGGTTACTTGTCCGGCACGATTATCATTAACCTCTGTTTGGCGAACCGAATTCGGATGAACCGGGATACGTACCAAAAAATAAGTCCGATCTTCATCAGTCTCGAACTCCGGCTGGGGTGACCCGTTCTGCTTGATTGCTCGCAGGATTTTCGGGATACCGGTAGAACGTCCTTCTGTCAAGTCCAGTTCTTTGAAGAACTCGCCGATACGGCGGTTACGATAACGTCGACTGACAGCTTTACCTGCGACCAGGTCTTTCATGTTCACAGACCTGTCCGGCCCAGGATAGCTCACCACGATCAATTCGTCCGGCGTTATCCGAACTTCGATGGGCTCACGATCTTCATAGGAACGGTGGTACACCGCATTGACGACCGCTTCCTCAATGGCTGCATAGGGATAATTCCAGAGTCTTTCAGCTTCAGCCCTGTCAGGGTGCTTGATGACCGTTTCCTTGAGATAGTTGCGCTCGATGTGGCTGAGAGCATCGCGCGTCATACGATCCAGTGAGCCTTTGAAGCTCTTTTCTTCGAAAATATCACCACCAGGCTCATCAGGAAACCAGACAACATCAATTTGTGTCGCCGGGAAAAACTGTTCAGGATGCGGATTAAAAAACATCAGCCCGACATTCTTCGGAAATATCGATTCTGCAGGACCTCCTACGATGTTCATCATACGCCCGAGTTTCTCGAGAGGTATGGTGGCCGCCTGATCAGCAAGGTCACTTCCAACCTCTTTCAGGAAATCTTCGATCAACCTCAGAGACAGATCACTCATTGATGCAGACTGGTTATACCGATCATCAAAAGGCACCTTGGCTGTAAGGCTGATCAATTCCTGTTCATCAGCATTTTTTGCAATCACCGTACTGGATTGCTTACGGATATACCATGCTCAATCGGTGGATTTTGCCGAAAGACTGACTTTTACCTTATAGGGACGAGTTTCTCCTCCCGGCACCCAGATAACCAGAATATTTTTCCCATCCACCATGGCCGGAAAAGTCAGTGGATGATATGCGGGTAGCATTGCATTGTAACCAAAACCGAGAATCTCCTTCTGAATAGTGTCGATCGTTTCGGGATCTAAGCCTTCCGGAGGGAGAACTGGCCGTCCGTTTCTCTCTTCAATGCCAATCAGGATGTAACCGCCACCGAGGTTATGGAAATCATTAGCAAATGCACACATCGTGTGCAGAAATGCTTCAGGGTTCCAGCCTTTTTTGAATTCAAGCCGTTCCCACTCAACTGACCGACCGTGCAAGAGTGATTCAAGATCAATCGGCAATCGAAAACCATCCATCGCTGAATTCTCCATCATGATCTGCCCGTGGGCGTTTTTTTACTGTTGGTATGGTATGATTTACAATGCAAGATAGCACCGGTTCACGAAATACCCTTTTTCAGCAGGATATTCCTGTGCCAAACTTACGTGCTTTCAAACCGCAAGCCCCTCTGCTCCGGCATCCATATAAAAATCCAGGTCACATCACAAGAACAGCCTATTCAACAAATCGCTTCCAGATAGGGTTTCATTACTGAGGTCACACGATACGAAATCATCAGCATCCTCTGCTGATAGAACTTCAGAGACTCAAGAACAATATCCATCTCGATCTTGTTGCATAATTTGAAACAATCAGCGAGGGTCTTTTCAGGATTGTACTTCTTTTCCGGTACACCATCAAGGATCGATGAATACGGCAGGAAATAGCATTCCTTGACGTACCCAGATCCAGAGAATATCTGACCTCTACTGGATTGTCACCACGGGGGAGTCAAGGAAATCGTATCCCTCAATTTTTCGGTAGCTTATCCAAAATATTTTGACTTATGTAACCTGATTTCGCGTCGCGTATACGTCGCAGAAATGATCACAAAAAAGAGGTAGTATCTATCAACAACGATAAAAACAGGAGGATTTTGAGAAAGGAAACGGCTCAAATGCAGGCAGGACAAGGGTCGCTAACTCATTATATTTGTGGGTGATAGAGGAGTCGAACCTCTGACCTCTACCATGTATATCGAAACACATCAATCTAAGTCACTATATAATAGAAACTTATGGCGTCACCTCGATTTTTCGTGTAACAGTCGCGTAACAAAAATTTTATCAAAAACGATGAATAACAATCAACAACAAGCACGTACATTTCTCTGGCTATTCATGATTTTTCTGCCATGAATCAGGCCCCAATAGGAGAAACCAACGTGATTTGTAACCCTAAAGGCTACTCTTATGAGTAGGGCAATGGATCCAATCCGCTCAAAAAGCTAAGCGGCTTAAATTGCTGTGTAGATTAATTTTATATCGATTTCCACTATCAAACCAAAGTATAAATCAGTTGTATGCAAAACAACTGCTTGCGAACTTATAGCATATATGCTATGTTTGATTATGAACTATACAGTCAGCTTCTATAACAGCAGCGTCCAGAAAGAGATTTATGGCTGGCCCACCGGCATTTACGCAAAGTTTCTACGGATAGCCGAACAAATTGAAATCAGTGGACCAAATCTTGGGCTGCCTTATACCCGAGCCTTAGGTGAAGGGTTATTCGAGATTCGGGCAAAAGGGCCAGAAGGAATTGGTCGAGCCTTTTTTTGTTGTGTCGTAAACAGGGAGGTCGTTATCCTCCATGGGTTCATCAAGAAAACACAAAAAACACCGCTGAAAGAAATACAATTAGCCAGAAAACGGCTTAAGCACATAAAAAAATGAAGGACAAAAATACTTACGACCCGGTACGGTTCAACCCTCGGAAAGTTGCTGCTGAAAAGTGTGCCCGAGATCCAGAATTCAGGATTGCTTATGAAGCCCTCCACGATGAGTTTGCTGCCCTTGCTGCATTGCTGGAAGCAAGAACAGAAGCAGGTCTTACCCAGGCAGAAGTAGCCCGGAGAATGGGAGTATCCCAACCTGTACTGGCACGCATAGAATCAAGCCTTGGCAAACAGGATCACTCCCCTTCGCTGCATACATTACGCAGGTACGCCGAGGCCTGTGGAATGGAATTGCAAATTCGTATGGTCAAAAAAGAGTCGAATGAATCAACAACACCGTAATCTTTTTTTCTAATAACAGCTGGTCCAGTTTGTAGGGCTCACGTCACGTAACAAAAATTTTGTCAAAAACGATTAATAACAATCAACAAAAACAACTGCCGTAACGCGCTCACATTTACTATAGGGTTTGCTGAATAATAGTTAAATCGTTTTTAGGTAATGAATTAAGCGGCATTTTTCGTATCTTGAATGCAAGGAAAAGCCTGAAAAAGCCCCAAAAACCTTGCACCTCGATACCGCCGATTCATGTACCAACCGAA
>JADHTF010000045.1 GCA_016776555.1 Chlorobium phaeobacteroides
AGGATATTCTTCTCCATCGCGAGATCATGGGATTGCCTTTACAGGATGTCGATCGTGACGGAACCACCTGTCCCTATGTTTTCAGCTATCCGGCCTCGCCTCACCTTGCTGCCGGAATGGACAATCGAACGGTTGACGTTTCGGTAATCAGCGATGCTACCAGCAGGCTTCAGGAAACATTCGACACTGTTCTGCTTGAAGGGGCAGGTGGCCTGCTTGTACCCTTACGTGAGTCGCTGCTGTTTGCCGATTATCTGAAGGAAAAAGGTTATCCTCTCATTCTTGTGACTTCGGCCCGTCTTGGAAGTATCAACCACACGCTGCTCTCTATAGAGGCATGCCGGAAGAGGGGACTTCGGCTCAACGGCCTGCTGTACAATCTTTACGGCAAAATCGACAGCACTATCGCCCGGGACACACGACAGGTCTTCTGTCGCAGCCTCAGGGAGTACGGTTACCTCTGTCCGGTAGTCGATATGCCTGATCAGGATGCGGTCGGGGGGGCGTTCAATCCTGCCGATGTCTAGGTTCTTCTGGAAGGAAACGCAGCGGGATCATGAAAGATAATTCGCAATCACTTGACTTTGACAGGGAGCATATCTGGCACCCGTATACATCCATGCGTGATCCGTTGCCCGTCTATCCGGTGAAAGGGGCATCAGGGGTGCGCATAGAGCTTGAGGATGGCCGGAGGCTTATTGACGGCATGTCTTCATGGTGGGCGGCGATACACGGTTATAACCATCCGGTATTGAACGAAGCTGTTCGTAAACAGCTTGAAAAGATGAGCCATGTGATGTTCGGAGGGTTCACCCATGAACCTGCTGTACGTCTTGCAGAAAAGCTCGTCGATCTGACTCCCGGGCCTTTGCAGAAAGTGTTTTTCAGTGATTCCGGTTCGGTTTCGGTAGAGGTTGCCATTAAGATGGCGCTGCAATATCACCATGCGGCCGGACGCCCCCAAAAAAATCGTCTCCTGACTGTCCGATCGGGCTATCACGGGGACACCTTTGCTGCTATGTCGGTCTGTGACCCTGTGACCGGAATGCATGGGCTTTTCAGTGGGGTTTTACCGCAACAGCTTTTTGCCGAAGCGCCTGCTTGCGGTTTTCATGATGTGTGGAATAACGATTCGATCGGTGATTTCAGACGACAGGTGGAGATGCATCATCGCGAGATCGCCGCTGTGATTCTCGAACCGGTTGTCCAGGGCGCAGGGGGTATGCGCTTCTACTCGCCGGGTTATCTTGTTCGTGTCCGGGAACTGTGTGACCGGTATGACCTGCTTCTGATTTTCGATGAAATCGCAACCGGTTTCGGACGGACAGGAAAAATGTTCGCCCTTGAGCATGCCGACGTCGTCCCTGACATTCTCTGTATAGGAAAGGCACTGACCGGCGGTTACATGACTCTCGCGGCAACGCTGACAAACGGGGATGTTTCAGGGGTTATTTCAAACGCGGAGCCGGGAGTGTTTATGCACGGCCCGACGTTTATGGCCAACCCGCTTGCCTGTGCGGTCGCATCGGCAAGCATTGATCTGCTTGCCGAAAGTGACTGGCGGAATTCAGTGCGTGTTATCGAAGCGCAACTCGCTTCAGGGCTTGAACCCTGCAGGAGCGTTCCGGGCGTTGCGGATGTTCGCGTACTGGGAGCAATCGGGGTTGTCGAGCTTGAACAGCCGGTCGATATGGCGGTCATCCAGAAGCGCTTTGTTGAAAAAGGGGTATGGGTGCGACCGTTCGGAAGGCTGGTGTATCTCATGCCCCCGTACATCATTTCAACGGAGGAGCTGCATGTCCTGACCGATGCGGTCTGTGAGGTGATAGCCTCTATACAGCATGATAAGAGAAGCGGATGAACGCCCTGTCTCCGGTGACCGGAGACAGGGATCGGGTTTCCAGGCAGGCATTATGGAGTCGAGAGAATAACGCCGAGAGCGTCGATGTATACACCGGATCTTCCGAAAAGGCCGTGAATGTGCGATCCCGGAGGGGCGCTGTAGGTGTAGTGTGCTGAGCCGCCGGTTCCTCCCCATCCTTTTGATCTGCCCTTGCTGGTCACCAGCTGCAGAGAATCGATAAAGTAGCCGTGCTTACCGGTGACCCTTGTGATGGTTTCTCCCGGCTGCAGTTTGAAGACGCTGAGGGTGCCTCCCTGTCCTCCATGCCATTTGCCGTTGATGACCTGTCCTATCTTGTTTTCATAGATGAACTGAACTCCATCGATGTAGACGCCGGAACGAACACGAACTTCAACGACACGGAGGCCGCCTGTCTGGTTGTCTGCATAATAGCTGCCTCCCCCGCCGCCTGAAGGGCCGAGAAAGGAAAATGTTTCAGCAGAAGCGTTGGAAACAGGGAGAATCAGGCTTATCCCGATCAGCATGATAGCTGCTGCAGAAACAAGAAAAGATGTTTTTTTCATGAGGGTTTCTCCTTTCATGTGGTGTGTTTATGCGCTTTGAACCTATCTCTGTTACATTAAAATGTAGGAAAAAGAGAAGAAATCAATGCACGTAAGTACCTGAAATAGAGGAAGACGTATTCATGACGGCAGAAGAACTTCAACAGCTCCAGCTTCCTGAAGTCCGTGATTTTCTGGAAAAGCATCTCGATGACGACCCTGCTCTGTTTGCGATGAAGCATCATCACCTGAAAGACCTTCCTGTCAGGGCTATTGCCGAACAGATCGCATGCAGGCGAAAGGCGCATAATAAGCTGCCGGAGCTTTCGAAGCGTAACCTGTTCTATACCTCCCTCGCGCTTGAACAGGCTTCGGGTGAAAGAGCTGCCCGCTATAAGTCGGGATTGCAGGGTATGTCAGGCACAAGACTCCTGGATATGAGTGGGGGGCTGGGGATCGATACCATCTTTTTTGCGGAGCGGTTCGATGAGGTTGTCTATTGTGAGCGTGATGCGGTTGTCGCGAAGATCGCGGAGCACAACTTCAGGGAGTTGGGCATCAGTAACGTAACAGTGATTCATGGCGACAGCGTCGAGACCCTCGAAACCTTTCCAGATGAGTCGTTCGACCTTATATTTATTGATCCTGCACGGCGTGAGAAGGGTCGGCGATCGGCGGCTCTTGAAGCAGGAAGTCCTGACGTGGTTTCACTGCACGACATGCTGCTTCGAAAAGCGCATCGATTCTGTGTCAAGGCGTCACCGGCTCTGGAGATTGACGGTCTCGATGCAAAACTGCCTTCGCTGTTTCAGGTGATCGTGTTGTCTGTTGAGAGGGAGTGCAAGGAGATACTGCTCTTTTGCCGAAGAGTGCACGATGCAGGGAAGCCTTTCGTCGTCAAAGCGGTGAGCCTGAAAGGAGATAAAGAAAACGTTATCGTTTCTGAAGCCTGGTGTCAGCAGCAGAAAAGTATCGCTCCGACTCCGGGAAGATATCTCTATGAACCCGATCCGGCAATAATCAAAGCGCATCTGACAGCCTTTGCCGCGGCTCAGTATGGTCTGCAGTTCATCAATTCCAGGGTTGACTATCTGACCTCTGACAGGAAAATAGGAGACTTTCCCGGCAGGTCGTTCAGAATTATTACAACGATTTTCTTCAAACCGGGACGGTTTACAACGTTTCTCAAAGAACAGGGGATAGAGTCGGCCAGTATCCTTCGTCGTGATTTTCCGCTTTCGCCTGATGAGATACGGCGGAGATACCGTCTTGGAGAAAACAAAGAGACGTTTCTGATTTTCTCCAAAGACATTTCCGGAAGGCTTCTTTGTCTGTTGTGCGATCGAAATGTCACATAAGTAAACAGCAGAAAGAAGGATGTTTGTCTTGATGTGACGTATTTTTTGCGACCAGCCTTAGTTGGTGAGTAGTGTGCTGTGTGCCGATGGCGTGATCTCTTGTTCCGTTGCTTTTTATCAGGGGGTTCACTATCTTTTTTTAAGTAGTAGCGAGTTGTATTACGTGTTATTATTTCCCCCAACCCCCAAGAGAAGTACATGTCATGAAACAATTTTACGCTGTATTGGCGACAGTGTTCACGATACTTGTACTCTCAGGTATCGGTACTGCTGTCCATGCCGCAACGGTTAGCGACGTTGACGGCAATGTATACAGAGCAGTTCCTGTCAAAGGTCAGCTCTGGATGACTCAAAATCTCAATGTAAGCCATTACCGCAATGGCGATCCGATTCGTCATGCGCTGACTCCTGCTGAATGGGCTGACGCGGCGGCGAAAAAGCAAGGCGCCTGGTGTTACTACCGTAACTCCGCCGGCAACAAAATCAAGTATGGCAAGCTTTACAACTGGTATGCGGTGAATGACCCCAGAGGTCTTTCTCCGAAAGGCTGGAGGATCCCTTCAGACAAGGACTGGGAGCATCTTGACGGTGCTTTTGGCGGTAAAATGTTCGCGGCAAACCATATGGTGGCTGCGTCGTTTTTTTCATCATCCAGAAGAGCGGCAGGTGTTAGCGGAGGGTATCGCAGGAGTGATGGGCGCTTTTTCCATAAGGGAACCAACGGATTCTACTGGACATCCAGCTTATTTGTGAAAGGGTATGCATGGTGCCGGAACATGAGCAGCAAAAATTCTGTTCTCTTCCGTAATGATACCTGTATGGAAAACGGACTTTCTGTTCGCTGTGTGCGGTAAACATGATCGCTACTCCCCGGATCGGAGCCTCTGCAGTTCTTTCAGAGCAAGTCCGTAGCGTAGTCCCTGGATGCTGACCCGGATTTCCGGTACGCCGAGCAGTCGCATGAACTGGTGCAGGATAAGGGTGCCCATGGTTATGACGTCTGCCCGGCCTTCCGGGATTCCCTTTGTGATTATTCGTTCGACGGTTGACGATTGCAGCTCATCAAGCAGCGGCTTGACCTGATCGTATCGGAGCAGATAGTTGTGGATCTTTTCCGGGTCAAACTCTTTCTCTCCAGAGACAAGATGCGCGATTGTTGTCAGGGTGCCGGCTACTCCGTAAACCTGTTCCCGGCAGGAAAAGAACGGCTCGATAGTGCTGGTGAACGTAGTGTCTATCTCTTCTTTTGCCGCTTGAAATTCCTTTTCGGTGGGTGGCTGGGAGGTAAAAAACCGTTCCGTCAATCGTACGGAACCGATATCAAGACTGACACTTTCCTCGATATGGCCGATGTTTCCCATCGTTATTTCAGTACTTCCCCCTCCGATATCGATAACGGTAAACCGCTCGGGTATATCTTCCATTCCGGCAACAGCGCCGGTAAAAGTCATTGCGGCCTCCTCTTCTCCGCTGAGGGTCTTAATCACGATGTCACTTTCCCTGACAACCTCGTCAATGATTTCCATCCGGTTCTTCGCGTCACGGAGTGCGCTGGTCCCGGCTGCGATGATGCTCTGTGCGTCATGGTTTTTGCTTGTTTCCTTGAAATCAAGCATGCACTGGATGAGCCGCTGCATGGCTGCGTGGTCGATAATCTTCTGTTCATCGACATTTTTTCCGATCCTGACGATTGTCTGCCGGTGAAGAACAGGCAGTATTCGATTGTTATCCGGATCGAGGTCTGCAATAAGCAAAAGGGCGGTATTTGTGCCGATATCGACAAACGATACTCTTTTCATAACGGTTTCCGGAAAATTCAGGAAGCTAATGTGATATACGTTGAGAGCCATTCGTCTTCATAGAGCGTCTCAACAGTACGGTAGTTAAGCTTTTTCAGCAGTTTTTTCAGCCAGGGTTCATCATAAATCATGATTCCCGAGAGAAGAACACGGCTTGTCGGCGCTTTCTCTTTAATTGATGGCAGTATTCTGTCCAGTACATTTCTGTTGATGTTCGCGAGAATCAGGTCATGGTGCTGCGCTAGAATTTCCTGAAGATCGTCCTCGGCATCCAGAAGTTCCAGTCTGATGTTGTCAACGTTGTTTACAGAGACGTTTTCACGAGCGTTTTCCACTGCCCAGTCATCATTGTCTATTGCAAGGATTTCGTGGGTGTTGCCGATTTTTCTGCAAGCTATGGCAAGCACTCCGGTACCGGTTCCAATGTCGAGAATGCGCATCTCTTTCAGATCGATGTTCTCGATCTGTCGGAGCATAAGTCTGGTTGTTGCATGATAGCCGGTTCCAAACGACATTTTAGGATTGATTTCAATCAGAATCTGCCCTTTTTTTTGCTTGACGTCACTGTTTTGCTGAACAATCATGATGCGGTCCGAGATTTCAACAGGCTTGAGGTTGGCCTCCCATTCCGCATTCCAGTTTCTGTGTGCCATGTGCCTGACGGTATAGTGTGGCGCCGAACCCAGGGGCACGGAAAGAGCTTCTATGATGCTTTGCTCTTTTTTCGACGACCACTCCGATTCCGGTAGATAGGCGTGAAGCCTGTTCTCCTCCTCCTGGAAATATTCGATGTTTTGACCGGATAACAGGCCCAGGCAGGGCTCTATCAGTTCAGGTGAAAGTGTGAATGTCAGTTCTATGTAATCGTGTGATGTTGGCATATTCTGCGTAAAGTCAAAAGTCAAAAGTCAAAAGTCAAAAGTCAAAAGTCAAAAGTCAAAAGTCAAAAGTCGAGAGCCGAGAGTTGCGGCAATATACCTCTTAATCCGATATATCGGTACGTGCATGCCGCGGTTCTCCATCAGCGGTGCCGGTATCCATGATTTCAAGCAGGCGCAGGGCTTTGACAAAATGTTTTTTGTAGTATCCGTTGTTGAGACTTGTCATGGTGACTCCCCTGCTTGATGATGCATGTGCGAACAGGTTATTTTCAAGATAAATGCCAACATGGTTTATGCGTGAACTGTTGAGCCTGAAAAAAACAAGGTCTCCCCTTTTAAGGTTTTGGAGCGAAATTTTTTTTCCTCTTCGCGCAAGCTCCTGTGATGTTCTCGGGAGGTATGCTTTAAACGTGTCCTTATAGATATAGTTGACAAAGCCGGAACAATCGAATCCCGTTACTGATTGTCCGCCGTAGTGATACTCAATGCCCAGCAGACTGCTGATGTTTTCAAGCAGTTCAATAAGTTTATCTTCGTGAACACTGATAGGCAGCGGCGTATATTTTTTTGTGTTTTTTCCACTATATTTAACGCCTTGAGCTGAATGGCTTCCTGTGCAACCGGAAAAAAGCGCCAGAGTACAAAGGAGCGTCCAGCACAATACCTGTCGCAAACCCCGATAGTGTGTCGGGCAGGATGTTCTCAGTGTAGATGTTCTGGTTCCCATGGCTGCAGGTAGAGAAAGTTTATCAGACTATCCGGATATCAAGTAACACAAAGCCTGAGCGGATCGATCGTCTCAGGAAGATAATAACTGTTATGGCTGTAATGAAATTTGGGGGGACGTCGATCGGGACGGCCTCAGCGATGAAGAGGGCAATGCAGATCGTTGGCCGGGAGAAAGAAAAAAATATTCCTCTGGTGGTGCTCAGCGCATGCAGCGGGATTACCAACCGCTTGATACAGATCGCCGAGGCGGCAGGTGATAGCAGGCTTGACGAGGCGATGAGGCTTTCAGGCGAAGTTCGTGAGCATCACCTCGAACTTGTCGAGGAATTGATAAACGATGCCTCTTTACGCCAATCCTTAAAGGAAAAGGTTGATGCGTATATCGGTGAACTCGATATGCTGATACAAGGGGTTGATATCGTCGGGGAGCTTACTGCGCGCTCTTTCGATACCTTCTGTTCGTTCGGTGAATTGCTCTCTACGACTGTTTTCAGCGATGCGATGCGGGAAGCCGGTTATGATACTGTTTGGAAGGATATTCGCGAAGTGATGATTACCGATGATAATTTCAGCGCGGCCCGTCCTTTTGAGGATCTCTGCGAGAAAAATGTACAAAATAGCCTCAGGCCGCTGCTTGAACAGGGAAGTATTGTCGTTACGCAAGGCTTTATCGGCTCGACACGGGACGGTAAAACGACGACCATGGGAAGAGGGGGCTCAGATTATACTGCGGCACTTCTCGGCGCATGGCTTCCTTCAGATGAAATCCAGATCTGGACGGACGTTGACGGTGTGATGACCTGTGATCCAAGGATTGTGCCCGATGCGAGAAGTATACGGGTGATGACCTTTACCGAGGCGGCAGAACTTTCCTATCTTGGTGCTAAAGTACTGCATCCTGATACCATAGCACCGGCAGTGAAACAGAATATCCCTGTCTATGTGCTCAATTCGCTATGTCCCGAATCTAAAGGAACCGTGATCACCAATAATCCGGAGACCCTCGAAGGAATGAGCTATGGAGGGCTGGTCAAATCTATTGCGGTAAAGAAAGGTCAGTGTATCATTAATTTCCGTTCCAACAGGATGCTGGGGCGGCACGGTTTCATGGCAGATATTTTCGGGGTGTTTGCCCGGGCGGGAGTGTCGGTTGAAATGGTCTCAACGAGTGAGGTTTCTGTTTCTCTGACGGTAAGTGAGTCAGCTTCACTGGAGCAGCTGTTAGATGATCTGAGAAAAATGGGTGAGGTGGAAATAGAGCCGGATGTCGCGACCATAAGTGTTGTCGGTGACAACCTTCGTACGGCAAAAGGAATGGCAGGAAGAATCTTCAGCGCCATGAAGGATGTGAATATCCGTATGATTTCCCAGGGTGCGTCGGAAATCAACGTTGGGTTTGTTGTAGAAGGAGAGGATGTTTTCAGAGCGGTTCAGCATCTGCATCATGAGTTTTTTTCCGACATCGAGTCAAGCTGCATCTTTGAAACGCCGGTAAATAAAAAATAACCGGCAGTTTGCAGTTGACAGCCTGCTGAGTTAAAGTTGACAGATGCGGTGTTTGGTGGTCGCAACACAAATATAACAATAAGCAATCAGGGATATGGATTACAAGACGGCAGGAGTTGATATCAGTGCTGGAGAAGAGTTTGTCCGATTGATCAAGCCGGAGGTGCGTCAGACCTTTACCAGTGGTGTTCTGACCGATATCGGCGCGTTCGGGGGTTTTTTTCAGCCTGATTTTTCCTCATATACGAGTCCTGTGCTGGTCAGCAGTATAGACGGAGTCGGTACGAAACTGAAGGTTGCGGCGGAAATGGGGCGATATGACACCATTGGCGCCTGTCTGGTGAATCACTGTGTGGATGATATTCTTGTGTGTGGCGCGAAACCGTTGTTTTTTCTTGACTACTATGCTTGTGGGAAGCTTATACCCGAAATGGCAGCGGATATTGTCAAGGGAATGGTTGCGGCATGCAAAGAGAACTCCTGTGCTCTCATCGGAGGTGAAACCGCTGAAATGCCCGGGGTTTACGCCACAGATGATTTTGATCTCGCAGGGACGATTGTCGGTGTTGTCGACCAGAGCAGAATCATTAACGGCGCGGCAATATCCGAGGGAGACGTCATGATAGGGATTGCCTCGAACGGATTGCATACAAACGGCTTCTCTCTGGCTCGCAAGGTTTTCGAGGGAAAGCTTCGACATACATTTGAGGGACTTGAAGGCAGTGTCGGTGATGAGCTTCTGAAGGTTCACCGCTCGTATCTTCCAGCAATCGGGCCACTGCTTTCTTCAGAAGATATTCACGGTATGTCTCATATTACAGGAGGAGGTCTGACAGGAAACACCATGCGGATTATACCCGACGGCCTCCGGCTTGATGTCGACTGGAAATCCTGGCCGGAGCCGGTGATTTTCGATATCATACGTAAAGAGGGAAGGGTTCCCGAAGAGGATATGCGAAGAACCTTTAATCTTGGCGTAGGCCTGGTGATGATTGTCGCCGAATCGTCCGTTGAGGGCATAATGGAGGATTTGACATCGAAGCAGGAAAATGCTTACATTATAGGCCGGGTCGTTGCCTGATTGAGTATCCGGTTATTGTTTTTGTATCACCCTGAAGTGTCATGTCATGTTTACTTTGATCGTTATTCTGGCAGTGAGTTACCTTATCGGCTCCATACCTACGAGCATCATTGCGGGCAGGTTGCTTAAAGGGATTGATATTCGCGATTTCGGTAGCGGAAACGCAGGCGGTACCAACGCGTTCAGGGTACTCGGCTGGAAAGCAGGCCTTACCGTCACCATTCTCGATATCGTCAAGGGAGCCATTGCGGCAATATCCGTTGTGGTTTTCTTCGAGTCACACCCTATCGGGCCATTGCCGGATATCAATCCTATCGCGCTGAGGCTGATCGCGGGGTTAAGTGCGGTTTTCGGCCATGTCTTTACGGTTTTTGCGGGCTTCAAAGGAGGCAAGGGCGTGAGCACTGCAGCAGGCATGATGTTCGGGATCGCTCCTGTGACAACCCTTATCGTTCTGGGTGTTTTTCTTCTTGTCGTATTTCTTTCGAGATACGTTTCCGTTGCTTCCATTCTGGCGGCAATAGCATTTCCGGTCATCATTGCCGTAAGAAAGTATCTGTTTGATCTCGGTGAAGGCCTTGATTACTACATCAGGATGTTCAATACCAATGTGTTTATTCATGACAGTCTCGATTATCATTTGCTGATTTTCGGTTTTATCGTTGCTGCGGCAATCATGTACACGCACAGGGCAAATATCCGACGCCTTCTTTCAGGCAAAGAGAACAGAGTCAAATTTCACGGACATTCCTGATTCCGGTATATCAGGCAAAGAAATATGAAAATAACGGTTTTAGGCGCGGGCAGCTGGGGCACCACTCTTGCCGTCCTTCTTGCCGGAAAAGGAGCTTCGGTTCGTCTGTGGGCGCATCGGCCGGAATTTGCGCGCGAGCTCGAAGCCAGCCATGAAAATGTCCGGTACCTGCCGGGGGTTACCATTCCTGATTCTATCCGTATTGAGGATGATATTGTCAGGGCAGTCCAGGGAGCCTCTATTATTGTTACCGCAGTGCCTTCGCAGGCATTGCGCGAAACACTTGCCCTCTTCAGGGATGTTTCCCTTTCAGATACAATTATTGTCAACGTCGCCAAAGGAATCGAGCTCGACACCGGAAAGCGTTTGTCTGAGGTAATACCGGAGGTTCTTCCTGCAGTCTCTCCCGCACAGGTCGCTGTCCTCTATGGACCGAGTCACGCGGAGGAGGTGTCGGATAAACAGCCTACAACCGTGGTTGCTGCATCCTCTTGTCTCGAGACCGCCGAAAAAGTCCAGGAAGCCTTTCATACCAGCATGTTTCGTGTGTATGTCAATACTGATATAATCGGTGTTGAAATCGCAGGTTCTGTAAAGAATATCATTGCCATCGCAGCGGGAATATCCGACGGCATCGGTTATGGTGACAACGCGAAAGCAGCGATCATCACCAGGGGACTGGCAGAGATGTCCCGTCTTGCCGTCAGTCTCGGGGGGGAGCCGATGACTGTTTCCGGCCTTTCAGGTATAGGAGATCTCGTAGTGACCTGTCTGAGCCGTCACAGCCGTAATCGTTATCTCGGAGAGCAGATCGGCAAGGGACGGAGTCTGGAGGAGGTTATCAGCCATATGAATATGGTTGCTGAAGGAGTTTCCACGACAAAAGCCGTGTTTTCTTTGAGCAGCAGGCTGGGGGTCGATATGCCGATAACCAGCGCGGTCTACGAGATGCTCTTTGAAAACAAGCCTGCCGAACAAGCCATTCTCGACCTGATGACACGTGAGCCGAAAAAAGAGTTAGGTTATTAGAGACAAGAGACAAGAGACAAGAGTGGGATGTGTTATGTGCAACGTGTTGGGATGTAGGGGCGAAAAAAAAATCGCCCGTTATGGCCGGTTAAGGGCTATCTCGCCGTCCAGCTATCCAGCCATTTTGACTTTTTCCTTTTGAATTTTGACTTATAGTTGGTAACTGCCTACTGATACTTCTTCGGATACTCATACCACACCAGTTCTCCTGAATCAATCATGGTTTCCTGCCAGGACTCGTTGTTCATGTCGAGTCTTACCACACCGCAGGTGACGATGTTTTCAAGGTGCTGACCGGAAATATAATTTGCACAGGTGGTGAGCGTCGGGTTGTGCCCGAAGAGCATCGCGACTGAACAGTTGTCCGGAATCTGCCGGACGATATGCAGCATGTGGTTCAGGCCGCCCTCGTAAATCTCGACTCTCTGCTCGATCGCGTCGGTCTGATATCCGAGGGTTTCGCAGAATATTTCAGCTGTTGTCAGTGCCCGGTTGGCCGGACTCGATAGCATCAGGTCGGGGTGTACCTGTTTCTCATGCATCAATTCAGCCATGAAGGGCGCGTTTTTTTCGCCCCGTTTGTTCAGCGGACGATCGAAATCTGAGATATTGGCGTTGTCCCAGCTCGACTTGGCGTGTCTGACCAGATAGAGGGTTTTCATGTCGATGTTTTCAGGTAGTGCGTTTTCAGTTTCATGATCCGCTTGTAGGAGGCGTCGATACGATTCGGGTTCAGCGTTCCCTCTTCGACCAGTGAACGGATGATCGATACGGCTTTTTCGGCAATATCTGGATCATAGACCGAGTTATTGGCAAAGAGAAGAATGTCTACGCCGGCTTCGAGGGCCAGGGTAATGGCGGTTCGAAGGTCGTAATGCGCGGCTAACGCCTGCATCTGCATGTCATCGCTTATGACAGGGCCGTTAAATCCAAGGGAATCGCGCAACAGGCCTGATATGATCTGCTTTGAGAGTGTCGCAGGGTAACGGTTGTCAAGATTGGCGTTGTAGACATGAGCAGTCATGACAAGATCGGTATAGCCGTTTTCAATCAGACGCCTGTAGGGGTCAAGTTCGTTTTTTTTCCAGCTTCCGGTAATATCGGTAAAATCCTTATGGGTGTCGGTAGTTGAGCTGCCATGGCCGGGAAAGTGTTTGAGAGCGGCAATAATGTTTTGTGTGTGAAACGCCTCTACTGTTGCACGTGCATGTTTGTACACAATTGCAGCGTCCGCTGAAAAACTTCTTTCAAGAGAACCGATAACGGGGTTTTCAGGATTGCTGTTGAGATCGACAACGGGAGCGAAATTGACATTGATGCCGCTGTTATGCAGGGTTTTCGCTGTTGCAAGCGAAGACTGAAAGGTGCTGTCAGTGTTGTTCAGCTTGCCGAGCCCGGCAGCCGTGACGCTCGCCGGGAAGCCGCAGGTTGTCTTTAATCTGGAAACTCTGCCGCCTTCCTGGTCGATAGCGATAAAAAGAGGAACTGCCGATGTCTGCTGTAACCCGGTCGTCAGTTTTTGGAGTTGTTCACGGGAGGTGATGTTTCTGCCGGTAGATTTCGATGGAACGTCATAGTCGAACAGAACCACGCCTCCAAGGTGACGTTTTGTTATATCCTGCATGAGCCCAGGGGCTTCCTGAAGAGAGGTTCCCCTGAATCCGACCATAATCATCTGGCCTATTTTCCTGCTGAGCTCATCCTCTTCGGGCAGATCCGCAGCACATGCGTTCACGGTGAGCAGGAGGAGAGAGAAAACGAGAACTATGGTTTGTTTCATTCCGCACTCCTCGTGTCAGGAGGCTGTTTTTACAAGAGAGAGCTCTCCATGCTCAACGGTGACCTGTACTGAATCTCCTTCCCTGACTGTTCCTTCAAGAATCATTTCCGAAAGCTTGTTGGTGATGCTGCGCTGCATGACGCGTTTCAGCGGTCTTGCTCCGAAAGCAGGGTCAAATCCCGCGTTGGAAAGCCAGGTGAGGGCGCTATCATCCAGATGAAGGGAGATATTCTGACGCAGGGCAAGCTTGTTTATACTGTTGAACTGAATGGTTACGATTTTTTCAAGATCTTTTCTGGTCAATGGCGTAAAGAGGATCACTTCATCGATACGATTGAGAAATTCGGGTTTGACCTGCTGTTTCAGGAGCAGGAAAAGCTTATCCTGAAGGGTTTCCAGAACAGCATCACGGTTTTCACCGTCCATCTTTTCCATTTCGCTCTGGATAAGCTGGGCGCCGATATTGCTTGTCATGATGATGATCGTGTTTTTGAAATTCACCGTGTGTCCCTTGCTGTCGGTCAATCTCCCGTCATCGAGAATCTGCAGAAGAATGTTGAAAACGTCTGGATGAGCTTTTTCGATTTCGTCAAGAAGAACAACTGAAAAAGGTCTTCTCCGGACAGCCTCTGTGAGTTGCCCACCTTCTTCGTAGCCGATGTATCCCGGAGGTGCGCCTACAAGCCTGCTGACAGAGTGCGATTCCATATATTCGCTCATATCGATGCGTATCATTGCGTCTTCATCGTCAAAGAGGTACTCCGCGAGGGTACGGGCAAGTTCGGTTTTTCCGACGCCTGTCGGCCCGAGGAAAATAAATGAGCCGATAGGCCTTTTTTCATCCCCCATGCCGGCACGTGATCGCTTGACCGCTTCGCTGACCGCCTGCACAGCTTTATCCTGACCGATGACCCTTTTATGCAGTTCTTGATCAATGAGCAGAAGCTTTTGTCGTTCCGACTGCAGCATCTTGCTGACCGGTATTCCGGTCCATTTGGAGACAATATCAGCAATATCCCCGGCGTCAATCTCCTCTTTCATGATCAGTTCGCCGGAAGCCTGTTTCTCCTCTATTTTCAGTTTGTTTTCTTCAATCTGTTTTTCAATATCCGCAATGCTGCTATAACGAATCTCTGCCACTTTGCCATAGTCGCCGCTTCGTTCATACTCTTCGGCCTGATGTCTCAGATCCTCCAGTTTCGATTTCAGACTTCTGGACTCCTGAACAAGACCTTTTTCAGCATCCCAGCGAGCCTGGATCCTTCTTTGCTCTTCGTTGAGGTCGGCAAGCTGCTTTTCGATATCCTCCAATCTTTGTCTTGTATCTGAAGAATTCATACGTGCATCCTGATGAGTTATGGGATATGAAGTACGCTGTCGTTACCTGTGAAATTACTGCATCTCGTACAAGAGTTGCAACTCTTGCTGCAACCAATGGTATTGATAACCATGTCAGTTGCGCCATGGTTCCTTAACGTCTTTGATGAGGCCACAACAACTATATGGAAAGTTAAATAATAAATATTTTCTGAGAGAAAATCATCCCTGAAAACATCTGGCGGGGTTGTCTTCTCTTCTGAATGGATGACCGGCCGGACTCCTGTACCGGCTCTTGTTGTGACATGTGGCGGCGAAGCGGTCCGGGACAACGTTGAGCGGCTTCGACGGTCTGGGATCTGATGCTGTTTTCTTGTAAAATTCAACACATGGATGTAGCTTGTCTCCTCTGGTTTGTCTCCATCTGTTATATGGCTTGAATGGAAGTAAATATAGGGTTAGATTCTTCCGTGGAAAAATCGCAACAGTTTTCGGTCGGTAACGTCAAAGTCCCTCTTGACAGGGGGCTGTTTTTTATCGCCGGGCCCTGCGTGATCGAGGGGCGCGAGATGGCTTTGGATGTTGCTTCCGTGTTGCATGCCATACGGGAGTCTGAAGGGATTGCTTGTATCTTCAAAGGATCTTTCAGAAAGGCAAACCGTTCCTCCGCCGCCTCCTTTACGGGAATCGGCGATAGCGCCGCTCTGGAGATTCTTGGCGAGATCAGGGGGCGTTTCGATATGCCCGTATTGACCGATGTTCATGAGACGCAAGAGGTTGAACGGGTATCACCGTATGTCGATGTCCTGCAGATCCCGGCTTTTCTCAGTCGTCAGACCGATCTTCTTACAGCGGCCGGCAGGTCAGGTCTCTGTGTGAATATTAAAAAAGGGCAGTTTATGGCGCCTGAGGACATGGCGTTTGCTGCGCAAAAAGTGGCTGAGACCGGCAATACCCGTATCATGCTGACGGAAAGAGGGACAACCTTCGGGTATCACAATCTGGTGGTTGATTTCAGGGGTATTCCTGAAATGTCCAAAACAGGTTATCCTGTTGTCTATGATGCCACGCACAGTCTTCAGCTTCCATCTTCCGCTCAGGGAACCTCTGGTGGAGTGCGGGAGTATCTGCTTCCTATGGCAAGAGCGGCGGTTGCCGCAGGCGTTCACGGACTGTTTTTCGAGGTTCATCCTGAACCGCAACACGCCATGTCCGACGCTGCCACCCAGGTCTCGCTGAAGGAGTTTCCTGAGATTGTTCATCAGATGCAAAAGCTGCATGCCTGTATAGAAAATCAGTTTTTTTCCAGCAGAAGCAACTTCTAACCTGAATAATTCATGAGACTGCAAAAGAGAGGCCTCTCGAGCCAAAAGTGGGCCTGCCAAAGGCGAAGCCAACCTGAGATCCCGACCTGCCGTGTCTTCGCGTCATACGTTCACCCCTTATCGGGAATTTACTGATGCC
>JADHTF010000046.1 GCA_016776555.1 Chlorobium phaeobacteroides
CTGCTCGCCGCTCCTTTTTTGTGCCTGTTTGAATGGCTCCTTTTGGAGCTTGATGTAATCAGAAATTTGTTCGCGTGGTCATCTCCCCGAGCGGCGATTGGGTGCCGCTGGGCGATGGCTTGAATTCTTCAGCAAACCCGAATTATCAAGGAGCTTCTTGCTGTTGACATGCTCTGTCTTGAAACGTTGATCGGTCGATATGGTGAGCCGGTCACTCAAGCTCTTGCCGAGCTTGAAGAGGAAGAGCTCGTGGAGCGTCTTGCAGACCAGGCTTCCTCGCCCTGTTACAGAATTCGGGAGTAAGACGCTGAAATGAATGGAGCAGACTGGCTAATCCGAGTTATAGAGCGAATTCATTGACTTGTAGAGCTCATTGATATCCTTTTCGAAGGCCTTGCTTATTGTTTTTCGTTTCAGCTTGAGAGTCGGTGTCAGATAGCCGTTTTCAATCGAAAAAGGTTCTTGTATGAGTATGAACTTCCTGACCTTTTCATGCGTGGCAAGTTGTCTCGATATGGTGCGCAAAAGCGATTCATAGATTTTCAGGATCTCTTTATTCTCAAGAAGAGATTCTCTTGTTTTGCTGGTGATCTGCTGTTCATCCGCGAACGATACCAGTTCTGAAAAAACGGGAACAATAAGCGCTACAAGGAACGGTCTTTTTTCACCGATAACCATTACCTGATCGACATAGCTGTTTTCGGCGATCAGTTCTTCGATGGGAAGAGGGGCGATATTTTTTCCGCCGGAGGTTACTATGATATGCTTTTTTCTGTCCGTGATTTTCAGATAACCGTCTTCGTCGAGTTCCCCGATATCTCCGGTATGGAACCAGCCGTCATGGATGACCTCTCCAGTCGCGCTTTCATCGTTCCAGTAGCCTTTCATGATATTCGGTCCCCGGAACAGCACTTCGCCGTCGCTCGCGATTTTTAAGGTGACATTATCCAGAACCGGCCCGACAGTGCCGAACTTAACTTTTTCAGGGCGATTTACATTGGTTACCGGTGAAGTCTCGGTAAGCCCGTACCCTTCAAGTATGGTTATGCCGAAAGCCTGAAAAAATTCTCCGATTTTCCGGGGCAGAGCAGCTCCGCCTGAAACAAAGTATCGGAGATTGCCTCCGAATCTTTCCTGGATTTTTGTGTACACAAGTTTATCGGCAATGCCGTGTTTCAGGGCGAGTATCATAGAGGGTTTTCCCTCTTGCAGTTGTTTCTGGTACTCGATTCCTGTAGCGCGTGCCCAGTCGAAGATTTTTTGTTTTGTCGGGCTTTGCGTCTTGATCTGTTTCAGAATATTCGTTCTGATCCGGTCGAACAGTCTTGGAACGGTGAATATAATGGTGGGTTTGGCCTCGGCAATGTTCAGTGAGACGGTTTCAATACTTTCTGCGAGGTAGATCCGGGCACCGCATGCAAAGAGAAGGTAGTAGCCTCCGGTTCTCTCATAGGCGTGCGAAAGCGGCAGGAAAGAAAGGCTTCTGTCTGTCTCATCGATCCGTAGGATAGAAGAGCATGACTTGACATTTTCACAGATATTACGGTGTGTGAGCATGACGCCTTTCGGAAGACCGGTAGTCCCTGATGTATAAATGATAGTCGCGGTATCGTCGGGCTTGATCATCGTGTAACTCACATAATCCGGTGAGTTTTCAAGGATTTCACGACCGGCTTTCTTGGCTTCGGAAAGTTCTGTGGCGCCTTCGACAGTTTCATCGAGCCGGTTCAGAACAACAAGAAATTCAAGATCGGTAAGATTTTGCCAGATGGAAAGAATCTTGCCTAACTGGAGCATGTTGGATACCACAATAGCTTTTGATCCGGAATCCTTGAGGATATATTCTATCTGGTTGGATGGCAGTGAAGGGTAGAGCGGGACATCTATGGCGCCTATAGTCAGAATAGCCATGTCGGCAAGATACCACCCCGGACGGTTTTCCGAGAGAATGGCAACGCGATCTCCGGCTTCGATTCCCTTGTGTTTCAGGAATGCGGCAAGCGATGAGACATCGTCACTGAGAGAGTCGTAAGAGATGGGCTCATAGACGCCGTTGACCTTGCGGGAAACAGGAAAAGCGTTTTTCTGACCCCTGTAATGGCGAAAAACATGGGAAAATAGTTCCGGAAGTGTCTGAAAGTCGGAATAAATGAGGCCCATAGGGTTCCGGGTTTAAGCTTTGAAATGTAGAGCTTTGCTCATACCCTGCGGTTTCCGTGGGGGTGTAGAATCAGGGTTCTTTATACTATCAGAGTCAGACCTGAATTTTCTGTAAAAAAATATTTAACAATACTTTGCAAGCTTTGCAAATGTTTGTTGCGACAGCAGCTTGTTCTGCGGCAGAAAACTCTGGCTACGCATCAGAAGAAAGGGATTAGCAGGAGTTTGATGGACGAATAAAGCCCGCGTTTTGCGGGCTTTTTGCTGAGGCGAAGAGCGGATTCGAACCGCTGTAGAAGGTTTTGCAGACCTCTGCCTAGCCACTCGGCCACTTCGCCCTTGATACAGGGTGGTAAATGTATAGAAAAAGATCAATGAATACAAATCCTTGCAGTGTAATTAACCGGCTATGCTATCTCATGCATCAATTCCTCCCATAACATTTTGTACGCCAGGGCTGCCGGGGCGTGTGGCCGGACGGCATTGAGGGGCGCCCGGTAGATACCCATTTTTTCAACTTCCGAGTTATAGGGAATGATCTGACTGAGAAAACGTTTTTTTCCTCCGTATTCCTCGACAATCTGACGATGCATCGCTTTACGACGCTCGAACATGGTGAAAAATCCTCTGATTTTGCCGGTATCAAGCTTGTTTTCCTTAAAGAATTCAAGCAGTTGTCCAAAGGTGCGAAGTGAGAGCGTGGTAGGGATCAACGGTACGAGAATGACGTCTGATGCGGCAAATACGCTTTCAGAGAGCAGCGTGAGGTTGGGGGGGCAGTCAAAAAAGATATACGGGTATTCGGTATTCAGTTCCTGAATATTGCTTTTAAGCTTTTTCTGAGGTTTTTTTTCTTCCTGCAGTTCAAGGTCAAGGTTTCTGTAGGAAAAATCTGCAGGGAGAAGATCGAGATTGTCAAAATCCGTCCCCTTGATATTGTTATATATTTTTTTGTTTCCCTTGAGAAATTTTTTGCTGCTGTATTTTTTGTCGGCAACGATACGGAAGTAGAAGGAGCTTGCACCCTGAGGATCGAGATCGCAGATCAGCGTAGGTGGTGCCGTCAGTGATGAAAGGTAGGCCAGGTTGACTGCGGAAGCAGTTTTTCCAACGCCTCCCTTGATGCTGTAGAGCGCAATGGTTTTCATGGTTGACGGTAAGGTTTGAAGAGCTCGTTGAACATGGTTTCTGTTTCTGTTCGGTCAAATTTTTCGAATCTGTGATGAAACTCCTTGCGTACGGCTTCCCGTTTATGATGCAGCGCTGTTACCAGGCCTCCGATAGACGCGGCCAGCGGAAGCACCTCTTCCCCACGTTCCAGAGATGAAAGATACGTCGTAAGATAGTCCTGCTGAACCGAGAGATCGACGAACAGGCCGAGATTGTCCTGCAGGTTTTTCAGCTGTCGAACAACCTGGCGAAGTGTTTTCCGGGGAAAAAGAGACGAGTAAAACTCCAGAAGATAGCGAAGTTTTTTACAGTCGAGACGTAACGCGTGCAGCTCAGTGTCTGTGGCCTCAGGGCTGGTGGTTCTGCCGTGCCGGAGTACTTTTTTCCATGCTTTTCTTATAGATGCTACAGCGACGTCAGACGTTATGCGCCGGGCTTCCGGGGTTCTATCCGGATCAGACGGGGGGTCACTTCTGAGAAATGATTCCCATTCCTGTAGAAATCGTTTGTGTTTTTCGGAGGCAATGTGCCTTGAGAAAGAACGCAACTCTTTTTTATGGCGATTTCGGAGATCAGTGAAAAAAAGGTTCAGGGAGTTGCGCATAGCGGGCGGAAGAAGCTCCCGGAAGCGATCAGCTTCAAGCAGGTAGACGTCCTGATCCCGAAGATCGTTTGTCCTTCGTCCGAGTTCCCTGAATGCCTGCTTGTAGGTGAGAAGTTCTTCAGGAGGCAGAATGCCTTGCAGACGGGCAAGAATAGAGCGTGTTCTTCTGATCGCTACACGGTAGTCGTGCAGAAACTCCGTATCGATATTTTTTGGTATCCATGTTTCATTTGCATGAATGACTGCAAGTGTTGAAAGCAGCAGTTCACGGGCTGAATCCAGTATGGTGTTATCAGGATGTAGTTTGACAGGGGCTTTTGACGCATTGATTCCAGGTTCGCAGGAGATGGCATCAAGCAGGGCAATAAAGAAGTTTCTGTACGTGGATTTCTCGGCGTACGAAGGTGTTGTAAGAATATGTCGGGTGAGTTTCTCGAATTCTTTATGAAAACCTTTTACGGGAGTAAGTGTGATGAATCGTTTCTGCTCCTGCTCCTGCGCGAATGAAGGCAGAATTGAACGAATTTCGATGGTCGCGACGGTTTTCATGTTCCGGTCCAGTACACGCATGGACTGACTCAGGGTGCTGACAGTTCCATACCGGAGAAAGGCTCTTGGTTTTGAAAACGCCTGCAGGGAAGATCTTGTTTTGTCATCAGGAATCTCTTCCGGGAAAAAGCTCTGCGGAGTTCTTCGAAAACCGACTGAACTGACTTTTTTTCCGTTGTCGATATCAATGAGGTTCAGTTGATTACGGCTCAGGATGATGGCGGTATTTTTATTCCATGCTCTCCAGTCAAAGGTATCGTAGAGGTGTAAGGGCTCTTTTTTCTGCGGTTGCGCTTCGAAAGAAAAAGAAATGTCTGGGTTTTCAGTAATTCGTTCGATATCAAAGACTTCTGATATGCTGAATACTACCGGAACGAGATGTGTTATCATGAGAAAAAAGTTATTGCTGTCAGCCTCACTCTCTGTCGTTAATATAGCAATTACTTCATTGAATGTATTGCCGGACGTCTGAATGAGCGCCGGTGATTCGCCTGTCGGGAAGCCCCCGCAGCAGCCGTAGATGGTATAAACTTGTTAATGCTTCGTATAGTTGTTTTCACGCTTTTAAAAAGACACGGTTTTTCTTAAGTTAAGCCTTTATTATTCGAGCTTTTCAGGCGATTGCCAAACTTTTTCATAAGAGCTGCATGAGACGCTGGTTCATATTTTTCAGTATGCTGGTTGTTTTTCTCGCGGGATGGGGATGTTCAACCAGGACTCCGTCTGACGGAGCCTCGGATGTCATGACTGTGGGAATGGTTTTTGACGTGGGCGGTCGTGGAGACAAATCCTTCAACGATGCGGCCTATCATGGCCTGGAACTCTCCAGAGATTCTCTTGGAGTGGAGATTCTTTATATTGAGCCGTCCGGTGAAGGGGCTGATAGAGAGGCTGCATTGCGCCAGTTGGCTGCAGACCCGGATGTGGGTCTGATTTTCGGCGTCGGTTTGCTTTTCAGTGAAGATATTGCTGCAATAGCTGAAGAATTTCCTGACAAGAAATTTGCTTGTATCGATTATCTCTCTCAACCGGGCGAGCAGATTCCTGCCAATTTTTCCGGCATAGTTTTTCAGGATAAAGAGGGTTCTTTTCTGGCCGGAGCAATTGCCGGTCTCGAGACTGAAACAGGTCTTGTCGGCTTTATCGGAGGTATGGAATCAAGTATCATCAGGCGGTTTCAGGAGGGGTTTACCGAGGGGGCGAAAATGGTGAATCCGGATGTTACTGTTATATCAGGCTATATCGGCATGACCGGCAGCGCGTTCACCAATCCTGCTAAAGGCAAAGAACTTGCTCTCGGTCAGTATGCAAAAGGCGCGGATATTATCTATCAGGCTGCAGGAGCGAGCGGTCTTGGTGTAGTCGAGGCAGCGCGTGAGACTGATAACCTGGTTATCGGAACAGATCGCAACCAGGAGGATCTTGCTCCTGGCTATGTATTGACAAGCGTCACCAAAGCGATTGATCGCGCGGTTTTTACGACGGCCGAGCAGCTTTTGAAAGGGGAATTTTCCGGAGGCAAGGTGAATGTTTTCGGCCTTGAGGGCCGGTATACCGATTATGTCTATAATGACAACAATGCTGACCTGATCAACACTGAAACACATGTCAGGGTTGAGAAGATCAGAGAGCAGATTATTCATGGAGAGTTGAAAATGAAATAATGCATCAGCGAGTGACATTCAATACTTTCGTTCTTTCGAGTCAGCCTGACCGGTTACTGCCGGCTGACTTCCCTGAACCAACAAACCTCCCTGAAACGACTGCTGTTCAGGAAGCGATTAACTCCGAGCAATAGGTGCCCAAAAAAATACTTGTAACCGGTTCGACCGGTTTTATTGGTTCTCGTCTCGTAAGAAGACTTCTGCGTGAAGATAGCGAGGTCTATGCTCTTGTCCGGAAGCGTTCGTCCATAGAGGCTCTTTCGGATATAAAAGACAGGATCCACTTTATCGAAGGGGATATAACGGTGGCGTCGTCTCTTGAAAGCGCTTTTCGAGGGATGGAACAGGTCTATCATGCCGCGGGGTTTACCTATATGGGCGGCAGGAACGGAAAGGACAGGCTTCTTGATGCCATTAATGTAGACGGTACACGCAACGTCATGAACGCGGCACTGTTGAACAATGTACGCCGCGTCATACATGTCAGCTCCATAACGGCAGTCGGTATGTCGAAAAAAAACGGCAAACCGTTCGATGAATCTTCTCCCTGGAATTTCGGGGAAATAGGGCTGCATTACGCCGAAACCAAAAGACTCTCCGAAGTCGAAGTTAAAAAAGCTGTCGAGAAAGGTCTGGATTGTGTTATTGTCAATCCCGCTTTTGTGTTCGGTGCAGGTGACGTTAATTTTAACGCGGGCAGACTAATCAAGGATGTCTACCATAGAACAGTTCCTTTTTATCCTCTTGGCGGTATTTGTGTCGTAGACGTGGAGATCGTCGCTGATGCAGTTGTTCGTGCTATGGAGGTCGGGCGGACAGGTGAACGCTACATTCTGGGCGGAGACAATGTGACCTACAAAGAGCTTTCGAATATCATATCCAGGGTGACCGGGACGCGAAGGTTCATGTTTCCTCTGCCTTATCCGATCGCAATTCTCGTGCACCGCTTTTTTTCTGTTTCCCCCTTCAAAACCCGTATCTCCAAGCTTTTCAACCCCATGATGTTCAGAGTTGCCTCAGAGTTTTTATATTTCTCTTCAGAGAAAGCAATTCGTGAGCTCGATATGCGGACTGAACCTATTGAGTTCAGTATCAGGCGGGCTTTCGAATGGTATAAAAAAGAAGGGTTGCTCTAAAACACCGGGATATGCCTTCAAACACTATTGTTGAAAGGGTGGCTGCCGATCTCACCAAGTATCCTCCTTTTGACCAGCTCGATGCTGCGGTTCTGCAGGATCTGGCTCAATCTGTTTCTCTCTCCTATCATGAGGAGGGTGAAGTTATATTTGCCAAAGGTGATTCTCTGAAACAGCATGCTTTCATGGTTATGAAGGGTGCTGTACGTCTTTTCGACACTATCGACGGGAAGGAGGTTCTTGTAGACCTTTGTGATGAAGGTGATGTGTTTGGCGTCCGAGCTGTTTTTGCACAACACGACTACGTGCTGGCTGCCCAGGTTGCCGAAGAGTCTCTTCTTTTTGAACTACCGGTTGACAAAATCAAACATCTGCTCGAGACCGATGCAAGGGTCTCCCTTTTCTTTGCGGGCGCTTTTGCCAGAAGTGTCGAAGAAATCGAGCATACCCTTTCCGAAGCGTTTGATGTTGGCCAGAAGCGATACAGTGAGCAGTCATACAACAATTTCCTGCAGAATGAAACTCTTGAGGTCAAGCCGGTTACTTCGGTAATCACCTGTCCTCCTGATATCTCTATACAGGAAGCCGCAAAGATCATGTCCGACAGCCATATCGGTTCAATCATTGTTGTCTCGTCGGAGAATCACCCTCTCGGTATCATTACCGACACGGATCTTACCAGAAAGGTTGTCGCCCAACCGGGATCTGTCAAGGATCAGGCTGTAGGTACTATCATGAGCACTCCCGTCTACACCATCAGTGACGGCAAAACCATAGCGGATATGGTTTTGCTTATGGTGAAAACCAAACTGAGGCATTTCTGCATCACTGAAGACGGTTCTTCCGGCAGCCCTATTACAGGGATTATTTCCGAGCACGATATCATTATGTCCGAGGGGAACAATCCCGCGGTGATCATGAAAGCTATCATGCAGGCTACTGATCAGGATCAGCTCAAGGAGCAAAGAGATAACGCTGAAAGCCTTCTTCAGGTGTATATCGGTCAGGAGGTGGCGACACATTTTATTTCCAATATCATCACGGAAATAAATGACGCGATCATAACCAGAGCGATAGATTTTTCACTGCAGGAGCTTGAAGCTGAAGGGACGTTCAAGCGACCTGATATTCCATTCTGCTGGCTTTCTCTGGGGAGTGAAGGCAGAAAAGAGCAGTTGTTGCGTACCGACCAGGATAACGCTATTCTTTACGCTGAGCCTCCGGCAAATCAGGCGGAAGCGGTACATGATTTTTATCTGGCGCTTGGCAGAAAGGTGACCGGCATATTGCAGCATTGTGGTTTTGTCGTGTGTCCTGCCGAGATCATGGCCAGCAATCCTGAATGGTGTCAACCAATGTCGGCGTGGAAAGGTTACTTTTCAAAATGGATAGTTACCCCCGAACCGAAAGCGGTTATGCATTCGACAATTTTTTTCGATTTCAGACCGATCTACGGCGAGTCGAAACTTGCTGCTGAATTGAAACAGGAAATATTCTCGCTCATCGCCCAAAATCGCGGATTTCTGGGTTTCTTCGCCAAAAACGCTTTGCAGAACCCGCCGCCGCTCGGTTTTTTCCGAAACTTTCTTGTCGAAAAGAGCCGCAACCATGCCAATGAGTTTGATATCAAGGCCAGAGCAATGATGCCTCTCTCTGATGCCGCACGTGTCCTGTCCTATGAGTTGAAGGTTCCGGAATACTTCAGCACGGTTGAGCGCTTCAAACGTCTTGGTTCGCTGATATCCGGAATGAAGGATCTTTGTTCGGAGGCTGCGGCCGGTTATGAGTTTCTTATGCGGTTGCGTGCGGTTAACGGACTCGTAAATAACTCATCAGGTCGTTACATCAAGCCGGAAACCCTGAACAAGATCGAACGTCAGACCCTAAGGAATGTATTTTCCACCATAGACAAGGTTCAGAAAACGCTCAACTTACGATTTCAGCTCGATTATTTCCGTGATTAACTTTCTGGCAAAAAAAAAAGCGGCACGCCGATGCCGGAGGGGAGAGCTTCCGGATACTGTTTGCGGTTATATCAATGCTTTTTCCGGGCATTCTGATCTTCAGTTCCCTGTAGGCGATGTTCGATATGTGGTCTTCGATACGGAGACGACAGGTTTCGACACGAGCAGAGATCTTGTTATCTCGATAGGAGCCGTTGCGATAAACGCGCTGCATATCGACGTGCAAGATTCTTTTGAGGTGCTTATTCGTCGCGATAACGTTGGGGAGAAAGATGCGGTTACAACCCATGGGCTTTTGTGCAAAGACCTTGATGAGGGCGGTGAAGAACAGGAATCACTCGATGCGTTCATCAACTATGTCAGCACCGGTGTCCTGGTGGCACAGCATGCGGATTTCGATGTTGCCATGATCAATCGTATGCTTCACCGCTACTATGGCTTTGAGCTGTTCAATCATGTTATCGATACGGCAAGTCTCGCGAAAAGACTGGAAAAAGGCCCCTACTTCAATCTCGCGCACAAAAGCGGTGAGTACAGGCTCGATATGCTTCTGGATCGTTACAATATTCGAATGCATGACAGACATACTGCTGCCGGTGACGCCTTTCTCACTGCCCGGCTGTTTCAGATGCTGCTCGCTAAAGCAGAGCACGCAGGAATCAGGACGCTCAAAGAGCTGCTGCTGACATAAAGGAGCCGGAATGAAGGAGCAAGAAGCCGGAAGTCAGAAGCCGGAATGAAGGAGCAAGAAGCCAGGAGCAAGGAGTCAGAAGCAAGGAGCCAGAAGTCAGAATCAAGGAGTCTGAAGTCGGAATCCTGAAGTCAGAAATTGGAAACGGCTGACCTTAGACTGACTGAAAACTGCCTACTGAAGACTGCTGACTGGTTCCTGGTTGAATAGCAATGAGCAATGAGCAATGAGTGAAGGCAAGTTCTCGGTTTTAGTCCTGAGTTCTTAGTAGGAATGGCTCGGTAGTGGGGAATGCAGGAAGCCGAAATTCTCTATTCGCGTTTTGCAATAGTCATTATAGTACAAATTCCCGCTCTTGACTCTTTTCTCTCAACGTCTATTTTCACATTAGCACTCAGCACTCAGCACTCAGCACTCAGCACTCAGCACTCAGCACTCAGCACTCAGCACTCAGCACTCAGCACTTTCCGATCTCTTCTTCCTTGCGAAGAGCATCATTCTCGGTGAGGTTTCCTCATCAAATGCCGATCCTTCGTACTCTCCATATATCTCCATGATTGTAAAACCGGCCGAATCGAGCATCTCTTTGATCGTTTCAGGTTTGTAGAGCCTGACTGATTCTTCAAAGGAGAGCGTCTCCTCAAGAGAGCTTATCGTGATCTGTTTGCGGACACAGTCGTTTTCGATGCTACGGGTTTCAGTGATTGTCAGATCATCGATGGTTCTTGACGAAAAGGGGGTCAGGTTTTTTTTCAGGAACACCGGGTTAATCAGATCGAGGACGTACCACCCGTCAGGCTTCAGGGCATGGTGAACATTCCTGAGAACCTGCAGATCCTCGTCTCTTGTCTTAAAGTAGCCGAAACTTGAGAAGAGCTGTACAATCAGGTCGTAGGCGTTGTCTGCCGACAGGTGGCGCATGTCCTGCCGTGTGCATGCAAGAGAAAGGTTCTCTTCAGAGGCACGGGTCTGCGTGCATTCAAGCAGAAACGGGGAGAGGTCGTTGGCTGTCGTCATATAGCCCCGTCTGGCAAACTCCAGGGCATGACGTCCGGCACCGCAGGCGATATCCAGTACCTGTATATCCTCCGGCGTCAGGGAGTCCATGTTTGTTTTCTGCAGGATGGTTGCCAGACAGGTATTTGCTTCTGTTTCATCCCTGTGGCTGTAGACTTTCAGGTAGAGGGGATGATTGAACCACTCTGCAAACCATTCTTTTTCTGGTGTATCGGTCATAGTGTCTGATTGATGAGATGCCGTGCTGCCCAGTATCCTGAAGAAAAACAAAGAGCCGTGATGTTCTCACGGCTCTCGGACAGAATTCTATAGTGTTCTCTTACTTGGTGGCGCTGCTGACAAAATCAGCAAGTACTTTCTGGTCGTTTTCGCCGTTAGGAATACGAACGTTTTTTTCCATGAATTTCCAGCCGCTTGTTTTCTCTGATTTGACAGAGTAGACAAGCTTGGCAACTTTGAAATCTGCGCCGCCTTTACTTGATGTCTTGTCGCCGAATGTTTGTTTCTTGGCCATAGCTCAGGTATCGATTTCGTGATGGTTTTGCGGAATACTTATCCGCACAATAATTGAAGACCAATGTAAGAAAAAAACATGTGACGGACAAGATATCGATACTGTCAAAAATGAGAAGTATCAATCAAAAAAATGATACTTGTACTCAGCTTGGATTTATTGAATTATGTGGCGTCAAACCGGTTAAAAAAGAGCGAAATACGGCATGGTTCGGAGTGTCAGGTTATTCCGATACAAGAGTTTGCAGGATTTTTTCGTGATGCCTGTTATTTTTTTACTCCATCAGGTGTTACTACCAGACAAGACAATAATTACTACATGAGCCGAACACCATGCATGCATTGAAAGAAATAGACACAGGCGTTTTGAAGGATCTTCTTGAAAACAAGGATATACATCTTACAGATGTACGTTCCATTGACGCATACAACGGCTGGCCGATGCGTGGTGAAGCGCGAGGTGGGCATATCAGGGGAGCGAGAACGTTGCCTGAAAAATGGCTCGGTTACCCTGAGTGGAAGAATATTCTGCAGTTCAAGCATATTCTGAAGGATGATACCATTGTTGTTTATGGCTATACGCCGGAAGAGAGCAGGAAAACAGCTTTGCAGTTAGTGGAGCATGGCTTCCAAAATGTTTCAGTCTATAACGGTTTTCTCTCAGAATGGTCTGCCGACGACTCATTGCCGATGGAAAAGCTGGCCAACTATCGCCAGCTTGTATCACCTGAATGGGTCAAATCGCTGATTTCCGGAGCAGCGCCACTGGAATACGACAATGACCGCTATGTTGTCTGTCATGGACATTACCGCAACCGGGACGCCTATCTCAGCGGGCATATACCGGGAGCGATTGATATGGACACGCTCGCGCTTGAATCTCCTGAAACATGGAACCGGCGAAGCCCGGCAGAGCTGAAGGCGGCTCTGGAGCAGCATGGCATCACGGTGGACACGACGGTCGTTCTCTACGGCAAGTTCATGCACCCAGACAATGCGGATGATTTTCCCGGCAGCGCCGCCGGGCATATCGGGGCCATCAGGCTTGCCTTCATCATGATGTACGCGGGAGTTAAAGATGTTCGGGTGCTCAACGGAGGTTACCGCTCCTGGATAGACGCCGGCTTCGATACCAGCACGGAAGATGAGCCTAAACAGCAGGTCGCCGAATTCGGGGCCGATATACCGGCACGCCCGGAACTCGCGGTAGACACACCCGAAGCGAAAGAGATGATCCGGGCGGAAGACGAGGATATCATCTGTGTCAGAAGCTATCCGGAGTATATCGGCGAGGTGAGCGGGTACAACTACATTAAAAAGAAAGGTCGCATACCCGGAGCGGTGTTCGCTGATTGCGGCAGCGACGCCTACCACATGCAAAACTACCGGAACCTCGACCATACCACCCGGGAATATCATGAAACAGCAGCCATCTGGAAGCATTCAGGCATCGTGCCGGAAAAACATCTGGCGTTCTATTGCGGTACGGGGTGGCGAGGAAGCGAGGCCTGGTTCAACGCGCTGGTGATGGGATGGCCGAACGTTTCCGTCTACGACGGAGGCTGGTTCGAATGGAGCAACGATCCGGATAACCCCTATGAAACCGGAGAACCGAAAGGAAGCTGAATGGATTATTCTGAAAAAGAGGTTTTTGAGTGCGGACATGCCGAAATAGTGAATTTTCTGCCTGAAATAGGGCTGGATACGGCGGTTACCGAAATTATCACCGGTCTGAGAGCGAGTCCGAAACGGATATCGAGCAAATATTTCTACGACAAAACCGGATCGGAGCTGTTTGAAAAAATCACCCGTCTCGTCGAGTATTACCCGTCGCGTACGGAAAAAGTCATTCTCGAAGAGCTGACGCTTGACGAGGTGACCGACTGCCGGGATGTCGATATTATCGAACTTGGCAGCGGAGATCACAGCAAGATCAGTCTTCTCCTTGAAAAGGTTCCGGCAGGCCTTCTGCCCGGCATACGATACTTTCCGGTCGATATCAGCCGTCCGGCGCTCGAATCCTCGATCCGGGAGCTTACCTGCATGTTTCCGGAGCTTGAGGTACAGGGTATCGTGGCCGACTACTTTCACCAGATGCATCTCGTTCCCGGAGGCCGGAAGAAGCTTTTCTGCTTTCTCGGCAGCACGATCGGCAACCTGGAACGGGAGGAGGCGTCAGCGTTCGTAGGGGATATCAGCGATGCAATGGAGCCCGGAGACGGGTTGCTGATAGGATTCGACAGAGTCAAGGATACTGCCGTTCTGGAACGGGCTTACAACGACGCGGAGGGGATTACTGCCCGCTTCAATCTGAACATCCTCAATGTCGTCAACTCTCTGATCACATCGGATTTCAAACCCGTGGATTTCAACCACAGGGCGTTTTATAACAGGGAACTGAGGCGCATAGAGATGCACCTCGAAGCCGGGAGCGATGTTCGAGTGAAGAGCCTGTTTGCGGAAGAGGAAATGCTGATCCGGAAAGGGGAGCGCATCCACACCGAGAGTTCACACAAGTTCGAAGAGTCGGACATCCGGACTCTTGCTGAAACGGCAGGGCTTGTTGTGAAGAATATCTTTTCCGATGAAAGGGAGTGGTTCAGTCTGGTGCAGTACGGGAAAGAGGGGTGAAGGATATGCATTTGCGATTATCTGCTCACAAACCAGGGCACAAACCTTGAATGATCAAGCGGTCAAGGCATGGGAAATTGATCAGAACGTGACAGGTATGGGTTTCAGCGATGAATGAGATTAACTCAGGAGGGCGATGTGATGTTACTTCGAAATCCTTTAAGAGTGGCTGCTGCTCAGGTGGCTCCGATATTCCTGAATCGGGACAAGACCGTCGAGAAGGCGTGCGATGTCATCGCCGAGGCAGGTCGGAACGGTGCTCAACTTGTCGTGTTTCCTGAAGCGTTCATTTCAGGCTATCCCGATTGGGTATGGCTCATCCCCAACAGCAAGGGCGCGGTCTTGAATGAGCTTTATGCAGAGCTTGTTCAAAACGCATTAAGCATTCCGGATACATCGACCAGCAAGCTGTGCAAGGTGGCGAAGCAGTCCAAAATTCATGTCGTCATAGGGATACTTGAACGCAACACAGAAGCCAGTAATGCAAGTCTGTTTAACACGCTCCTGTTCATTGATGACCATGGCAATATCATGGGCAAGCATCGCAAACTGATTCCTACCGGGGCTGAACGTCTTGTTTGGGCACAAGGAGATGGCAGCACTTTGCAGGTGTTTGATACTTCATTTGCCAGGCTGGGCGGACTCATTTGCTGGGAGAATTATATGCCTTTAGCTCGTCAAACCATGTATATGGGCGGCACACAGATTCTTGCGGCACCTACCTGGGATAAAAGTGAAAACTGGCGGCTCAGTATGAAACATATCGCCAGAGAGGGTGGAATGTTTGTCATCAGTTGCTGCATGGCGTTGAAGATGCAGGATATTCCTGATAACTATGAGTTCAAAAAGTACTATCCCGAAGGGCGGGAGTGGATTAATACAGGCAACAGCTGCATTGTCAATCCCGATGGCGAAATCATCTCCGGTCCTGTTCAGATGAAAGAAGAAATTCTCTATGGAGAAGTTGATCTCACGCTTGTTGCACAGTCCAAAAGGATGTTTGATGCGGCAGGACATTATGCAAGACCGGATGTTTTCACGTTTGTCGTCAATCGAGGGGAAAGTAAATCGTCGTGATTCGAAGCAAGAAGCAATGAGTCTTTGCGCGAGTGGTTGCGTGAATTATCGGGGACCGATCGAAATAAAGTCGCAAACAACTCCAAAGCCCGATTTGAAATTAGCGATAAACAGAATGAGGAGTACCTGATGAACAAGAAAAATATTGGCAGTAGCTTCGACGACTTTCTCGAAGAAGAAGCGATTCTCGATGAAACGACGGCAGTAGCTATAAAGAGGGTGATAGCCTGGCAAATCGATCAGGAAATGAAAGTGCAAAAGCTGACAAAGTCAGCCATGGCGAAGAAAAAGCATACTAGCCGATCGGCTCTGAATCGTTTGCTCGATGAAAACGATACGAGTCTGACTCTCACGACTCTGTCACGCGCGGCATCCGTTCTGGGGAAGAGATTCAGGATTGAGCTTGAGTCCTGAGGAGGTACAGGGGAGCGATTTTTCAGGTTATTCGTCAGGCTGGTGATTCAGGTGTTTTGTGTTTTGCTTGAAGTATCTTTTCGTAGAGCGTTTCAGGAGCACTATCAGCTCCGTTGGACCATGCTATGGTTCCGCCTTCAATAGCTTTGAAGCACTGTGATTACATCCGCTACAATACTATATGCTCAGTTACTAGTATTTTCCTATACCGGTTAGCTTTAGGGCACCTCTATTTATTTATTCCGCGATGCAATTGCTTCGTTGAGCGGTGCTCGAAATCCTCATGTACGCTGTGTACACTCCGGTTTCTGCGCTCCGTTCGCCTCGCACTTGAATCGCTCATGACAATAAATAGAGGTG
>JADHTF010000012.1 GCA_016776555.1 Chlorobium phaeobacteroides
GACGTAGTGAAAGCGCCGATGAAAACCGGTAGAGGATAGAGAATGGAAGTTTCTTACATGAAAGGCTTAGCCAGCCATCATGGCCCCGAGTCATGCCTCGATCGTCAGCAATGGGATGGGGAAGCGTTGACAGGGGAAAACACAGGCGTCCTAATGAGCTCCGAAAACACCACGAATCGCAGGCTGACCCTATACTACGGAGGGGAAAGCAATATCGTCCATCCCGAAAAGGCGAGGAATGGGAGACTGCGGTGGAGTCAAAGAACGGCAGCATGTGTGGAAATTCACTACACGGAAATCGGGAGACCCGGCAAGCCCCTTGGTCAACGGCAAAAGACAGAAGGGAAGTGTCAATGAAGGAGAGAACCCGAAGAATTGATGCAGAAGCGAACCGGGAGTCGGACAGTGTCATAGTACCGGAGAAGCAGCCGAACAAAGAAACCCCTGTTTCTAAGGAGGTCGTGGAGGGAAGGACACTGGCCAAGAGGAACGCCGGAGAAGAAGCCACCAGCCGGATACAGAGCCGGGAAAAGGTGTCGTTCGGACTCGAAGGCGTGCGAAGACGAGCCAAGAAAGATAAGACGTGTTGCTTCACAGCCCTGCTACACCACATTACACCGGAATTGTTGCGTCAAAGCTTTTATGAGCTGAACCGTAAAGCAGCACCGGGGATCGATGGGGAGAGATGGCAGGACTACGAAAAGCAGCTCGAAGAACGTCTGCCGAAGCTGCATGCAGAAATCCACAAGGGCAGCTATCGAGCAAAACCGGTACTGAGGACGTATATCCCAAAAGCCGATGGCCAGAAACGCCCGCTGGGCGTGACAGCCATAGAAGACAAGCTTGTCCAGCAAGCCGTCGTCAACGTGCTAACGCCGATATACGAGACAGAATTCTATGGATTCTCCTACGGGTACCGTCCAGAACGTAGCCCACACCGGGCTCTTGATGCACTGTCAACAGGCATCCTGACCCGGCGGATCAACTGGATACTCGACGCAGACCTGTAAGGCTTCTTCGACAGCATACCGAACGAACCTCTGCTCGAACTCATCAGAAAACGAGTCGGAGACAAACGTGTGTTGCGTCTCATCAGCAAATGGCTGAAGACGGGATACAGCGAAGATGGAGCGATAACTCGGCAAACGGTAGGCACACCACAGGGGTCGGTGATTTCGCCGCTGTTGGCCAACATCTATCTTCACTACGCATTGGACGTATGGGTTGAGAACGAAAGGCGGAGCCATCCAGATGGCGAAGTCATCATCGTGAGGTTTGCTGATGATGTTGTGCTGGGCTTCCAGCACAAAACGGTAGCCGAGCGATACCTCGAAGCCCTGAAAGAACGGTTAGGCCTCTATGGCCTGACCCTGCATCCCCGGAAAACCCGACTGATAGAATTTGGACGGTATGCCGCCGAAAGGCGGAAGAAACGGGGGGAAGGTAAACCCGAGAGCTTTGACTTCCTCGGATTCACGCACCTGTGCAGCACGAACCGTCAAGGCGGCTACTTTCTGAAACGGAAGACCAAGCGCAAAAGACTGCGCCAGAAACTCTATGACATCAAAGCAGTCCTGAGAAAGCACCTGCACGCACCACTGCATCAGACAGGAACCTGGCTGAGGAGTGTCGTGAAGGGGCATGGGCTATACTTTGGAGTCCCCGGCAACAGCAAGTCCTTGAAAAGCTTCAGGGATCAGGTTGTCAAAGCGTGGTATAAAAGCCTGAGGCGCCGGAGTCAGAAAGGAACAGCCATGACGTGGGAACGGTTCAGGCCAATCGTAGATGCCTACCTCCCGCACCTCCGGATATGCCACAAATTCCCGGAGGTACGATTCGCCAAGACTCAAGGCAGGAGCCGTATGCGGTAGTGCCGCACGTACGGATCTGTGCGGGGGGTGCCGGGTAACTGGTATCCCTACCGCGACTCCGTAACTACAATAAGTCTGATGTAAAGCAGGCTTTTTTCTCGTCGCAGGACAGGGGTTCAATTGTCATGACGTGTAACCCAATCGGGTATATTTCTCCATCCAACAGCCTGGACGCCGCTACGCTCATAGGATTCATCTCCTCCGTAAATCAGCCATGGCTGAAGAGCGTTTTCAACTGAAAACCGAGACGCTTTCTTCCCTGCCAGGATATAATCGCTCGTGACAGTTTTTCCGGATTTTATCTCGATAGGTTGCAATCGTGTTTCTTTTTCAAAGAGCAGATCGCACTCAACACCTTTATTGTCTCGCCAGAAATAGAGATCGGCAGGCTTGCCGGCATTGTAGCGGGATTTAAGAAATTCGCTGACAATGAGAGATTCAAAGAGTGCCCCTCGTAACGGGTGCACGGAAAGAAGCCCGGCAGAACGGATTCCGAGAAGCCAACAGGCAAGGCCGACATCGATGAAGTAGAGTTTTGGCGATTTTATCAGTCGTTTACCGAAATTTTTGTGGTAAGGGGGCAAAAGATGAACGATATAGCTGGATTCAAGTACTGAAATCCATTTTCGTGCCGTTGTATGTGAAACGCCGGTTTCGCCTGCGAGTGTGCTCAGGTTGAGCAATTGCCCGTTTCTTCCTGCGCACAGGCGGAGAAAACGCTGAAATGAGGAAAGATCCTGAACATGAAGTATCTGACGGACATCTCGTTCGACATAGGTTGCAACGTAACTGGCAAACCAGTCTTCCGGTTTTACTTTTTCGGTATGCAGAGCCGGATAACATCCTGTCGTCATGAAACGGTCAATGGACAGGCGTTGAAGATATGTTGCGGATAGCTCCCCAAGTGAAAACGGCAGTAACCGTGTTATTCCAACGCGGCCGGCAAGCGACTGTGTTACACCAGCGAGAAGCCCGAACTGCTGTGAACCGGTGACAATGAATTTTCCCGGTTTTCTGTCTTCATCAACCATGCCTTGCAGATACGAGAAAAGGTCAGGCCATCGTTGGGCTTCGTCAAATACCGCACCATTATCAAAACGCGAAAGAAACCCTTTGGGATCTTCTTCAGCAAAAGACCTTTCGGCAGGATCTTCCAGACTTACATAAGGCTTATCAGGGAAAACAGCTCTTGAAAGGGTTGTTTTCCCTGACTGGCGAGGTCCTGTTATGGTTACAACCGGAAAAGATCCTGCAAGCCTCTGCAATGTTGCTGTCAATGATCTGGGTATCATACTATAAGGTACAGATTGAATCTTTAAAATTCAATCTGTACCATTTTCTCTGACAAGAGGGATAAGGCAATAGGGTTTGGCACATCATAGCCTTACCAGTTTTCAATCCTCAACCCATCAGGAACTCGACTGAATGCTCTGTCTCTGTGACGAGAACAGCGTCAGCGGCTTTAGCGTGAGAGGCGATCATCATGTCGAGGGGGGAGAGTGATATGCCTGATGCCTCGCATCTGGTTCTGAGATCACCGTAAACCGTTGCAACTTCATGGTTTCGAAGAAGAGAGCATCATCACGGTCAGGCCGGTAAAGAAATCTGTCGATGCAGTGTTCGGCAGGCTGTACGACAAGGACAGACGGTCGCTGTCAACAGAGGAAATCGATGAGGTTGTCAGAAGACAGATTAATAAAGAATATGGCGGAAAGGTGGATGAAAGCGCTTGATACAACCTACTGCTCTAATGTGTTGGTTTTTGTTTTATGATATGCAATATTGTAGTTGAACTTCAATATTGCACAATAATGATTGCTCGTCACCTGACACCTGTATTGTATTCCCGTGCTTCGGATTATCCTGTAGTCACCATAACCGGGCCAAGACAGTCGGGGAAGACAACGCTCTGCAAAGAAGCGTTTCCGGAAAAGCCATATAGTAACCTTGAGCGTCCTGACATCAGGGATTTTGCCATACATGATCCTTCCGGCTATCTTGCCCAGTTTCCGGATGGTGCTATCCTCGATGAGATTCAGCGTGTTCCTGAATTGCTGTCATGGATACAGACACGGGTTGATGAAAATCGCCGGGCAGGGGAATTTATTTTAACCGGAAGCCATCATTTTGATTTGCATCATCGCATCAGCCAGTCTCTTGCTGGCCGTACTGCACTGCTCAATCTTCTGCCGCTGTCTATCAAGGAGCTGAGAGATGCGGGTAAGACGACGGAAATCGACCGTCTTATTCACGCGGGAGGGTATCCGCGCATACATGCTGAAAATCTCGAGCCTGGAGTGATGCTCAGGGACTATTTTGCAACGTATGTGGAGCGCGGATTTACGCGAACTGGTTCAGCTACGGCATGTCCGGGAGTTTGAACGCTTTGTGCGCCTGGCAGCCGGAAGGGTCGGACAATTGCTTAATATGCAAAGCCTTGCTTCTGATGTAGGGGTTTCAAGCCATACGGCAAAAGCATGGCTTTCCTTGCTTGAGGCATCCTTTGTGGTTTTTGTGCTGCCACCGTGGTTTGCCAATATCGGTAAGCGGCTTATCAAATCGCCAAAGCTCTATTTCTACGATGTTGGATTGGCCGCATGGCTGATCGGGATTACCCGTGAATCTCATCTCGCAACTCATCCGCTACGAGGGTCGTTGTTTGAGAATCTTGTTGTTCTGGAAGTGTTTAAGGCCCGGATCAATAACGGATTGGGCACTAATCTGCATTTTTATCGCGACAGCAGCGGACTGGAAATTGATCTTCTTCTGGAGAGCGGTCAGGACATTGCTCTTGCGGAAATCAAATCCACGCAGACGCTCAAAACCGAGTTATTCAGGTCACTGAAAAAAACAGCTGCGGTACTTGGTGATCGAGTTACAGAGAGGTTTCTGGTCTATGGTGGAAAGGAAAGGCAAAAAAGGAGTGACGCAGAAGCTGTGAGTTATCTGGATGCAGGTGAAGTTGGATTGCGTGAATAATTCTCAACCACACGGTCAGGCTGACTTTCCAAGGGATTCATGAAGCCATTATTTCGGGTACAGTTGATTCATTCAGATCTCCATCCAACAGCCTGGACGCCGCTACGCTCATAGGATTCATCTCCTCAGTAAATCAGCCATGGCTGAAGATCCATTTCAATTGGAAAAGAGCGAGCAAGCCTGTGCACTATTGCTGTCACTGATCCTGGTATCAGACTTTGTGGTACAGATTGCATCTTTAAAATTCAATCTGTACCATTTTCGTAATACGGTATTCGGTCAGTTTTTCCTGGCCAAGATAAGGAGATACTCTATGAACAGTCAGGATATTCGATGGGTTCAGCGGTACAAGCATTTGATTCAGGCGTATGATCAGCTTGACCGTGCCGTCGATCTTGCGCAACAGCGCTCCTTGAGTGAGCTGGAGGAACAGGGCCTGATCCAGTCTTTTGAATACACCCATGAACTGGCATGGAACACCCTGAAGGATTTTCTCGCAAACAAGGGTGTTCAACCGCTGTACGGATCAAAAGACACGACCCGAGCGGCGTTCAAGCACAGATTGATTGAAGACGGAAATATCTGGATGGAGATGATCAAAAGCCGGTATCTGACATCGCATACCTATAATCGGGAAATTGCGGAAGAAATAGCTCTGGCAATCCGTCAGCACTATCATGCAGCCTTCCGGAAGCTTCTGGAAACACTTGAACCGCTCAGCAGAGAGAAGCCGGAATGAAATACGGACTCAAAAATTCTACCATAGCAAAGATTCGTAGCGTGCTGGCGCGCTACAGGCAGGTGGAGAAAGCCATTCTCTACGGTTCCCGGGCCAAAGGGAATTATACAACCGGTTCGGATATAGATCTGACGCTGCTTGGCGGCCATGATCTGGACCTGAAAGTACTTTACCGTATCATGGATGAAATCGACGACCTGCTCTTGCCCTACACCATCGATATTTCCCTCCTGCATACCATTAAAGATCAGGATGTACTCGATCACATTAAACGTTTCGGCACGGTGTTTTACGAAAAAACACCAGAAAGCCATGTTGCCTGATAGTTTCGTAAAGCGAAGGGGATACGGGGATAAGTATAAAACAAAGAACCCGAGGCATTCGCTTCGGGTTCTTTGTGCCTGTACCGGCTTGAAGATAAACGATAGCCTTGCGGTTAATCCAGCAGTTCGGCAGGGATGTTGCCGCCGTTTTCGGCCAGTTTTTTCATGACTTCCTTGTGCAGCCACATGTTCATCTGCGCTGAATCGCCCATCTTGTTTGCCGGGCAGCCCAGCTCTGCGGCGAGTTCCTTGCGTTCCGCATAGCTGCTGTCGAGCCCGAGGAGTTTCATCAGATCGACGATGGATGTCTTCCAGTTGAGTTTCTCAGAGTGAGATGCTGCAAGTTCTTCCAGCTTGGCCACTACATCCACCTCGCTGATTGGTGTCGGAGCTGCAGCTGCGGGAGCTGCGGGTTCAGTCGGAGCAGGTGCGGCTTTTTCTGCGGTTGCTGGCGGTGTAGCTTCCTCTTCTTTTTTACCAAAGCCGAGTTTTCCTAAAATGTTGTTGAAAATACCCATGGTGATTTCTCCCGTTAGAATACTGTTATGGAAAAAGAGGCGAATGAACAACGCTGCCCTTCGCGGTTAGAAAATTGATACTGCTTTGAGTGTTAACGTTTTTTCCGGTAAAAAAATCCCCGTGAAACAGGCTGTCACTGTAGAGCGTTACATTCATGACGGAGGATCATGCAAAAACTTGATAAGCAGCATGAAAGAAACACGTAGTCATTCATTGTCCGTTCCTTTTCTCATCGCGAATGCCACAGTACTGATGATGGTATGGCAGCAATTGAGCGCAGTACCTCCATCAGCAAAAATAGAGAGTGATGGGTACGGTTCATCGATCGGGCTTGATAAGGGTGTGACAGCTGATTCGCTTGTGGCGCAGAAAGGAGAGCGGTTACTGCATCTTTACAGCGGCGGCGCTGCCGTCAAAAGCTACAGGATAGCGCTTGGCTTCAATCCGGTAGGAGCGAAGCTGCGGCAAGGCGACGGAAAAACGCCCGAAGGGCGGTATTCGATTAGTGAACGGAATCCACAGAGCAGCTATCACCTTTCTCTCAGAATTTCGTATCCCGATACGAAGGACCGTAACCGTGCGGGAAAAGCGGGCGTCAGTCCCGGGGGAGATATTTTCATTCACGGCTGGCCCGATAGCATCGTCCGAAAGCATGCTTCTCCTCCAGCGGGGGACTGGACGCAGGGATGTATTGCGGTGACGAACGATGAGATCGAAGAGTTGTGGAAGGCGGTGCCGGTCGGCACGCCGGTGATTATCTACCCCTGAGTGTCTCGCTGATCGCACACGAAGAACGATGTAGTCGCCTGATCCGTGCAATCCGGAAGTCAGGGAGAGGAATGCTTTTTATGAGCGGATGCTGATTCCGGGTGTTCCTCCCGATACCGTCCGATGAGCTGGAGAAACCGGCGCCCGTAGCGTTCAAGCTTCACTTCACCTACTCCTGACACCGACAGCATGGCTTCTCCGGTCACGGGATGCACTGTTGCCATGTCGCGCAGCGAGCGGTCGGAAAAGACGATATAGGGGGGGATGTTCTGCTCGTCTGCGATCTCTTTCCGCAATGATCTCAGCAAGTCAAACAGGTTGTGGTCCCAGGATCCCTCTTCTGCGGCTTTTGAGGTTTTTGCCTTTTTCGGTTCCTGGATCCGCACGATTTCCAGCTTCTCCTCCCCTTTCAGCAATGGAACCGCTTTTTCAAGCAGGTAGAGCGCCGGATAGAGTCCTTCTGACTTGGCGATCACTTTTTGTGCCAGAAGTTCATCGATAAGCTGGCGCCAGAATTTTTTGCTCCGGCCTTTTCCCACTCCGTAGGTTTTCAGGCGGTCATGACCAAAGTCACGGATTTTTTGGTTCTTGCTGCCGGTGACGATATCGACGATGTGCGTCGCGCCGAAACGTTCTTCCGTACGGGCGATTGCCGAGAGCAGCATCTGCGCTTCTACTGTGCTGTCAACCACTTCGCGGGTACCGAGACAGATATCGCAGGATTTGCAGTTATCATGCGGGTATGTTTCGTCAAAGTAGTCAAGCAGGGTTTTGCGACGACAGACCGAAGTCGAAACGAACGAAATGACCTTCTGCAGAGAAGAGAGAGCCTTGCCCCTTTCTGTTTCGTCAACGATCGTGTCGATGAAGAACCGGATTTTGGGGATGTCGGATTGTGAAAAGAGCAGCGTGCAGCGCGCGGGTTCGCCGTCGCGGCCTGCTCTGCCGGTTTCCTGGTAGTAGCTTTCGATGCTTTTCGGCAGGTCCGCATGAATCACTAAGCGGATATTCGATTTATCAATCCCCATGCCGAAGGCGATGGTGGCGACGATGATATCAGCCTCGTCCCGGATGAATGCCTCCTGATTTCGCTGGCGTTCTTCGTCGGACAGCCCTGCATGGTAAGGAAGAGCCCGGAACCCTTTTGCTTTCAGCAGAGCAGCGGTCTCGTTAACGCTTTTACGACTGGTACGGTAGATGATTCCCGCTTGTCCCGGGTTGCTTTTCAGGATGGAGACAAGCTGAGCGTTGGCGTTTTCCTTGAACCGGATGTCATAGAAGAGGTTCGACCGGTCAAACGAAGCCCTGACGAGAAGCGGGTCGCGAAGAGAGAGTTTATGGAGAATATCCTGCTGGACTTTCAGCGTGGCCGTTGCTGTGAAAGCAGCCACCGGGACACCGGGAAAAAGCTGCACAAGAGCCGAGAGCAAGAGGTAATCGGGACGGAAATCATGGCCCCATTCCGAAATGCAGTGCGCTTCATCGACAACCGCCATGCTGATGTTCACCTCTCCGAGCAGCTTCTGGAAATGCTCGAGACGGAACCGTTCCGGCGCGACATAGAGCAGGTCCAGCGAGTCTGAAAGCAGCTCCTGCTGCACGGACGCCTGTTCTTCAGGCGAGAGGGAGCTGTTCAGGTATGCCGCCCGGATGCCGTTGGCTCTCGCTCCGTCCACCTGGTCCTTCATGAGCGCGATCAGCGGGCTGATCACCACGCATGTTCCGGAAAGCAGTACCGCCGGCAGCTGGTAGCAGAGCGATTTGCCGCCGCCGGTCGGCATGACGGCGAACACGTCCCTCCCGTCGAGGATCGCCCGCACGATGTTCTCCTGATTCGGCCTGAACGAATGAAATCCGAACACCTTGTGCAGGGTATCGAAAAGCGCTTTATCGGGTACGGGTTGCCGCGGTTCGTTCGTCATGGATTTCTTTCTGTCAAAGTGATTGCCTGGTACAGTCTGCAACATACGATATCTGTCTTTGTCTTTTATCTGTTCAGAGAACCATGTTGCATTATTTTGAAAGAAGCTCTTCTTTTCATAAAGGAACCTCGAAAAATTGTCATGAGCGGTTCGAGTGCTCATAAAACGTCATGATAACTCGCTATATTGGTCGAATGCTGATCAAGAGCAATCGTTGTGTCATGTTCAACATGCGGAAAACGCTTACAAGTTCAGAACTGTCATGGAAACAAAAATCTCATTGCACAAAAGAATGAGTTCGCTGGCCGAAGCGCCGGAGCAGGTGCGGGTGCTTGAAAAAACGGACTGCGGCATCGAGAGGTTCCAGTCGAAGCTTGCCGGTACGGGTGATGCCCCGCTTTGCGCTGAAGCTATCACGGTGCTTCAGGTGAATACCGGTTACCGCTGCAATCTCTTCTGTCGTCACTGTCATGTCGACGCGGCGCCTGACCGGAAAGAGATGATGAGCCGGGAAACCATGCGGGACTGCCTTGAGGCGATTTCGAAAAGCAGCGCTATCCGGACGCTTGATATTACCGGAGGAGCGCCGGAGATGAATCCTGAACTTCCCTGGTTTATCCGGGAGGCGAGAAAGCGCATGCCGGATGGTGATATTTTCGTCAGGACCAATCTCGTGATTCTTGTTTCAGGCGAAAAATACAGTCACTTCCCGGAGCTCTTCAGGGAAAACCGCGTGAAGCTCATCGCGTCGCTTCCCTGTTATACACAAGAGAACGTGGATGCCCAGAGGGGTGAAGGCGTGTTCCATCGTTCGATCGAGGCGCTGAAAACGCTCAATGCGATCGGCTACGGAAAAGAGGGGAGCGGTCTCGAGATGAACCTTGTCTACAACCCCGGAGGGCCTTCCCTGCCGGGAGAGCAACAGGCGCTTGAAGTCGATTACAAAAACAGGTTGCTCGAGACGTTCGGTATCGACTTCAGTCATCTCTATACGATCACGAATATGCCGATCAGCAGGTTTCTTGAAACCCTGCTTGATGAGGGTCGTTTCTGCGAGTATATGAACCTGCTTGTGGAGAACTTCAGTCCTCAGGCGGTGAAAAATCTGATGTGCCGCAGCACCGTTTCGGTCGGCTGGGACGGTGTCCTCTATGACTGCGATTTCAACCAGATGCTGCAGACCTCTTTGCTCTCTCCTTCTCCCGGTCATATCAGCGAGTTCGATGAGAAACTCCTGCGCCGGAGAAAGATCGCCGTCGGTCAGCACTGCTATGGCTGCAGTGCCGGGGCAGGATCGAGCTGCCAGGGCAGCCTGCTCTGAATCGGATTTGCTGATCACTGAAGAGGGTGGTGTTCAATTGCTGTTCAGGTTCCTGAAGCTGACGCATTTGCCCCTCTTCAGGGAACAAACGGGAGCATCCGGGGGTTATTTCAGGCTGATCCGCTTCTATAATGTGAGTGTGAAAACATGCTGATTCTGTTAGTTATAGGATTTCTTGCCTCGGCGATCGCGCCGTTGCTGTATAAACGGTTCAGGGAGAATTTCGGCTGGATTGCCGTGGTGTTTCCCCTGTTCATGTTTTTCGGCTTTTTGTCGAAATATCCGACGATTGCCGCCGGCGAAGTTCTCAGGGAGTCGGTCCCGTGGGTGCCTTCTCTGGGGATCAACTTTTCTTTTGTTCTCGACGGCCTGAGCATGACTTTTGCGCTGATCATCACCCTGATCGGTGCAGCGGTGTTTCTCTATGCGGGAGCCTATATGAAGGCGTATGTGCAAACCGGCAGGTTTTATGTGTATATCGGCATCTTCATGACCTCGATGCTGGGACTCGTGCTGTCGGACAACATGCTCCTGATGTTTGTATTCTGGGAACTGACAAGCATCAGCTCCTTTCTCCTGATAGGCTTCACGCATCATAAGGAGGCGTCAAGGAAATCGGCATTGCAGGCTCTCCTTGTTACGGGTGGCGGGGGACTTGCGCTGCTTGTGGGGATCATAATGCTCTATCGGGTGACGGGGAGTTTCGAGATCTCTTCGTTTTATGATATGAACGGCGTGATTACCGCTCATAGTCTTTATCCCGCTATCGTTGTTCTGCTCCTGATCGGCGCGTTTACCAAGTCGGCGCAGTTCCCTTTCCATTTCTGGCTTCCCAACGCCATGGAGGCGCCCACTCCTGTCAGCGCCTACCTGCATTCGGCAACGATGGTCAAGGCCGGCATTTACCTGATAGCAAGAATGAACCACGAGATCGGCGGCACGCCGGTCTGGCAGGATACGGTACTGATAGCGGGGGCATCGACCATGCTCTTTACTGCTCTGCTCTCCTTCAGGCAGACCGACCTGAAAAAATTGCTTGCCTACTCTACCCTGTCTGTGCTGGGAACTCTCGTCATGCTGCTCGGCATTGGTTCGGAGCTAGCCATCAAGGCGTTTTTTATCTACATCATCGCGCATTCGCTCTACAAGGGCACGCTGTTTCTTGTCGCGGGCACACTCGACCATGCGACAGGAACACGAGACGTGACGAAACTTGGGGGGTTACGCAAACTGATGCCGGTGACAGCCTTTACGGCAGGGTTGGCGTCGTTTTCCATGATGGGCGTGATTCCTCTGGTCGGGTTTATCGGTAAGGAAACTGTCTATAAAGCTATTCTCGGACTGGAGTACTGGGGAGGTTTTCTCATCGTGGCAGCTTTGTTTGCCAATGCTTTTGTTGTGATGATAACGCTGCTTGTTGGATTCAAGCCCTTCTGGGGGGCCATGCTTCCGACGCCGAAGCAGCCGGAAGAGGCTCCGCTCAAGATGCTTATCGGTCCTGCCCTGCTTGCGGTTCTGGGATTGCTTTTCGGGCTTTTCCCCGACTTTTTTATCGCCACTATGCTCGAACAGTCGGCACAGAGCATTTTGTCTGAAAAGCTTAGCCTGAAAATCTCGATATGGGAAGGTTTCAACCTTGTGCTGCTGCTAAGCTTTGTAACGCTTTTGCTTGGCGGACTCGTCTATCTGATTCGGGGAAGGGTGGCTGACAGGATGAAGCATGTTTCGTTGCCGGCTGTCATCAAGCCCTCTGCGTGGTATGATGGTGCTATGGCTGGACTGTTGTCGTTTGCGACGCTGCAGACCCGGATTGTGCAGAATGGATACCTGCGCAACTATATCATCGTCATTCTGGTAACTGCTCTATCTCTGGCCTCATTTGCTTTTTATCAGGCGGTTGAAGAATTAATCATTACCCCTGACTTTTCGATTACTTTTTACGAAGGTGCACTGGCGTTCATTATTCTTGTTTCAACGTTTCTTCTGATTACCTCCAGGTCAAGACTGAAATCGATCGTTGCGCTCGGCGCACTGGGTTTTTCCATCGGTATCATTTTCGTGATTTACGGTGCGCCCGATCTGGCTCTGACGACATTCGCGATTGAGACGCTCAATGTAATCCTGTTCGTGCTGGTGCTCTACAGGCTCCCCCGTTTCCTGAAACTTTCCCGCTCGTCCAACAGGGTGAGAGATTCTCTGATAGCAACGTGCGTCGGAGTGTTCATGACCCTTACGGTACTTTTTGCCACGTCGTTCGAACTTTCGTCCGAACTGAAGCGATATTTTGCTGAAGCCAGTGTTCCTTACGGCAAGGGCCATAATGTGGTCAATGTCATCCTTGTTGATTTCAGGGCGATCGACACGCTGGGGGAGATCACGGTGCTTGCGGTTGCCGCGCTTGGCGTCTTCGCCCTGCTCAAATTGAAACCGCAAGGGAGGGAGTGATCATGTATTCCGTCATACTTGCCACCGCATCCCGTTATCTGCTGATTCTACTGCTGATGTTCTCGGTGTTTCTTCTGCTGCGCGGGCATAACGAACCGGGAGGCGGCTTTACCGGTGGCCTTGTCGCTGCCGCTGCATATGCGCTCTATTTTATTGCCAACGGCATCGATGCGGCAAGAACCATTGTCCGTTTTGATCCGCTCAGGATCATGGCTGCCGGTCTCCTGATCGCCATAGCAAGTACCTTCCCTTCGCTGGTTGCGGGGAACCCTTTTATGACAGGGGTCTGGATCAATACAGGAATTCCTCTGATAGGCAAGGTGGGCTCACCACTTCTGTTCGACCTCGGCGTGTACTTCCTTGTTCTGGGCATTGCGCTGACTATCATCTTTTCACTTGCGGAGGAGGACCGGTTATGACTTTTCTGCTTGCCGTCATTATAGGCGTGCTCTATGCCGCAGGGACCTATCTTATCCTGAGGAGAAGCATGGTCAAGGTGATTTTCGGACTGATCTTCCTTGGGCATGCGGCCAACCTGATGATCTTTACCGTTGGGCGACTTACCAAGGGAGCTCCTGCCTTTGTGCCGGAAGGGATGGAGGGGTTCACGGAGCCATTCGCCGATCCGCTGCCCCAGGCATTGATACTGACTGCTATAGTGATCGGGTTCGGTGTGCAGGCATTTACGATTGTACTCTTCAAACGTACCTATCAGACGGTGGGTACGGAGGATCTGGACAAGATGAAAAGCACTGACCAACTTCCCGGAGAAGAGCTATGAGCAGGATTATCATGTTGCCCATACTGCTTCCTCTGTGCACTGCGGTGGTCATGATCTTCTTCCGCAGGTTGGTGGTTTTGCACCGCTTCCTGAATGTGGCAGGGACAGCCCTCATGCTCGGTGTGTCGCTGGTTATGCTCGGCAACGTTCAGTCAGGGGGAATTCTCTCGTTGCAGATCGGAGGCTGGCAAGCGCCTTTCGGCATTTCCCTGGTAGCCGATATGCTCTCTTCGATTATGGTGGTAGCCACCGCGCTGATCGGTTTCACCACCGCGCTCTATTCCCTTGGAACCATCGATAAAGACAAGGAGCATTTTTTCTATCATCCTTTGCTGCAACTGTTGCTGATGGGTATCAACGGCGCGTTCCTGACGGGGGATATCTTTAACCTCTATGTCTGGTTCGAGGTGATGCTTATCTCATCCTTTGTTCTGCTTGTTCTCGGGGGAAAGCCTGAGCAGCTTGAAGGTGCGATGAAGTATGTGACGCTGAATCTGCTTTCCTCATCGATCTTCCTTGCCGCGGTCGGTATTCTCTACGGTATTGCAGGTACGCTCAATATGGCCGATCTTGCCGTCAGGATTCCCATGCTCGGTCACAAGGATCTGCTTTCAGTGGTCGCGGTGCTCTTCATGATCACTTTCGGGATCAAGGCTGCGATCTTTCCGCTTTTCTTCTGGCTGCCAGCCTCGTATCACACACCACCTGTTGCTGTTTCTGCCATTTTTGCCGGTCTCCTGACGAAAGTGGGAGTGTATGCGATCATGCGGATGTTTACTACGGTCCTCATCCATGAGGAAGCCGCCTTGATCCATCAGCTCCTGCTTGTCTTGTCAGCGTTTACGATGGTTGTAGGAGTGCTGGGAGCGGTAGCGCAATATGATATGCGCAAGCTGCTCTCTTTTCATATTATCAGCCAGATAGGCTATATGATTTTCGCTCTGGCGATTCAGTCTCCGCTCGCCATCGCAGGAGCACTCTTCTACATTGTTCACAATATTGTCGCCAAAACAAATCTTTTCTATATAAGCGGGCTTGTCAACCGCCTGAAAGGATCCTGGGATCTCAGGAGGATTGGCGGGGTCTACCGTTTTTATCCGATGCTGGGGGTATTGTTTCTCGTTCCTGCTCTGGGGCTTGCCGGTATTCCTCCCCTGTCGGGGTTCTGGGCAAAGTTCGTTGTGATAAAGGCGGGAATTGATTCGGAGCACTATCTGCTGGTCGGTATTGCTCTCTTTGTCAGCATGCTGACCCTGTATTCCATGATCAAGATCTGGAATGAGGCGTTCTGGAAAGACGATCCACGGGGAGAGGGCAGCGTTGAAGATGAGGGATATCTGCTCATTTCGAGCATGAAGAAAGTGGCGATGGTAGTGCCGATAGTCATACTCGGATCTGTTACGGTCGTGTTCGGGTTCTGGTTCGAACCGTTTTTCGTGATTGTCCAGAGCGCGGCTGTCGAACTGCTTGATCAGGGGAACTACATTCAGGCGGTACTGGGGGAACGTCCATGAACCTGTTTCTTTTCAACATACTGCTGGCAATCGCCTGGATGCTGCTCGTTGGAGAGGTCAGCGCCGGAACATTCACCGGGGGTATGATCGTCGGTTATCTGATACTCTGGCTCTCCCGTTTCGCGTGGGGCGATACGAAATATTTCAGGAAGATCCCGCTGGTGATCATGTTTGTGCTCTACTTCCTGAAGGAACTGATCAAGGCAAATCTGAAGGTTGCTTTTGACATCGTGACGCCCAAGGACTACATGGAACCGGGCATTATCGCGGTGCCCCTCGATGTGCAAAGCGATATCGAGATCACGCTGTTCGCCAACCTGGTGACCCTTACTCCGGGAACGCTGAGCCTCGATGTCTCTCCTGACAGGAAAATTCTCTACGTGCATGCTCTCTATGTCACGGATGCAGATGGGTTTCGCCGTGAGCTGAAAAACGGACTGGAAAAACGATTGATAGGAGTGATGCGATGAGCTTTATAGAATGGGCCGTACAGGCTTCAGTATTCATTATCGGTCTTTCAATTCTGATCATTTTTCTACGGTTGGTGATCGGCCCGGGCATTGAGGACAGAATTGTGGCATTGGACCTTCTTTCGGCTAATGCCATTGCTTTCATAGCGGTCTATTCGATTCAGAAAAACACTACGACATTTCTGGACGTCGGTATCATTGTGGCGCTTCTGGCGTTTCTCGGGACGGTGGCGTTCGGTTATTACCTCGGCAGGAGGCAAAAACATGATTGAAATTCTAAGCGGCATCTTTCTCTTGCTGGGTACACTGTTTATTCTCCTTTCAGCAATCGGTATCCTGAAAATGCCCGATCTCTATACCCGCATGTCGGCAACCACCAAGGCCTCGACGCTGGGTATCGGACTGGTACTTATCGGTACGGGCATATACTGGCAGGATTTCGGCATCGCTTCCCGCGCCGTCGCGATTATCGTCTTTCTGTTTCTTACGGCCCCGGTTGCCGCCCACATTATCGGCAGGGCGGCATATTTCAACAAGGTGCCTCTCTGGGAAAAAACAAAGACAGATGAGCTCGGCGAGCGCAGGGATACGTAGCAGAAAATAAATACAGCAGGGCTGATCTCTGGGTTCTTGCCGAAGTGTTTTTGATTGAAAGGTGTTACATTGTTATCCATGAACTTTCAGTGAGGGATAAACCAATAGTAAAAGGGGGTTTTTTTGATGGCTGGCAAGAAAAGTCTGCTCAAGGAAATGAAGAACACGTTTTTTCTTCATCCTGTCGCGGCGCATTTCAGTAACGGGCTTATTCCCGTAGCGGTATTGTATCTGCTTCTTACACTGCCTTTCAGCGACCCTTTTTTTGAGCGTACGGTCGAGCATCTTATTATTATTGTGCTGTTTGCCGTACCGGTCTCTTTTTTCTCCGGTATTCATGACTGGACTAAAAATTACAAGAGGGCCAAGGCTCCGGTCTTTTTGAAAAAAATCAAGCTGTCGATTGTGCTGTTTCTGCTTGTCGTTACTACTGTCGCGCTCCGTCTTTCTTTTCCGGATATCATGTTCCAGAATGACTGGTTGCACTGGGTCTACATCGTGCTTTTGCTCGCGACGCTTCCGGTGGTGACGCTGCTCGGTCATTATGGCGGAAAGCTTGCCGGTGCGGCAAAGCAGGCGTCCCGACGGAAACAGGGTCTGCTGAATAAGTTTTAAGTTATTATCATATAAGTGATTATAGGCAGAACGGAAACGGCGGATCAAGCTGGATGAGGGAATCCGAAACGCCGTTGAGGGGAAATTCGGGCAGGCCAAGAGAAAGTTCAGCATGCAGTGTATCAAAGGCAAGCTGCCGAGCACCAGCGCAACGATGGTGTCGCTGAGCATTTTTGTCATGAACCTGCAGAAGTTGCTGGAGGTTCAGTTTTTACGTCAAATCGGAAGCTTGTTGTTGTTGTCTGCCGCCAAAATGGCAGAATACGGCTCTCTGGGGCTTCTGAAATTCGTCTGGAGGGACATAATGAGCCAAAAGAGCGGAAGTGCTGAAACCGGGCTTTTTGCTCACTATTCCATAGCCGTCTAATTGTTCAGTTGACCCGAAATAAGGCGAAGATCTGTTTTTTCTTAGTCTCGGCTCATTTTTTGCGGTAAACGCACGTCTCATGAACCAGCGGTCTGCTTTACGTCCGGCTGGTGCAGTTAGCCGGTGTCGGAATGGATTAACCGGGCAAGACGAGGGTTCATGAGCTCGCCGCCATAGTAAACAAGAGCATTTTCGAACTCTTCGATGGTGAACTCAAATCCTTCCACTCTGGCGATCCGAAGACGATTTTCAATAGTTTCTGTTTGAGAGAGTCGTGTCGAAAAATCATCATCTGATCTTACCCGGTCAATAAACAGTCGTGCGTCGTCAAGGGACATAGGCTTCTATTGCTGTTTTCCTTTAAGGCTATCCGTCAGTTTGTCCAGGTTTTCGGTGGCGGCCTTGATTGTGTTGTCAGCCATTTTAAGGTGCTCGACGCTGAGGCTCAGCATTGTTTTAAAAAAGGCTTCTATTGATGCCGCTGTATCAACAGGTTCAAGGACGTCACTGCGGGTTTGTTCGGAAATGTCCTCGGCTGGTGCTGTCTTTGCAGGGGATGGCGCGCTTGCTGTCGGCTTGGTCTGTTTTGCGGGAGCGGCTTCCGGTGGCTTTTCCGGAGGCTCGATGGTGCTGTCTTTTTTGAATCTTGAGAAAAATCCCCCTTTTTTTTCTGTATTGGCCATGGTTGTTATTGTTGTTTTTATTCGAAGCTCCTGCCGTGTGACTGGGACGTCAGGTTTTTTTGAAAGTTACGGTAATAAGTCTGAAAGTTCATGAAGAAAAGGCAGGAGTAAAGTATCTTCATCTGTAACAATCGCTCACTACAGGTAATTGTAAAATACGGTGGTATTGAGAAAGATTCTGATAGTTTTTGCACATCCCGCTCTGGAAAAGTCGCGGGTGAACAGCAAGCTGATTGAAGAGGTCGGAGCAATTGAAGGGGTGACCTTTCATGATTTGTATGAGCTCTATCCGGATATGGATATCAATGTGAAAGCTGAGCAGGAGCTGCTCAAAGAACACGATCTTGTTCTCTTTCAGTATCCGTTTATTCTTTTCGGCATGCCCGCGCTCCTGAAGGAGTGGATGGACCTGGTCCTTGTTCACGGATGGGCTTTCGGCCGGAACGGTAACGCGCTGAAGGGGAAGTGGGCATGCCATATCGTTACGACTGGCGGCAGTAAAGCATCCTACTCCAGAGAAGGGTACAACCGGCACACCATGAAGGAGCTGCTGGTTCCTCTTGAGCAGATAGCGCGTCTGTGCGGGATGCGGTATCTGCCGCCCTATGTTATTCACGGCACCAATGTGATGAAGCAGAAGAGCATCGATGAGCATGCGAAACATTACCAGGCTATGTTGAGGATGCTCGCTGATGAATCCTTCGATCCTGCCTCAAGGGACGCTCAGGAGTATCTCAACGAGCGATTCAGTTAACCTGTTCAGATCTGTTTTTTATGCATGAAGGAGGCTTTTTTTTCCAGGCATTTGTCTATCTCACCGCGGCAGTCGTTTCGGTTCCTGTAGCCAAAAAGCTCGGGCTTGGATCTGTGCTGGGCTATCTGATCGCCGGGATTATCATCGGTCCGTTTGTTCTTGGTCTGATCGGGGAGGAAGGGCAGAATGTGATGCAGTTCGCGGAGTTCGGGATTATCATGATGCTTTTTCTGATCGGACTCGAGTTGAAGCCCTCTATGATCTGGAAGCTGAAAGGTTCTATTTTCGGCATGGGCGGCGCGCAGGTTTTTACTACCGCACTGATCGTGATGGCAATAGCGATTATGTTCGGGTTGCAGTGGAAGACTTCTCTGGCTCTCGGCCTTGTTCTGGCGTTATCATCGACCGCTATTGTGCTTCAGACGCTGCATGAAAAAGGGTTGATGAAGACTGACGGCGGGCAGAATTCCTTTTCGGTACTGCTTTTTCAGGATATCGCGATTATTCCCATTCTGGCGATGCTTCCCCTGCTCGCAACAGGTCATGCTGCTGTACATGAAGCGCATGGCGAAGGAGCTACTCAGGCGTTCCAGGCCTGGATGGACGGGCTGCCGATCTGGGGACAGACTATTGCCGTACTCGGGGTGGTTGCGGGGATTATTCTTGCGGGGAGATATCTTGTCAATCCGGCGTTTCGTCTTATTGCACTAACCAGGCTCAGGGAGATGTTTACGGCAGCAGCCCTGCTTCTTGTCATAGGCATCACCGTACTCATGGGCATGGTTGGTCTCAGTCCGGCCCTTGGCGCGTTCATCGCGGGCGTTGTTCTCGCTCAGAGCGAATACCGCCATGAACTGGAAACAAATATTGAACCATTCAAGGGCCTGCTTCTGGGGCTTTTCTTTATTTCCGTGGGGGCATCGATTGATTTTCTTGTCATAGCATCCAATCCTCTGGTTATACTCGAACTGGTTGCTGCGCTCATAATTCTGAAGTTCCTCATACTTGCTGCCATCGGCAGGGTGTTCAGAATGAGTTTTGACAACATACTTCTTTTTGCTCTTGCGCTCGCTGAGGGGGGAGAGTTTGCTTTTGTCCTTTTCTCATTCGGTCTCAACAATGGTGTTTTTGAGGCATCGCTGGTCAATCCGCTTATCGCGGTTGTGGCATTGAGTATGGCTATGACGCCTATGCTCGTTCTGCTGAACGAAAAGCTCATTCAACCGAGGTTCGGGACAAAAGAGATGCCTGAAAAAGTGCCTGACAGGATTGATAAAAGGAGCCGTGTCATTGTTGCAGGATTTGGCAGGGTAGGCAGTGTTGTCGGCAGGTTTATGCAGGCCAATGACGAGGAGGCGACCTATCTTGACGCGGATCCTGATAATGTTGAGCTGCTTCGAAAAATGGGTTTGCAGGTGTTTTATGGAGACGCTTCACGCAGCGGTCTTCTGGAGGCTGCAGGGGCTGCCGAGGCGGAATTGCTTGTTATTGCCGAGGATAACACAGAAAAGGTGGTGGAAATCGCCCGAACAGCACGGAAATATTTTCCTCATCTTGAGATAATAGCCCGCGCAAGCGGGTGGGACGATTCCTACGAACTGATCGACATGGGCGTCAGTAAAATATATCTCGACACTCTTGATTCCGCTTTACGTATCGGTGGTGATGCATTGAGCCGACTGGGACATCGCAAGTATCACGTCAGAAGAGCAATGAATACGTTTCGACGGCATGAAGAGAACCACGTGTATGAGCTTGCGGAAATGCGGCATGATAAAAAGGAACTTATCCGTGCGACCAAACAGAGGATCGAGGATCTCGAACAGCTGATGATGGATGAACGGGAAGAGCTGCACAAGGATAAAAACCTCGGTTGGGATACGTCGGGCCATACGAACGACGAACATCTTATGCGCAGTTGAAAAGATAGTTGATGTTTTGAAACCAGTTGATGAAGTCAAAGGGAAAAAATCAAAAGTCAAAAGTAAAAGACAAGGAAGCCTTGAAACACTCGAAATAAAGCGATTCTGCCTATAACAGCTCTTTCTTGTTTTTGCCTTTTCCCTTTTGACCTTTGACTTGTGCTGAATTACTTTTTCCAGAAGGACGGGTAGAACATCACCATGACGGTGAACATCTCAAGGCGTCCGGTAAGCATATTGAAGGAAAGAAACCATTTGCCTGCGGTTGAGACATGGGAAAAGGTGTGCGTCGGGCCAACTTCTCCAAAGGCGGGCCCTATGTTGAAAAGCGCAGAGATAACCGCACTCATGGAGCTGAAGAAATCCATGTCGTCGATCAGGGTCATGATCGCACTGCCCACAAAGATCATAAAGATGTTGAGAATAAAGTAACTGACTGCAAGTGTTACGACGGAAGAGGCTACATTTTTCTGGTTGATCTTTATCGGCACTACGGCTAAAGGCTGCAGGAACTTCCTGCCGTTGGCGTAGAGGTATTTGCAGATGATTTCGTAGTGCACCACCTTGATGCCGCTGGTGGTCGAGCCCGCACACGCACCGATGAAGCAGGCGATCATGAGAAGCATCTGTGCAGACTGAGGCCAAAGCTCATAGTCTGCGGTGGTAAATCCGGTTGTTGTCAGGATTGAAACAACCTGGAAGGTTGCATGGCGTATGGAATCGAAGAATCCGCTATAGCTTCCGGTAGCCCAGAGAATCAGTGTGGCAAGCAAGCTGATAAACACGACAAAACCGATGTACCAGCGTATTTCCGTGTTGTTACGGACGGGTTCCCAGTCCTTTTTCAGGATATGGTAATGCATCATGAAGGCCATGCCCCCGAGAAACATGAAAATGATGGTTATCCAGTCGATCCATGCGCTGTCGTAATAGCCGATACTGCTGTTCTTTGTCGAGTAACCGGAAGTGGAAACCGTGCCGAAAGCGTGACAGAGAGAGTCGAAAACAGGCATGCCTCCTATCCAGAGCAGGAGTGACTGGATGAGAATCAGGGCAAGGTAGATTCCCCAGAGCCACACGGCGGTCTGCTTGACGCGAGGGAGAAACTTTTCGCCGGTTATGACCTGACCGGGATCGGCTTCCGCCTTGTAGAGCTGCATCCCTCCTATACCGAGGAGGGGGAGAATGATGATGGTGACCATGATAAAGCCCATGCCTCCGATGAGGTGGGTCGTGCTTCGCCAGAAAAGCAGGCCGTGAGGGACTGATTCGATGTCGTCGAGAATGGTTGCACCGGTGGTTGTGTAGCCGGACATCATTTCAAAAAAAGCGTCGGTAAACGATGGTATGGTACCGTGTAGCATGAACGGCAACGCTGAAACAGATGAGACGAGGATCCAGCCGAACGTGACAATGAAAAGGCCGTCTTTCAGCGTCAGGTCACGGTATTTTCGAAAACTCCACCAGAAGGGAAATCCTATGGAGACCGTTACCCCCATTGATATCAACAGAGAGAGAGCATCACCGTCATTGTATATCAGGGCGCAGGCAAGGGGCAGGAGCATGGTGCTGCCGATAAACATGAGAAGAGCGCCCAGAACGTGAGATATCGCTGGAAAATTCATTGAGCGAAGACGGGTTTCATTGTGATGGTATTAATTGAAAAGCTCGCGTGCGTCCTTGAGGCTCTTGGTCGCTGAAACCACGACAGCAAGGTCGTTCGGTTCGATAACCGTGTGTTCATCCGTCAGTTCGCATAGCCCGTCACGCACGACACCGGCAATGAGAATCTGTTTGTCCTGCAGCATGGTTCGCATTTTTTTCAGGGGCTTTTTTGTGATCTGGGACCTTGGTGATGCGGCAAGCTCAATGACTTCTGCGTCGACACCGTGAAGATGGGCAAGTGAGAACAATTCCCCCATTCTGATAAACTTCATGATTTCATCGGCGGCAGAGATCTTTTTGTTCAGAGCAACGTCGAGACCGATAGTTGACGCCAGAACCAGATAGTCCTCTTTTTTTACCAGCGCGATGGTTTTTCCAACTGTGGCATTGGCGTCTACATTGGTTCTGTTCATGATGTGTTTGGCCAGCAGGCAGCTGATGATGTTTGTTTCATTGTTGCCTGTTGTTGCAATGAAGCTGTCCATTTCCATCAGCCCGCCAAGCACCATGACATTGACGTCGGTTCCGTCACCAAGCAGAACATCGGTGTTGTTCAGCGAAGAGGCAAGCTCTTCTGCATGCTCCTTGTCATTTTCTATGAGTGTTATTTTTACGGTTTTGCCGAGCAGCTTGGCCACCCGGGCACCAACCATACCGCCGCCGACGATCATGACCTTGTGAATGCTCTGTTCGCGAACGTTCATGAGATTCATCAGCCGCGACAGGTTCTTGCCGTTCAGCATGATGAAGATCTGGTCGTTTGTAAGAATTGTGTCATCGTCGCCCGGAATAATGGTGGCGATGCCTCGTGCAACGGCAACGATCTTGAACTGAAAATCATTGTGCAGAAGGGCAATCTCTTTCAGTGTCTTGTTGACCACCGGACTGTCCTGGCTGACGCGCATGGCGACAACCTTCATCTCGCCTTCACCGATGTCGACGACGTCGTTTGCCGAGGCCCGCATGACAAGGCGTGCCATTTCCTGCGCAACCAGTTCTTCGGGGTGTATGACCAGATCGATTTTGAAATCGCTTTTGTTGAGAAACGAGTTTTCATAACCGTATTCGGGGGAACGGACACGGGCAATTTTACGCGGAATGCCGAACCGGTCAGCGATGATGGAGGCTATCATATTGACCGAGTCCTCATTGGTAACGGCTATCATGAGATCCATGGTTTCTGCTTTTGCCCGCTTCCAGCAGGCAAGCTCCATGGCGTTTCCCTCAATGATTTTCGCGTCGATCTTGTCGTTAACGCTGTTGATCAGCTGGGGGCTCGATTCGATTACCGTAACACCGTATCCATCATGAACAAGGCGCTGCGCAACATGGAGCCCTACTCCTCCCAAACCGATTACCAGTATATTTGTAACACTCATTCTTTTTTGTTCGGATAAACAATAACCAGAAAAATGACAGGAAAATAATCTACAAAAAAAATAACCCGCGAATAAGTTTAACTGTTTGTCTCCGGGATCCAGCAAAATCACAAAACAGTCTTCTTCCCCCAGATATGGATAGGCATCATTGACTACATTCTCTGCTGTTTCCAGTTAGGGTGTATTCTTGACGAGGTTCGGAGCACCTGGTAGACGATATGTTTCTTCCCGATGGTCTGATTGAATATTTCATTATCGTCGTCATAGAACTCTTCATGCAGGTGGAAATGGTTGAACTCGGAGCGGTATTGCTCTACCCACTGTTTTCCGCAGAAATTGTAATGCTTCAAGGCATCGCGGTAGTTCACAGGGCGGAGGATGAAATTCCCTCTGATCTCTTCTGCAGCTTCTCCTTCCAGCCGGACCGGGCCGAGTGCGGCATAGCTTCTGCTCATCGGATCGAACCAGCGTTTGTTCTGCAAAAAGATGGGTCTGGTGGTAAACCCGAAATGCAGCTCGTCAGGATTATTCGGATTATCCAGGCCTCCCATCGCATATACGCTATCGTTCCAGCTTTCGTTCCATGAGATTTTCATTTCTGCAGGCCTGTCCTTACAGCGCTTTTCAATGGTGTAGCGGTGCTCAGACCTCCAGGCTGCAGCGCGGACGAAGGCAAGCACGCTTCCGCGAAGCGAACCTCCATAGCTTTCCGCCAGAGCTGCTTCTTCGGGATACGCCTCATTTTTCGGGATTGCAACAAGCGTTACCCATGCCCACTCCACTGCCGATACATCATGAGGGTCCAGAAATGCTTTCAGAGTAACGTGATAATAGGTTTTTGCGGTTACCTTACGCTGGAACGGAAAGAGAATGCATGCAAGCAAAAGAGCCGCTATGAGAAAAGATTTTCCCGGGATTTTCATATGCGTTACACCTGTGTTCAGATAGTCACAGGAAGCTACATTTTTTTTCTAATTTTATTAAAGAGCTTCAGCGACTACGCAATACAACCATGGGAGGGCTGAGTATGCATAGTACTGTCAGATGTCTTAAAGCTCCACAAGCAGTGCTTTTTCTTTTGCTGATGCTTCCAGCTCTACTGGCAGGTTGCGGCGGAGCCACCTTTCCTGAAAACGAAAAGGATGATTCCATGATTTCAAAACAGGAAAAACCGGGTAACCCCTACTATTCGAGAACAGATACAACAACGCTCGATCTGCCGGATTCGGTCTGGGCAAAGGTCTTGACGAAAGAGGTCTACCGGGTCGCACGGCAAAAAGAGACCGAACAGGCGTTTTCAGGGAAATTCCTGGATTTTGAAGGCAGGGGGAGCTATTTTTGTGCGGCGTGCGGTAATGCGTTGTTTCGCTCAGATGCGAAATTTGCCGATACCTGCGGCTGGCCGAGTTTTTTCGAGCCGGTACGCGAGAAGAGTATTTTCTATCAGCCTGACACCTCGCATGGGCTGGTGAGGACAGAGGTGATCTGCGGACGCTGCGGTGCACATCTCGGCCATGTCTTCGATGACGGCCCCCCTCCTACCGGAAAGAGGTTTTGTATGAACTCGATCGTGCTTGATTTTGAGCCTGACGGAGAGTGACTGCCGGAAGTGATTATCAGAGCGTCATTCAGACTTCGTTGCGTCTTTTTCCTTCTTTTTGAATTCAACGACAAGCCATTTCTCTTTATAGTTTGCGCTGCTGACACGGAGTCCGGCAAGAAAGGCGGGGAGTATAACGCCTTTCTGGTAGTTCCCGATGCGTACGGTCATCAATTCCCCTACCTGCACGATATTGGCTTCCATGTTGTTATCGAAGATAAACGGGGCGCGCAGTTTCATGATGTAGTGACCTTCATCCTGTTTTTTGATGTTGACATGCTCTTCACGGTAGAGGATATCAAGCGGGTCGGAATCTCTGTAGACTATTTCCCCCACTTTTTCCAGCATGTCGAGGCCAACGACTTCCTGTCTGAAAAAGGGTACCTGTATGATCGGTATCGGCGAAAAAGTCCTGTCGATCTGATCCAGATATTTTTTCTGTATCTCTTTCCATTCACTCAGGAACTTCCCGTCAACCTCATCGAGAAGAACGCGGTTTACCACTATCTGGTCAACCGTTATCCCGTAGAGGTTGAGGTAGGTCAGGGCACGCATGGTTTCCTTTAAGACCATTTTCTCCGGATTCATAACCAGACGGACAGTTGTTTTGCTGCCGTCTGAAAGAAGATCGATGATTCCCTCGACAGAGGAAAAGAGATGATCAACCTGATTATAGACATCCTCTTCAGGGACGACATCGTGCAGTTTGCCGACACGCTTGGATATAGGGCGGATAAGCGGTTTTACAACGTACTTTTCCATGTTCCGCATGAGCTTGAGCATCCAGCCGAAGGTTTCAGGGATAGAGAGCAGGCGCAGGGTTTCCCCTGTGGGAGCACAATCTACCACCAGAAGGTCATAATCATCTGATTCGTTGTACTTCTTGATGTAGGAAAGCGAAAAAAGTTCTTCCATGCCGGGCAGAACCCCCATCTCTTCGACGTAGATGCCCTTGATCCCCTGGACTTCCATCAGGTGGGCGAAATGCTCACGTACTATTTCCCAGTTAAGCGACAGGTCGCCATAGACACTGACCTCCTGACCGTAAAGATTGTCTGCGATCGCTACAGGTGACGATCCGAGCTCTCTGTCGAATGAGTCACCCAGGCTGTGCGCCGGGTCTGTAGAGATAACAAGCGTTTTGTAGCCCATTGTGGCGGCTTTCAACGCCGTAGCTGCTGCGATTGTGGTTTTGCCGACGCCGCCTTTTCCGGTATAGACTATGTTTCTCATTGTCAGGATCCGCTACTTGTGATGAGCACTTCACCAGGGGAGTTTGCCATGTATGGCCACCCTTGATGTTCTTACAACAATGTCAGGAGAGAGAAAATTCTTTTTACGATGCGATCATGGAGTTGAAGGGGGTTTTCTGTTCCTTAAGCTTGTTCAGCGTTTTGTGATACTCTTCCTTGAGATCGGTAGATGTTTCTTCAATCTGAACCCTGAGTTTGTCGATCTGTGCATCCCGGGTATTCATCTGCTCGAAAATCTTGTCCATAAAATCACTTTTTCTGGTCATGATTCACCCTGTTTGATTATCGCAAAACGTACGTTGCAGATAGTGAAACCATGCTGTTTCACCTACTACATAAAACAAAGCAAGTCGCAATTAGTTTCTTGGACTGGAAGGTGGGGATAGGTGGCAAATGGCCTATCGCGATACGGGTGCCGTCTTTCTGCATAACCTCGGATGGTTTCGGGGTCGAGTGTCTTTCTCCTGCCGGAAGTTTATAGCTGACAACGTTAACCTGACAGTTGTTGTAGCGGTCTGCTTCCCGGAACGTTTTTCCCTGAAGCGGTGATGATTCATTGAGGTTGCAGTAGCATGCGACGATTCTTTTGTGGTTCCCAATGTGCGTGCCATTCACCTGAAAGGAAGCATACGGCAACATTGCTAAAACCCAAGTTGATCGTTTCAACAAATGCTTTATGCTGTCAACTTTATACCATATAATGCGTTATGCTGAATTTTCTCACAGCGAACATCTCACCCGATGGGTTGCGCGACCATAATGCAGAAAAATCGCATGTGTTGAAACCCTATGGGATTGTCGATCATGCTGTATCTGCTTCGTTACAGGGAACTTGCGGTAGTCCACTACAGCGGCGTCCCGTGTGCCTTGCATCTACAGCATGCTCAACAATCGCTCAACGTAGGTTAAAGTAAAGAAAAACAGGCTGATTCCTCCGATGATGAGCGCCAGGGCAAACAGGCGGCCTGCCTCGGAAAGGGTCTGCACTTGATTGAACCCGACCGTACTGAGGGTAATGATTGTCATGTAGAGCGCATCGACAGGCGTCATGCCTTCGCTGATCATGTAGCCAGCCATATCAGGAAGAAAACACTGACAATCGGGATCGAGAAACGGCGAAAGGTCGTGAATTGTTGCAAATCTTTTGGCACGATTTTCTGGCTTAACGATCTGTGTTTAGCGGTGAATGCTTCTGAAGTCGCTGAGTATGCTCTGGAACATCTGGTTTGCTGATATCTGCATGATCATAGACATGCCTGCGTTAGTCATTGTTGTTATGATCTTTTCAGGGAATATTCTGAATATCGGATAGAGCTCGAAGGTAATATCGACATCCATTAAAAAATTGACCGTTGTCTGGTTTTCATGATGTTCAAAAAGTGTCATTTCAGCATTGACTTTTCCTTCGAAAATATAGTTATCCGGGTCATTGACGTTATATGTCATCTTATACGGTTCCCAGCGAATTTTTTTCCCTGTTGTATACTTTTGGACGATTTCATCGGGAAGGCTTATTTCGCTTTCATAAGGATAGTCATCAGGTAACGAGACCAGCAGTTCATCATGCTGTTGAACGTAAAAAATGACCTGAAAAGGATTGTCGCGAGGATCAGTAACCTGAAAATGCCATTTGTAAATGTTCTCGATATCAGTTGCTTCTACATGCTCACAGAAGGGATTGAACGCCATCACCTTTTTCTGATCAGCAAGGTACGTAGAGGTTTTTTCAAGATCCGCGTGAAACAGGTATTCTCCTTTAGTATGCCCGTGTGCTTCCATACTCTATACTAACATTTTATGTTTTTGATCATACTGTATCTGTGCTGGCCGTATGATGATTTAAGCCGGCTAAATGGCTTCTGCCTGAAGGCGGGCAGTTTGGTCATGAAGCTTGAGTGCTTCAATGATGTCGTCCAGATTCCCTTCGAGTATCTGCGGAAGCGCATGGCTGGTATAGCCTATGCGATGGTCGGTTACTCGCGACTGAGGGAAATTGTAAGTACGGATTTTAGCGCTGCGGTCGCCGGTCGTGACCATTGATCTTCGCAGATCCGCGCGTTCCCTGTTTTTTTCGGCAAGCTGCTGGTCGTAGAGTTTGGCCCGCAGCATTTTCATCGCCCGTTCGCGGTTCTGAAGCTGAGAACGTTCTTCCTGACAGGCTACGACAATACCTGACGGGGTATGGGTTATTCTGACCGCGGTCTCGACCTTGTTGACGTTCTGCCCCCCTTTTCCACCGCTTCGGAAAGTGTCGAGTTGAAGGTCATCCTTGCGGATCTCTATATCGACATCTTCAGCTTCCGGGAGCACGGCGACACTGGCCGCCGATGTGTGGATTCTTCCCTGCGTTTCTGTTTCAGGCACTCTCTGTACACGGTGAACACCACTTTCAAACTTCATGGTTGCATAGACGTCGTGACCGCTGATACTCAGTATGGCTTCTTTGCATGCTCCCGGAATGCTCGCTTCGTTAAACTCCATCATGTCGCATTTCCATCCTTTGCGTTCGGCAAATTTCTGGTACATTCGCAAGAGGTCCGTTGCGAACAGCGCGGCTTCATCTCCCCCGGTTCCTGCCCGGATCTCAATGATGACGTTTCTCGAGTCAGCTTCCTCCTTTGGCAACAGCAGCAGCTTCAACTGCTGATCGAGTTCCGGCTGAAGCTCCTGAAGCTCTTCAAGTTCGACCAGTGCAAGAGACTTCATTTCAGGATCTGTTTCCTGTTTGAGCATCTTGCGTACCTCTTCGATCTGCACCTTGTTGGACTTGTAGCGATCATAGCCCTGAACAATTTCTTTCAGGTCGCTGTATTCCTTGTTGAGCTTTCTGAAACGCTTCTGGTCGGCAATGATTTCCGGATCGGAAAGCTGTTCTTCAAGCCGAAGGTATTTGTCCTTTAACGCTTCAAGTTTTTCAAGCATAGTCTGCCTTTACTCCGTTCCCCTCTTCATCAGGGGTTGATAATATCATTGATGATAATGAATAAAAAGAGCGTCAGAAGCAGAGCCATGCCGACCTGTTGAATTCTCATTTTGAGCTCAAATGGTATCTCGCGGCCTATAATGCCTTCTATGGCGTTAAGGAGAAACTGACCGCCGTCAAGAGCCGGAACAGGCAGGATATTGATGAAGGCGAGAGAAATCGACAGAAGCGCCATGAAGTAGAGAAAACTGCCCAGGCCCTGTTCGGCACTCTGGTTGGCAATTTTCGCGATCTTTATCGGGCCGCCAAGTGATTTCCGGAAATCCTCCTTTCCTGAAATGATTTTCCCAAAGCCGTTGACTGTTGTGACGGTCATGTTCCAGGTCTGCTCCAGACCATAGACTGTTGCTTCGATAGGGTTGAGACGGCGGTGGTCAATGGTAAGTGTCTGAAGAAGGGAGATGCCTATTTTTCCCGTTGCTGCAGGGGTAACCTCGGAAATAGTCTGCTGACCGAGTTCTCTGATTTTCGAAACATCCACTGTGCTTCCGGAAGGATTTTCAAGGTACTTCCATGTGACGTTGATTGTCTTGCCGGGATTATCAGAGATGAGAGTGACAACTTCTGTCCAGTCATAGACCGGCGTTTCGTTGATGGCTGTGATGAGCGCTCCCGACTTCAGACCGGCTTTGTCTGCGGGTTCGTCTTCAAGCACCTGATCTATTACCGGTTCCATAAGGGGGCGAATGCCCAATGCCTTATTATCGTTGATCCGGGTAAGAATGTCCGGCGGGGCTTGCAGGTTTTTTCGCTCTCCATCGCGTGCTATGGTATAGCTCAGGGTGTTTCCCGCAAAGTTCCGGGGTGAAAGCACCTCTTCCCAGAAGCCGACAGGTTTGCCGTTGACGGCAAGAAAGCGGTCGCCAGTCTGCATGCCCATGGAGGCATAGACCGAACCGTCTTCCACATAGGCGGGGTTGACGGCGGACGTTCTGCTTTCGCCGAAAACCGCGGCCATTCCGATGAAGATCGCGGCAGCGAGAATCATGTTCATCGTCACGCCGCCGGCGAGAACGATGAGGCGTTGCCAGACCGGTTTAGCCCTGAACTCCCAGGGCTCAGGCTCACTCTTCTGGAAATCGGTATCGAGGCTCTCATCGACCATTCCCGCGATTTTCACATATCCTCCAAGCGGGAACACACCGATGCCGTATTCGGTTTCTCCGATTTTCTTCTTCCAGAAACGGAGATTGTAGAAATCAAATCCGATATAAAATTTGTCCACCCGCATACCGAAAAGTTTGGCCGTAAGGAAATGACCAAGCTCGTGAGCGGTGACAAGAACGAAAATCGCTAAAATAAAGTAAAACGTCGTACTGATAAAGTCCATAATATTCTCTGTTTCCTTCTCTACAAACTGTGTCGAAAGCCCCTGAGGGGCACCTATCTCTTAATTCGTCATTGTTTTCGCGGTATCACGGGCCCACCTGTCAGCGGCAAGATATTCATCAAGACCGGAAGGAGTGTAAGGATCGTGAGCCTGCATGGTTCTGTCTGCAATAGCAGGGATATCGGTAAAACCTATTTTTTTGTCCAGGAAAGCGGCGACGGCAATTTCGTTGGCCGCGTTCAGCACGGCAGGAAACGTCTGGCCGGCTTTGAGTGCGTCAAACGCCAGGCGAAGCGCGGGGAACCTTTCCATGTCAGGTTGCTCAAAAGTCAAGGTTCCTATCTGTGTCAGGTCAAGTTTTTTGATGCCGCTTTCGCACCGTTCAGGCCATGCCAGTGCGTAGGCTATCGGTGCCCGCATGTCGGGCGCCCCGAGCTGGGCCATAACGCAGCCGTCGATATACTCTACCATAGAGTGAATAATGCTTTGCGGATGAACGACAACACCTATTTTGTCTGCCGGCATATCGAACAGCCAGTGGGCCTCGATAACTTCCAGCCCCTTGTTCATGAGCGTTGCGGAATCGATGGTTATTTTCGCTCCCATCGTCCATTGGGGATGTTTCAGGGCTTTTTCAGGACCGACATGACGAAGGTCTTCGGCGGACGTATGTCTGAAAGGTCCTCCTGAAGCGGTCAGGATGATACGCTCGATGTCCTCTTTTCTGTGGCCGGAGAGTGATTGAAAAATTGCTGAATGTTCACTATCGACAGGCAGAAGCGTCACCTTATGTTCTTTCACAAGATCCGAGACAAGCTGTCCTGCGACAACCAGCGTTTCCTTGTTTGCAAGGGCGATGTCCTTACCCGCCTTGATTGCGCTCACTGTGGGCACAAGCCCTGCCGCTCCGACAATAGCCGAGACAACCATTTCCGAGCCTTCAGCAGCGCCAACAGCGGCAGCGCCCTCAATGCCCCAGAGTATTTCAGGTTTTTCGGAGCCGAGCTGTTCACGCAGGAGTCCTGCAGATGCTTTATCCCTCACAGAGACAATGTCCGGTCGGAACTCCTTGATCTGTTCGGCAAGCAGATTGATATCATGGCCTTCGGCCAGACCGGTTACGTTAAATTTCTCCGGGTGTTGACGGACAACATCAAGCGTGCTTAATCCGATTGATCCGGTACTGCCAAGGATAGATAGTGATTTCATGTTTTTATTACGGCAAATTGCGTGGTACACCTCTTGTTTTCCGGCATGAATTTATACTTTTTCAGCTCGGCTTACAAATTAAGGTCAGGCCATTGTTGACTGGTGCATGAAAAATGTTTGATCTTCAATAAAAAAAGTAGTATAATATCGTCCCTTTGAGGTTCGATTATCAAGATGGGTCTCTAGCTCAGTTGGTTAGAGCGACTGGTTTACACCCAGTAGGTCGGGGGTTCGACTCCCTCGGGACCCACCCCTCTTTTTCTGCAAAGCCGATTCAGGCAACGTCTTTCAACCTGTGCTTTTCGCTGTTACCGCATGTCGCGACATGTTGGTGAACTGTCGTTGGTCTATGATCGGCCTATTGCATGATCCTGAAGCCTTTCATAGTATGATCCGGCGGTTGTGGCACGACGTCAAGAGCGGAGACTTTTGATGCGGGCGGACCGGTCCTCACATTTTTCAGAAGTTCATTCACAAGTCCTTCGGGCCCCTGGGCGTCAATCTCGACGGTACCGTTCGGCATATTTCTTACCGTGCCTTTCAATCCCGTTTGTGACGCTCTTCGTTTCACAAACATTCTGAATCCTACGCCTTGAACAAGGCCGTAAACGGTGGCCAGAACTCTTTTTTCCATGTAATTTCTGAAGTCATGCATCCTGTGAAACAGATGCTCGGATTTCACAGGGCCCAGGCTGCTTCCTGATTCTTTTCTTGCCTCAGTTTTCCTCCGCATTCTTGCTCTGCCTGATTTTTTCGACAGCAGCTTCAAGATTTTTCAGCTCCTCTTCATCAACAGGTGTTTTTCCATTGCTGTCAGGGCCGGTTTCTCTATCAGCTGCTTTTTTGCCGCACTCTTCAGACATTGCATCATCATCGCTTGCGCCTGGTCTTCTGCCGAGAATCTCCTCGATTTTGCAATAGTGGAGGACTTCATTTTTAAGCAGTTCCTGCGCAAGCATTTCAAGTTTGTCGTGATTTTCTGTCAGTATCTCCCTGACCTGCTGCTGGGCCTGATCGATTAACTGGTGAACCTCTTCATCTATCAGGCGCGCGGTGTGCTCACTGTACTTTTTGTCCACGCCCGGCCCGCCGTAATAGGGGTTGTTGCTTTCATAGTAAGAGATGTTGCCCAGTTTTTTGCTCATCCCGTAGACAACCACCATGTTGTATGCTATCTCGGTGATTTTTTCGAGATCATTCTGAGCGCCGGTTGAGATTTCGTCAAAGATGATTTCTTCGGCAATTCTTCCTCCCAGCAGTCCGCAGATACGTGAATAGAGTTCGTGTTTTGTCATCAGGTAGCGATCTTCAAGCGGCAGGTTCATCGTATAGCCCAGAGCGCTCATGCCCCGTGGAACAATCGATATTTTCTGCACAGCGTCATTTTCCGCCATCATCCAGCTGATGATCGCGTGACCTGATTCGTGATAGGCGACTACCTTTTTCTCTTTCGGATTAATTACCTTGTTTTTCTTTTCGAGACCGGCGACCACCCGTTCGATAGCATCCTCGAAGTCTTTCATTTCAATACTCTGCTTTCCTCGTCTGGAGGCAAGCAGCGCAGCCTCGTTGGCCGCGTTGGCGATCTCGGCTCCGGCAAACCCAGGAGTCTGGGAAGCCAGTACCTTAACGTTGACATCAGGCGAGAGAGAGAGTTTCTTGGTATGAACCTTGAAGGTATCGACACGTCCTTTCAGGTCAGGTTTGTCAACCATTATCTGGCGGTCGAACCGTCCCGGTCGAAGAAGAGCATTATCCAGAACGTCGGGGCGATTGGTCGCGGCCATGAGGATGACCCCTTTGTCTGTTGCGAAACCATCCATTTCCACCAGCAGCTGGTTAAGGGTGTTTTCCCTTTCATCATTAGCACCCATCATGGCTCCTTTTCCCCGGCTGCGTCCTACGGCATCTATTTCGTCAATAAAGATGATGCAGGGCGCTTTTTCTTTCGCCTCACGGAAAAGGTCGCGTACCCTTGCCGCGCCGACACCGACAAACATTTCCACAAAATCAGAACCGCTGATGCTGAAAAACGGTACATCAGCTTCTCCTGCAACCGCTTTGGCAAGAAGGGTTTTGCCGGTTCCCGGAGGACCTACGAGCAGCACTCCTTTTGGAAGTTTTCCGCCCAGTTTCGTGTATTTCTTGGGGTCTTTAAGGAAGCCGACAACTTCCATGACTTCAGCCTTGGCTTCGTCGAGTCCCGCAACATCCTTGAAGGTTATCCGGGTATGTTCATCGAGGTTTTCATAAAGGGCGGCCTTGTTCTTGCTGATGTTCATGAACTGTGATCCCGGTCCGCCAAGGCGGCGAAAGACGAAGAAGTAGATCCCGATCAGCAGGGCAAACGGGAGAATCCATTGCAGCAGTTCACCGATCCAGGTGTTTCCGGGTATACCCTGATAACTGATTCCTTTTGATTCAAGGAGCTCTATAAGTCCGTCGTCCACTACCGGGGTAACGTACACTTCAGTGGGTTCGGCAGAGAGTGAGCCGTCTCCGTTTTTGGCGACGGACGGGATCACGCCCGGTTTCAGGTTTACGTATATGCGCTCGGGCGCAATCTTTACGGACTCGATTTTATTTTCTTCTATATAGCTGCGGAATTCACTGTAGGGGATTTCCTCGGAGGAGCCGGACCAGAAGAAGGCCAGCTGCAGACCTATAAGCAGCAGGACAATGACGACATAGTAGAGCAGCGAGAATTTTGGTTTTTTGTCGTTGTTCTCAGGATCGTTTTTATAGGGATTCTGTGGTTTAAACAGGTTGTTTGGCATCAATTCGTAAAAAAATTAGCAAATATATATTCTGTTAAGGGCGCCTCTCTGTATTGTCATGAGCGTTTCAAGAGCAAGGCGAACGGAGCGCAGAAACCGGAATGTACAGAGAGTACATGAGTATTTCGAGTACCGTGCAACGAAGCAATTGAGTCGCGGAATAAATAAACAGAGGTGCACATAATAATAACAGTATTAATCCGGAATTATAAAGAGTATTTTTATAAACTATGCATCAAATGCTTTCCGTCTGTAATAAGTTTCAGTCCGGTAGGCGGTTACAAAAGCACAACAGATCGGCTGTTGCGTCGTTTGTGTTTTTTAAGTCTATTGTGTAGATAGTTTTTTGATGCGGTTAAGGGATTTTTGCGTACTGATACCTGTAAAGTAAAACCTGTCAACATATTTATGAATGCAGCTCGAAACAAGGTCAATGACCGGATTTCAACCACGAAGTCTCTCTTGTGTGTCGGTCTTGACAGCGATCAGAATAGGATTCCTGAACTGTACCGGTCAATGGAGCGTCCTGTTCTGGAGTTTAACCGCTCTGTGATCAAGGCGACAAAGGAACATGCGGTAGCGTATAAGATAAATACCGCGTTTTATGAGGCAAGAGGCCTCGAAGGTATTCAGGATATGCAGGACACGCTGGACCTGCTTCCACCGGACTGCCTCTCTATCGCTGATGCAAAACGAGCCGATATCGGAAACACCAGCAGGAAATATGCGCAGGCTTTTTTTGAGCACTGGGATTTCGACGCGCTTACCGTAGCTCCATATATGGGATTCGATTCTCTTGAGCCGTTTTTCGCATATGATCAGAAACTGATTTTTGTACTGTGCCTGACTTCCAATTCCGGCTCCGCCGATTTTGAGGAAAAACAGTTGCAGTCCGGGGAAACCCTCTATGAGAGTGTTCTGGCCAGAGTGCAGGAGTGGGACAGGAACGGCAATGCGGGAGTTGTTATAGGAGCAACGAAAAGCAGTCAGTTGAGGGATCTTCGCAGGGCGGCGCCGGGACTGTTTTTTCTTATCCCCGGTGTCGGCGCTCAGGGCGGTTCACTCAGGGATTCAGCTACTCTCGGAGTGGATGAAAACCTCCAGGGTGCGTTGATAAATGTCAGTAGGGGGATTATTTATCCTGACGGGAACTTTGATTCGGTTGACGTGTTCGAGGACTCAGTGAGCCGGAAAGCGGAGGCGCTTCATGATGAGATGCTGAAAATTTTTTGACAGCTGCCGGCGCTTTTTCTCTGTTCAAATAAACTAGTGTTCATGTGTGGAATAGTTGGATATATCGGCCATCGTGATGCGGCGGGGTTGCTCTTGAACGGACTTCGGCGTCTGGAATACCGGGGCTACGATTCTGCGGGAATTGCTGTTCTGAACGGCGGTTTGAAGATGTTCAAGCAAAAAGGAAGCGTCGATGAGCTGAGAAGATCATTGCATGATGCAGGAAATCCTCTCAACGGGGCTACGATAGGTATCGGTCATACCCGGTGGGCGACGCACGGCGACCCCAGCGACCGGAATGCACACCCTCATGTGAGCAGTGACGGCCGGATAGCGCTTATACATAACGGGATCATTGAGAACTATCCGGCTATTAAAAAAGAGCTGATTTCAAAAGGGGTTCATTTCAGCAGCGATACCGATTCAGAAGTGCTTGTTCATCTTATAGAAAGCATCTGGTCGGATAATCCCGGGATGGCCCTGGAAGCTGCGGTCCGTTCTGCGCTCTATCATGTGGAAGGAGCATACGGGCTGTGTGTTATCTCAGAGCGGGAGCCGGACAGCATTGTTGTCGCCCGTAAGGGAAGCCCGCTGGTTATAGGTATCGGTGAAGGCGAGTACTATATAGCATCTGATGCCGCTCCCATTGTCGAACATACCAAAAAGGTTGTCTACCTCGCTGATGGAGAAATGGCTGTTGTTACAAGAAATGACGGTTTTGCTATCAAGACAATAGAGAACATAGCCCGTGAAAAGCATGTAAGTGAGCTTGAATTCGAACTCGCCGAGATTGAAAAAGGGGGGTTTGAGCATTTTATGCTCAAGGAGATTTTTGAGCAGCCAAAGGTGCTTCAGGATGTTATGCGGGGACGGGTCAGGCTTGATGAGGGTCAGGTTCGCCTGGGAGGTATAGAGGATTATCTCGATCGCCTGAAGCTATCCAGCAGGGTGATTATCTGCGCATGCGGGACAAGCTGGCATGCGGGGTTGATCGGGGAGTACCTGATTGAAGAGTTTGCCCGGATTCCCGTTGAAGTTGATTATGCCTCGGAGTTTCGTTACCGCAATCCGGTGATTACCAGGGATGATGTGGTAATCGTTATTTCGCAGTCGGGCGAGACCGCCGATACGCTTGCCGCATTGCGCCTTGCAAGGGAGAAGGGGGCGTTGGTTATGGGGATCTGTAATGTAGTTGGTTCAACCATAGCCCGTGAAACACTCTGCGGGATTTACACTCACGCCGGTCCGGAGGTCGGTGTTGCGTCGACCAAGGCGTTCACCGCCCAGGTAACGGTACTCTATCTTCTTGCGTTGACGCTCGGCAAGGGGCGTACCATGTCTCGTAATGAATTGAAGCTCTACCTCAAAGAGCTTAACGGTATTCCTGAAAAAGTGGAACGAATTCTCAAGCAGAATGACCTTATTCTGGAAATAGCTAAAAACTATAAAGATGCCGGAAATTTCCTCTACCTCGGGCGCGGGTACAATTTCCCCGTAGCGCTTGAAGGGGCGTTGAAGCTCAAGGAGATTTCCTACATTCATGCCGAGGGGTATCCGGCTGCAGAAATGAAGCACGGTCCTATTGCGCTTATTGACCAGGATATGCCGGTTATCTTTATCGCGACACGCGATAACTCGTATGCCAAAGTATTGAGCAACATCGAGGAGGTCAGAAGTCGCAAGGGCAAGGTGATCGCTATTGCCAATCATGGCGATGACGAAATCGGCAGGCTTGCCGATCATGTTATTTATATTCCTCCTGCATCAGCTCCGGTAACCCCGCTGCTCTCAGTAATCCCCTTACAACTGCTTTCTTATCACATCGCGACGCTGAGGGGCTGCAATGTTGACCGTCCGAGAAACCTCGCTAAATCGGTAACGGTTGAGTGATTGGACTGGGAAAGTCAAAAGGCAAAAGTAAAAAAGCGCATACGTTTGATAGCTGCTGAGCTGGTTGGGATTGTCGTGCCGCTTCGTGAAACAGTTGTTCGGATTTCGCAGGGGAGGCCGGAGATGACGAAAAATCGGGAATTTTTATCCTGACAAGTGGGTTTTTGAATAAATACAGCAATAAAAAGATGTTAAGGAATATTTTCACCCTACAAACCACAGGTTGAATCATGGAAGATCATATCGTTATTACCGGTGCTACAGGTGTGATTGGCTCTGAACTTGCGCATCAGCTGATCGCCGAAGGTGAGCAAGTGGTTGTTTTTTCGCGTTCTCCTAATAGTGCTTCGTCCAAGGTTCCCGGTGCGGCGGCATATGCCGCCTGGAATTATGACAATAGCGATGGAGAATGGACCCGGTATATCAGCGGAGCAAAAGCGGTGATACATCTGGCGGGAAAACCTCTTCTCGATACGCGCTGGACAGAGGAGCATAAGGTTGAGTGCTATAATTCGAGAGTCGTGGGAACGAAAAATCTTGTCAAGGCTATCCAGGGGGCCGACATAAAACCGAAATCCCTGATTTCCGCATCTGCCATAGGATATTACGGTTCTTACGAAAACTGTGGTGACTCGCCTGACCTTGATGAAGCCGCGGCGGAAGGTGAAGATTTTCTGGCTAAGATCTGTATCGATTGGGAGAAGGAGGCTGAGAATGTGCCGGAAGGTGTGCGGCTTGTGCTGTTAAGAACGGGTATTGTGCTTTCAACCAAAGGAGGAATGCTTCAGCAGATGCTTCTGCCTTTTAACCTTTTCCTTGGCGGGCCTGTCGGTTCAGGTAAACAGTGTATTTCCTGGATTCACGTAGATGATGAAGTCGCGATTATCCGCAAGGCTGTAGAGGAGTCTTCTTATAAGGGGCCGATAAATCTTGTTGCTCCGCATCCGGTTTCCATGAAAGAGTTCGCGGGAGATCTTGGATCTGTGCTTTCAAGACCGTCTCTGATTCCTGTCCCGAAGTTTGCCTTGCAGATTCTGATGGGGGAAGGGGCTGAATACGCAAGTAAAGGGGGCAAGGTCGTTCCGGGGTTTTTGAAGGAGCAGAACTATCGCTTTACGCATCCGTCTCTTCGTGAAGCGCTGGCTGATCTTGTTGAACATAACAAGTAGGCGGGAGGGAGAGGAATTCCCCGCTGTCTGTCGGGTGTACTAGGGTTACTTACCAACAATAAAAGGAGAAAGAATGGGAACCAGAGGTCGTGAAATTGTCGGAGAGCATATTGATCGGGTACTTGAGCTGCTGAACAAGGCATTTGCCGATGAATGGCTTGCCTATTATCAGTACTGGATCGGTGCGAAGATTGTCGAAGGCCCTATGAAAGATGCAGTTATTGCAGAGCTTCTGCAGCACGCCGCAGATGAGCTTCGTCATGCTGATCTGGTCAGCGGCCGCATCATCCAGCTTGGAGGGGTGCCGCTTACATCACCGAAAAAATGGTTCGACTGGACAAATTGCGGTTATGATGAGCCGGAGAATCCATTTGTCGAGAAGATTCTCGAACAGAATATTTCAGGGGAGCAGTGCGCTATATCAACCTATAACAGTATTATCGAAGAGATTGGAATGAAAGATCCGGTGACGTACAATATTGCTGTACAGATACTTGAGGACGAGGTTGAGCATGAAGAAGATCTTCAGTCTCTTCTGGAGGATCTGGGGGTTATTATTAATAAATAGAAGCGACATGCATTGCCGCGCTGATCCAGGTTGTTTTATGTGTCGACGTTTCTTTCGTCGCTCGTGTTGATCTGGGGAATTGATCTTCAGGCTGCGCTTGTTATTCTTTCTTCAATGTTCGCTGTTGTAGGAGTTGGACTCTTTGCAGGCTGGTCGATACTGAGCAACATAACAGCATCGTTTGTCATCTTCTTTTCCGCACCCTGCAAGATCGGCGATACTATCAGGATCGTGGATGGAGTTTGGTGACCAAAGAGTTGCCGCATTCCTCCCCCTGGCCAGGATAGTTATACTGGCCATAAAGGGGCTGCCGTGGCAAAGCATGGCAGCCATTGTATGTATGCAGTCTTATTGAACGATCAGTAGTTGTCTCTCCGAGGGGGTCGCTCTTCACGGGGCCTTGCCTGATTGACTTTGATAGAGCGGCCGTTCAGATCACTGTCATGCAAAGAATCGATAGCATTTTGTGCTTCATCGTCGTTTGGCATTTCAACAAATCCGAAGCCTTTCGAGCGGCCGGTTTCTTTATCCATGATAATGTTCGCTCTGTCTACCTGACCGAATTGAGCGAATGCATCGCTGAGTTCCTCTTCAGATAAGCTGTAGGGTAGATTGCCAATGTAAATGTTCATTTTTGATATAAGATGACGTGTGCTTTGATAGAAAGAGAACCGCTGTCAAATAACCAAAAGCACACGTTATCCGATAGCGATCAGCCAACCATTGGCTGATGTTGTAATTTACTCTACCGATCTGCGTATTTCAAAAGAAAAAATTTCACAGGCAGAATAAACCGTGCTCTTGTCTGTTCCTCCTGACCGGTAAACCCATGGGTGTTTGGATATCGGTAAAGAATGCGTTGGTAGAACAGTGTTTTTTTGTGGAATGACTACTTTTTTGTGCTATCGGCTACAATGAGGTAATTATTTATAGTTTATCGTTTGTTAGACTTAAAATTATTTTTAATTTAGTCTCGTTGTTATTAAAAAATAAGGATTATAGAAATATCTGTTAAACGTAATGGTTATGGGTAAAAAGCTGATCAGTACCGGATTGTTATTGCTGCTGTTTATGATCGTTGCTGATACGGTCTGGGCTTCAGACGGGGTCACAGATTCCGGCACAACGGCATGGATGCTGACCGCAACGACTCTTGTTCTGCTCATGGTGCCGGGGCTGGCAATGTTCTATGGGGGGCTCGTGCGCACAAAAAATGTTCTCGGCACCATGATGCACAGTTTTGCTGCAATGGTTGTTATCGGGGTATTATGGCCCTTTCTGGGGTATGCATTGAGCTTCGGGCCAAGTGTATTGGGCGGCCTTGTCGGGTGGAATCCTGACTATGTGCTGCTTCGAGGAATTGACGATTCAATTCTGGATTCGGGTATTCCTGAATATGTGTTTGCCATGTTTCAGGGGAAATTCGCTATCATCGCGCCTGCCCTGATAGCTGGTGCTTTTGCTGAAAGAGTCAGCTTCAGAGGGTATGTCGTGTTTATTGCGCTCTGGAGTCTCGTGGTGTATAGCCCGATCTGTCACTGGGTTTGGGCTGAAGATGGTTTTCTGTTCAATATGGGGCCGGCAGGGGCTATAGATTTTGCGGGAGGTACCGTCGTGCATATCTCTTCCGGTATCAGCGCTCTTGTGGCCGCACTGTTTCTCGGTTCAAGGCGTGGATATCCGAAAAATGTCATGCATCCCAACAATCTGGTTATGACGATGATTGGTGCCGGATTGCTCTGGGTAGGGTGGTTTGGATTCAACGCGGGCAGCGCTGTTGCCAGTGATCTCGATACAGGAAGGGCGCTTACCGTCACACAGATTGCGGCGGCAGCTGGAGCGGGAGCCTGGATGATCATAGAGTCGCTGCTGTACAAAAAAATAACGACTCTCGGGGTTGTGTCGGGTATTCTTGCAGGTCTTGTTGCGATAACCCCTGCAGCAGGTGTCGTTCAGCCTGGTGGCGCAATGGTGATCGGTATTCTCGCGTCTGTGTTCTGTTTTCTGGCCATTCAGGTGAAAAACCGTGCAGGATATGATGACAGTCTCGACGCGTTCGGTATTCATGGGATCGGTGGTATTGTGGGTGCTCTCGCACTCACCTTTTTCATTCGTGAAGCCTGGATGGCTGATGCAGCGGTGGCCGCGGGAGGCAGCTGGACTGTCTGGCAGCAGTTTGGTGTTCAGGCAGCTGCAGTGGTGATTACGATCGTCTACGCGGCTATTGTCACGATCATTCTGCTCGTTATTATTGAAAAAACCATTGGTTTCCGCTTGAAAGAGACTGATGAAATGACCGGACTTGATCAGAGCCTGCATGGGGAGCACGGTTATGGTCTTATCAACCTTAATTAATTTTCAATACTATGAAGCTGATAACAGCCATAATTCAGGAGGACAAGCTGGATACCGTTCGTGAGGCATTGATCCAGTCGGATATTTCCAGGATATCAGTCAGCAGGATTTCAGGCCACGGCCGGCAGGAGGATATCGATATATATCGCGGCAGAAAGATTGTTCCGAATCTGATTCCAAAAATACGTATAGAGATTGCTCTTAATGATGCGTTTGTCGAACCGGCAATTCAGACTATTGTAGAATCGGCGAGACATGGCAGCGGTGAGGTAGGAGACGGGAAAATATTTGTGACACCTCTCGAGGAATGCATACGCATAAGGACTGACGAGCGCGGAGGTACGGCGATATAGCGATTGTGCATATCGTGCTGCGCTCCAGTAATAAAAGGAAAAGCCGGTATTCTGCCGGCTTTTCCTTTTTGCGGAAAGAATTGTTTCGTAATTTTTACACTCGGCTAACCCCTTTCCATCCGACAAGCCGGAAGATCACTTTGTGAATGGCAGTACGGATCAGTAGTCATGTATGCAAACGCTAAAAAAAAATATGGAGGCAGTTATGATACCGAAACATGTATGCCTGCAACTCTGCGGCTCAACGCAATCCTTTGGAACGGGATGGCTTTCTCCGATGCCTGATTTACGAGACTATACTGTAGATACTCCGGAAATTGTCGATATGACAAAAAAACTGAAGCTGAGGCAGAGCGAAAAAGCGTTGAAATCTGCTGTGCCGTATTCCGTGGATTTGAGAGGGTGGTGTTCAGAAGTCGAGAATCAGGGGAAAATCGGTTCCTGTACCGCGCATGCCGCCATGGGCGTCGTTGAGTATCTGCAACGCAGAGCCTTTGATGAGCATATCGATGGGTCAAGGCTTTTTGTGTATAAAGCTACCCGCAACCTTATGCATGCAACCGGAGATACCGGAGCCTGGCTGAGAAATACCATGGGTGCGCTTGTATTGTGCGGTGTCCCGCATGAGCAGTACTGGGAGTATACGGATGTCGATCCCGATTATGACAAGGAGCCGACGGGCTTTGTCTATGCAGTGGCTGATAATTTCGAGGCGTTACGATATTTTTGTCATGATCCTCAGAGTGGAAATATGGACAAAAGAGCGGTGCTTGAAAGCGTGAAAAGGTTTCTGGCTGCGGGTATCCCGTCCATGTTCGGCTTTTTCGGTTTTCCTTCGTTCAACAGCTCGGATGACAAAGGATGTATTCCTTTTCCCTGTGGCAATGAGAAGGCTGAGTGGGGACACGCCATCGTCGCGGTCGGGTTTGATGATAAAAAAGAGATAATCAACACGTCCTGTAAGAAGAGCAAGACAAAAGGGGCTCTGTTGATCAGGAACTCATGGGGGACGGACTGGGGAGACAATGGATATGGCTGGCTGCCTTACGAGTATATCCTGCAGGGGCTCGCTGTCGATTTCTGGTCGCTTCTGAGTATGGATATGGTTGATACCAAGCAGTTTGGACTGTAAGAGGTGTTGAGCTGTTGATGCGTTGATTTGTAAAGAACGCGAGCTACGCTTTCTGATCCTCCCGTGGTTTCAGGCTCGTTCGTATATCGCTGTTGTACAAGAGGGTAATTGAATTCCGGATCAACAATTCAACAGCTCAACAGCTCAACCGCATTTCGTCTCATTGTCTTTCCAGTACATGCGGCGCATGTTGTTCAAGCCATTGCTTAACCTCAAAATCCCCATAGCGGGCAGCGTAGAGGAAATCTCTTACCTGCCCGCGTTTATCGCCGATTCGGCCCTTTGCTATACCCCGGTGCAGGTAGGCTAACGCCATTTTGTTATCGTATGACACAGCCCAGCGATAGTCTGTTATTGCGGCTTTATAGCGTCCTGAGTCGTAGTTGACCACTCCCCGGTTGAAGTAGGCCACGGGTCTGAAATATTTTTCCCCAAGTTCGATAACCCTGGTATAGTCCTGCAGAGCGCGCTCGTAATCCTTCAGTGAATGATATGCCGCGGCACGCATCTGGTAAGCCTGTACATATGAAGGATTTCCGTTTATTGCTTTTGTGTAATACTTTGCGGCATCGAGGTGACGGCTCTTCATGTGCCGTTCATATCCTTTCTCGTAGGACTGTTTCGGGGTTTCGGCATGAACCGGGGACCACGTGAAAACCAGGAAGAGCAACGTGGTCAGGAGTGTGAGAAAAATGTTATGCATCTGATGTCTATGAGTGCCCGGAAATACGACGTTGTATGGAAAGCTAAAGCTATTTATGGAATAATTTCTATTTTATACTTCTAAACTACCCAAAGAGCAAGCAGTATGTTTCGAATAAGCCTGGATGAGTTTGAGGGTCCGCTTGACCTGCTTCTCTTCTTTATCAAGAGGGACGAACTTGATATTTATAATATCCCGATTTCCAGAATTACCAAAGACTTTATCGGATACCTCGAGGCCATGCAGAGCCTCAATCTCGAAGTGGCCGCCGAATTCATCTACATGGCTTCGTTACTGATGAGTATCAAGGCCAGAATGCTTCTGCCAAATGAAACTTCCGAAGAGGGCGATGCATCCGAATTCGACCCCAGAACGGAACTGGTCGAACGCCTCATGGAGTACAAGCGCATCAAGGAGGGGGCGGAAAAAATGCGTTCACTCGAGGAAACGAGGAGCGCCATGTTTGCCAGAGGGTATTATGAATCGTTCGAGCCGGAAGTGATCGACGAACTCGATGAGCCGGTCAACCGTTCCACGCTCTATCATCTTATCATGACCTATAAATCGGTTATGGAGAATATGCCGAAAGTGCATGTGCAGAACGTAGACGAAGCTCCGGTAACTGTTGATGAACAGAGTGCGTTGATTCTCTCGAAACTGAGGGAAACAATACAGATCTCATTCAGAACGATACTTAAAGAAGTCGGTGAACCTCTTGTGCTTGTCGTTACCTTTCTTGCTGTGCTCGAACTCTGCCGCCGTCAGAAGATCGTGGTGATTGTGAAGGACGGATATGATGATTTCTGGATGTCGAGCAGGCAGCATCCATCATCCGGTGCCTGAATTTTTCGCAACACAGTCGTAAGAACAGCGATGGCGCATGAATTCGACGGAAAAAAGTATGAACAGGCCTCGTCCCACCAGAAAGAATGGGGAATGGGTCTGATTGCCGAACTCGATCTCAAGGGAAATGAGCGAGTTCTCGATCTCGGGTGCGGGGATGGGGCACTCGCGGCTTGGATCGCGGAGATGCTCCCTGACGGTAACGTTGTCGGTATCGATGCGTCACAGGGAATGATTGATGTGGCTTTGCAAAAGACAAAAGACAATTTGTGCTTTGTGCTCATGGATATTGACGATCTCGATTTTATCGAGGAGTTCGACGTCGTGTTTTCCAATGCGACGCTGCACTGGGTGAAAGATCACCGGAAACTCCTGCACAACGTCAGTCGCGCGCTGCGTTCCTGTGGCCGGGTCCGTTTCAACTTCGCAGGCGACGGCAACTGCCAGAGCTTTTTCAACGTGATTCAGGAGGCTACGGCGCATGAACGTTTTGAGGAGAGCTTTGCAGGTTTCGAGTGGCCGTGGTACATGCCTTCGGTTGATGAATACGCTGTGCTTGCCGAACACAGTGGTCTGAAAAACATCAGGGTCTGGGGCGGCAACGCCGACCGCTACTTCCCCGACAGGGAAACCATGGTCAAATGGATCGACCAGCCCAGCCTCGTTCCCCTGCTTCCCTTCCTGCCCGAACAAGAGCGGGCGCTTTTCCGCGACTATGTTGTCAAGCGCATGATCGAAGAGACCCTGCAGGAGGACGGAACCTGTTTCGAGACATTCAGGCGGATTAATCTTGAGGCTGAGAAGTGATGCTTTTTGCTTTGTGAGATGCAGCCAGAATTCCAGGGTGGCAGTTATGGATAAAAACGAGGCTATCCTGCTGGTATCGACAGTATTCCGGTTTGTCCTGGTGATTATTGTGTATGCCTGCTTATCTTGAAGCCTGTTTTGAGGAGGCAAATGGTGATGCCGCGTTTATAGCGAAAGCTCTTGGTGATATTGCAAGGGCGCAGGGAATGTCACAGGTGGCTCGGGAGGCCGGTTTGTAACGAGAAAGTCTCTACAAGGCACTGTCAGGGGAGCGGACTCCGAGTTTCGATACCATCCTCAGAGTTATACGCGCACTTGGGTTGAAACTGCATGCCGGGGCGGTACAGTCCAATGACTCCAAAGCTCAACCAGCGGCTTGAAAAAATGGATGTTGATGGATAGAGCGATAAGGGGACACAAGCACTACCTGTCTGCATCGGTGGTAAAGTTTGAATGCTTTGTGTGCAAGGTGTGCTTCCTGCTGAAATGGTATGCATATATGCGTGAGCGGGAAAGCAACGTGTCACAGGCTGGAAAAAGTTTTTATTCCTGCTGAAACCTGATTTTTTGTTGTGTGTTATGCGTTTTTTTGAGTCGCTTCGTATAGATTTTTCTGCGAAGGTAAAGTGGAGGATGTTATGTGACAGAAATCCTCTTTTTGTTACCATGCAGGACAAATACTCGGTTAGAGCGTTTGCCCGATCAAGGGGTGTGAAGACGGCTGAACTGCTTTTCGTTACCGACAGGCCGGAAACAATACCTTTCGATGAGCTGCCTCCAAGATATCTCATTAAAGCAAATCATGGATGCAGGTGGAATATCCTCTGCTATGACTCGAGGTTTTACCAGTTCAAAGACGGGCGGGATCTTGTGAATCAGGACGGTTCTTTCCTGAACACGCATTCGGCTGCCAGGTATGAAATAAGCAAGGCTGAAGTGATTGGGTTGTGCCGTGAGTGGCTTTCCCGGGACTATTCCAGAAATGAGTGAGCCTATCGGCAGATACGTCCTAAAATTGTTATTGAAGAATTGCTTGAGTCAAAAGATGAAAAGTCTTTGAAGGACTACAGGTTGTATACTTTTCATGGCGTTGTGAAGGCAATAAACGTTGGCTCTCCGGTATTCAGGAACAATGGTGAAAATGTTTTCTTTGACGCTGACTGGAATGAAATTGTCTTGACAAAATACAGTGAAGCACGCCCTGATCCTTTGCCGGAAATGCCTGCCGGTTTCGGTGAGATGATTCAAGCGGCGCAGAATCTGTGTGAAAGCATTGATTTTGCAAGAGTTGATCTGTACGATACCAGTAAAGGAGTCATTTTGGGGGAGATAACGATCTATCCCGGCGGGGGACGGAAGCTGACTCCCTGCCCGCGGTTTAATACATGGCTTGGCGATCAGTGGAGAATAGGAACATCAGACAGTATTGCTGCTTTCATCCTGATGGTTGCTTTTACACTGAGGTCCTATGCGAAGCGCTTGATTCAGGTTCGCACGTGATGAGAAGCAACAGAAAAAGAATTACTATCAAGGCGATATCGCGTAGACTTCCTCGCAGTTTCCGTTCACTCTACACGTCATTGCGGTTCTGTCTTAAGTGGTTTCGAACACTCAGGGTTGAGTTCCGGGTTCTTGAAGGGCAAGAGCCCGGAAGTCGCTCGCCACTCTCAATTCTGTGCGCCGCAGGAGAGAAGGACAGGAACTATCTTGCCGGACTTGCTTTCGGGGAAGACTATCGCGAGAGGTTTCTCTGTCGAGCCTGGTTGTGGAACGCCAACAGGGTGAGCGGGAAAAATGATGGCAGGTATGCCATGATGTTCGTCAAGATCCACAAATCTCAGCGCTGGATACTCGGATCAGGTAACCGGTTTTCCATACCTGACTGGGTGATAGGGGAGGTTGCTTTGCCCGTCGATTCAGGGAGCATGACTGCCGAGAAAGTCAAGTCGGACACAAGAAGAATCCGGACAAACGGTCTTGAGTATGAGGTCACGCGGGATATCAAAAGGTTTGATGATTTTTATCACAATATGTATCTGCCTCATATCCTCAGGGTTCATGGCAGAAGCGCTTTTGTGACGCCCTACGAGCTCATGAGAAAGCGCCTCGAACATTGTGACCTGCTCCTGGTGATGAAACAGGGCGAGCCGATTTCCGGATGCATGATTTCGTATTTCGAGGCGGTACCCCGTATGAAATCTCTGGGGGTGCGCGACGGCGACCCGGAGTATCTCAAGTTCGGCGCGACAGGGGCGCTGTACTATTTTTCCCTGCTCTATTTGGAGGGAAAGGGATTTCCCTGGATTGGATTAGGCGGATCAAGAGCATTTCTGCACGACGGCGTACTTCGATACAAGAGAAAATGGGCTCAGAAGCTCGTTGACTCCTCCCCGGATATATTTGAATTCAGGATACTTGCAGACTCAAACGCAACAAGATCATTTCTGAGGAGCAACCCGTTCATTTTTAAGAAACGCGGGTCGCTGTATGCCGCGGTTTTTGTTGATAGGGAAAGGCCGCTTGATCCAAAGGAGCTTGGCCGGATCGGCAAAGAGTATCTCTATCCCGGCTTGTCAAAACTGTATGTGTATGTTTTTCAGCAAAACCTTCCGGAATATCCGAACACAGTTTCCGAAGAACTTTCTGATCGGCTTGTTATCCAATCCGCGGAAAAGGTCATGGGTGGACACTACAATAGTAAGATGGTAACTGATTTAAATATATTGTTGAATGCATAAAGCAACGAGTAAAATTGATCTTGCTTTATGCAATTCAACTACGGATATCATCATTCGCTTTTCGGAGGAAGCCGATGCAGGCATGCTTGCAGCCTGTTGTATCTACAGCGTCGTCGCACGTGAACACATCTTCCTGTCCAGTGCTACCGGCTTAACAAAGAAGCAGACTCGATGTTTCATCCGCTCCGTCCTGAATTCCCGCGGCGAGCATCTTGCTGCCCGGGTATCGTGGGCAGGGCCTCGGAAAGACGGTACTTGAGATGGCATTGTTTGAAGCCTTCCAGAGTAGCCTTGAACGCATCGATCTTGAAGTATTTGCTTCAAATAGATCTCCGATATGGCTTTATGAGCCTATCGGTTTTCAGGCGGAGGGGAGGAAAAGGAATGCGCGTAAGCTTGATGGAAGTTACGAATATGTTGTGTTATTCGGATTATTGAAGTTGGATCAGATAGAGGACAGTTAAATCGTGCAGATGGGATCGCTCATTTTACATGTGGGTTCAGAATGTTTTTATATTCAAAGATACAGATAACAGTGAATGAAAATATGAATACAGTTTGAATACAATATTTGATATAGCAACCAAGACTCACGAGCAGTGTTTGCCTTTATCGGTTTCCACGCTTGAAAACCCTCAAACCGATATACCTCGTATTGCAAAGGATCGACAACTGATCAGCAAAATCGAAGCGGGAGTACAACAGATTGAGACAAATCACAGATTGGTCACTGGAGATGCTCGCAAGTTAGGCTTTATCGAAGATGAATCAGTTCATCTTGTGGTTACCTCCCCCCCCTATTGGACACTGAAGAAGTATCGAGATTATGAGAATCAGTTGGGTGATGTGGCTGATTATGAAGAGTTTCTTACTGAGCTCGACAAGGTTTGGGAACATTGCTACCGGGTTCTTGTTCCGGGCGGCAGGTTGATTTGCGTTGTCGGTGACGTCTGTCTTTCCAGGAGAAAAAATGACGGACGCCATACTGTCGTGCCTCTTCATGCGTCCATTCAGGAGCATTGCAGAAAGATGGGTTTCGATAATCTGTCGCCTATTATCTGGCACAAGATTGCAAACGCCTCTTACGAGGCGAACGGGAACGGCGGGGGTTTCCTGGGAAAACCCTATGAGCCGAATGCAGTGATCAAGAACGATATCGAGTACATCCTGATGGAGCGCAAGCCAGGCGGCTATCGTAAACCTTCGGTTGCTACGCGCGTGCTGTCGGTCATATCTGATGAAAACCACAGGCAATGGTTTCAGTCAATATGGACTGGTCTTACCGGTGCGTCAACCAGAACTCATCCCGCCCCCTATCCCGAGGGGTTGGTTGAGCGTCTGATTCGTATGTTTTCCTTTGTCGGCGACACTGTGCTTGATCCCTTTATGGGAACAGGTACGACAACAGTAGCGGCTGCGAAATGGGGCAGGAATTCAATCGGTGTGGAAATCGATCCGCATTACTATGCAATGGCCGAGAAGCGCATTCGTCAGGCAACGGCATCCCTGTTTTCCACGGCGGAAATCGTAACGCAGGCAAAAAGCGTATAAGTATGGATTTGAACACAAGGGTTGCAAAAGCGGTTCGCCACTTCTGGAAAGTAAGAACCCGACAGCACAAGAAGCAGGGTTCTTCGACGGGAAAAAAAGACGCAGGGAACCGGAGTGCGGTAACGGGTGGCAAGCACCTCGATGGATTTATCAAATTGTTGACCGAGTTGCTTGCTGAGGCCGGGTTGCCCGATTCTGCAATCCATGTCAAGTCAACTACGTTGCCGGGATATTTTAGGCCAACCAAGAATTGGGACTTGCTGGTTGTTGTTGACAGAATACTACTGGCTTCGATTGAACTGAAAGCTCATATCGGCCCGTCATTTGGCAACAATTTTAATAACAGGGTTGAAGAAGCTCTTGGTAACTCAACCGATCTGCTTACCGCATACCGCGAAGGAAAATTCAAGCCTTCGCAAAAGCCTTGGCTTGGCTGGCTGATGCTGCTGGAAGATGCTCCAAAATCAACAACTCCGGTTCGGGTTGACGAACCGCATTTCGAGGTTTTTCCTGAGTTCAAAGAAGCTTCATACGCAAAACGATACGGGCTCTTTTGCGAACGGCTTATGCGTGAGCGTTTATATGATGGAGCTTGCCTCATAATGTCCGACAAGGCCGGCGGACTCAAAGGCAAATTCACCGAGCCGAATTCTGAATTTAGTTTTACGATGTTTGCAACTTCGCTGACAGCACATGCTTTGGCATATGCACGGTTACGCAAACTTTAAGGTGGCGAATATGCAAAGATTCTTCTTGATTTGAAAAGGGTGTATATATGGGGAAGATTTTTGAAATTAGGGATCCAATTCACGGTTTTGTGACCTTGAATGAATGGGAGCGTGATATTATAAATCATCCTGTTTTTCAACGTTTGCGGCGAATTCGTCAGCTTGGGCTCACAGATATGGTTTATCCAGGCTCGATGCACACGCGTTTTGAGCACTCTCTAGGGGTGATGCAAGTTGCTACGAGGATGTTTAATCATATAAAGGAGAGGCGTAGTGATTTTCTGAAATCAGAATTGCATTTTAACGATGATGGATTAAGGCGTGATAAAGTTTTAGTTCGATTATCTTGTTTGCTTCATGACGTGGGTCATGCTCCATTCTCACATGCTGCTGAAGGGCTTATGGACAAAGATCAGTTGTCCGGTAAGTCATATAAACACGAACAATATTCTGCAGCAGCAGTGGATTTTCTTATGCAGGATGTGATCGAGAATCATCCATTGAACCAAAATTACCATATCAAGGCTAAAGAAATTGCAGATTTTTTAAATGGTGATTCTAGTGTGGGTCGTTCTCTGCTTTGGCGAGACTTGGTTTCTGGTCAACTTGATGCTGATCGGGCAGACTACCTTCTTCGAGATTCACATCATATTGGGGTTGCCTATGGATATTATGATCTTAACCGCCTAATAGCGACGCTTACCGTCGCAATTGAGCCTGATAATGATTCTCCTGTTATTGCGGTAGAGGAAGGTGGTGAGCATGCTGCTGAAGCGCTTATTATAGCGAGATATATGATGTTTACTCAAGTTTATTTTCAGCATACCCGTCGAGCATACGATTACCACTCCATTGAATCAATCAAGGCACTTTTAGCCAAGTCCAAAGTTCAAGCAGGTAAAGAGGTTTTTCCTGCGCCAACATCAAAGGAAAATGTTGAAGAATATCTTAAATGGGATGATTGGAAAGTTCTGGGCTTAATCAGTGCAGGAGAAGCAGGAAAAAATGGTAAAATTATGATGGAAAGAAAGCACCATCGAGCAGTTTTTGAAACGCCTGAAACGCCTAGAGCTGAGGATCAAGAGTTTGCTAAGGAGATTCAAGATGCTTTGGGATCGAAGGTGGCCTTCGTTGATTTTGCTTCAGGATCATGGTATAAATTCGAGGCTGCAGATGTCCCGTTTTTATTACAACCGGGCCATACGGATGAGCAATTAACAACATTGTCAACTATATCATCAGTTGTAAAAGGGCTTACTACAGTTAATCGTACCCGGATTTATGTGCCTATGGGTAAAAAAGATGAGGCTCGTGAGACGGTGGCAAAAAAAAGAAAAGAACGGGAGGAAAAACGGTGAAAATAACTTTTGATATACCATGGACGCGCTATGCGCTTATTGCTGAATTAGCTAAACGTCTGGATGGTGTTAATCCTCAGTTTGGCAAAACAGTACTTGAAAAACTGGTTTTTTTCCTCCAAGAAATTTACGGGATCAAATGCGGTTACGATTTTGAGCTTTACTCCTATGGCCCATTTGATTCTCAATTGCTTGGTGACCTTGATCTGGTTGAGCATTGGGGAGGCGTTACTGTTTTAAGGGTTAACAATAGCTTTGGGGGATACAGAATTCAGCCGTCAGAAAAGGTTGATTCTATTGTAGGCAAAGCCAAAGAGTTTATTGAAGACCAGAAAACGGAAAAAGCGCTTGATGATCTTGTTTCAAATTATGGGGCTATGACCGCTAGAGACCTTGAACTTCGGGCAACTACAGTTTATGTCGAGCGCGGCCTTCGTAAAAAAGGTGAGTATAGATCTAAAGAAAAAATCTGTTCGTTAGTTAGCCAAATCAAACCGAAATTTGATTTTCAAGAAATTGAACAGGCGGTTTTGGAGCTAAAAAAAAGGAGCCATATAGAATTTACTGATTAGTATAAAACGATTTAGCAAGGTTTTATTTAGAGGAAATAACCCTGTGTCGGGTCATATGCCCGGCTTTTTTATCTTGAAAAATCAGGAAGAAAGGCGTTCTTCACCCTGTAACCACCAATGCTATTATGCCTGAAATCCGTCCTTTCAAAGGTTTGCGGTACGATCCTGAAACCGCAGGTGACATGGGGAGCATCATCTGCCCGCCCTATGATATTATACCTCCGTCGATGCAGCAGGAACTGTACGACAGTTCAGCCTACAATGCGGTTCGGCTTGAGTTGCCGAAGGAAGACGATCCGTATGGTGCCGCTGCGGAACGGCTGGCGCAGTGGATGCGGGAGGGGGCTCTGATGCAGGACGACGAACCTGCGCTCTATCCCTATTTCCAGACCTATACTGACCCTGAAGGAAATACCTATACCCGGAAAGGCTTTTTCTGCGCCTTGCGTCTGCACGAGTTCAGCGAAAAAAAGGTGCTGCCTCATGAGCGGACACTATCGGGGCCGAAAAAAGATCGCCTGAACCTGTTCAAGCGGACACAGACAAATATCAGCAGTATTTTCGGTTTGTACGCCGATGACCAGATGCAGGCGGACAAGCTTATCGAGGAATATGCAGTATCGCATGAACCGGTAGTCGATGCCGCATTCCAGGGGGTGCGGAACCGGCTCTGGAAGATTACCGATCCTGATATTACCGGTAAGGTGCAGCAGGTTCTGCTGGAGCGTCAGGTCTATATAGCCGACGGTCATCATCGCTACGAGACAGGAGTGAACTATCGTAATCTTCGGGCGGAGGAAAATCCTTCGCACACCGGAGAGGAACCATACAATTTCATCCTTGTCTATCTCGCCAACATCTTCGACAGAGGCTTGATCATTTTTCCGCTGCACAGGATGGTACACAGCCTTGATACCTTCAATGCCGATGCGCTCTTCGATGCGCTTGGCGCAAACTTTTCGATAACCCCTCTCAGCGGCAGGGACGAACTGAAGCGCTACCTCGATGGAGAAACGTCAAACCATGCCTATGGTGTCGTGACTTCTACGGGGGTCTGGGGCATCAGGCTGAAAACTCCTCCGGAAACCCTGCTCGGTGACGCTGTTCCCGCTCCTCTGCTGCAACTCAGCGTGGTCGTGCTGCACGAACTGATTCTGCAGCGTGTGCTTGGCATTACGCCGGAGGCGATGCGCAGCCAGACCAATCTTGTGTATATCGAGGACGACCGTGAGGTTTTCGAGAACGTTTCCAACGGCAAGATGCAGGTCGGGTTTGTGGTTAAACCGACCACGGTAGAGCAGGTTCGGGATATTTCGCAGGCCGGCGAGGTTATGCCGCAGAAGTCCACGTACTTTTATCCGAAGATTATGACAGGTTTAGTCATGCATAGGCTTAAGTAAAGGCAAAAGGAAAAAGTCAAAGGTCAAAAGGCAAAAGGTAAAAAGGTGCCTTCGGCACGGAAATGTTAAGCCATGAGGGTTGCTATAACCTTGTTACTATCACATTGCCGAATATCTTTTTAAATTTGTCGACTGCAAAAGTACTTTCATTTCTTGGTTATAGTAGCCAGTGTATGAAATAGCGTCTGCATCAGTCCCGTGAAGTTAGGGTATCTATTTCGCAGGGGGTATCACGGTGTTTGTTTTTTTTGACTTTTTACTTTTGAATTTTGACTTTCTTCCCATGAAAGAATTCTACTCCCGTTCGGTTGAGGAGACCCGAGAATACGCCAGGCAGTTCGCTGCCGGCTTGCAGCCGGGTGATGTCGTCTCTTTGAGTGGCAATCTGGGCGCGGGCAAGACCGAGTTCATGCGCGGGATCGCACAGGTATTCAACTGCGATGACCAGTTGTCGAGCCCTTCCTTTTCAATTTTCAATATCTATAACGGCAGCCTGAGAGGCGAGCCGGTGAAGCTACAGCATTTCGATCTCTACCGTATTGAGACTCCTGAAGAGCTCGACGTGCTTGGATTCGGGGAGTATATCGACGGCCCGGCCATATCGGTTGTTGAGTGGGGTGAAAAATTTCCCGACGAACTTCCCGGTAACGCAAAAAAAGTATTTATTGAAGCCGTCGGGGAAGACGAGAGAAGAATCGTTCTGGAGCGTTGAAGTGTTGATTTGTTGATTTGTTGATCTGTTGAATTGTTTGAAGAATATCCGGTCGTTAATTGCGGTGCTGAGGATGTTTTTTGTGTACGGGTGTTTCCTGGCGGTTTTCTTTTTTGACTTTTGATTTTTGAGTTTTGACTTTATCCCATAAGATCCTTGCCATAGAGTGCACACATCAGTCTATCAGCGTGGCGGCTGTCGGTCACGTGGGTGTTGTTGAAGAAACGGTTCATCAATGGCAGCGGACAGCCGAGTCTATTATTCCATTGGCAGACCGGGTGCTTGCTGCTGCGGAAATGGTTATGAGTGACATTGATTTTCTTGCGCTCTCTCGAGGGCCCGGATCTTTTACCGCTTTGCGTATCGGTATGGCAACGGCAAAGGGGATGGCATATGGGCTTGGACGTCCTCTCGTGACCGTATCGACCATGGAGGCGTTTGCAGCTTCTGCCTGTGAAAAGGTCGGTTCCCGCTTTCTGGTACCGGTTATTCCCGCAAGGAAAGGTGAATGGTACTACGCCGTGTATCGTGCGAACGGGAAAGGGCCGGAAGAGGTGGAAAAGACAGCATTCGTTCATGTTGACACTCTGAGAGAGATTCTCGAGCGATACAGGGGGCGGTGCGCGGTTGTCGCAAAGGACATCGGCCAGCTGGAAGAGGTGTGCAGAAGCGCAGGAGTGGATGCCGTAAAGGCTGATTTTTTTACGGCTGTTTCGTTGATTCCGATCGCGGAAAAGACGTATATGGCCGGCGAGGTTCCTTCTCTTGAAATGGTTACCCCCGATTATCTGCAGCAATTCCGTTCAAACAGGTAACAGGTGTGCCGCATGATTACAACACACCCCCTATACTCAGCGGTCTGAACAGGTTGTTGTGAGGGGCATTCGAAGGGGACTGAATTTTTGAGGGGATTGTCTTGTTATAGAGGTGTTTGGAAAACAGATAATCAACCGCTTCAGAAAGCTTTGAATATTACTATATTTTGATACACCCGTTTATACTTGTTCTCCGTTCCGGGAAAGCAGTAAGGCGTGAATGTTTTAATAATAGAGGGGGCCTCTAAAAAGTTATAGAAGTGCCCTGGAGATAAATAGATGTTTATGGTTGAGCAAGATGGTGGAGAAGGCAGGATAGTGGACGTAAAAGAGGTGGCGTTAAGTGAACTGCTCGCCAAAAGAGCGGCAGAGCTTTCGCTGGAAAGAAAATGTGACGATGTCGTTATACTCGATGTCAGGGATGTGAGTGCGGTAACTGACTTTTTTGTGATTGCGACGGCTGATTCCGAGAGGAAGGCCAAAGCAGCCTATGAGCATATTGTCGACGAGTTGAAGCACGAAGATGAACGCCCTCTGCATATCGAGGGTGGAGATACCCTTCATTGGGTACTGATTGATTATTTCGATGTTGTCGTACATATTTTCATGCCTGAAGAACGGGCATTTTATGACCTTGAATCGTTGTGGGGCGACGCTCCAAAACAGACTCTGAAGGTAGAGGGTGACAGGGTTGTTGCCGATGGCGGATGAGAAATTCTCTCTTCGTCTTCCCTTTAACGGGGTATTCTGTTACATTACGCCCACTACTATACCTACAATAATCAGTTATTAGAAAAGATATGCAGCGCGACAAGATTTTACCGATCAGCATAGAAGATGAAATGAGGGACTCCTACCTCGATTATTCCATGTCGGTTATCGTCAGCCGCGCGTTGCCCGATGTTCGTGACGGTCTTAAGCCGGTTCACCGCAGGGTGCTGTTCGGTATGCATGAACTTGGTCTTCAGGCAGGAAAAGGGTATAAAAAATCAGCTCGTGTGGTCGGTGAGGTTCTGGGTAAGTTTCATCCTCATGGAGACACTGCGGTTTACGACAGTCTTGTGCGTATGGTTCAGGATTTTTCCCTGCGCTATCCGCTGATTGACGGACAGGGTAACTTTGGATCAGTTGACGGGGATTCTCCTGCCGCCATGCGTTATACCGAAGTGCGCATGAAGAACATAGCGGGCGAAATGCTGAAGGATCTGGAAAAGGAGACTGTGGGCTTCTCGCTGAACTTCGATGATTCGCTTGAAGAACCTACTGTTCTTCCTTCGGCTATGCCCAACATGCTTGTTAACGGTGCATCCGGCATTGCTGTCGGAATGGCGACGAATATTCCGCCGCAGAATCTCAGCGAGGTTGTGAACGGATTGATCGCGATGATCGAAAACCCTGAGATTACTATTGATGAAATCATGGAGCATATTATCGCTCCGGACTTCCCTACTGCCGGTATTATCTATGGATATGAGGGCGTAAAGCAGGCCTACCATACCGGTCGGGGCAAGGTTGTTATCCGTGCTCGTGCGGTTGTCGAGGTGACGCAGAAAAACGGTCGGGAGTCGATCATAGTAACGGAGCTTCCCTACCAGGTCAACAAGGTCCGCCTGATCGAAAAGATCGTGGAGCTGATCCACCTGAAAAAAATAGAAGGGATTGCTGATATCCGGGATGAATCTGATCGTGACGGTATGCGGCTTGTTATCGAGCTGAAGCGTGACGCTGTTGCCAAAGTGGTGCTCAATCATCTCTACAAGCATACCCCGATGCAGGATACATTCGGCGTTATTCTGCTTGCTCTTGTTGACGGTGTGCCGAAGGTGCTCAACTTGAAGGAGATGATGGAGGCGTATCTCAAGCACCGCAATGAGATTGTTCTCCGCAGAACCACCTATGAGCTGGCAGCTGCCGAGAAAAAGGCTCATATTCTCGAAGGTCTGAAGATCTGTCTCGATAACCTCGATGAAGTGATCTCGACCATTCGCGAGTCTCCTAACGCCGGCGTCGCACAGGAAAAGCTGATGGAGAAATTCGGCTTGACCGAGCTACAGTCCAAGGCTGTTCTGGAAATGCGCCTTCAAAGGCTTACCGGAATGGAACGTGACAAAATCGAAAAGGATTATAACGAGACACTGGCGTTGATCGAGGAGTTGCGTTTTATTCTCGCAAACCCTGAAAAGCGGATGCAGATTATCAAGGATGAGCTGCTGAAAGTAAAGCAGGTGTATGGCGATGAGAGACGTACAGAGATCAGGCCGCAGGAGGGAGAGTTTTCCATCGAGGATATGATCGCTCAGGAGGATGTGGTTATTACGATCACTCATGAAACCTTTATCAAGCGTTTTCCTGTGTCGGGCTACCGTCGTCAGGCAAGGGGCGGCAAGGGAGTGACAGGCGCTCAGGCCAGACATGAGGACTTTGTCGAGCATATGTTTGTGGCGTCAACGCACAATTACATCCTTTTCTTCACCAACAAGGGGAGATGTCACTGGCTGAAGGTATACGAGATACCTGAAGCGGGCAGGGCGGCCAGGGGAAGGTCTCTTGCCAACATTATGGAGCTTCAGCCGGGCGAGAAGATCAAGGCATATATCAATGTCAAGACTTTCGACGACCCTCTCTTTATTATAATGGCGACAGCGAAGGGTAGTATCAAGAAAACTGAAATTGAGGCTTTTTCCAGGCCTCGCCGAAACGGTATAGCCGCCATAACTATAGAAGATGGTGACGAACTTATCGATGCCCGCCTGACTGACGGTGAACATGATATTATCCTGGCCAAGAACACAGGTTATGCGGTGCGTTTTGCGGAGAAAGATGTTCGTCCGATGGGAAGAACTGCGATGGGCGTAAAGGGGATCAGCCTTGATGAGGGAGAAACATGTATTTCCATGGTTACCTCGAAGCGTCCGGATACTTCCCTGCTCGCGGTGACTGATAACGGGTTCGGTAAGCGAAGCAAGGTGGAGGATTATCGGTTGACCCGAAGGGGGGCGAAGGGCGTCATTACCCTGAAAGCGCATGAGAAGGTCGGTCATCTTGTCGGACTGCTCGATGTCAATGATAGTGACGATCTGATTATTATCACCTCGAACGGTATTGTCAATCGGCAGCATGTTTCCAATATCCGACTCACCGGTCGCAACACTTCGGGTGTCAGAATTGTCCGCCTGATGCAGGGCGATACGATTTCCGCTACCGCGAGAGTGCCGAAAAGTGTTGATGAAGAAGAAAATGAAGCCCTATCCGGTCCTGAGGATCAGATAGAACTTTTTGATTCCTGAGGTGAACGTTAACGAGTGAGGATGCAATGGAGAAGAGAAATAAACCGTATATCCAGCACGAGGAGCCGGGATTGAAAAAGTACTGCGCATGCAGTTTGTCCAGGAACCTTCCCTACTGCGACGGCTCTCACCATGGAACCGGTATGCACTCCTACAAGGTTGAGATTGAAACAGCGAAAACAGTTGCAATATGTGGTTGCGGTTCATCAAAAAATAAACCGTTCTGCGATGGATCACACGAGTTGCTTCAGGAGACCTGATTGATAAATGAAAGTTAAATTTTGTTACTGATATGGCACGACCCAAAAACGTAAAGCATATTTTTGTCACAGGCGGGGTTGTATCATCGCTGGGCAAGGGAATACTTTCCGCTTCTCTCGGTCTTTTGCTGAAGTCGCGCGGTTTGCGTGTGGCTATTCAGAAATACGATCCCTATATCAATGTGGATCCGGGTACGATGTCTCCCTACCAGCATGGCGAGGTCTATGTGACGGATGACGGCGCCGAGACAGACCTTGATCTCGGACACTATGAACGGTTTCTTGACGAGCCTACATCCCAGGCGTCCAACCTCACTATGGGGAGGGTATACAAGGCAGTTATTGACAAGGAGCGTCAGGGCGAATATCTGGGCGGTACCGTTCAGGTTGTGCCGCATGTGATCGATGAGATCAAGGCGAAAATGAACGAGCTGGCGAAAAATGCGAATCTTGATGTTCTGATTACCGAAATCGGCGGCACCATAGGTGATATCGAATCGCTTCCTTTTCTTGAGGCCATGCGGCAGTTGAAGCTTGACCTTGGGACGAAAAATCTGCTGAACATTCATCTGACGCTGGTACCCTACATCAAGGCGGCATGTGAAATGAAGACCAAGCCGACGCAGCACAGCGTCAAGATGCTTCTTGAGACCGGTATTCAGCCGGATATCCTTGTCTGTCGCAGTGAAAAGCCTCTTTCACGCGAGATTAAAAACAAGGTTGGCCATTTCTGTAACCTTCATGAAGCAGACGTTATCGGACTGAGCGACTGCGAAACCATATACGGCGTGCCGATTATGCTGCTTGATGAGCAGCTTGACAAGCGGGTATTGAAGAAGCTGGGCATCAAGAAGTTTCAGGACCCTGAGCTTTCCTACTGGACGGAGTTCTGCGATAAGGTGAAGCATCCGGAGGACGGAGAGGTGACGATTGCTGTATGCGGCAAGTATACCGAATATCCCGATGCCTACAAGTCGATACTCGAGTCTTTTGTGCATGCAGGGGCGGTCAATAATGTCAAGGTTACCGTGCGCTTCATACGGTCTGAAGACGCTGAAGAAAGCGGTTGCGACATAGCAACAGCCATGAAAGATGTTCACGGGCTCCTGGTTGCTCCCGGTTTTGGTGACAGGGGGATAGAAGGAAAGATCAGTTTTATACGGTATGCGCGTGAAAATAATATTCCTTTTCTGGGAATATGTCTTGGAATGCAGTGTGCCACGATAGAGTTCGCAAGAAATGTTTGCGGACTTTCCGAGGCTAATTCGACTGAATTCAGTAAACGGTGCCGCCAGCCTGTCATCGATCTGATGGAGCATCAGAAAAAGGTTAAGGAGAAAGGCGGAACGATGCGCCTGGGAAGCTATCCCTGTATACTTAAGGAGGATACCATAGCCAATAAAGCCTATGGCAAGTTTCTTATCAATGAGCGTCATCGGCATCGTTACGAGTTCAATAACGAGTACCGTGAGCTGTTAGAGCAAAACGGGATGCTTTTTTCCGGAACCTCCCCCAACGGCGACCTCGTTGAGATTATCGAGATCAGTGGCCATCCGTGGTTTGTCGGCGTGCAGTTTCATCCGGAGTACAAGTCAAGGGTTCGTAGCGCACACCCGTTGTTCGTCGGTTTTGTGGCAGCAGCCAAAGCGTTTGCTTTTGGTGACCGCCAGTTATCCTTCGAGCCTGATACCTTGCCGTTAGGTGAGCCTGAGCGTACATTGGAGGGCTAAGAGCGTGAAGTTGTACCGCCCCTGAAACAGGTGTCTGGATTTCACGGGTCAGGCACGGTAATGACTCTGGACTCTATACCTTCCTGCAAGTGCCGTAGGCACTTTTTTCCTGCAATCCAGCGGTTCACCAGCGCACTGCCCTTCCTCATTCGGCCTCGATCGTTTTCCCCTCTACTTCAGGTCTTTTTTTTCTTTTTTCTCTCTTAATATTTGGAAGTAAGGAGAGAGGTTGATACATTAGGAGCCCGCTTAAGAAAGAGCGGGTCGGTTTTGAGAAAAGCCGGATGTTCTATGACAGAGAAGGCAGGGGAGAAAAGGGTAAGAGAGAGAAGAAAAGGCCTTGAGAAA
>JADHTF010000001.1 GCA_016776555.1 Chlorobium phaeobacteroides
CATTATGCAAGCATTATGCGGGCGTGTAACGCACGCACGGACCAGAACAAAACGTTAAAACGGTAGCCCTATAGGGACAACCGGGATTTTTTCACCGGCTGATGCTGCTGGTCAGATACTAATCGCTCAATTCAGGTATTAAGAACCTGCTCCATCTCCGAAAGTTCATCCTGAAGTGCCGGCCATGCAATAAACTCTTCATGCGCCTTGAATATCCTCGGGTGATCAGTCGGCTGAGGATCGCCGCTTATCAACAGCTCTTCATAGAGCTTTTCCCCCGGACGCAGGCCGATTACTTCTATAGGAATATCACCTTTTCTGTTATTCCTGTCCAATACCGTTAAACCTGACAATCCGATCATGCGTTTCGCAAGATCAATTATCTTGACAGGCTCACCCATATCAAGGACAAAAACCTCTCCGCCCAGAGACATCGCGCCTGACTGAATAACAAGCTGCACAGCTTCCGGAATAGTCATAAAATATCGGGTTATTTCCGGATGTGTTACGGTTACAGGCCCGCCGTCTTTTATCTGCTGGCGAAAAAGCGGCACTACAGAACCACTTGAATCCAGCACATTACCAAAACGGACCATAGAGAAACACGTGCCGCTACCGTTCTCTTCAGCAGATAGCGCCTGAAGAATAATCTCACACAATCGCTTGCTCGCCCCCATGAAATTTGCTGGACGAACAGCCTTATCGGTACTGACCAGGATAAAACTTTCAACGCCGTATTCCTGCGCGGCAAGAGCTGAACGAAGAGTCCCGAAAACATTATTCCGAACGCCTTCGACAGGATTGCGCTCAACCATGGGAACATGTTTGTACGCCGCAGCATGGTAAATGGTATGCGGGTGATATGAAGAGCAGATTGCGCTGAATCGATGGTTCTCGGCCACATTGCACAAAAGAGGCACAATCTCCGTGTCCTGCTGTTTTCTTTCTCTGTACCCTTCCAGCTCGAGATATGCGTCATGCAGATTGAATTCAGCATGATCAATCATAATGAGCTTATCGGCGCACCCGATAAGTATCTGCCTGCACAACTCTCTCCCGATACTCCCCCCCGCACCGGTTACAACTACGGTCTTGCCGGTAATGTTACGCCTGAAAAGAGATGGCCCGGAAGAAACAGGATCACGGCCAAGCAGGTCTTCAATTTCAATCTCTTTTACATCTCTGACTGAAATATTGCCATCTGTCAAATCCTCAAGGCTTGGAAGTGTCTGCACGTGCACGGGAAACGGCTGTAACGCCTGCAAAATCTGATTGCGCCTTGAACGGCTTGCAGAGGGTATCGCCAGCAGAATGTCGGTAACCGTCGCCTGTTCTACAAGCCGGGCCACCTGGCCAAAAGAAAATACCTTCAGGCCTTTTACCATCCGTCCATGCAGTTTGGGATCATCATCGATAAAACCGATAAGAAGGTGGCGGGTAGTTTGTTCGATGGCTGACGCGAGCTGAATTCCTGCCGATCCGACACCGTAGATCAGCAACCGCTTGTCGGCAGTACTGCAATGACCCAACTGCAAGCGGGTGTTCAGAAAAAAACGGGCTGCGCCTCTGCTTGCGAGAAGCAGCAGAAAAAGCATTATTGGCTGCGTTATTCCGATTGAACGCGGGACCCCATCTATTTTGAACAAGACAAGAGTAAAAAAAAACAGCACCGCATAGAGTGCCGCAGCTTTTGTTATCTGCTTAAATGCCATAGCCTCACTAAAGCGAAAGACTGACTTGTAGAGGCTGGTGCCATAAAAAACAGGCAGAGAAATAGCCAGAGCGATACCATATACCAGCCATTGTGCTTTTTGAGGAACATGCCATACCTCAAAACGAAGCGAATAGGCGAGCCATACGGAAAACACTACCGCCAGACTATCCTGCATAACCGCAAGAGTCTGCTTTACCCTTAAGGGCAGCGAAAGCATTGTTTTCTGCAGCACGGTAAAAATTGACGAGAAAACAACCTGAGCGCGTTCCCGAAAACCACTGCTACTGGCGTATCGTTCCAATATGATCCCTGATAGGATTATCCATTACACTACCTGCTGGTTCAACTGATCATTTGTACCGCTACGAGAAATCCCCTTGAGAGCTTCCCTCCTTCAAACCCCTTACAAAAGCTATACATAACCCCGAAAACATCCCGAAAATGAATCCCAGAACTATAACGGCGGATTTCCCGGGTTTGGCGTTTTTTTCATAAGCTGTCGCCATATCATATATCTTCAACGCGAACTCATCAGCATGAATATCCGCTCGCATGATGACATCATCGCTTTCCTGCTTTTTAGCCATAAGCCGGGCACGCGCCTCAAGGCTGCTTGAAAGTATAAGCTGTGAGCGAAGAAAACCGGACACTTCAGACGCAGCCTTCCTGTCACCGTTTTTCCCGGACAGCCTCACTGCATCAGCCTCTCCCAAAGAGGCAAACCTGTCTGCAAGCGTTGAATCATGAATATAAAGCTGCCTGTCGGCATAAGCTTGTAATAGCAGCGCTTTAGCCAAAGCCTCCTTTCTCACATATTCGTTGAGACCAATCAGTACCCTGTTTATCAGATCGGCCGCCGCATAGGGGTCGGGATGCTCCATACCGATAAACAGAAGATTAAAAAGGTCTTTCCTTTTTTTAATAATCAACTTTTCCGCCAGAACAACAGCCCCTTTTTCCGGGTCGGGTATTTCTCCTTTGCCCGAAGCCCATGAGTGATGAACACTGTCCCACTGATCACTGAACAATAAAGGAAGCAGCTCCTCCTTCCGTATGATATCTTCAAGAAAAGTTTGGGAATGAAGCATAAAAAGCGCCCTGTCACCCTCTTTTCCATCAAACCGGACAAGCGCTCCGGTCAGATAGACCGGCTGAGCGAACAAAGCATAGAGTGCTGCAGAAAGCGTAACAAACAAAGTCACGCCGACAACAATCCACCGGTTAGATACAATCACAGCACGGATATCATCCAGAGATGTCTCCACGCCTTTTTCCCCCTGAACCGGTTGACTCGAATCCCGGCCTGACTTGCTCGACTCCCGCATATTCTGGTTTTTCATCTTCTTGTACGTTAATGAAAGGCACACGGAAACACGCAACCCCGGAAAAAGAATAACGGGATATGCTGAAGTTGCTCGATTTCAAGCTCGCCATAAAACCGGTCGACGGTGTACGTCACAGGAGGAAATACATTGAATGGATCCATCCTTTTCATACAAGATAGATGCCAGTTTCCGCATTCACAACCGTTCCTGACTTGGGTTTTGGAAATCCGTCGCCAAACGGCCATCATCATTCCTGATCAGGAATCTTCCACCGGTTATGCAACCAGAACCACTCTTCCGGAAAACGATAAATATACTCCCCGATAGCCTTTGTATAACGGCGTGTCAGTTCCTCAATATCTTCCCTGCAAAAGGAGAAGTCGGATGTTCCGATTTCCTGATATTCGACAATATAGCGACTATTCTCCTGGCGTCGGCACATGCCTAAAAAAAGGGGCACTCGGGCTTTCAATGCAAAAAAAGCAGGCCCGAGAAAAACAGCGGAACGACGACCTAAAAAATCCGTTTTAAAGCTCCCTGTCGGATCTGTCTGGTCACCCAGGACAGTCAATATTCCACCTTCCGAAAGAATTTGGACTCCCTGACGAAGCGCACGCTCCTGATAGATAACACTGTTTCCATGCCGCGTTCTGGTTGCGGTAATCCATCGGTCGATATGGGGATTTCCCAGATGTTTAACCACAATATTCATAGGAGTGACCATGAGGCCTGTGCAGAGCCCGAGCAGTTCCCAGTTACCATAATGAGCTGATACGATAACGCCGCCTTTTCCGGCATGTTTCGTTTTCTCGAGAAACTCGGCACCATCGATATCGAGAAGTTCAGAAGCGTCTTTGCTGCTCTTTATTAATGGCAGCCTGAGCACTTCAATGACATGAAGAGCCTGGCGACGGTATATCTCCCGGGCAAGTGTTTGAATATCCTCCGGGCTTTTATCGGTAAATGTTCCTTTAAGATTTCTTTCTACGATGCTTCTCCTGACTTTCAATCCGTCATAGAAAAAATCACCTATCCGGTTCGCAACCGATTCACACTGTTTCAGGCCAAGGGCTTTTGAAAGCGCCATACACAACATGAACAGCAGGTATTCCAGATAGTGTCTGAAGGACTTAAACCATCGGTTCCATCGATTCATTACGTATATTTTTTATACCTGAAAATCCTGAAATGAGGTAAAAACACGTATATACTTTATAATGGTTGCAGATCTCAAAGAAAGAAAAAATTCTTAAACATTTACGACTAATTCAAGCTGAATGATCAAGGGTACCTCTATTTATTGTCTATGAGCGATTCAAGTGCGAGGCGAACGGAGCGCAGAAACCCGTTTCTATCCGCTCAATGAAGCAATTGAAGCGCGGAATACATACATAGAGGTGCCCTCAAGCAAGTCCGGGAGAAGAACATGCCATCAGAAAGAAAACTGCTGTCACAGGAAGCTGCGAGAGACCTGGTGGAAAAATGGAAGCGACAGGGAAAAAAAACAGTCTTCACTAACGGTTGTTTTGACATACTTCATGCAGGCCATGTCCGGTATCTTGAAAAAGCCAAAGCAGCTGGGGACACACTCATTGTGGGGCTGAACAGTGACACCTCTGTCGAACGTCTGAAAGGAAAAAAACGTCCGGTCGTGACCGTCGCCGAACGCTGCGCGGTACTTTCCGGACTCGAGGCTGTCGATGCTGTGGTGATCTTTGAAGAAGATACGCCGGAAGAGATCATAGCAAAACTGCTGCCGGACATTCTGGTGAAGGGGGCTGACTGGCCTCTGGACAAGATCGTGGGGGCGAAAACAGTTCTGGATCACGGGGGAGAAGTAAAAACCATAGAATTCCTTGAAGGACTCTCGACATCCTCCATCATAGAGCGGATCATAGCTGTTTATTGCAGATAATGGTGATGGAAGAGTGTTAGAGTGTTGAGCTGTTGAGCTGTTGAGCTGTTGAGCTGTTGAGCTGTTGAAAGGATGGAAGTAACAGGCATTGTCTCGATACCGGTTTTTCCCGTAAAGTGCGGGTATCTGTTTCTCAGGGCGAGACCCCGGAATCCATTTTTGCCTTTTGACTTTTGCCTCAGGGGAAATAACATTCATTTTTTTGAGTCATTCCCGTGCTTGACACGGGAATCCATACTCTTGCCTGTAGTTGCATGGATGCCGGATCAAGTCCGGCATGACTATCTTGGCACTCGTCACTTACTTTTGCCTTTGGACTCAGAGGGCATAACGTTCTTTTTTTAAGTCATTCCCGCGTAAGACCCGTGAAATCTGAGCTTCTATTTCACAGGTCTTACACGAGAATCCATCGCCTTTATTTCCAGGCAAGTGAAGCACCATCAAAAAATGCAGAGCTCTTTTTAATCTTCTTTTTGACTTTTTACCTTTGACTTTTGACTTTTTTTGATGGATGCCGGTTTTTCCCGTGAAGTACGGGTTTCTGTTTCTCAGGGTGAAACTCTTGGATCCATTTTTGACTTTTAACTTTTAACCTTTGCCTTTTGACTTTTGCCTCAGGGGGCATGACTTGACTGGAAGATCAACGATTGGCACGTGCAGACCGGTGTATCTGCACGTGGCGAGTGATACATATGCGGTATGTTCGTTACCTTGTTGGTAACAGTCCTTAATCGGTACAGGTTTTCAGGAATAAGGAATCTGCTGAAAGCGGAACAAAAGCATGAATATGCACAGACAGTAAACTCTTGGAAAGAGTAAAAAAATACATTCTCGGCATTGCAGTCAGCATATCCGCGCTGATCCTTATTCTTGCGGTCATTGTTGCCATCATCCTCAACAGTGGCTCCCTGGATCTCATGGCAAAAAATCGTCTTATCGATTTTTTTAACAGCGAGTTCCAGGGAAAGCTCAACATTGAAGAAGTCAACCTGCAGTTCCCTTCAACAATCATCCTGCACCAGACACAACTGTATCGCGAAAACAGTGAAACACCGGAATTTACCGCAGAGAAGGTTACACTCAACCTGAATTTTCTGCGGCTGCTGTCAAATTTTTCCTCGATCACCATACGCTCTCTCAAAGCCGATTCATTTTTTATTCATCTCGAACGCTATCCCGACGGCTCCACCAATATCGAGCGTATTTTCGCCCCCAGAAAAGAACAAGACCCTGATGCACCCGGGCTTGAACGGTTTCTGTGCAACAGAATAGATCTTACCAACGGATCAGCCGAATACCTCGACTTCCAGAATAAAGAGGCTGACCCGGAACTGCTCACTATTGCAGACATTTCGTTTACGGGTAATAAACTGCGTTATTCCCCGGAAAATTTCAGCGGTATCATCCGCAACATCGGATTTCAGCTTCCTCAAAAAAACTTTACACTACGTAAAGGTTCGGCTAAACTCTCCGTTACAAACAAACGTCTTGAAATTCTCGACCTCAAGGCAAAAACAGGTAAAAGCAGTGCTGAGCTGTCGCTGGGGCTCTATGAGTTCAATGTTTTCTCTCAGGAAAACCCGGACCGGCATTCAAGCAGCCCTGCGATGCTTAACCTCAAAGCCGGCAGTATACACACCGATGAGCTCAGCATTTTTTTTCCCGATCTCGCTCTTCCTCCGGGCATCTATACTGCTTCAGGCAAAGCTGAAGGGCAGCTCCGAAAAATAGATATCAGGAATGCGGTCATCGCACATAAAAACTCCCTGTTGCGGCTTCAGGGGGAGCTGCTCAATCTCAATCAACCGGATTTTTTAGGATTCCGTCTTGAAACGGACAGTTCGAGGATTTCAGGAGATTTTCTGCAGACCGCAATCACGGACACAACCATAAAAAACCTCGCTGAACCGGCAGGAGATCTCATGATTTCCGGATATGGCCAGGGGAATCTGAAGGAATTCTTTACCGACCTATCCATTGAAACAGAGAGCGGCGATATGCTGCTTTCACTGCAGGCGGACACTCCTGATGACGCTGAAACCGGCTACAGCGGAAAATTTACGCTACGGGACATTGCACTTCACCGTTTCCTGACTCAGGATTCATCCTCAGTCAGCGGTATAAACTGCACAGGCTCATTTTCCGGAACGGGCATCTCTCCCCATCCGGCTGAAGCCTCTCTCTCCATCGATCTTCAGAATTCATACTGGCAGGAACAGATGCTTTCCGGAGGCACGCTTGATCTGAACTACCACGACGATATTCTTTCCACCGATGTCAAGATAGCCGGAGAAAGGATGAACGTCGCCCTGAAAGGATCGATAGACTGGACAAAGGCTGTGCCGGTATATGAAGGCAAAGGTTCAGCAGTCAACCTTGATCTGTCAAAATTTCTTCGTTCAGACGGGATCAGTTCCAACCTGAACTTCTCCATGCTCTTCCGGGGAGAACATTTTGATCCGGAAAAGCTCAATGGAAATATCTCTGCCCGCTTCAGCCCCTCCACCATCAATGATTACTCTCTGAAGGAGGGCTCGGAACTCTCTCTACGCATCGTACAGAAATCTCCCACATCAAGCATTGTTCTGAAAAGCGACTTTCTCGATTTCAACGCGGAAGGGCTCTATACCTTCAGAGAGTTTCTTTCCGGCATACAACTCACCGCCAGTTCTGCCGCCAGAGAAGCCGCAAAAAACAACATCTGGGCAGCCTCCCCGCCGCCCCCTCCTTTTGCTGAAAACATTGAAAAAAACTTCTCGGCAGACTATACACTCACGGTAAGGGATATTTCACCGTTGGCTGTTTTTCTTCCTGTGAAAGGCTACAAGCTATCCGGTAAGGCTACCGGTAAATCCTACAGATCAAACGGTTCCTTCCATCTTACCTCATCAATCAGGATTGACAGGCTAAGCAATGAACAAGGTTTTTCAATCGACAATGCCACCCTGGGGGTCGATGCGACCTACAACAGTGAAGGTATCGTCAGCGCATCAATCGACGCTGATGCCTCTGCATTGGATGCCGAAAAACAGAGCATCGAACAACTCTCGCTTACAGCCGCTTATGACAAATCCGGATTACAGGCCGGCCTGCGTTTACGCATACCTGAAATAGAACGATCGCTGACAACCGACATAAGAGCCGCCCGCAGCAACAGACTCTATACGATAAGGATCAGTGACCTCTCGATAACAGGAGGTGACGGGGCCTGGAGCCTCAATAAAGATTCCAGGATTGATATAGGCAGAAACTTTACACGCTTCTACGACCTTACGCTGCGCAAGGATAAACAGGTTATCAGCTGCGACGGTCTGCTCAGCAATGAAGTGAGCGGCCTTTTCGCATGCAGCATAGAGAACCTCGATATGCAGGAACTCGGCATATTCTTTCCTGAGTCCGGCATGCAGGGATCGCTCTCCTCCACCCTTCGCGTCAGTGGCTCTCCGGGCGCCAAAACCGCCACGCTGAAAATTACCGGACGTGAACTTGTCTACGATGATGTGATCATAGGAAATCTGAATCTTTCAGCTCTCCATAACGGGGAACGGTTACGGACGGATTTTTCTACGGGCAGCAACTTGCAGGGACCACTCAATGATATTACAGGAACCGCTTCCATACCGCTGAAAGTCAACTGGTTTCCATTGAAGTATTCCATTCCCGACAACAAACCTGTCTCCGCGTCAGCATCAGCTGATCATTTATCCGCAGAAATTCTCGAGGTGTTCCTGCCTTTCTTCGAAACAGCGGAAGGCACCATTCCCGCCAAGCTTGTGGTCAAAGGAAAAACACCCGACCCGGAGATCTATTTCAGTACAGAACTTAAAGACACTGAAATTACCGTTACCCCGACTGAAACCGTCTACCTCCTTTCCGGATCGATCGTTATCACCCCGAAAAAAGCTGATTTCAGAGACATACAGATAAAAGACGTACGTGGCGGCACCGGCAGAATAAACGGATCTGCAACTCTTGAAAACCTGGAAGCAAGCACTATCGATCTCACCGCATCCTTTGAAAATCTCCTGCTTTTCAACAAACAGGATAAAAAAGACGAAACCTCTTTTGGAACCATAACCGGTACGTCGGACAGGATTCGTTATTACGGCGACACCGCCCAACCGGTCCTTACCGGAAATCTTCTGATCACCAATGCGGACTTCACGCTCTACAGAACAGGCTCCAATGAAAGCACAAAATACGTAGGCGCCGAACGATTTATCACATTCGTGCCGCGATATCCTGAAAAGATCGACCCTGACCAGCCTGAAAATCCCGAGAAACCGGTTAATCCTGAATTTTACTATACCCTTATTGATATCATTACGATAAAGAACCTGCGACTCACCAGCGCAGTCCCTCTGCAATACAGCATGATATTTGACAGAACGCGAGGAGAAAAGCTTGAAGCCACGCTTCAGAACCTCTCGCTCAATGTCAATAAAAACCAGCAGAATTACCGTTTGTTCGGCGCCGTGAATATTTCTTCAGGAACCTACAGATTTTCCAACAGCAATTTCGACCTTGAGGACGGCGGAAGGATTGTCTGGAACAACGTAGAAATCAGAGACGGCGTCATGCTAAATCTTTTCGGCAGAAAATATGTCAACGCCTCAAACGCGCAAACGGGCGAAAGCGACAATGTCCGTCTTCTGCTTGCTATACAGGGGACACTGAATAACCCTGATGTACAGATGGGTTATTATCTTAACGATGACTCCCAGCCCTACTCTTCACAAAACATGATCGGCACACAAAGCAGTAAAATCGATCCCAATGCCGAGCCCAACGTTGTCTCACTGCTGCTCACCAAACAGTGGTATATCCGCCCCGGCAGCCAGGGAGGGCTGGGAGACATACCGTTCTCAAGTTTAGGAATATCAGCCGGCACAGGCCTGCTTTCTTCCCAGATCTCCCAGTTTGTAGAGAAAGCCACCGGCTTTGAAAGTTTCAATGTCAATGTCGGGGTCGATGAAGAGGGTTCCCTGAGCGGCCTTGAATTTTCATTTGCATTTCTTGTTCCGCTAACCGAAGGAAAAGTCCGGTTCATCGGTACGGGAAGCAGTCCTGACATTGGCAAAACAGCTCTTTTCAACTATTACGGAAACAGTCAGCGACTCGAATACCGTATATCTCCGAAACTGTTTCTGGAGGCGTACCGCTCATATGGCCTGTTCGGCAATGACGTCACAACGACAAACCTTCTCGAACCAAAGGAAACCTATGGCCTCAGTCTTTCTTACAGGGAACGATTCTATAGCTGGGAGCAGTTCTGGGACAGGATATTCTGAACTTTCACTGAACTTTCAGGAAAAGCATAGACATTTTTCACTGAATTCGTATACATTGATGTACAATCCCTTTGCGGAAAATCTTCAGGAATAACGCATCGGGAACAGAGGGCACGGAGGCCGGCTCAACAGTAACAGTCAGTTTGACAGGGCACAATGAAACTCAACGATAAAAACATACTGCTTGGCGTCTGCGGAGGCATTGCAGCCTACAAGATACCGCTTCTTATCAGGCTCCTGAAAAAACAGGGCGCCAATGTACGCGTCGTCGTCACCAGAGCAGCAACCCGGTTTGTCACTGAACTCACGCTTTCAACGCTTTCACAGGAACCGGTCTGCCAGGATATTTTTCCGGATGGCTCCTCTACAGATGAATGGACAAGACACATCGCTATCGGAGAATGGGCTGACGCCTATGTTATTGCGCCTGCAACGGCCAATACCATTGCAAAACTTGCCGCGGGAATCTGTGACGATATGCTTTCCGCCTCTTTCATCACGCTTCGTCCCAATAAGCCGAAACTCCTGTTTCCCGCTATGGACGGAGAAATGTTCGAGTCGGCCTCCGTTCAAAGAAACCTTTCCTGGCTTTCAGAGCAGGGATGCATCGTTGTCAATCCTGAAAGCGGTCAGCTCGCATCTGGCCAGTGCGGCACAGGAAGAATGCCCGAACCGGAAACAATAACAGACGTGATCGAACAAGCAGTTACGATTACACAAAATGACTCGGTATTGCGAGGAAAATCGGTGGTGATAACCGCCGGGCCTACAAGAGAAAAAATTGATGATGTTCGATTTATTTCAAACTATTCATCAGGCAAAATGGGCTTTGCCCTTGCGAAAGCTGCCGCAGCAAAAGGTGCGGAGGTAACACTTATAACCGGCCCGGTACATCTGCATACTCCGGAAGGGGTCACCCGTCTGAATGTTGAAAGCTCTGAAGAGATGCAAAACGCAGTCAGAGAACATCATACATCCTGCGATATCTTTATCGGAGCTGCTGCCGTGGCTGATTACAGGCCTGTCGAAGCTATTTCCGGAAAGTTCAGGAAGGAACACGAGACCATGGAAATCAGTCTTGTGAAAAACCCCGATATTCTTGCCGGTTTTTCCGAACAGAAAAAAGCACATCAGCTCGCAATCGGCTTCTCACTTGAAACCGCAGGAAATCTGGATCATGCGAAGGCAAAACTGAAGCAGAAAAAGCTTGATCTGATTGCCTATAATACCTTTGACGGTAAAACGTCGGGGTTTGAGGTTGACACAAATATGCTGACTCTGATAGACAACAGCCTCTCGATTCAGGAACTCCCTCTGCTCAGCAAGCAGAAAGCCGCCGAAAAAATGCTCGATGCCATTGAAAAACTCTTAAATAGTAGCAAGTAACAAAAATGCCGGTTTCCTTTATGTCCAGATAGCCAGAAAAAAATCTTTCTCTGGTCATTCCCGTGCTTGACACGGGAATCCATTATAATTTTCGGAAACTCGTATGGATGCCGGATCACCCCGTGTAATACTTATTACACAGGGCGGCATGACTTTACCACAAATCCCAACGTTTCGGGATAACCGGCTAAAAGCCATTGAGCAGGAATTTCCGATTCCAGCTCCGAACTCTGAAAAAAGTCAGCATATAATGTTAACATTACAGGTAATAACGCCATGCAGGAATCTTTTTTTGAGGAAAACAGCTCCGCCAATGCACAAAAGGAATCTGCTGCGGGTGCGTTCCGGAATTTGAACGACCTGTACGAACAGTCAAAAAACTGCAGAAAATGCCGGCTTGCAGATACCCGCACTAACTTTGTGTTTGGAGAAGGAAACCCTGAAGCTAAAATTGTCGTCATAGGTGAAGCTCCGGGAGCTGAAGAGGACGCTCAAGGCAGACCCTTCGTGGGGCGGTCAGGCAAGTTGCTGGATAAAATTCTCGAAGCAATCGGTTTTTCAAGAGATGATGTTTTTATCTGCAATATTATCAAGTGCAGACCCCCGGCAAACCGCAACCCTCTTGCTGATGAAATCACCTGCTGCATGCCTTGGCTGAACGCGCAGTTAGCGTTGCTTGACCCTGCTGTCCTGCTGCTTCTGGGAAAGGTTGCGGCAAACACACTGCTTGACAATAAACAGTCTATGGGCAATCTCAGAGGAAAAATCATTCGATGGAACGGTTACGATGTCATCGTAACCTATCATCCTGCGGCCCTGTTACGTAATCCCAACTGGAAACGCCAGTGCTGGGACGATGTCAGAATGCTGCGGAGCCATTATGATAAAACTATACGTAAATAAAGCGGTACATACAGTGACAGATGATGGTCGATACGATTATCGCAACAAAGAATGAAACAAGCAACAGACCGAAAACATAACAAGCCTCAGATTGACCTGAGCAAGGATATAGATTTTTCCCAGGAAAGCAGGATTCCTCCATACTCTACAGAGATTGAGCAGGAAGTGCTTGCCTGTATCCTCCTTGAAGGAGACCCTATCGAACAGGTGATTCAGATTTATGGGGAAAGCCGGGAAAAAGTATTTTACGAACAGCGTCACCAGCTTGTTTTCAAGGCCATGCTTGAGCTCTATCAGAAGCGGCAGGCAATCGATCTGATCACCGTCAGCGAAGAACTTTCCAGCATGAACGAGCTGGCAAATATCGGCGGCAGGCAGTACCTGGCCGAACTGACTAACAAGGTTGTCAGTTCAGCAAACATAGAGTATTACGCAAAACTTGCAAAAGAAAAGTACCTCTACCGCAAGCTCATTTCCATCTCATCGATGATTTCCAGCGCAGCATACGGCTCCGCGCTGGATGTTTTTGATCTCGTTGAACTTGCGTCCCAGCAGTTTTTCGGAATATCCCAGGCAGGGATCAAGAAAAAAGCCTCAAATATAAAAGAACTGCTGAAAAATGCGACGAGAATGCTGGAGAATCTGAGCTCATCGCAGATGTCCGTTACCGGAGTTTCTTCAGGATACTCGGAACTCGATGAACTCACCGCAGGCTTTCAACCATCCGACCTCATTATCATCGCAGCAAGACCCTCGGCGGGAAAAACCGCGCTGGCGCTTGCCCTTGCAAGAAATGCGGCGGTTGACTTCGATAAACCCGTACTGTTTTTCAGTCTTGAAATGGCGGAAATACAGCTTGCCGTAAGGCTTATGTGCGCCGAAGCATATGTTGAGTCGCAGGCGGTCAGAACGGGGAGAATCACACCGGAAATGATGGGCAAGATCATCAATAGTATGGATGCGCTTGCTGAATCAGAACTCTATATTGACGACACACCTGGAATATCAATCATGGAACTGATGGCCAAGGCCCGGCGCATGAAACAGGAACACGATATCGGCATGATAGTCGTGGACTACCTGCAGCTGGTCTCCCCGGTTCGTGACGGAAAATCCAACCGTGAGCAGGAAATCGCCCAGATCTCCCGCTCACTCAAAGCACTGGCCAAAGAACTCAACATCCCGGTGATATCTCTTGCCCAGCTAAACCGTTCCGTGGAACAGCGCTCAGGCGAGAGAAAACCACAACTCAGCGATTTGCGTGAATCCGGTTCAATCGAACAGGACGCCGACATGGTCATCTTCCTCTCGCGCCCGGAAATGTTCGGCCTTAAAAATTTTGACGATGGAACATCCACCAAGGACATTGTGGAGGTTATCATAGGCAAACAGAGAAACGGACCGGTAGGTACTGTAAGACTTCGATTCCTGAAAAATTACGGGCGATTTCTTTCTACAAGCAATGTATACAGCGCCGATACGTATGCAGAACCTGAGCCCGACAGCTCACAGAACGCCTCTCAGTCCAATCCGCCCGTACCCAAATCCTCGCTGCCGGAACCCCCGATGCCGCCCGGAGAAGGAATACCGCCGGGAGAGTCGTATTTTGCTCCTGATGATGCTCCGTTCTGACTGAAACAGAAGGCAACTCAATCAACTGTCGCAGAGTGCCGCTGAGATTTCACAATTCGTTATCATTGCGTTATGACTAGTCAACAACCCTCACTTGATCAATCTCAGGAAAAACAGTTTCATGGAATCGGCGCAGCGAAAGGGATTGCCATCGGGCCGGCCTATCTTCTGATAAATCAGACACCTGAAAAACCGCCCGAAAAACTACCACCCGGCACGGCCGAGCATGAGGTGAACAAGCTTATCTGCGCGCTCCAACGATCAGAAAAAGAACTGAAAAAAATCGAAGCGGTCACCACCCAGAAACTGGGAACGGCATATGCAGACCTGTTTCAGGCCCAGATCATGCTCCTGCACGATGCACTATTTATCGACAAGATCACCAGACGAATCCTCGAAGACCGTAAACCCGCCGAGCAGATTGTCGAGGAAGAGTTTGAAATCTATCTTGCTCATTTCAACAACTCTTCCGAAACCCTGTTTCAGGAACGTGCGCAGGATCTTGTCGATATAAAAAACCGGATTATCAGGAACCTGCATAAGCATAAGCTGCAGTCAAAAATACCTGAAGGCATGATCATCGTCTCTACGTGCCTCTCTCCTGCCGATATCATTCTGTTCAGCAGAAACAGCGTCAAGGGTTTCATTACCGAAACAGGCGGGAAAACCTCTCATATTTCCCTTATCTGCAAATCTCTGAATATTCCGATCATCGTAGGCCTGGGCAACATCACACAAAAAATCTCTACGGGCGATCCCCTTATTGTCGATGGCGGAAGCGGTGCAGCATTCGTTCATCCCTGTGAAGAAACACTCAGAAGGTTCCAGGATAAAATCACCGAAGAATCCATAACGGAAGCCGAAGCCTCCAGATTTGCAAACGCGCCGGCTCTCACAAAGTGCGGTATACGATTGCATTTTTATTCCAATATCGACGTCAAGGAAGAAATTCCATCCATACGATCCGCAGGTGCTGAAGGAATAGGGCTGTTCAGAAGTGAAAGCCTCTTCATCGAGAGCGCCAAACCGCCAATGGAATCAGCGCAGACAGAATATTACAGTGAAATGGCTGATGCCCTGAACCCTGATCCGATTGTCGTACGACTTTTTGATATCGGGGGGGACAAGTTGATCTATTCTCCAATCAGTGAGCCCAATCCAAACCTGGGGTGGAGAGGCATACGAATCCTGATAGACGTCCCTGAAATTCTTGACAATCAACTACTCGCACTGCTCAAGGCGAACAGATGGGGAAACATTCAGATTCTCTTACCCATGATCTCATCGCTCGATGAAATCATCTCCGTTCGCAGTTCACTTGAAAAACATATTGCCGCTCTTGACGAGTCAGGGGACACAATCAAAAAACCTGAGCTCGGTGCCATGATCGAAATACCCGCAGCCGTTGAAATCATCGATGAAATCACAAAAGCGGTTGACTTTGTCAGTATAGGGACCAATGACCTGACCCAGTATACTCTTGCAGTTGACCGTAACAATGAAATCGTTCAGGACCTGTTCGAAAAATTCCATCCGGCGATCATCCGGCAGTTGCACAAAATCATCACCACGGCTTGCGCAAACGGCTGCAGAGTATCGATCTGCGGAGATATGGGTTCAGACCCCCTTGCACTGCCTTTCCTTATAGGCTGCGGCTTGAAAATATTCAGCGTCGTAAGCTCCGATATCTCGGAGCTCAAAACCCTTGCCCGTTATTTCACTGTAGAGGAGTGCAGGGAACTGGTAACGGAATGCCTCAGTCTGCCGACAGCGTCAAAAATAAAGGTCTGCCTGAAAAAGTTTCACGCAGACCGTATTCCCGAAACAGCGGGAAAGCCTGATGGCTGAATGGCTTACAATCCTCTCATGTCCTCGATTGTCGCCGCCCGGCGTTCAGCAGTGAAATAGTCCTGTATAAATCGCTCCTGTTTAACTTTTTCAAGCATCGGAAGAAGCCTTGCTTTCTCTGATTCCAGATCAGCAGTATCCGGATATGCTTTTCCTCGCAATACGATAAGGGCTCTCCCCCCCTTTACCGCAACAGGTTTGGAAACCGTTCCAGGTTCCATACCGATTATCGCCTCGATCAACCGGATGTCGTTGCCGTAAACGGGGACAGCCTGCTCTTTGAAACGGACAGTATCAGCGTCTATCACCTGAACACCTCCAAATGCTGCAGCTACCGCTTCAAGATCTCCGTTCTTCTGCTTCAGCAGCAATGAGAGTCTGCCGTCAAGAGCTTCACCTTTTTTCCGGACAATCAGTTCCTGCCGTATCATGTCCTGAAGCCCTTCATCGAGCGACCTGAATCCTGAATCATTGATTTCAGCAACCCTCAGAACCAGAAATCCCGCATCGACCTGAACAATATCGGAAAAAGCGCCCTTCGAAGCATTGAAAGCAAATTTGACGATGCTGTTGTTATATCCGATATCCGGGATCACACCTGTTTTGGTGAATGGTCCGGTGGTGTTTTTTGTCTTCTCGAAAATCTCGGTTGCTCTATCAAATCCTTTTTCTTCAGCCTCGATCTGAAATTCAGCAGCCTTCCTGCGCGCGTTTTCAAGTGTGGCACCTGAAGGCCGGATGTTTCTGACAATTTCAGAACAGGCAATTGCACTGTTGTCCTTGCCGGTTACCTTGATAATATGCAGCCCGTACTGCGTTTCCACCGGCCCTGCAAGCGTTCCTGTAGCGGCTCTGAACACAACCTGTGCGAATTCCGGAACCATCGCCGTTCGGCTGAACCATCCGAGGTCTCCCCCGTTTGCCGCGCTTCCGGGATCTTGCGAATACTGCATTGCAAGATCAGCAAACTTTTTCCCTGACCGGATTTCCTGCATGATCTTCTCAGCGAGCCCCCTAGCCTCCTTTTCCCCTGAAACATCACCCTTACTGAAAGGAATCAGAATATGAGATGCCCGCGCAACCGTATCGCCCTTCATAACCTCTTGCACCTTGATCATACGGTAGCTGCTGCGATCGACAATCGGCCCGATAAGAGCACCGGCTTTCAGTCCACTGTCGGCAAACAGATCATCTCCTGCCTGAACCGAAAAATCCGCCCTTGAGTAGACCTTGTCATAGGTATCTGCCCGATCGCTCTGAAGACTCACAAATGCGCTGTCGTCAGCCGCCAGGGTAAAGTCCTCGGCAAGTGATGCAAGTTCAGTTTTTATTGTCAGACTGTCCCGCTCTGTCGGAATGGCTGAAAAAATGACATACTCCAGTGACCTGGTCGGTTCCTGACGGAACAGATCCCTGTTCTCTTCGTAATACTGCTTTATCTCCGGGTCAGCGACACTGTAGAGACTGTCACCACCGACAGCACTGTAGGGAAAAACCGCAAAAGAGGCTGAAAACGTACCCAGCTCTCTTTCGACAAGTGCGTCGAGCTCGCTGTCGGAAACCTTTACCATTGCCTGGAGAGTCCCCTGCAGCTTGTTAACCATCAGCTCTCTGCGTATAATATCCTCTATGCTTAACCAGACGTCCCGGTTTTCAGGATCCATTCTTGAACTGTCAAGTTTTTCACGATCAATGGAACCGGTTTCGGGATTGATAAAATTCTGAAGAATCACCATCGGAGGGTTATCGCTTTCAACTGCCGCAAGAACTTCCTCGTCCGAGACACGGATGTTGTATTTTTCAAACTGTTCATCGAGAATGATCTGATTAACGACAATGTCCCATGCTCTCTGGCGAAGTTCCCGTTCAAGACCGTCTGTCAGTTCCGCCTGAGGCGACCGGCTTCTGAAATCATCAACGAGCCTGTCGTAAACCTGTTCATACTGTCGGTACTCGACCGGCGTTCCATTGACTTTCCCGGCAAGAGTACCGCCACCGGAAAAACCGCTGAAATCCATTCCCCACTCGAATACAATAAGGGCCAGAAACGCGGCCAGCAATGCGTAGAGTACAAAATGCAATTTCTCCCGCAAAGTGGTTATAACTCCCATGTCTACACTGTTTTATTATTTAATACTGTTTACCAACTGCCCGGCAGGTCAAACGTACAACAAATCAACAGCTGCAACGATGCAACAACTTCTCACTCTTCCCGCCATCCTTCCCTGCCGATCAGAGGAACAAAGGCAAATGTATGAAACTCCTCACGCTGAAACATCTCTCCCCTTCGGGTAAACACGGTCATCCGCTGTCCGGTACTGTCTCCTATCGGAATGATGAGCACCCCCTCTTCAGCAAGTTGACCAAGAAGCGCGGAAGGAGGTTCCGGTGCTCCGGCAGTAACGATAATTCCGCTATAGGGCGCTTCCTCCTCCCAACCGAGCGTCCCGTCACCAAGAATCTGGTGAACCGTAAGACCAAGCGCGCCGAGAATCAGAGATGATCGCCGGAAAAGTGCCTCTATCCGCTCGACAGTATACACAGAATAGCCCATATATTCTAGAATAGCAGCCTGATAGCCTGAACCTGTTCCAATCTCAAGCACTTTTCCGGAAGGACATCGCTCAACGAGCATCGAAGTCATATACGCGACTGTATAGGGCTGCGATATGGTTTGCCCGTATCCTATCGAAAAAGCACCATCATCATAAGCAAAGTCGCGATATGCGGCATCAAAAAAAAGATGCCGTTCTACCGCGTTAAACGCCTCGAGAACCTTCGAATTCGTTATCCCGTAGCGCTTCAGCTGCTCCACCATTTCATGGCGGCGATCGCTATATACACGAGCATCCTGCTGTTCAGCCATGCGTTCTTTCCCGATAGTGCAAAAACATGTAGCTTTCCGGTAACCTAAATCTAATCATTCATCCATGCAGATCAGATGTTTCGGAAACGGGTCCCGTCAGGGAACGTATATACTGTTTATTCACCTCTCAAAAGAATCGAGCCTCAATTTCGGGAATTTTCTCGGAGGTAAAAAAATCCCCCTTGAACCCGGTTTTTATCTCTATATCGGCTCCGCTCTTAACAAAAAACCCTCTTCCATGCCTCTGGCACGCCGCCTTGTTCGTCACGCATCCCGTTCAAACGGCAAACCGGCTCATGAAGCAAGAGAGTATATGATCCGTTTTTTTCAGAAACACCAACTCGCCACAGCGGATTTGCACCCCCCCGCCAACAAAAAGCTTCACTGGCATATCGACTACCTTCTTGACTGTCCTTACGCCCGGATAACAACAGCCTTTGTAATCCGTTCACCCCTCAGACTGGAAACTGCTGTCTCCGATCTGGCAGCATCACTTGACGAGACATGTATCATCGCCCGCAAACTCGGTGCGAGAGACACCAGAAGCGGGACCCATCTTCTCGGAATCAGGGACCTTGATTCCTGTCTCGAAAAACTTGAGCATGCAATCCCGCTTCTATGCCGGAACAACCGGATACCTTCTTCCCCGACACAATGAGACCAACCTCTTCATTTCTCTCCCGTCACTGGTTACTGGTCTCGTTACTGTCATCACTGGACACACCAGTCACCGAGCCCGAAGAGTCGGGCAGGCACGGGGGCCTGCCCCTACGGTTGCTGACTGCATACTGAATACTGACGATTTTCTTTCTTGTCACTTCTTCTCTCGTCTCTCCCTGTCATTCCCGTGCCTGACACGGGAATCCATTCTTATACTGATGCTCCTCATGGATGCCGGATCACCCCGTGAAATAGATGTTTGGATTTCACAGGGCGGCATGACTACTCGTCTCGCGTCACTTCTTCTCTCGCAACTTCTTCACCCGTCACTGTCACCGGGCCAAAGGCCCTCACTTCCCCAGCAAGGCTTCAACAAATTTCCCTCTGTCGAAAATCTGCAGGTCATCGATCTTTTCTCCGACACCTATATATTTCACAGGAAGTTCCATTTCCCTTGAAATCGACAGAACAATTCCCCCTTTTGCGGAGCCATCGAGTTTGGTAACAATCAGACCCGAAACCTGCACGCATTTGGCAAACTCCTTGGCCTGGGAAACCGCGTTTTGTCCGGTTGTGCCGTCAAGGACAAGAAGCACCTCATGAGGCGCTGCTGCGACCTTCTTCTTGGCCACCCTCATGATTTTAGCCAGCTCTTCCATCAGATGACTCTTGTTGTGCAGACGACCTGCGGTATCGACAAGAACAACATCGGCCCCTTTGGCTACAGCAGAACTGACAGCATCAAACACCACCGAGGCAGGATCCGCGTTCTGTCCCTGGCTTACCATAGGGACACCTGCCCGGTCAGCCCAGATCTGCAACTGCTGAACAGCAGCGGCACGAAAGGTATCCGCTGCTGCAATGATCACTTTTTTGCCCGCCCTGTTATAATTGTGTGCCAGTTTGGCTATGCTTGTTGTCTTTCCGACACCATTGACACCAACAACAAGAATGACATATGGTTTTTCCGGTAAATCAGCATCAAAATCAACAGGATGCGAATCAGGAGTGTCCAGTAACATCTCCTCCATCACCTTCATCAGCATACTGTTCAGCTCATCTTCAGAATGATAGGTCTCTTTTTCCGCTTTTTCGGTAATCCTCTCAACGATGTTCAGGGTTGTCTCCACACCCACGTCCGCAGCAATAAGAATATTCTCGAGTTCTTCAAGAAACGATTCGTCAATATCCGTCCTGCCCTGAGTGATTCTGGAGATATTTTCACGAATGGATTCACGGGTTTTTGTCAACCCGTCTTTAAGACGTGATATTTTCAGCTTATCAAAAAAACCCATATGAAAAACAAATTATCTATGTTACCTACTATTATCCGGTTCCGATCTTTCTCACAAAGAACTTGAATTTAAAGAAAATGTCGTTCAAACCTATTTCCGATATCGGCGAATTCGGGCTTATAGACCGTATCGCCTCGATCACCGCCCCGACACTTGAGACAACACCCGGCATTACTGAAGGTATCGGTGATGATTGTGCCGTCTATGAAATTTCAAGATCGATGGTGCAGGTTACCACAACCGATCTTCTGGTTGAACATGTTCATTTCGATCTGCTGACCACCCCCCTGCACCACCTGGGCAGCAAAGCGATAAGCGTCAACGTTTCGGATATCTGTGCGATGAATGCAAAGCCGCGTTACGCTCTTGTGTCGATCGCCATCCCGTCGAAAACCTCGGTAGACCTTGTTGAAACCCTTTATCGTGGTATGAGCGAGACTTCCCGTATCTACGGACTGGCCATTGCTGGCGGAGACACCTCTCTTTGCCCGGGGGCAATGGTCATATCCGTTACCGTTGCAGGCGACATCGAAAAAGAGAACATCACCTATCGAAAAGGAGCGGAACCCGGTGATATGATCTGCGTGAGCGGGACTCTTGGAGGCGCTGCGGCCGGGCTCAGGGTACTCATGCGGGAAAAATCGGTCATGATGGAACACATCAGGCATGGAGAAACCTACGACAAGGATGTCATGAGTAATCTGAGCGATTACGATGACGCCATCCGCCAGCAGCTTCTTCCTTCAGCTCGCATGGATATCATCGGCTTTTTCGAAAAAGAAAACATCGTCCCGACCTCCATGATCGACATTTCAGACGGGCTTGCATCCGACCTCGCTCACATCTGTAAACGTTCAGGTGTCGGGGCACAGATCGAGGAGAGCCGAATTCCGATCCTGTCGCAGACCAGGCATATCGCCGACGAATTTCAGGAAGACGCCATGAACTATGCGCTGACCGGCGGAGAAGATTACCAGCTTCTTTTCACGCTGAAACCGGAAAATTTTTCTGCCATCTCTTCCCATCCTGATATTTCTGTCATCGGGAAAATCACGCCGAAAGATGACGGATTGCTGCTTCGTGACATCTATGGAATGACTGTTGACATACAATCCTTGTCAGGGTTCGACCACTTTTCCGGCTGACAGACTGACCGCCTTCTCCCCCTGATGCGCACAATCCTGCAAACCTGACGTTATTTCCCTCTCTTCCCGGGAGGGATTGGGTGGAGAGAGGACAATTTTGCGATTTCCGTCATCACATCAGCAGTGGTGACCGCGTCCAGACATCTGTAGTGGCCATATCTGCATTCCCGCCTGAAACAGGGAGCGCAAGGCTCGGAGCCGCTCATAGTAACAGCATGTCTGCCAAGAGGCCTTGTCCATGCAGGACTTGTCGACCCGAAAATACCGATCACAGGCACACCGAGAAATCCAGCCAGGTGCATCAGACCTGAATCATTGGAAACAACCGCCCGGGCGGCTGACATAACAGCTGCAGCTTCCTGTAACGATGTCCTCCCGGTCAAATCGGTAACCCTGCCCGGCGCGCTCCGCACAATCTCCCCGGCAGCAGCCCTCTCTTCATTTGTGCCCAGAACAACAATCCTTTCTGCAGTCAGTTGCCGGCCAAGATCGGGAAAATTGTTCCATTGCTTTGCCGGTCCGTATTTCGCTCCGGGACAGAAGACAATCGATCCCGGATAGGCCTTCTCCGGCGGAACCGGCACGCCCTCCCATTTCTCCGGAGAAACGTATGCTGTCTGAAGGATCTCCGCATATTCACGAAGAATATGATGCGACCTGTCTCTCAGTTTCCCCGGTAGAGGATCGGTCAGAAGCAGACGGCGAAACTCACGTGAAAGTCCTCGCCTGTGGGGTATTCCTGTCTTTACGGCAAACAGTGCGGACGAGAATGAGAACGGAAGGAGATAGATCGACCGGAATCCGCGACAACGAACCTCTTCAACCGTTCGCCTGCGCTCCTCAGCCGAACTTCGGGCGAAGGGAAGATGAGGCAGTGTGCTCAGCGCTCCGACCAGACCTGTCATCTGCTGCGGAACAAGCAGCGTTGTTCCCGACAATCTCTCCTCAGGCATCTTCATCACGACAGAAAGAGCGAGAAGCAGATCTCCTATCCAGTTAGGCATAAGGATAACAGATGGCGCCATAGCAACAAGAAAGTTATTCAAAAAAATACAGCCTATCCTGACAGGGAAACAACGCGTTTCACGCTGTCAGTCAGAGAAGTGCAATATAGCATCCCTTCGCACTGTATTCACGACATACCGCTATTTTCTCTTTGCAGAAGAGAGAGCTCAGGTTTTTGCTAATTACCCTGAAGATATTAAATTGATCATCCTGTTATGCAACAGCACCTTGCCGAAGTGGCGGAACTGGTAGACGCCCAGGACTTAAAATCCTGTGTTCAGCAATGAGCGTGCGGGTTCGATTCCCGCCTTCGGCACCGTGGCCGGTCAAAGCAAAAATTCGAAATAATGCTTAGCCCTGACAGTCCACATATCTCCCCTCTGTTTTTCTTACTCACCAAGATGCCAATCCCATGAGTTCAGAACCAACAAAGATCCTGTTACACGAGGATGAAATGCCTCGTCAGTGGTACAACATCCAGGCAGACCTTCCTACCCCTATACCCTTACCCCTCGGCATGGACGGCAAGCCGATCAATCCTGAAGACCTTGCGCCGGTCTTCCCCATGAACATTATTGAACAGGAACTCAGCACCGAACGCTGGATTACCATTCCCGAGAAGGTCCGGGAACTTCTCACTCTCTGGCGCCCTTCTCCGCTCTACAGAGCCAAAGGCCTTGAAAAAGCACTGAATACTCCAGCCAGGATCTACTATAAAAACGAAGGTGTTTCACCAGCCGGGAGCCATAAACCAAACACCGCTGTCGCCCAGGCATATTACAACAAGGAATTCGGCATCAAATATCTGACAACCGAGACCGGTGCCGGTCAATGGGGAAGCGCGCTTGCAATGAGCTGCAAGCTTGTCGGCATCGAGTGCAAGGTGTTTATGGTGCGCATCAGCTTTGATCAGAAACCGTTCAGGAAAATCATGATGAAAACCTGGGGTGCCGACTGCATTGCGAGCCCGAGCGAAACAACCGGGATCGGACGTAAAATCCTGGCTGAACAGCCGGACACTCCCGGAAGTCTCGGCATTGCGATCAGCGAAGCTATCGAGGAAGCCGTCCAGCGAGAGGATACCCGCTACTCTCTCGGCAGCGTCCTGAATCATGTCATGCTGCATCAGACGATCATCGGGCTGGAAGCACAGAAACAGTTCGACAAAATCAACCGGTACCCGGATATCGTTATTGGCTGCGCCGGCGGGGGCTCCAACTTCGCAGGAATCAGTTTCCCGTTCATTCATGATAAAATCAACGGAAAAGATCTTCGTGTGATCGCAACCGAGCCCGAAGCCTGCCCGACCCTCACAAGAGGACCGTATGTCTATGACTCCGGAGACGTAGCGAAAATGACTCCTCTGCTTGCGATGCACAGCCTCGGTCACGGCTTTATCCCCCCTTCGATTCATGCTGGAGGGCTTCGTTACCACGGTATGGCCCCACTGGTCAGCCATGTGCTGCAGCAAGGCCTTATTGAAGCAAACGCACTGCCGCAGACTGAATGTTACAAGGCTGCACTGCTTTTCGCCCATACAGAAGGGTTCATTCCCGCTCCGGAAACCTCGCACGCTATCGCGCAAACTATACGGGAAGCAAACCGTGCACGCGAAGAGGGAAAAGAAAAGACTATTCTGATGAACTGGTCCGGTCATGGGCTCATGGACCTGCAGGGATACGACGCCTTCATGTCGGGAAAACTCGAAGACTATCCTTTGCCGGAAGAACTCCTGCAACAGTCGCTGGCGGACATCAAGGATCATCCGAAGCCACCCGTCTCTCCCTGTCATTCCCGTGCCTGACACGGGAATCCATTCTTATACTGACGCTCGGCATGGATGCCGGATCACCCCGTGTAATAACTTGAATATTACACAGGGCGGCATGACTACTCGCCTCGTCACTCGTCTCTCGCAACTCATTCTCTCATCTCTCATCACTGGACACACCAGTCACCGAACCCGGCGAGTCGGGCAGGCACGGGGGCCTGCCCCTACGACTGCATACTGAATACTGCCGACTTTCTTTCTGGTCACTGGTCACTCGTTACTCGTTACTCGTCACTACTTTACAGCTTGCCATAAAAAAAAGCAGCCTCACATTTGAGTGGTGAGGCTGCTTTTTTTATTGATCTTTTCCGTTAGACGGCTCTTCGTCAATCGGCTCCGTCAGTTTCTTCTTCTTCTTCGAACTGTCGGAAGCTTTCGTGAACTTCAGCTTGTCATTTTTCGCGTCGTAGGAAATCCTGATCGTGCTTCCTTCGGTAAACTTGCCTTTCAGCATCTCCTCCGCCAGTGAATCCTCTACATTTCTCTGCAAAGCCCTTTTCAACGGTCTGGCGCCAAACTTCTGGTCATAGCCTTTCTCCACAAGATATTCCTTGGCCCTGGCATCTATGCTGACCTCTATCCCCATTTCATGCAGCCTCTTGAACAGCTTGCCTGCTATGATGTCGATAATCTCGAAAATATGCTTCTTTTCAAGCTGATGAAAAACGACGGTATCGTCGATCCTGTTAAGGAATTCAGGATTGAATACCCGTTTCAACGCATCCTGAACTGTCGACTTCATCGACTTGTAACTGCTCTCGACACTATCACCCGGAGCAAAACCCATACCGCTTCCGATACTCTTGATATCCTTGGCCCCGATGTTCGAGGTCATGATAATAATTGTGTTACGGAAATCAACCTTGCGGCCAAGTCCATCAGTCAGCACCCCTTCATCAAGTACCTGCAGAAGAATATTGAACACATCAGGGTGTGCTTTTTCAATCTCGTCAATCAGCACGACCGAATACGGCTTTCTGCGCACTTTCTCCGTGAGCTGGCCGCCCTCTTCATAGCCTACATATCCGGGAGGCGCACCGACAAGCCGGCTGACAGAAAACTTTTCCATATACTCACTCATATCCGCCCTGATAAGAGCGTCTTCACTGTCAAAAAGGTAACGGGTCAGAGATTTTGCCAGCTCTGTTTTTCCTACTCCGGTAGGCCCCAGAAAAATGAAAGAACCGATCGGCCTTGCCGGGTCTTTCAGTCCGGCTCTTGTCCTCTGTATCGCCCTGGTAATCTTGTCTATAGCCTCATCCTGACCGATCACCTCTTTCTTCAGCTCTTGTGACATATTCAGCAGCTTTTTCGACTCGGACTGGGCGACTTTTATCACGGGTATACCCGTCATCATGGCGACAACCGAAGAGATATCCGCTTCCGTCACATCATAGACAGTATCGGCTGCTCTTGCTTCCCACTCCTGCTTGGCCTGCTCAAGGGACTCAAGAAGAGTCTTCTCCTTGTCACGAAGCATTGCAGCCTCCTCAAAGTTCTGCATCTTGACAACCCGGTTTTTCTCGGTCTTGATCTCCTCTACCGACTGCTCCAGATCCAGAATATTCTTGGGTACATGAATGTTGCTTAAATGCACCCGTGCACCTGCTTCGTCCATGACATCAATTGCTTTGTCAGGCAGGAATCTGTCGGTGATGTACCGCTCAGAGAGCCTGACCGCTTTGTCGATCGCATCACTATCGTAATAAACGTGATGATGAGCCTCATACTTGCTCTTGATATTATTGAGAATCTGTATGGTTTCATCAACGTTGGTCGGCTCAACCATGATTTTCTGGAAACGCCTGTCAAGCGCACCGTCTTTTTCAATATACTGACGGTACTCATCAAGGGTCGTCGCGCCGATACACTGCAACTCCCCGCGAGCAAGAGCAGGCTTGAAAATATTGCTCGCGTCGAGAGAGCCGGAAGCTCCTCCCGCTCCTACTATAGTGTGCAGTTCGTCGATAAAAAGAATCACATCCCGTGAACGCTCCAGTTCATTCATCAGCGCTTTCATACGCTCCTCGAACTGCCCCCGGTACTTGGTGCCTGCGACAAGAGCGGCCAGATCCAGAGCGACAACTTTTTTATCGTAGAGAATTCTCGATACCTTTCTCTGGACAATTTTCAATGCAAGACCTTCGGCAATGGCCGTCTTTCCGACTCCGGGTTCTCCGATAAGAACAGGATTATTTTTTTTCCTGCGGCTCAGCACCTGGGCAACACGCTCGATTTCTTTCTCCCTTCCTATGATCGGGTCGAGTTTATCGTCCATGGCAAGCCGGGTGATATCCCTGCCGAAGTTGTCAAGCACCGGGGTCTTGGTCCGCTCCCCTTTTTTCTGCTCGGCTTTTTTGGAAAACTTTTCAGGCCCTGATGAAAAGGACCCCTCGATCGGCGGCTCACCCGAATCACCTTTTCCACTGGAGATGGTCATCAATTCATCCCTTACAGCATCATAGGTGATGCCGAACTGCTCCAGAATCTGGGCCGCGACATTATCTTCACCTTTCAGTATAGAGAGAAGAAGATGCTCCGTACCGATAATGTTCGACTTGCAGATCTTGGCCTCGAGATAGGTGATCTTGAGTACCTTTTCCGCCTGCTTTGTCAGAGGCACATTGCCCATTTGGGATGCTGCCACTTTCTGGGTTGTACTCTCTTCAATCTTTTGTTTGAGTTTGAAGAGATCGATATGCAGATTTTTTAAAATTCTTGCCGCTATGCCTTCTCCTTCCTTGATCAGGCCTAAAAGCAAGTGTTCCGTTCCTATATAGTCATGACCCAGCCTGAGAGCCTCCTCCCGGCTGTGACGGATGACATCCTGTACTCTGTTCGAAAAATTTCCGTCCATTCTTATGCTCTGTTAAATAAGGGTTTAATAAGTACCATTTCCCATGTATTGTACACCGGCGCTCAACCTGCTCATACTAATTTTAATTATATAAAGATAGGGCGTCAAAACCAATTAACTTTAAGCAGAACAGATATCCCCTGCTAAAGGTTTCTAACCCTGAAGCAGGGACATGAGAACAGAATATTGTTGAACTGTTGAACTGTTGAACTGTTGAACTGCTGATTTGTTGAATTGTCGGGATAGTACCCTGTAGCCACATGTATATTTGGGGAAACGTTCGACGCTCTGTGATTTTTGGACAGCTCTATTTATTATTAAAGAATAGAGGTGCCCTTCAGAATTTTGATTTCATGCTGCTTTATGGAGATAACGCATATACTCATAGACGACAAAAACCCGGTTCACCGGGAGCTTTCCATCTACAGAACAGGAGAGATCAGCCGTATACGGCTCAGTGATACCGGATACCGCACCTACGGCACACTTGCTATCTCGGCGCATAACCATACCGCCCTGTTTCACTTCGATCTCATAGAGTCGCTCAATGCGCTTCCATTCATCTCGGAAACAGGACAGGGCCTTGACAGCTGGGACGAAGCATTCCTGGATCACAGCCAGCTCGAAAAAATGCTCGGGATACTCAGGGAGGCAGAACGTCAGATAGACCCGGAAAAAAAGGAAAAAGCGCTGCTGGGATGGCACGACAAACCTCTTGCCGCGGCGTACTGGCGGGAAATCGACCCGAAGGAGTTCCTGGGATTTCTCGAAGAACTGAAAACATTCGCCGGAAAGGCGATGGAAGAAAAATACGATCTCGAATTCATCCTGTGACGTTCGACAGAAGTTTTCAACAGGCACGCCCCAGCAATGAGCCCACCGCAGACTGCCTACTGATTACTTACTGCCTACTGCCCACTGATCCCCCTCCCCTGGAAAGCAGATAGCCCGGAAAATCGCGGGTCTCGCCCCAGTACAGATGGATATAGGACGCGAACGTGTTGCAGAACCGGAAAAGAGCCGTATCCACCGGCTTGTTCCGGGCTGAAGCAATCGATGCCACGTTGTTCAGGGCACCTTTCCGGGTGATCGCGGAATAGTGAAATTCATGACCGCGGAGCTCGCCGCCATACGCCGGATCATTGAGCCGCACTTTCCTGTAGCCCAGATGCAGACCGGCCTCCTGCATGGAAGTATCCATGTCGAACACGCCGCACATCGGGAAACGGTTCCCCTCATGATCTGTCATGGAGCGACCGAGATACATCATGCCGCCGCACTCGGCATAGATCACTCCACCTTTCGTGGAAAAATCAAGCATCTCCCGGCGCATGGCCAGATTGTCCGAGAGCTTTCCGGCGTAAAGTTCAGGGTATCCTCCGGCAAGATAGATCATGTCGGCCCCGGGCAGACGAGCATCATCAAGCGGGCTGAAATACTCGATGCTCCCGTACTCCCGCAGTACATCGAGGTTTTCAGCGTAGAGAAAATTGAACGCCTCGTCACGCGCCACAGCGATAACCGCACTGCCATTTCCTCTGACTGGAAGAAGAGGTGCAGCGGCACCGGAAACATCAACTGTCACGATCTCCAGCAGACGCTCGATATCGAGCGTCTTTCGCACATGCTCCGCCATAGCGACGATCGCAGCCTCCTGCCCGGCACCGGCATCGGTATTCAGGCCCAGGTAGCGTTCAGGCAACGTCATGGCATCGTTCCGGGGAACATAGCCGAGCGGTTCGACACCAACATCAAGACAGGCATCCTTGAGAAACCGGTAGTGAGACTCACTGTTGACACGGTTGAAAATCACTCCCGCGATACGCACATCAGGATCAAAATGTTTAAATCCATACAATAGCGGAGCGACGGAATACCCGACAGCTTTTGCGTCAACGACAAGAACCACCGGGAGTTCGAGCAGCTTTGCGATAGAAGCGCTGCTGCCATCGGCTTTCACCGCACCGTCGAACAGCCCCATCACACACTCTACGACAGCCGCGTCGGCCTCGGCGCTTTTTCTGACGAAAACATTACGTACATGGGCTTCACCTGCCATGAAGGTATCGAGATTTATTCCTCTATGGCCCTCGCCGCCTTTCGCCGCCGCCCTGGTATGGAGCATGGTATCGAGGTAATCCGGACCGCACTTGAACGGCTGGACACGAAGTCCTCTCTCCGCGAAGAGTCTAAGAAGAGCAAGAGACAGCGTTGTTTTCCCCGAGCCGCTCGATGGGGCAGCAAGTAAAAAAGCGGACAATTTTTTGTTCATCAGGCCCTAAAATCTCGCCGCGATACCGGCAAGAAACGCCCTGTCGCTTTCGGCGTCGTTCAGCCCCCATTTTACACCCGCGTCAACATCGAAATCCTTCGTCACCGAGTAGATCAGCCCCCCGATGAAAAATGCGGGGTCTTCTTCCGCCCCTCTCTCAGGGTTTGTTTCCACACCGATATTGCCTACAGCCGTGATGTCCGCCGTAAGATTGATCTCTCCGGCAAATGAAGCGTGCCATAGGTCATTTCGCAGAAGAAGATCGTCCTCCTCAAGACCGTATTCGTTGCGCGTATAGGCAAAATTGAGATGCAGTTTGCCGAGCACGCCCTCCTTCGAGACAATCAGCGTGCTTCCTCCGGACACCTTTCCGTTACCCAGACCTTTCCCGTCATCTCCGGTCGGAAAGGTCACTCCCGGCTTGAGAGCGATGCTGAGCCCCCTGTCTTCATACTCGAAAAAACGCCACTTCACTTCCAGCGAAAGATCACCGATACCATCCTCATCGGCAAGAGTAGCACCGCCCTCCTTCACCTCGTACCACATCCAGGGCACTCCAAGGACCAGATCGACATTGTCGGCGAGGCCGCAGGAAAGCGCTGCGGCGACTTCCCCTCCCGTCTCCCCGGAAGCGCCCTCTTCGTCATCGATGAATTCGCTGTTCAGCTCAATCTGAAAGCGGCCGGCCCCCTGTGTTCCGGTATCGTCGGTGATCAGAGGATGGGCGGCATGGATAGGGGCCGAAAAAAACATCAGCAGTGAAAAAAGGAATGCAGGACGAAGCAAAGCATGAGTGTTGTTCACGGTATTCAAGGTTTTCCTGTTCTATTGAATTGAAATCATTTTCTTTTATTCTTCAGGCAGATCGAGCGGATCGGGAACGCGAAAACGGTAGTCGAGCATTCGTTCGAGCCTGCTGCTGTCAATAATTTTAAACGCCGGATTACGCTCTTCTTCTGCAAGAGGAGGCATCGGTTTACCGGAACGCTCGGCCGCACGCTCATAGTACTCCCTGCGCGAAGGATGCCCAGGGGAACAGGCGTTGAAAATCTCCCCCCAGACCTCCTGACGGATCACTTCGTAAATAACACCGATACAATCGTCACGATGAATAAGATTGGCCGGTTGGTTGGCGTTACCGAGAGAGGTCATTCTGCCGAGAAAGTTCACTGGATTGCGATCGTATCCCATCAGCCCGCAAAACCTGAGAACCGTCGTTCTGAACGAACGTTCTTCAAAGAGCATCTTCTCGACTGCCAGCAGCGCCTGACCCGAGAGCGCCTCGGGGTTAACGGCATCTTCCTCCGTCACCTCGCGATTGAGTGACGGATAGACCGAGGTTGAGCTGATAAACACAACGTTTGTAACCGGAGAAGCCTTCACGACCCTGATCAGTGACGCTATCTGTTCCTGATGATACTCGACGATATCCGGCCTTCGCGCAGGCGGGACGTTGAGCACAAGGATATCACTCTCCATTAACGACTCGGGATCATCCCCTGTAAATGAGGGATCGAGCGAGACTCTGAAGGGCTGAATGCCCGCCTCCTGCAGCAGTCTGAATTTTTCCTCACTGGTAGTGGAGCCTTTCACGATACAACCCTTATCGGCCAGAAATTTTCCCAGCGGCAGCCCGAGCCAGCCGCAGCCGCATATTGTGACACGTTGTTCCCGCATAGTTTTACTCGTTCCCCCCCAGTGATTCGATGTAACCCTTCAGCGCAAGCATCTCCTCTGAATCCTCAGCTATTGCCTGCCCGCCAAGCGGTCCGGTGATACAGGTATTGATCACCGTGAGCAGCTGTGGGTTGGATGCTGCGTTTTCCAGTCCCTTCCCCCCGGGATGACAGCTCGAACAGCTCGAATCGTTCGTTGAACCGGCAAACTGCGGATCGTTGAACAGCTTTTCACCCTCTGCAACAGGCACCGCTCCATGTGGAGAAGCACATGCAGCAACTGCAAACAAAGCTCCAAAAAGCAGGTATCGAGCACCCGTTCCTTTCTTTGCCATGTAGTCCTCCCGAATATGATTAACATTGCTGTATTGTTGTGGTTCATACAAAATATAACCCATTAAGCAGTTACAACCTTAGCCTATGTTTTCTCAACCAGATACTTCCAGTACTTCATCGGCATGAAGGAGCGCTGAAGTCCGGGATTCTTCCTTTCGGGAATGGCGACGTTGCGGAAAAAGGTTTTCCAGAGTTTCTGAACATCCTTCTCTTCATCAGAAAGCTCCGGGGCGCGGAAGGATTCCAGAGTACCAAAATCAAGTTTCCTGCCTTTCCAGTGTGAGACAAGTGACCGCTTCACATCGTAGATAAACCATTGCTGAGTCCGCAGCCTTTGGGTGAAGAACCGTGAGAGCGGCTGGATGATGTTGAAATCCGGCTCCATTTTCGCAAGATAGGATCCGTCCTCGAGCATGGCGAACCGGAGCAGCCCTTTCATCCGGTGAATTTCGCGGGATACCTTCCGGGCGAGAACATGGACATCGTGCACCGCAGGATGGGTACGATGAGCCTCTATCCGGCTGCCGTACACGGAAACCATATGGATATAGTGTAAAAGGCTGGTTTCCATCCCTTCCTTTTCGGACAGGATAACATACATGACCTGCCGGGCGCTTTCAGGAAAGGCCGAAGAAAACCTGCGCAGAAGAACATCGGTCCGATCGCTGTTAGCGGCAATGAACAGCCCTTCGTCGAACAAGGTCTGCTCCTGAACCTCCAGCTCAACCGTCTGCGGATCAGGTTCATGGCGAAGAATATGGTCGATCGCGGAAATAAGTCCCTCGGTCGTACCGTCGTAACGATAGCGGATCATTGTATTATCAGTAACGAGTGACGAGTTGCAAGAAACAAGGGAGAAAATCAGTGACAAGAATTACTCGTTACCGGAACTCAAGTGGCGTATCATCCCTTGTATCATTCGTCTTATTTCCGTGATGTTTTGTAGTTGACAGTCTACAGCTGAATCAGCTGCAAAATGAAGACGCCGCGCGAGTTCCAGCTGCGTTTCAGCTTCAGCTGCAGATCCCAGTGCCATATAAAGAAAATGTATGAATTATTTCTTTCCGTGCCGTGCGGCTCCTTCTGAAATATTTGAAGGAATGGAAACAGATGCCCGCCTTAACTGAGCTGTAAGGCCATACTTTTCCTCATCGGGAAACCCTTTAGAAAGGCTATATATCTCTTCTACAAACGACATAGCTTTCTGCCAGACGATCAGGTCTTTATGTGATTTCATTCTGTTCACTGGTCACCTGTTAACTAGTCACTGGTCACTGGTCACTGGTCACTTGTTACTCGTTACTTGTTACTTGTTACTAAAAAAATCAAGCTGCCGCTGCTTCAGTGCGCGGGGGTCTTTTCCGGTTTCAGCGATGAGCAGTTTCCGGCGAACAAGTGCCGGTCTGTCGAACAAACGCTCCACCGGCCTGCCGGAACAGGTGATAAAGTATCTTGCCCGCTTCATGACGACCCCGATATTCTTCAGCCCCTCCGGAGTTATCACCGCAAACCTTCGCGCTGCAACAATCCGCTTTGCGGAGGTCACACCGATTCCCGGAACCCTCAGCAACGCGAAGTAACCATCCCTGTTGACATCGACCGGAAAAAACCCGGGATTGCGTAACGCCCATGACGCTTTAGGATCAAGATGCTCATCAAGGAAAGGAGACTCTTCCGAAAGGATCTCGTCAGCCGTGAAGCCGTAGTTGCGGAGCAGCCAGTCGGCCTGATAGAGACGATGCTCGCGCTGCAAAGGCGGTTTTGCATGAACCGGCAGAAGGTTGTCACTGTTCACAGGAACAAACGCGGAATAGTAGACCCGTTTGAGATGCATTTGTTTATAGAGCCCCTGCGAAAGGCTCAGAATCCTGAAATCCGACTCGGGAGAAGCACCGATGATCATCTGCGTGCTCTGGCCTGCGGGAGAAAAAGCGGGTGCCTTGCGGTTCTTCTTTCTCTCTTTACGGCTTGCGATGATCGCGTCGCCGAGGCAAGCCATCGGCTTGAGAATATCCTCTCTCTGTTTCTGCGGCGCGAGCAGCTTCAATGAATCACCGGAAGGGAGCTCGATATTGACACTGAGACGATCGGCATAGAATCCTGCCTTTCGAACCAGATCCTCAGAGCATCCCGGAATGACTTTCATGTGTATGTAACCGGCAAAGGACTCCTCTACCCGAAGTTTCCGGATCACCTCGACCATGCTCTCCATTGTAGATTCAGGGCTTTGCATGACAGCGGAGCTCAGAAAAAGGCCCTCGATATAGTTTCTGCGATAGAATCTGATCGTCAGTTCAACCAGTTCATGCACGGTAAACGACGTTCGGGGATGAGGATTTGATCTGCGGTTGACGCAATAGACGCAATCATAGCTGCAGTCATTGGAATAAAGAACTTTAAGCAGGGAGATACAGCGACCGTCATCAGACCATGAATGACAGATCCCTCCTTTTGACGTGCTGCCGAGCGTACCCTCACCTCCGCCGCCTCTGCTGCTGCCGCTCGAAGCACAGGAAGCATCGTACCGGGCCGAACCGGAAAGTATCTCTAATTTATCCAGTACATCCATACGGGTAATATAGAAAGACCGGGAAAATTGTTGATTTGTTGAATCGTTGAGTTGTTTATTTGTTGGGAACCGTAATCGCAGTCGAAAATTGAGAGCTTAGGTAACGTTCTGTTGTTGAACTGTTTGGAAGAAGACGCAGGGATTCGCCCATGATCTCTGCATTTCCCTCTTCTTACTACTTACTCCTGCGAACGAAGTGAGCTACTTCTTGCTCCGAGGCCCATACTTTCTCTCCACGAGAGCGGCGACACGGCGTGAACTGGTGACAACACCGGGAAGCGACTGTCCGGGAAAAACGGAATCGCCGGCGAGAAACAGGTTCCTGAAAGGAGTCCCCGGACCCCTTACCCCGAACAGCGATGTTTGAGCATAACCGCCCACATAACCGAAAGAGCGCCCGGTATATCGCTCCCATGTCACGGGTGTCGCAGCTGACATAACAGCGATCCTGCCTTCCATGTTCTCAAAATGCTGCGAGATAAGTGACATGACTTTTTTCGTATACGACGCTTTCAGTTCTTCGTAGGCCCCGTCACCCCGCTCTTTTGCCTCAAACCACTTTTCAGGACGCGTATGGGTTGAAACCGTTACCGCCCTGAAACCTTCAGGAGCCCTGAGACTGTCATCTGACGGAGAAACCGAAACGAAAATGCTGTTTCCTTCACCAAGATCACCGCTACCGGCGACAATCTGGACATGGCCGGCATCCCCCTCCCTGAACACCGATTCTTCGACCCCGAGATAGAGCACAAAGGCGCTCCACCCTGATTTCGGCCCTTTTTTTATTCTGTTGGCTCCGGACGCATGCGGATCAAAAAGAAGACGAAGAGAATCGGGAGTCAGATTTGCGACAACAATATCGGCAGGATGTCGCGCGCCGTCAGAGGTGTTCAGGGACACAACCCGCCTCCCTTTGCGCTCCAGGTTTTCTACACTGCGGTTATAGATGAGCCTGCCACCGGCGCTTTCCACTGCTTCCGCCAGCTTTTCTGATACGCTGCCGATACCCCCGGTAAGGCGATGCGTTCCTTTAGAGGGAAGGTCCAGAGCAATCGCCGCGTTCAGCGCGTTAGCGTGTTCACTGGTTGTCTGAACGGAGATCAGCAGCTGAGCATCGATAAACCGGACAAAATCGCTGTCAGAATCCAGCCCGTGCTCACGCAGCCACTGCAAGGCTGATTTGTTGACCAGAGGCATCATCGGAGCAAGTGAAGGCGCTTTACGGATAAGCTTGCGGAACAACACGTCGAGTTCACTCAAACCTGCAGGAGGCCATGGAAGGGTATCGCCCGCAAGTGACCAGAGAAGAGACGCAATACGGTCCTGCTCATCCCAGAACAGGCGGGAATCAGGAAATTGTGCGAGAATTTCCTGTCTTGAATGTGAAAGATGAATTGACCTGTCGCCTTGAATGAAATCCCATGCAGCAGGGCAGGTCATGACAGGCCAGGCTATGCCAAGATCCTCTCCAAGCAATGCAAGCGGACCGTTCTTGTGAAAACCGCAGCCAACTGTAGCGCCCGCATCGAAACGATACCCCTGACGTTCAAAGGTTGCCGCACAACCTCCGGGATATGCCCGACTTTCAACTATGGAAACGCTGTAACCCTTCCGTGCAAGCAGAGCGCCGACAGTCAACCCCCCGATACCTGCACCGATTACTATGACCCTGTTGTGTTCACTCATTGATAATCATTCCGATACTTGCTGATAGACGTGCAACTTCATACCATCCTGAAACATGCGACCTCATTATAGAAATCCACTCTGCCGTTCACGCTCATCAATACACCATGCTCTCTGTTTGTTGTAACCGGTTGGCTGTCGAACCGTAACTGATTGCCTGTTTCAGGGCACAACTGAAGACAGGAAAGAGAGCGTGATCTCTGCAGAAAAACTATCGACATGATAAGAGCGGCAGTGAACGAGCCTCATGGTTCCGGCTCGATTGAAGGAGGCGTCACACGAGCATAAGATTGACCTGTGTTTTCAGCTGTTCTGGCGGTGTCACGGCAGGATCGTTCAGGTATATTTCATAGGCTATGCCGTTAGCTTCAAAATTGTTCTCCCTGATCCATGCTATGAGTGCGTCATAGACCGGTTCGGCTTCCTCATAGGGGCCTATATAGAGACTGCTTGCTGCCTTGCCTGACGGAGTCATGGAGGATACAATGCTCTCTTCTCCTGTTATTCCGGCTTCAACAGGAAATCCGAATTCCACCTCGAGATTCTCCATTTCCATGTTAAAGTATATCGCGAAAGGAGGGCCCAGAGGTTCTTTCCCTTTTGATTTGAGGTATGCGGCAATTGCTCCGTAGCCTTCGTCAAAAACCTCGGCTATATCGCCGGCTTTTGTTTTCAAACGTATTGTAAGTGCCGGGTGAGGTTCGAGATTCTGCAGCTCACAGTGAAAAGAGCACTCAAAATCCATCGTCTCCTCCATTGAAAGGTTGAAAAACACTATCAGAAATGAGGCAAAACACCTGTGTCGGCGTAGCGGGATTTGAACCCACGACCCCTTCCACCCCAAGGAAGTGCGCTACCAGGCTGCGCTATACGCCGATGTCGATGAAGAAACGGGAAGTAATGATAAACAAAACTTACAGAAATATAAATTTTTTTAGGCTTTTCTTTCAATCCCGGCCTTCCTCAGGCCCCGCCCTCCCTGTCGAGAATCTCCGGCTTGCCGGGCTCTCGCAAACAGCCGGAGGGCGGAGCTGTTCAACGGATAATCCGGAAGAACCCGCAACCTGTTGACGGAACAATTTGGGTTCTCAAACTCAGGGAAGCATGAAAAGTTCTTATATTATTACTTTTACGTTTCAACCTCGAAATCCGATGAGTTATTTTTCCAATGACCGCTGCAACCTGTTTTATAACGACACGGCGGAAAACAACCCTGCCCTCAGGGAAAAACCTGCCGTTCTGTTTGTCAACGGCTGGGCCATTTCTTCGCGGTACTGGAAACCTGTTGTTGAAAAACTGACCCCGGAATACCGCTGTATCACCTATGACCAGAGCGGTACCGGAAACACCGTGATCGAGACCGATCACAAACCATCCTTCACCATCGAAGGATTCGCTGACGAAGCATCCTCGCTGATCGAACACCTCGGCCTGAACAAAAAGAGAAACCTGCATATTATCGGTCACTCCATGGGCGGCATGGTAGCAACCGAACTCTCCCTGCGCTTCCGGGATTCACTCCTCTCCTCTACCATTCTTGCCTGTGGTATATTCGAGGAGACCCCTTTTACCTCTGTGGGCCTGCTGTTTCTCGGCGGCCTGATTGACTTTTCCATGAACTTCAGAAACATCTTTCAGGTTAAACCACTGAAATCGCTCTTTATCAAACGCGCGGCAACCGTCGATATAGGAAAAGAGTACAGTGATATCATCGTTGAAGATTTCACCAATTCAGACAAAGATGCGACAAATGCTGTGGGAAAATTCTCCATAGACCGTGACGTTCTCAGAAGATATACCCGGCAGGTTGTCGAGATCAGCTCTCCTGTGCTCTGCTGCGTGGGAATGGCGGACCACACCATCCCTCCCGAAGGCACGGTAACACTCTATGAAACCCGAAGAAAAAAAACTGACGCGCCAACTCGTCTTGTTCAGTTTATGCATCTCGGACACCTTCCGATGCTTGAAAACACCGGAATGTTTTCCGAACAGCTAAAAAAACATTTTGAATTTGCCGATGATTTTTATAAAAACAACTCACCGGACGACAGAGGGAATGAACGCCTTCAGATAGTATGAACAGTGACTCAGCTAATATGAATAGTGTGAACAGGAACAGAATGAGTAAAAACAGTAACGGAAAAAAGAAAAAACGAAGTGCGCTGCCCGCGATGTTGTTTATCGGGATCATTCTGATATCCTCTCTTGCCGGACTTATTTACCTATTCAGTCTGCTCAAAAGCCTTCCAGGCCTTGAAGAGCTTGAAAATCCTAACCCGGAACTGGCCTCACTGGTCTACTCTTCGGACGGCAAACTGATCCACAAGTACTTCCTGAAAAACCGCACCTACGTTCCGCTTGACTCTATCTCCGACTATGTACCTGAAGCGCTGATAGCAACCGAAGATCTCGCCTTTTACGACCACTGGGGGTTCGATGTCCGAAGATTTGTTCTTGTCATAGGAGAAAACCTGATAAAGGGAAGAACGCGGTGGCACGGAGCGAGCACCATCACCCAGCAGCTTGCGAAAAACCTCTACCTGACCCAGGAACGCACGATAACCCGTAAAATCAAGGAGTTTTTTACGTCTGTCGAACTTGAGCGAACCTATACAAAAGATGAAATTCTCGCACTTTACCTCAACACGGTCTACTTCGGATCCGGAGCCTATGGCGTAGAGGCCGCGTCATGGACCTATTTCAATAAACCTGCACGCTCACTGACCCTGCCTGAAAGCGCGACGCTCATCGGTATTCTGAAAAGTCCGAGAGCATATGACCCGTCAAGAAATCCTGAAGATTCGGTCAATCGGCGGAACCTTATTCTTTCCCTGATGGAAAAAGCAGGCGTTATCTCTGAACAGGAACGGGAAAAAGCGCAGAAAAGCAAGCTCGTCCTGGATTATACGCCGGTAACCAACAATGGAAAGGCGCCCTACTTCACCGAATATATTCGCCAGACCCTCAAACCGATATCCCGCCAGCATGACATCAATGTCTACAGCGACGGCCTGAGCATCTATACGACACTTGACAGCCGAATGCAAAGCTATGCCCAGGAAGCGGTCAAGGAGCATATCGCCTGGGTGCAGGAACAGTTCGACAGATCCTGGCGCTGGCCGGAAAAGCTTAAAAACCAGATAATCAGCGAAACACCGAGATACCGTGAACTTGTAAAAAACGGTACATCGGCGGGTGACGCCCTCAGGGAGCTCAAAGGGGACAGCAAATGGCTGAAAAAAGTACTCTTTGATAAAACCCGTGTGCAGGTTGCTCTTGTTGCGATTGAACCGTCAAACGGAGCGATCAAGGCATGGGTCGGCGGCAGTGAATTCAGCCCTGATGACTATCAGTACCAGTATGATCATGTCTGGCAGGCCAAAAGACAGCCTGGATCAACGTTTAAACCGTTCGTCTACGCAGCGGCGATCGACAAGGGAATACCGGCAAACTACAGAATTCTGAACCAGCCTCTCGCCATAAAGACCGGGGATAAGGTCTGGATAGCGAAAAACGCCGATCACAAATCAGGAGGATTGACCACGCTACGCCACGCGCTGAGCAAATCGGTCAACCAGGTTACGGTTCGGCTCATGCATGAATTTCTGAGTCCTTCGGAAGTCATCAGTTACGCGAACAAAATGGGCATCCGGTCAAAACTCGAGCCCAATATGTCCATTTCCCTCGGTACATCGGAAGTAACTCCGCTGGAGCTTGCCTCGGCTTTCGGCACCTTCGCCAACAATGGCGTATGGGTTGAACCTGTGAGCATCAGCAGGATCGAAGACAAGTTCAGGAATACGGTCAGCGAATCCAGGCCTCTGACAAGAACGGCTATTGATTCCACGACAAACTACGTGATGGTTTCCATGCTTCAGGATGTGATTAAACGGGGAACAGGAGTAGCCGTTCCTTCACGCTATGGACTGAACATAGAATCCGGCGGAAAAACCGGGACCACCCAGAACCTGAAGGATGCCTGGTTTGTCGGCTTTACCCCGCAGGTTACCGCTGCTGTCTGGGTCGGATTCGATGATGAAAGGCTCTCGTTCACCTCGATGAGCTATGGACAGGGAGCCAGAGCCGCCCTGCCGATCTGGGCGAAGTTTATGAAAAAGTGCTATGCGGACACCACACTCGGCCTGGAAAACCGCTACTTCCACATGCCCGAAACCGTCATTGCGGTACCGGTTTCTCGCCGCACCAATCAACCTGCGGAACTCTTTACGGATGATGTTTACGTTGAATATTTCACCTCCAAAGGCTTCAAAAAATACCAGCAGGGCCTGATCTACAGTCCCCCTGAAGAAGAGAGTACAAATACTGAAAATGAAAATGACTCTTCAAGAGGGCCGTTAGAGCGGCTCATCGAGGATCTCATCGGAGAAGAGACAGAGTAGCAAACCACTTAACACTTCCATCCATATGCATTCAGTTCTGGTTCTTGATTTCGGCTCGCAATACACCCAGCTTATCGCACGACGTATTCGAGAGATCGGCATCTATTCGGAAATCGTCCCGTACAACACCCCGCTGGAAAAAATCCGGGAACACAATCCGGGGGCGATCATTCTCTCAGGAGGCCCCAGCAGCGTCTATGGAGAGTCCGCGTTTCACCCGGATGAGGGAATTTTCAAACTCGGCGTCCCCATCCTCGGCATCTGTTATGGCCTTCAGGTCATAGCAACTCATTTCGGCGGTTCTGTAGACTCTTCGGCAAAACAGGAGTTCGGAAGAGCAGAAATTCAGGTCGAACGTCATGACGGAAATCCTCAAAGCATGCTCTTCAAGGATATTCCCGATTCACATGTCTGGATGAGCCACGGGGACAAGGTAGTCAGAATGCCGGAAGGATTCCGAGTTACCGCAAGCAGCGGCAACTCGGAAATGTGCGCGATTGAAGCCTCAGGCGACAAAGCGGCGCTCAAAGTGTTCGGCCTGCAGTTTCACCCTGAAGTACAGCATACCCTGTATGGAAAACAGCTGCTTTCAAATTTCCTGCTGGACATTGCCGGCCTGACGCCTGACTGGTCACCGAAAAGCTTTATCGAACACCAGATCGAGGAGATCCGCACTACGGTCGGCAAGAATACAGTTATTTGCGGCATAAGCGGCGGCGTTGACTCTACGGTCGCCGCCGTGCTTGTCAGCAAGGCTATCGGCAAACAGCTTCATTGTGTGTTCGTCGATAACGGGCTCTTGAGGAAGCATGAAGGGGACAAGGTCATGAAAATCCTCAAACCTCTCGGACTGAGCGTCAATCTGGTAGACGCCGAAGAGATATTCCTCAAACGGTTAAAAAGCATCGCTTCACCGGAAAAAAAGCGGAAAATTATCGGCAGGACCTTTATTCATATTTTCGAGGAGCAGATTCACGAAGAGAAATTCCTCGTTCAGGGAACACTCTATCCCGATGTCATTGAAAGTGTCAGCGTCAAAGGACCATCTGAAACCATCAAGTCGCACCATAACGTCGGCGGCCTTCCTAAAAGGATGAAGCTCAAACTCATTGAACCCCTGCGCGAACTGTTCAAGGACGAGGTACGTGCTGTCGGACGTGAACTCGGCATCGATGAAGACATCCTCATGCGCCACCCGTTTCCCGGACCCGGCCTCGCCGTGCGCGTTCTCGGGTCGGTCAGCAAAACCCGCCTCGATATCCTGCGGGATGCCGATGAGATCTTCCTTGAAGAACTCAAATCACAGAACCTCTACCATCATGTATGGCAGGCGTTCTCCGTTCTGCTTCCCGTGCAGTCTGTCGGCGTCATGGGTGACAAACGCACCTATGAAAATGTCCTCGCTCTCCGCGCCGTTGAATCCTCTGACGGCATGACCGCGGACTGGGCCCATCTGCCGCACGAGTTTCTTTCGAGGGTTTCCAATCGCATCATCAACGAGGTCCGGGGCATCAACAGGGTCGCCTACGACATCTCCTCCAAACCGCCGGCAACCATAGAATGGGAGTGATACCTGTGAGAGAACTGTTACTGCTTAATATATCCGGGCCGGATAAATCAGGACTGACAGCACAACTTTCATCGATTCTGGCGAGATACAACGTCAGGATTCTGGACATCGGCCAGGAGGTCATTCATGATCAGCTCTCTCTCGGCATGCTGGTCGAAGTGCCCAGCGAGTTCCAGTCGGCTCCTGTGCTGAAAGACCTCCTCTTTACCGTCCATACACTCGGCCTCTCCATCTCCTTCACTCCGATAACGGACGAAGCGTATGAACACTGGGTAGGAGAACAGGGAAAACCCCGCCACCTGCTTACGCTGCTCGCGCGCGAAATCAAGGCTGAACAGATAGCACGCGTCACCTCGACCATTGCAGAGCACAACCTGAACATCGACACGATCAACAGGCTTTCAGGCAGAATCCCTCTGGGAAAACGTCTTGCAGAAAACACGAAAGCGTGCATAGAGTTCTCCTTAAGAGGGGCCATCGTGAACGAAGACCGTTTCCGTGAACAGATGCTGGCCATTACCGATGACCTGGGCATCGACATCGCGTTCCAGGAAGACAACATCTACCGGCGCAACCGAAGGCTCGTCGTGTTTGACATGGATTCCACGCTCATCACGAGCGAAGTGATCGATGAGCTGGCAATCGAAGCAGGATCGGGAGAAAAAGTCGCGGAAATCACCGAACAGGCAATGCGGGGGGAAATTGACTTCACAGAAAGCCTGCAGATGCGGGTATCGACACTCAAGGGCCTTGACGAATCAGTACTGCAAAAGGTCGCAAAACGCCTCCAGCTTACAGAAGGAGCGGAAACACTTTTTTACAACCTGCACAACCTCGGCTTTAAAACCGCTATCATTTCCGGCGGCTTCACCTATTTCGGGCACTACCTGCAGAAAAAACTCACTATCGACTACGTGTACGCCAACACGCTGGAGATAGAAGGAGGTAAACTGACGGGAAAAGTACTTGGCGAGGTGGTAGACGGAAAAAGAAAAGCCGCACTACTCGAACATATCGCGCGGGAAGAAAAAATCAGCCTCGACCAGACCATCGCCGTCGGTGACGGGGCAAACGATCTTCCCATGCTGGGAAAAGCAGGCCTCGGCATAGCCTTCCGCGCGAAACCTATCGTCAAGGAGAGCGCAAAACAGGCCATCTCCACCCTCGGTCTCGACGCGATCCTCTACCTGATGGGATTCAGGGACAGGGAATCGTTGAAGAAGAGAAAGGGATAGTGACGACGCCCGGCAGGCCGGGCTGAGTGCTGAGTGCTGAGTGCTGAGTGCTGAGTGCTGAGTGCTGAGTGCTGAGTGCTGAGTGCTATGGGGAAGATAGTCATGCCGCCCCGTGTAATAATAATATTACACAGGGCAGCATCCATCATCAGGTTAAGTCACCTTTGACGAGTGTGACGGGAAGAAAGTCGGCTGTATTCAGTAGACAATTGGCAACCGTAGGGGCAGGCCCCCGTGCCTGCCCGACTCGCATTCACAGAGAATGATTAAAGCGAGTAAAGCGAGGAAAATCAGCAGATTGCTCCCGTTTTCACACAGGATGAATTTTCAGGTATTTAACAAAGTTCTCTGGTTCCGGGAACACAGTGCTCCAGATCGTTGTCCCCACGCTTACCATCACACTCTTTCAGACTCCGTGACATTTTCTCATTGATGCAACATGCGATGATACTCAACGGAACAGCTCTCAAAGGCTCTGAGAGAAATTGAAGCATCAAAAAAGTTCATGTAGTTGTGAACGTCCCCCTTCTCTGTGCCTTGACGGTTTTATATTCGTTTGGTTTCATGGAAAGGGCTCCAGTCTCAGCATTGCTGCAATCTTATCCCTTTGTCGGGGATTGACGCGTGACTCCTCGGCATAATCATGCCATCGGTGAACAACATCCTGTACTTCAGCGATGATGGTTTCGGCACGCCCGCGCTTCATGGATGCGCTTTTCGCACATGCCTTGAAGTCATCCAGCAAGAATCCGCTCCGCTTGCCGTTCATTGTCATCTGATGGCTTGATGTCCACTTTCCTCCCGGTTGATAGCTGTAGGTCATGTCGAACGCCGGCGCGAGCGACCAGTTGCCCGACCTGTCCATCAGAAAGGCAATGTTCTTCACATGGTCATCCTGGTTACAGGCCACGATATTGAACACCATTCGCCGGAACTGCTACTCGACGGAAGCCATCGGCAAGCCAAGGCGCCGAATGACCTGCAACGCCTGTTCATACCCGTAAGCACCCGCCTGATTGAAGTCATAATGCGCCATACCACAGAGCGACTGCATGTGCAGTTTGCCTCCATCCTCCAACCGGTCGAAACGCTTCGTCATGAAATGGCGACGACCGTTTTCCTCGAACAGTCGACAGGGCGTCATGGTGATTCCCGCATCCAGTGCCATGTGGTAATATGCGTACTCTATTGCACCGTACCCTTTTGGATCTTCCAGTTCCTTGTCCTTGTTGCCTCTCACCCCGTCAAACTTGAGCAACCAGTACTCGAAACCTTTTCCGGCCTTCACCTGGCCTGATCGGACTTCGTTGGTTTTCGGGTTCCAGGCAATCACCGCTTTGGCTCTCGCTCCGCCCGCGGAGGTACCGACCCGGAGAATCTCCTTGAGCGCAAACTCCTTGCCCTCATCGTGGAAGCAGACTTGCAGATTGTTGCGATGGGTCAACACCTCTGAAGCCAACTTGACCAACCGTTCGATTTCAAGCGGTGCAGAGCCGGAAACCCCCAACCGTATGGCTGGAGCATATTCAAGGGCACCCATGCCCCGAGACCCAGTATAACAGAGCCGCTCGACGGCATTGAAGGCGTCGGGCGTGCGACCGGAACGGGCCAGCCAGGCATCGATCAGCGCATTGCCGAACCGGTCCGGCAGCGAATCCGCCAACAGTCCCGGAAGCCCGTGGAAGGTTTCAGGACGCAGCGAGGGAAAGGAGTAGAGCTGGCTGGAGAGCGGCATGGTCAGCGGAGCGATTTCGATGCCGCTGCGAGAGAAGGCCGGATCGTACTCGAAGGTTGCGGTCGTAGCATCGCTACTGAGCGATACCGCCCCGATCGTGCGCCCCCACAGGTTTACCTTTGCTGTTGTACTCACGACTCGTCACCCCACTTCCAGGGTTTTTCTTCCACTGGCTGCTTTTTGGTTCTTACACGCTTTCGCGCCTTGCCTTTCAGCTTCAGCAACTCCATCGGCCGCGGCCCCGCTTCCGGCACCAGGGCCTCCAGCCGCTCCAGCAGCCCCAACCCCCGCATAACCCGGATCATGGATGAAACCTGCGTCGTTGCTCCGGCCTCGATACGTTCCACCGTCCGCTTCGATACGCCCGCCTGCTCGGCAAGCGCTTCCTGACTGAGTTGAAGCTCCAACCGACGCTGCGCCAACCGCCCCCCAAGCTCCCCGAGAATCGCCTCATCCGTCAATGTGCCTTCAATTTTCATCAATAGCCCTGGATTTATTAATCACATAAATCGCATCGTATGACGATATATAATGAAATATATTATTTTCTCGTCACAATTGACGAACAAAAAAAACAGGGGATAGCGTATTCCGGTTTAAGAACAGAGCTTCGCAGGAGCACGTATAGTTAATAACCAGTCCCATTTATTTTCAAAACGACCGGTAAACCGTAAGGGCATCCCCGTATCAGCCCGTACCGCCAAAGACAATATGGTTAGCAACGCGGAAGGGCACAGTAGCCCGCCCCCACGCTTACCATCACACTCTTTCAGACTCCGCAACATTTTCTCATTGATGCATCACGCGATGATACTGAACGGAATTGCCCTCAAAAGCTCTGACAGAAATTGCAGCCGCCAATAAAGTTTACGTAGTTGTGAACGTCCCCCTTCTCGTCGGAAGACTCTCTTTTTTTACACATTGTCCCTTAACTCTTTTTCGCAGGCCTCATACTCCCCCAGATGGGCTCGCATCAGGCTTTTCCAGAGCTTGCCATGGTTAGGCACGAAAAAGTGCAGCAGCTCATGGACGATCACGTAATCCCAGATCTTTTCGTCCATGTCCAACAGCTCAGCGTTGAAATTAAGATGGCCCTCAGTGGAGCAGGAGGCCCATTTGTGTTTCATGGGCCTTACGCCGAGCCATACGACCCGGACGTCGAGTTTCTCAGCCCACTGGCGAACACGTTGCTTGAAACGGATCTTTGGAGTCGAATCAGTCATGGTTCAGATCCGGTTAGCCCTTTCCAGCAGGCGGAACAGGTAGTCCACGATACCCGTGACTCGCTCGAGATCGTCTGATTGAGCAAAGATCGCAAAGGTAATCTTTTTGCGAAGCTCACGCAGCGCAGCTTCGCTCTTCTGCCAGTTGGGAAATTCCACAAACGCCGTCTTGATCTGCCTGCTGACCTCTTCGGCATGTTCGATCTTCTCATCAAGCAAGGTCCGGTAGACAAAGAAGGTCAGTCCATCGAACCCCTTTGCGGCCTGCTCTTTTTTTCGCTCCTCGTTCACTTCGACCGCTTGCATCAGCTGTTCCAGGGCTTCGGCCGTCGTCACCTGACGGCTCTCGAAACTCTCCTGCACAGCCTGCGCCCGTTCTGCCATGGCGATCAGGAACAGATCGTCACTTTGATCATCTGCGATCTTTTCAATGCTCTTGATAAGATTGATCACCCTCGTTGGAGCACCTCCGGCCTGAGCGTTAATGATGTCGATGGCGTTCGAATCTATTTTCACCACGCCCTGCAACTCTCCAACTCCGTAACTGCCGACCTTTTCCTGAACTAACAGGTTGGTCTTCCGCTGGAAATCACGATCAACCTGTATACGCTTCGCATAGGCCTTGCGGACCACATCGTACACGGCGGAAAGCGTCGCATACCTCTCGATAAACGGTCGGAGAAAGGCGTCCGGAGAGATGATCTCGTAGAGCATCTCGATCTCTTTGTACTCCTTGAAAAACGCTTTCCGCCGCTCCGGATCTCGGAAATGCTCTATCAGATTATCGACATCCCTGTCGTTGAACGTAAAGGGGGGCGGACTTTCCAGTCCGCCATTACATTTATCCTCATGACTTTCCAGTCCGCCATTACATTCAGAATCCTCATTCGAAATCCAATGCCCGTTTCGTATATCAGCCGTTTGTACTCCAATGGCGGACAGGAATGTCCGCCCCCCTATAGCCTCCATCTTGTTCTGAAAAAGCATCTTCAGAAGTTTGATATCCTTGACGATGGCGTTAATCTCCTTGCTGTCGAAGGCGAGGGCTTTTTCGAGCTTGTCGAAGATACCGACAAAATCAAGGACGAAACCGTGGGGCTTCACCATCTCCTGCGCTTCGTTCTCGTAGGGACGGTTTACCCTTGCGATGGCCTGCAACAGGGTATGGTCGCGCATCGGCTTGTCGAGATACATGGCGTAGAGCAGGGGCGCATCGAATCCGGTAAGGAGTTTCTCGGTGACGATGAGGATTTTTGGCTGCTGGTCGATCTTGCCGAAGCTTTTGCGGATCTGACGTTCCTGCTTCTGGTCGAGATGAAATTTCTTGAGCAGAACGGAGTCGTTGTTGTTGCCGGTGTAGACCACCCGGGAATAATCGGACGGAAGGAACTGGTCGAGGGCCTGCTTGTAGTGGGCGCAGGCCTCCCGGTCTACCCCGACAAGGAAAGCCTTGTAGCCGAGCGGTTCGACGTTAGCGAGGTAATGCCCGGCAACAAACTGCGCGACTTTCTCGATCCGCTCCCTGCCTTTGAGAAAGTTCTTCAGGTTCACGGCCCGGTCGAGAATTTTGTTCAGCTCTTCGATGTCGGCGACCCCCTCGGCTTCGGCGAGGGAGAGAAACTCCGCGTCCAGTGTCTCGTGCGGGACGAGCATGTCATTGGGGGCAAGCTGGTAGTAGAGCGGCAGCGTGGTGCCGTCTTCGATGCTGTCAGCGATGGAATACTTGTGCAGATACCCCTTGTCATCCTCGCAGCCGAAGGTCTTGAAGGTGCCCCTGCCGTAGACGGTCTTGTCCACCGGCGTACCGGTGAAACCGATAAAGGTGGCGTTGGGCAAACCGGCCATGAGGTAGTTGCCGAGATCGCCGCCGGTGGTGCGATGGGCTTCGTCGATCAGGACGTAGATGTTTGACCGGGTATTGATATTCCCCGGCATATCCCGGAATTTGTGGATCATCGTGACGATGATGCCCCGGTAGTCATACTTCAGCAGTTTGTTCAGCCTTGCAATGCTGCTCGCGTGCTCCAGGTTGCCGAGACCGAGAGCGGCGAGGTTTTTGAGCATCTGGTCTTCCAGCTCGTTCCGGTCGATCATCAAAAGGATGGTCGGCTTTTCCGCCTCTGGCGCACGGAAGAGCCGTTCAGCCGCCTTGATCATCGTGAAAGTCTTGCCGCTCCCCTGCGTATGCCAGACGAGACCACGGGAACGGACAGGATCAAGTGCCCGATTGACGGATGCATCCACCGCACCGGTCTGGTGCTGGCGCAGAATGTACTTGTTCAGCTCCTCGTCCTTCTCGGCAAAGACAATGTACTCCTTCAGGAAGGCGAGCACCTGCGGGATGGCGCAGAAGGTTTTTACCTTCGATTCGAGACGACCGGGAACGGAGGGCGGACATTCCTGTCCGCCATTTTTTCCGAACAGCAATTCGCATTCGTAATAAAATGGCGGGTTGGAAAGTCCTACATTCACATCAGAATGTAATGGCGGGTTTTCTAATCCTCTTTCAAAATCAGAATGTAATGGCGGACTGGAAAGTCCGCCCCCCTTTATTGGATTCTCACGAATGTACTTTGCTACTCTGAAAAAGTGCTTCTCACTTCGAATCAAACGGTCCCAATACTCTTCCTGCCAGAACGATCCCGTCTTTCCCGATCGTTTGTTGATCTCACGCGCGCTGAAGCCCTTCCAGGATTTCAGAATCCCGGCGAGCGAATGCGTTCCGGACGGACAGAACAACACATGCACATGATTAGGCATCACCACGAACGAAGCCAGCTGATAGCGTTCTCCGTCAAAATGCCGCAACGCATTCGCCACGATCTGAGCATAAGCAGGTTCCCTCAACAGACACGAACCACTGCCCTGATCGAGCCATTCGTCGATCTGACGCGAAAAGCGTTCATGATACTCCTCTTCGGTTTTCTCATCCCATGGCTCGGGATGATTCGAAAGCCAGATCTCCCGCTCTTCTTTCCACTCCTCCAGTTTCGACTGTGGCAGTGAATCCGCCAGCCGCCATGTCACGAATACCCACACATCACCCTGCTGCCAGTGAGGCAACCGATGCTGTGTCATGCCAATCTCTCTCTCCGGGTCAAGAAAGGAGGGCGGGTTTTCCAACCCGCCATTCTCTTCAACGTCAAAGGAGGGCGGACATTCCTGTCCGCCATTCTCTTCAGCGTCTTTTAAATGTAATGGCGGGTTGGAAAGTCCGATTGCCGTGTCGGAATGTAATGGCGGACTGGAAAGTCCGCTTTCCAATTCTGAATGTAATGGCGGACAGGAATGTCCGCTTTCCAATTCTGAATGTAATGGCGGACAGGAATGTCCGCCCCCCAGTATCTTCCACTCGAATATGTTCCGGCGCACGGTGTTCCAAGTGGCTCCGTACGAAAAGCCGATGGCGTCGGTGGCGGTAAAAAGCTGCTGCGGCACGAACAGCTCGGGGGTTTCACGGTGGTACCGACGAATCTGGTCTATCCCGAGGGCAATCGCCTCGTCCTTGCTGGCGTTCTTGCACTCGATCACCAGCACCGGGATACCGTTGATGAGAAAGACGACATCTTCCCGCGTGCCGTAGTGCCCGTTGTGAAAGGCCCACTCTTCGGTGACTTCGTACACGTTCCTCGCCGGGTCGTCGTAATCGATCAGAATCAGGTCGCGCTCGCGCTTCTCCTCATGGTCGAAAAACTTGCCCCGGTTGCGCAATTGCTCCACAAATTCCCGGTTGCCATAGATGTCCGCATGAAGATGGCGGAACTGCCCAAGCAACGCGCCCTCAGCCTCCGCGTAGCAAGGATTGAACTCCCGCACCTTCGCGTCAAGAAGATCGTCGAAGAATAGAGATAAAGATTCTTTACCGGAGGGCGGACATTCCTGTCCGCCATTTTCTTGCTTGCCACTTTGAATGTAATGGCGGGTTGGAAAACCCGCCCTCCTTTTTTCGGCCTCCTCACGAGACACAACGGCCCAGCCGATTTCCTCGGCATAAGCGAGGATACGGGATTGGACGGTTTTATGTTCGGAGGGTGTGGGCATGGTAAATGCTCTGTCTACATGAAAAATCGATAATCATAGATATCATTTGCGATAGTCGGAGAGAATTTTACGACATCCGCGAAAACCTTTGAATAAACCAATGTAGCAGGAAGGGTTTTATAGAGCGTGTTGTTGTTCCAATCGACTTTTGTGAGACCAAGGACACTAGCACAAGTACTGTGCCATCCCCCATCCCCTGAAAACCGACGTAGCATAATAGGACCAGGAAGAGGCCTTAATGCTGCCTCCTTGAAAACTGGTTGATACGATTTTTGTTGATTGATGTTAGCAACGCTTCCTTGAGTCCATAGTAGGCATTCATTGTCACTGATTGGCAGATAAATACCACGTTCAATTGGGTAGGGAGCAGGTTGAGGCTTGCACTGCGAAGATTTTGGCCCGTCAAGCTTCAGCCCATACCACCGACTGCCCTTAATAACCTGAATCAGTTCAATTTCGGTCGCAGTGCCAATCGCATCATAGGCCCCTTGAATCTCCTTTTCTGTGAAATGTGAAGTCTTGTGCACGAAGAGCTTCTTCGGGACTCGCCCACTATGGCTGTTCTGATACAAGAGCAGACTTCGGGATAAAACAGACTGCATCTCCTGATAAGACAAATATGGATTCCCTTTCCGATCAAGAATAAACTCGCGAGTATCGTAAGCTACGAATTCAAAACCGGTTCCGTCTGGATCAAACACTTGGCTACAACAGGTCGAATACTCATTACCGTCTGCATGTTTCTTGATTGCATAGCTTAGACCAATATATGCCTCGTCCTTGTCACAATCTGCCAGCTTCCAAGGAATGCCTCCAGCCTTTGCATAAAGGGCAACGCTAATCCCCCACATAACATTTGCCCGGCAACGGCGTTCAAACATAGCGTCATTGACGATTTGAACAGGAATATTCAGAGGTGCCAATTTCGCTTTCAAACAATCGTGAAGATTAAACCCTTCATACTCAAAGCATGTCTTCCAGGAACTTGGCAAATACAAGATAACTACATTGAATGATTGTTTTTGGCGTATGAGGCTAACCATCGAATCGAGAATCAAATCAACCAATTCGGGACCACTTCTGCGTTGCGCCAACCCCAAACAGTCAGGACTTGTTGAACATTTAAGGTTTTCGGCAGGCTGAACTAAAGATATCTGGAAGAGCGGTTCAAACCCTGGATATTCCGGGTAATAGTTCAACGCTTCTTTCGGCTGTGCTGGCTTTGACAGTTCCAATACAAATGAATCGAGACGTGGAAGCAAATCACTTGGAGCTAAATACGCAAGTCGCAGTTGATTGGGAAATCCGAGGTCAATGCCGTAGGGTCCTGCTTCAAGTAATCCTCGAAGAGGATGCAAGTCCCTTCGACCTTTCGCAAAGAGGAGCAGTGGCTCCGGCAAGGCGAAATGTCCAGAAAGTTGGGTGGAAAAACTATCCATTTACTCCCTCTCTGCGACTGTATGCAGTCCTTGTGTTTACCCCAAATTGCGCAGGATAGTTCGTGTTTTCATAACATGAGACAAAAATGGTTTCGCCTTTCCCGACAGAGCCACAAAGCAGTTGGATCCAAGCGTCCAATATATTGTAGGCTTGCGCGTTGTAGCGCTTCAACCTCTTGTGGCTCAGGAAATTAACAAACTCTTCTCTTTCAGAAAGCGGAGATACCCAAATATCTGGTTCGATCAATAACCACCATTTTTCATCCCGGCGCTCAACCTTCATTTCGAGTGCTTCAGCCCAAAACGTATTTGCCTTGCCGGGAATGTTTCCAACAATAATACTGGATGAGTTTCCAGATCCAACAGCTTTTTTCAGCGCGTCAAGTCGTGGATTATCAACCTTTTTGTGATCAACAACAGCAAAATAGGACCTCCCTTTTTTGCGAAGCATCAATGGCTTATCATTGCACAAGGCTTCAGATAATGCGTTCTCAATAAACGAGTGCAAAACCGTTGAATCAGGGTTCGACCGGATCGCCACAGACAGCGAATAAGATGAGATTGATTTGATACGATCAGTAGCAAATAATTTACTGACCTCTTCAGAAGCACCCCAAAACAAAGTTTTTTCAGCACATGTGATGATTGCTTTCGGTCGAGAGCTTCGTTTTATTTCATTCAACTCGCTCAAGCGCAATGCGGGTTGACATTCAATCGATCCACAAGTTTCCGGAAAATCACAAATCTGCAGAGCATTCATCCGCAAAATCGGGTATTTGACTCCTCTGTGATAACGCGGAATGCATACTGGTTTTGCCTCGGCTGTTCGGACTTTCGCATCCAGCTTATCGCTTCGGGATGGCATCTGCCTCCATATCTTCGACAACATAATATCAAACGTGCCTGTCTCAATTATCTCCGCTTTTACATTCTTGTCTCGAGCATAGGCTATCAAGTTGCGCACCTGATCAGAAACTGTCGACAGTGAAGTCGTAGTCCAAAAAAGCCCTCGAGGAAAGGGATTCGATTGTTCAAGTGCGGAGAAAAACATTGCCATCACATTTGTGTCACGTCCGCTGTATCCGCTGACGACCATTCCGAATCGATTGCCTGCTGCTAAGAAACACTTTTCAATTTGCTTATCATTATCACGCAAGTCCACCGATAGGTTCTTAACGCTCTGATACCGGAAGTCACCATGAAGCTTGCAGTAAATTGGGAAGTCTTCTTTGTTCAAAGCCTCCAGTGCAGCGTATGAACCTTCCAGATGATAGGCGGAAAGGTTTTTTTCCGCTACGTTTGAAAATGCAGCTTCAAGTACTTCATCAAAGTTGGTCGTAAATACCATCCTTGTTAACCCCAAATCGATCAACGCAGCGAGTGCACGATGGCCTATGCTTAAGGAAATGTTTTGGGGCGACAACTTCGATGCCAGATATTTCTGCTGCGCAGCGTAATCGTTCCCGAATGATAGTTTGAAATAGAACGAGTACTCTTCCGCACTCCACAGCGCTGGAACTCCTCGACTGTTCAAATAATTCTGAATCTTATCCTTAACAGCTTTGTTATTCAGGTCGTGTGACCTGATGTCTTGGTTTTCCCGTAAGCAATAATAACGACGTTTCAGATCCCATGTAATATCGTTGGCCGTTGGCATTCCAGCAGTCCGCGACGTTCCAGCACCCAGAAACCAAATGATTTGAGGGGCATTCTGCACATAATGCGAAATAAATTCGCCCACTGTCTGATTTTGATCGGAACTTGTCATGCAATTTTTTCGGATATATGGCCCACATTAATCTTCGCGGTCATCAGTTCGTGAAGTAGTGTGTGGAAGAGGTCTTGGAGAGACTTCTTTTTTGCATTGATCTGCTCGATACGGGTGTCGAGCGTTTCAAAAGCGTTCGCGAGTTCGTCTTGTTCTTCGCGAGACGGGAGTCCGAATTTCACCCGATTGATGATTCCTTGGGTAATCAGCGGCTGCCCCATCTTGTTGCTGTATTGGTTGAGGTTGAGGTGCGCGAAATGAGTCCGCGCGTAACTACGATTCACGGACCGTTTCTCCTCCTTCGCGTAGAGGGCGTTATCAGTTACCCACGAGACAGGCTTTGTGAGGTGAGCACATCCACAATACTCGCCAACCCTGCCAAGGATTAACACATCCTCATTGAGAAGGCTCTGCGCTGAATAGCCCAGCACTCCATTTCCTCCATACACGGGAACTGTCCGCTCAACGGATGGCTCAGGTGCAGTGTCCTTTGGTTTTGTCTTACCACTGGTGAACTTGAAAACGTCGCCAATCTCCACCACCTCCCAACTCTCCGGAACCAGCCCAATCTCGGCTTCTTTCTGCGGTTCGTTGCGCAGCCCTTCTGTGAAAAGCTTGTGCATGAGGGCTTTTTTCAGCTCGGTGGTTGTCTGGATGATCCGATCCTGTGCTTCGATTGCCCGCTGCACTGTCGAAAGGATGTGTGCGATTTTCTTCTGCTCGGGCAGTGGGGGGAGCGATATGTAAAACTCACGCAACAATGGCCATGATGTCCTGGGATGCCGTACTCCGCTTGTCGTTGTTTTTGCATGAGCCACAAATTCCTCACTGTGGATAACGAATCTCAGAAAATTCGATTCACAAATGGGTTTCGCTCGAAACACGAGAATATCTGTTGAACAAATGCCATCAAAGTCCGCCTGAGCTCCCTTACGCAGATATGGACGAAGTTTCCCAAAGAGAATGTCACCAGATTTAAATACTGTTTTCGAGGACTTTACCTCACATTCTTTTCCCCGACCAATGAACGCCGGGAATCCTTGGGCAAGATGCTCAAGGCCGATATATGGTTTTTCACCCCCATCGACTGGTTGATATGAGTTTTTCACTCGATCGCATAAATCACCAAACTTGTGGTTTTTCCATCTATCTGGTAGTGATTCAATGAGTAGATTAGAATCCCTCATATCAAGACTTCCTCCAGAATCACCTTCAACGTAGGGCGGGTTTTCCAACCCGCTTGAGTTTTTTAATCGCGGACTGGAAAGTCCGCCCCCCTTTGTATTCATACATCCACCCCCAGTTGCTTGAGGATCTTCCGCAGGGCTTCATCGGTTTCTCTTGCCTCCAGCTCGATGGCGTTCAGATCCTTGACGATATCCTCAATGGGCCGGTAGGTTTCGGCTTCTCCGGTGTGGATGTAGCGGCTGGGGGAAATGTTGTAGTCGTTCTTCTTCAGCTCGGCGAGATTGACGATGCGGCTGAGCTTTTCCTCCTCCTTCCACCCGATGAGGGTATCGACGATGCGCTTGATGCCCTCGTCCGGAATGAAGTTCTTGGGGTCACCTTTTTCGAAGATCCGGCTGGCGTTGACGAGCAGCACACAACCCTCTCTTTCTATTTCTTTATCCCTGTTCAGGAACAAGACAATACCCGGAGCAGTAGTGTTGTAGAAAAGGTTTTCGGGAAGGTAGAGCACACTTTCGATGATGTCGTTATCGACAAACCACTTGCGAACGCTTTTTTCCTTGTTGGTGCCGGCATTGCCCGATCCGCGGGAGACTGCCCCGGTGTCGAGGACGATGGCGGCGCGGCCCGAGTTATTCAGGCTTGCGTGTATGTGCTGAATCCAGCCCCAGTCGGCGGAAGATTTGCCGGGGAATCCGGCCCCGGCGGGGAAGCGGTCGAGTTCATCGTTATCGTAGTCGGCCTCGGTGAACCAGTCCTGGTTCCACATGGGATTGGCGACGACGCGGTCGAAGGTGCGGAGTTTACCCTGTTTGTTGCGGAATTTGGGATTCTTGAAGGTATCACCGATCTCGATCTGACCTTCCATGTCGTGAATGATCATGTTCATATTGGCCATGGCCCAGGTGTCGGCTATGTATTCCTGACCATAGAGCTTGAGAGGGGCAATGGAGGGCGGGTTTTCCAACCCGCCATTACATGAAGGATAACCATTGAGTTCAGAATGTAATGGCGGACAGGAATGTCCGCCCTCCTTTATCTCCCTCCGTTTTTCTTCCATGGCGATCTCGCATTTCACAAGAAGGCCACCGGAACCGCAGCAGGGATCGTAGATATCCATGCCCGGTTCGGGCGCGAGCACCCTGGACATGATGGTGCCGACTTCTGGGGGAGTGTAGAACTCGCCCGCGCTCTGACCGCCGCCTTCGGCGAACTTGCGGATGAGGTATTCGTAGCTCTTGCCGATGATGTCAGCCTCGACGTCATCAAGCCCGAGACACTTGGTACTGATGGCTTCGATGAGATTGGAGAGGCGATCATCGTCGATATCCCGCTGGCCGTGCGTGGTGGCGTTGAAGTCGACGCGGTCGATGATGCCCTGCAGGAGCGGATTTTCTCTGGCGATGGCTCGCATGTGAGTGGTAACGCCTTCACCGATCCTGTCGGAGAACTTGCGGATAACAGACCAGACGGGCTCCTCGGGATCGAAGGGAACAAGGGGGAGATAGAAACGGACCAGCTTGTGATCAGCTCTGACCAGCTGGAAGGCCTTCTTGCGTGAACCAACCTCGGCGGCAATGCGGTTCAGTTCATCATCGAAGACATCGCACAGGCGCTTGGTAAAGATCAGCGGCAGGATGAATTCCTTATACTTCGGTGCATCTTTTGCGCCACGGATGGAACATGCCGCATCCCAGATCCAGGATTCGAGCGACTTTCCGTTACCGTTGTTGTTTGCCATCAGTGCTTAATCCTTTATTTCTATGCGTATAACATTTTTCAATGTAGTCAATCGCATACATTTTTCAGTATTTCTACGCATGATATTCTATCCGGATAGCGATCATTCAGAGTCTGCAAAAGGCTCTTCTCTGAATCCCATTTTGTCGCTGCGGTGAATCGGTCATATATTTTGAGAAATTCATTGCGTTATCGTATTACTCTATACCGTATCCGACGGAACGAAGCCGCTTGAGGCAAAGGTTCATGGATTCTTGCATGAGTCTCTCTAAGAAATTACCATTTTCCCAGCATGAAACAGTTGACCATATGCATCACCGGAAGCACCGACGGGATAGGGCTTGCTGCGGCAAAGCGGTTTTCGTCTGCGGGGCACCGGGTGATCGTGCATGGGCGCGAGGCTTTGAGAATCAGTGCGGCATGCTCGGATATTTTCCGGACGACAGGCGTTGAGCCGTATGGAGCGATCGAAGCAGATTTCACCTCGCTCGATGCCGTTTATGCCATGGGCCGGGAATTATGCGAACGCTATTCCGGCATCGATCTCCTGATCAACAACGCGGCGGTCTACATGCCGCTCCGGACGCTCGTGCCGGAAGGATACGAGACGACCTTCTGCGTGAATTATCTTTCTCCGGTACTGCTTACAAACGTTGTGACACCAGTCCTGAAAGCAAACGGGGGTTCGGTGCTCAATGTGAGTTCTGTCGATCATCACAGCGCCGTATTCGATCCTTTGAATATGCAGGGCGAGCGGAGCTATTCGGGATATGAGGCCTATGCCCAGAGCAAGCTTTTCTACATCATGTTCACACTGGAATCTGCAAACGACGACGATGCCCTGCGCTCGAACACGCTCGATCCCGGAGTGATTGCCACCAAGCTGCTGCATGCCGGATGGTCTCTTGCCGGTGACGATGTTTCGGCTGGCGGAGATGAGGTTTACGAGACGGTCATGAAGATTGCAAGGGGTAACTGTAACGGCGAGTATTTCGAGAACCTCAAGCCTGCAACCTGTTCCATGATTGCCAAAGACCCTCTTCAGAGAAAGGATCTTGCGGAACTGACCGGCAGAATGCTGCACCGATACGAATGCTGACAGGAAAAGGGAGGTTCGTGACGACGTAATCTAACAGGGAGGCTTCAGGGAATCCTGTTCCCGAAACAGGACCGGCTTTTCCGTTCAGAAAGATATTCAGGAGTGAATGAGGATTCGAAAGTCGGGCACGCACGGGGGCCTGCCCCTACAGCAGCTAACTGTATACTGAATACTGCCGACTTTCTTCCCGTCACTTGTTACTTGACTTGTTACTTGTCACTGGCCGAAGGCCGCAGTCACTCGTCACTCTCTTAATCCACATACTCCACAAACTTCTCGAAATCTTCTTTCGGCGGAAGTTTGATCGCGCCGGAGGTGCAGATAGGCACGCAGCGGTCACAAAGCACGAGGCATTTGTAGGGATGGGCGACGAGGAACTTGGGGCGCTGGATGCCTGCCGGATCGGGCGGACCTGGCTCAAAGACGCCGGGTTTACAAAGCACTTTGCAGTCGGTGCAGCCATTGCAGAGATCCGGGTTGATGGTAGGAAACCAGGGGATCTCTTCCCTGGGCACAAGCAGCTTTTTTTTACGTTTGACCGTCGGCTGCTTCGTTTCCGGCGCTTTGCCTGCGAGCACACTCTCCACCTCTTTTTTCCAGACTCCTTCTGTATCGACAGAATCATCTTCACACTTGTCCATGGCGCGGGACTTCAGGCGTTGCCGCAGTGATCGCACCGGCCTGAAAAGACAGCCGTCGCAGGATAGTCTCGAACACCGCCCGAAAAAGCAATCAAAAACCAGCATAATCCTTCTCCCTTATGATTGCAGCTTTGTTCTAACCGTTTCCTCGAAAACCTTCATCGATTCAGGAATACCCGCAGGGTTTTTGCCCCCGGCAGTTGCAAATCCGGGCTTTCCTCCGCCTCCGCCCTGCACCATTGCCGCAGCTTTTTTCACCAGTTCTCCGGCATTCAGGCCGCATTCTCTGATAGCCTCGTCACCGGCAAACCCCACCAGGGTCACCTTCCCCTGTTCTTCACCGGCAAGCAGACCGACCCCACGTCCGATTTTTTCACGCAAGAACTGGCCGAGGCTGCGAAGCGTATCCGCTCCGGAATCGTCGTATTTCATCACAAATATCCGGCATCCGTTAACCGTATCAGCTTGTTCAAGCTCTCCGATCGCCTTGTCCAGAAGCAGTGAGAGCTTCATATCCTGAAGCTTTTTGTCGAGAATTTTTCTCTCTTCAAGAAGCTCCTGCACACGAGCGGCAACACTCTCTTCTCCTCCTGTCCTGAGCAGCTGGCGAACCTGCTGCAGTTCCTGATAGTCGCCCCAGAGAACTTCCTCGGCAGCTTTTCCGCTCATCGCCTCGATCCGGCGGATACCTGAAGCGATAGAGGATTCGCTCATAATTTTAAACAGACCTATCTGACCGACATTGCTCACATGGGTTCCGCCGCACAACTCCATCGACACTCCCGGAACCTCCACGACCCTCACCCTGTCAGCGTACTTGTCGCCGAAAAACGCGAGTGCGCCTTTTTCCAGCGCGGCTTCATAGGGAATGTCAGCATGTTTGACCAGCGCCCCGGCCTCGCGGATACGCTCATTGACTTCAGCCTCGACCGCTTCAAGCTCACCGGCAGAAACTTTTTCGAAATGGCTGAAATCGAAACGCAGCCGGTCCGGGCCGACCAATGAACCTTTCTGCTGCACATGCTCGCCAAGCACCTTTCTCAGGGCCGCATGCAGAAGATGGGTTGCCGTATGGTTTCGTTCCGTGGCTTCTCTGGTCTCTTTGTCCACTTGTGCCTGAACCTGAACGGCCTGGCTGAAAGCAATACTTTCCGGCGTGACCTCCCCGCCGGTAGCACGATCATAGACTGTGCCTGCGACGTGAACAATCACATCGCCGTCTTTCCGGGTATCGATAACGTCAAATATATAGTTCTCTCCTTCGATGCGCCCTCTGTCACCTGTCTGCCCTCCGCTTTCCGCATAGAAAGGCGTCTGGTCGAGCACGAGCTGCATCTGACTACCGGCGATCCTGACACCGATAATCTGTGCTTCGGTTTCAAGCGTTTCGTAACCGAGAAAAACCGTCGGGCCTTTCTGTTCAAACCACTGCCATTGGCCCTCATCACCGGTAATCTGCTGCTTCTGTTTCCTGTCTTTGCGGGCTCTCTCTTTCTGCTCCTTCATGCAGGCCCCGAAGCCTTTTTCATCGACACCCAAACCTTCCTCGGAAGCCATGAGCCTGGTCAGATCAAGCGGAAACCCATAGGTATCATAGAGCCGGAACGCGTCCTCCCCGCTGATGCTTTTTTCTTTTGACGCCTTGAGGGCTGCCGCGATCTCTCCGAAAATCTCTATCCCACGGCCAAGCGTGACAAGAAAACTTTCTTCTTCCGATTTGACGATTTTCTCGACGGTTGCCTGCTGCTTTTTCAGTTCGGGAAAAACAGCACCCATGGTATCGGCAATAACGCCCACAAGCCTGTAGAGCACAGGCTGATTGCAGTCGAGCTTTCTTGCATAGCGCACCGCCCGTCGCAGAATTCTGCGCAGCACATAGCCGCGGCCTTCGTTTCCCGGAACCGCCCCGTCGGTTATGGCGAAGGTCAGTGTCCGTGCATGATCGGCAATAACCCGCATGGCCATGTCCCGCTCTCCGTCAAGCGTCGCGGTATAGGCTACCCCTGTATGAGCGGTGATGGCATCAAACAACGGAGCGAAAATATCGGTATCGTAATTCGATCCTTTGGACTGCAGCACTGCGGTAATCCTTTCAAACCCCATACCGGTATCGACATGCTTTTTCGGCAGCGGCTCCAGAGAACGGTCTGCCTTCCGGTTGTACTGGATAAAAACAAGGTTCCACAACTCGATAACCCGGTGATCGTCAGCGTTGACCAGCTCCCTGCCGGAGAGGTCATCGGTCAGATCGATATGGATCTCGGAACAGGGGCCGCAGGGACCGGTCTCCCCCATCTCCCAGAAATTATCCTTGTCACCGAACTTCATGATATGGTCCGGATCGATATCGGTTGCTGTTTTCCAGATCTCCAGGCTTTCGTCGTCATCCTGGTAGACAGTGGCGTAGAGCCTCTCTTTGGGAAGGCTCCATACCTCCGTCAGGAGTTCCCATGCCCAGGCGATCGCCTCTTTCTTGTAATAGTCACCAAAAGACCAGTTCCCGAGCATCTCGAAAAAGGTGTGGTGATAGGTGTCGCGGCCGACATCTTCCAGATCGTTATGCTTGCCTGAAGCGCGAATACACTTCTGCGTATCTGCTGCTCTGCTGTAAGGCCTGGAACCCTTGTCAAGAAAGACATCCTTGAACTGGTTCATCCCCGCGTTGGTGAACAGCAGCGTAGGATCCTCTGCCGGAATCACCGGCGCGGAACGCACGATCGTGTGTTCTTTCTTTTCAAAATAATCGAGAAATGACTGTCGTATATCGCTGGACTTCATAGAGGTCTTGATTTAATACGATTGTTGGCACGGGAAACGGCGATAACCCTGCCCCGCCTGAATTTCAAAGCGTAATGTAATAAAAAAGCCGGGGATTTTTGACCACCCGCTCTACCGGGTGAATCTGCCGTGGCAACTGCGCCGGGACTCAAGGGAAAACAAAGCGATAACCGGAACAACCGGCCTTGCCTGAATGCCTCTATGCGTCCGTACAGATCCCTGGATCTGCAGGCAGTCGTGAAAACAATAGCTTCATGTTTTCACTTTTTTTTAATAAACTGTGGTTACCACTCAGTAAAAGGACGCGACGCCATGAATGATACCGAACATGCTCTCGAATGGACAAATCAGCCGATGCCCGATGTTCTGCAGGAACTCCACCCTTCACAGCAGAGAAAAGTCATCAACTACATTGATAACCTGGTAAGCTCAAAAACCGATGGTCTGGAAGAGCTCTACAACGCTATCGCCATGATCGTCAAATATATTCCTCATTTCGTGGTCATACCGCTCATGGTCGAGCACATCAAACCACAGATAGCCGCAGGTGTCTGTATGAAAATGAGTGTCGATCAGGCGACCGGTTATGCAAATGAGCTGCCTCTCGAGTACTTCAGCAAGGTTTCACAGCATATAGAAAACCCGCTCATGGCGGAAATACTCGGCAAAATGAAAAAACACAAAGCCGAGAAATTCATCCGCTACGAGCTGCAGCACCTTCCTGCCCACATGCTTGACATATCGAAGCATCTGGACAAGCAAAAGCTTGAAATCGTCGCGAAATCAGTCACACTGCCCTCGCATGAAGACGACCTCGTCGGTCACCCGCATAAAGAGATTATCGAGCAGCTGAGATACATGCAGGGATAGCCATGATATCTTCCCGGAGAATCTTCACGGAGTACCTGTTCAACCGCACACTCATGAGACTGTATAACAGAAAATCACGTGCTGTCGGGTAACATATCCTGTAATATTCTTCTCTCTCTGTCATACAATCTTTCTGAAAAAGACCTATATTATTTGTTACAATGATGTGAACGCTGTTTTTAATCTTTGTTCAAAGCAACCGGAGCGACACTATGAGCTGGGGAATGGAAAGTCAGAAAAAAAGAGAAGATATTCTGTATCTGATGGAGCTGTCCACGCAGAAGATGATGGAAAACCCCAACCACGTCAATGAGGTCAAAAAAAGCGCAAACGGCTGCTGGATGGACCAGATGTATGGCTTGCAGCGCTGTGACATCTGTGATCTCGACCAGAACTGCCCCGGTAAACTCGAGAAATTATGGCAGGAGTATTGCGAAGCGAACAACATCATCGTCGATACTGACAGTGATGATAATTCCTGAAAAACTTGCTTCGTCTTTTTATTAAGAGTATATTTTTAGCTTTGCTGAAAACCTGAATTGAACAATCGATTCAGGTTTTCAACCCTCCGTTTGTTTTTTCACCACTCGCCGATATACTGCTCTGAGATGAAATGACTATTCATTGGCAGAGGTGGGAATTGCATTTTATATATTTTTTGAAAGAACTAACAATGAGTGAATCAACAATTCTAAACAACGAGAATATGGTAACATCTAAGACCAGCGTGTCAGTGCTTTTTGCCGGTGACTCAGGAGACGGCATGCAGCTCACCGGTACCCAGTTCGCAAATACGGTAGCTGTCTACGGTTCTGACCTCAATACGTTCCCGAACTTTCCGTCTGAAATCCGTGCCCCTGCCGGCACCATTGCAGGCGTCTCCGGTTTCCAGCTTCAGTTTGGCAGCAAGGCTGTCTACACTCCTGGCGCAAAGTTTGACGTCATGGTCGCGATGAACGCGGCGGCACTGAAAGCAAACCTCAATAACCTGCACCATGGCGGAATCATTCTTGCCAACACTGATGGTTTCGACGAGAAAAACCTGAAGCTTGCCGGTTACGGAGAAGACAATAACCCGCTTGAAGATGGAACGGTCAAGGACTATACCGTATTCGAGATTCCTGTTGTCTCACTCACAAGAAAAGCGCTTGCCGACACTGGTCTGAGCACAAAAAACATCGACCGTTGTAAAAACATGTTTGTGCTGGGCACGCTCTACTGGCTTTACAGCCTTCCAATCGAAACGACGATTGAAACACTCAGAACGAAGTTCAAGAAAAAAGCCGATGTTGCCGAAGCAAATATCATGGCGGTGAAAGCCGGTTACAATTTCGGTGACGAAACAGAAATGTTCTCTCAGCATGGCCGCTACGAAGTAGACCCTGCAACACAGAAACCCGGCCATTACCGCCGTGTTACCGGCAACGAAGCGTCTGCTCTCGCCTTGGGCGCTGCTGCAAAAAAAGCCGGCATCCAGCTGTTCCTCGGCTCCTATCCTATCACACCGGCATCTGAAATTCTGCAGGAACTCTCCAAAATGAAAAAATGGGGCGTCAAAACGTTCCAGGCCGAAGATGAAATCGCCGGCGTCCTCACCAGCATCGGTGCGTCTTACGGAGGTGCTCTTGCAGCAACCAATACCGCTGGTCCCGGGCTTGCGCTCAAATCAGAAGCGCTTGGTCTGGCAGTCATCCTGGAGGTCCCGCTTGTCGTTGTCAACGTTCAGCGCGGCGGTCCGTCCACCGGTCTTCCGACAAAACCTGAGCAGTCCGACCTGTTTATTTCCATGTTCGGCCGTCACGGTGACGCACCATTGCCGGTCATTGCAGCCACATCTCCCGTAGACTGTTTCTATGCCACGTATGAAGCGGCAAAAATCGCCGTTGAATACATGACTCCTGTCATCTGTCTTACCGACGGCTATCTTGGCCTGAGTTCCGAACCGATGCTGATACCGGCTCCGAAAGATCTTGCCGATATCACACCGAAATATGTCAAAGAGAGAAAACCGGAAGATCCACCGTATCTGCCGTACAAACGAGATGAGAAAGGCGTCAGGGAATGGGCAATACCGGGAACTAAAGGTCTCGAACACCGTATCGGCGGACTTGAAAAATCGCATGAAACCGGCACTGTTTCTCATGTCCCGGAAAACCATGAGCTGATGACCAAACTTCGTGCCGAAAAGATCGAACGTGTCATCGACCTGGTCCCAGACCAGACCATCGACAACGGAAATGAAGAAGGGGATCTTCTGGTTCTCGGATGGGGCTCGACCTACGGTGCAATCAAAATCGCGGTTGAACAGGCGATTGAAGGCGGCTGCAATGTCTCTCATGCGCATGTTCGCTACCTCAATCCGCTCCCTGAAAATCTTGGGGATATTCTCGGGAAATTCAAGAAGGTTCTCATGCCGGAAAACAACAACGGCCAACTCATCCACATCATCAGGGACAAGTACCAGATTGAGCCGATCGGGTTCAGCAAGGTACAGGGGCTCCCGTTCAACGAGATGGAAATCGAAGCAAAAATCACAGATATCTTAAAGGAGCTTTAAATCATGACCGATACAAAAAAACAGTTAACGGCTCAGGATTTCACGTCGAGCCAGGAAGTCAAATGGTGTCCGGGCTGCGGCGACCATGCTGTGCTTCAGCAGCTGAAAAACGCCATGGCGGATCTTGAACTCAAGACTGAAGAGGTTGTTTTTGTCTCCGGTATCGGCTGCTCATCGAGACTGCCATACTATGTAGCGACCTATGGAGTTCACGGCATTCACGGCAGGGCAATGGCAATCGGATCGGGACTCAAAGCCGCACGGCCTGACCTGAGTGTCTGGATAGCTACCGGTGACGGCGACGCGCTTTCCATCGGCGGTAACCACTATATCCATACGATCAGAAGAAACCTCGACATGAATGTCATACTGTTCAACAACGAGATCTACGGTCTCACCAAAGGGCAGTATTCGCCAACCTCAAAGGTCGGGCTGAAAACCGTCACCTCTCCTAATGGAGTCGTAGACTACCCGATGAACACCCTTGCACTGACACTGGGTTCCGGCGGAACCTTTGTGGCAAGAGTCCTGGACAGGGACGGTAAATTCATGCGCGAGATATTCAAACGTGCCGCAAAACACAGCGGAACCTCCGTTGTCGAGATCTACCAGAACTGCCCCATCTACAACGATGGTGCTTTTGGCGTCTTTACCGACCGTGACAGAAAAGCGGACACGACAGTCTACCTTGAGCAGGGCAAGCCGCTTGTATTCGGAAAAGAGAATAACAAGGGAATCAAGCTCGATGGATTTACACCGGTTGTCGTTGACCTCAACGACTCCTCGGTCTCCAAAGACGATCTGTGGATCCACGACGAAAAAGATAAACTGAAAGCGAACATTCTCGCCGACTTCTTTGACGATCCTGACACCAAGGAAGACTATCTTCCAAGGCCTATAGGTATCTTTTATGTCGAGGACCGCTTCACGTACGAAGAAGCTCTCGATGCACAGATTGCTCAGGCACAGGCCGGCGGCGAAGGCTCCCTCGAGGAACTTCTCGCAGGTCCAAGCACCTGGACGATCAAGTAATGGCTCTTTCTCCTTTGAAACAGCAATAAAGAAAGCCGGCTTGGAGCCGGCTTTCTACTTTTTTCTCGTGAACGTGTCGTTGCCACTATATTGTCTGACAACTAAACAGGTTAATGAAACTGTAAACTCGAATTCTTTCCAGACAACTCAACGATTCAACAATTAAACAGTTCAACAACAATCACTCCTCTTCATTCCATACGCCCATCGCTGCAAACTTTTCTATCCTTTCATTGACAAGATCATCAGGATTTTTCTCCAGAAGCATGCGCAACTCCTCAACCAGCAGAGATTTCACCGTATCAGCCATTTTTTCAGGGTCATGGTGAGCACCGCCAAGCGGCTCAGGAATAATCCGGTCGACGATCTTCTGCTCAAGAAGATCTTCAGCCGTAAGCTTCAACGCTTCGGCGGCCTGTTCCTTGAATTTCCAGCTTCTCCAGAGAATAGAAGAACAGCTTTCAGGAGAAATAACCGAGTACCAGGCGTTTTCCGCCATAAGAATACGGTTTCCCACGCCGATACCGATAGCTCCTCCGCTTGCCCCTTCACCAATGATAACACAGATTACCGGTACGCGAAGTCCGGCCATCTCAAAAAGATTGCGGGCGATCGCTTCGGCCTGACCGAGTTCTTCAGCTTTTATACCAGGATACGCACCGGGAGTATCGATAAGGGTGACAACGGGTTTATTGAATTTTTCTGCCAGTTTCATCAGCCGCAAGGCTTTGCGATATCCTTCAGGCTGAGACATCCCGAAATTCCTGTACAGATTTGATTTCGTATCCCTGCCTTTCTGGTGCCCGATAACCATGACGGTCTGAGAAAAGTCACGCTCTTCATCCTCAATTCTTGCAAACCCACCAATCAATGCCTTATCATCCCCGTAATGCCGGTCTCCTGAAAGCTCCACGAAATCCTGCATCATCATATAAATATAATCAAGCGTAAAAGGCCGTTCCGGGTGACGTGCGAGTTGCACCTTCTGCCATCTGGTGAGGTTCTTGTAGATCGCATGCCTCAATGCGTCAACCTTTGATTCGAGAACCTCGATCTCCCTGCTCAGACTTTCTGTTTCTGATAGGTTATGCTCACCTGAACTTTGCTTCAGACAGACCCGCATCTCGTTGAGCTTTTCCTCAAGCTCAAACAACGGTTTTTCAAAATCAAGTACTACTTTAGTTGCCATAACATCAGATGCATTTTTTATAAAAAAAGCCCATCAAGCGGAGGCTGGATGGACTATAAAAGCAGCGAAAGGAGGATTCATACAGAAAAAATCCTTCAAGCGACCTCATCTCTCAATGCCTTACCCGCCTTGAATTTTACCACTTTCTTGGCAGCGATAGAGATTGTTTCTCCGGTCTGGGGGTTCCGACCTTGTCGAGCAGCTCTTTCACCTGTTGAAAAAGTCCCGAAACCTACAAGAGTGATATCATCACCTGCTTTCAGACCAGCAGTCACAACGTTCACAAAAGCGCTTACCGCCCTTTCCGCGTCGGCTTTGGTTAAACCAGCCTGGGATGCGATCTTCTCAACTAACTCAGCTTTAGACATAGGATATTTTTTTTTGGTTAGGCGCAAATCGCTATAGCAACTGTAAACTACACTAAAAATAATGTAACCAGTCTCTTTCAAACATGCAATCGCTTTTTCCGTTAGCTCTTGATGACAGGTGTTCACAGATTGTTAATCACATTGCGCTGTATTATATTAAACTCTTTGTCGAACAACAAAAAGAAAGAGATAGAAAATCAGTTCATTTTCCACACTTTATGACATCCATCAGTAATGTATCGAAAGGCTCCATCATCCGCTTCAGAGGCGAGCCTCATCGTATTGAAAGCCTGATTCATCGAACCCCGGGAAATCTTCGGGCATTCTACCAGGCGGGCATGAAAAACCTCAAGACCGGACGGAATGTTGAATATCGCTTCAGTGCAAGCGACGCTGTAGACGTCATTGTTACCGAAAGAAAACAGTACCAGTACCTCTACCGTGACGGGGATGACTTCATCATCATGGATACAGTGACTTTCGACCAGATAAATCTCGCAAGAGAGATTATAGGAAGTCCTTCCCGGTTTATTACGGAAGGCATGCTTGTGGACATCGTCTTTGCTGATGATGGTTCCATTCTCGAAGCTGAACTGCCGACATTCGTGGAACTGGAAGTGACCGAAACAAACCCGGCAACAAAAGACGACAGAGCGACAAGCGGAACAAAACCGGCAATTCTTGAAACCGGTGCAGAGGTCAACGTTCCGATGTTTATACAGACCGGCAGTATTATCCGTGTCGATACTCGAAGCGGTGAATACATGGACAGAGTTAAAAAATAATCACCGCGCCAGTAAATCCCGAATGGGCGCCAATACAAAAGCACGTCATTATGAATCTCAAGGAAATCCAGCAGCTCATCGACATGATCAATAATTCCGATATCGGTGAAGCTATTATTGAAGAAGCCGATTTCAAGATCACACTCAAAAGATCTTCAGCACTCCCTGCAGCCGCGGCCCCGTTGCAGCCGATTAATCAAGCTATTGCCCAGCCTGTCGTCCAACAGCCCACTGCTGCTGAATCCGGGGAAAAAAGCGATCAGCCCTCCGCACCTGCAAACGACGGACTGACTGAAATCCGCTCTCCTATCGTAGGAACATTCTACCGATCTCCCACCCCTGACGCCGAACCGTTTATAAATGAGCAAGACACTATAGAGAACGGCCAGACGCTCTGTATCATCGAAGCAATGAAACTCATGAATGAAATTGAGTCGGATTTATCCGGTACTATTGTAGAGATTCTGGTTGAAAACGGACAACCCGTTGAATATGATCAGGTCTTGTTCCTCGTCAAGCCATAAAACCAATAACACAGAACTTTGTTTAAAAAAATACTTATTGCAAACCGCGGTGAGATCGCCTTGCGAGTCATGCAAAGCTGTCGTGAACTGGGAATCAGCACCGTTGCCGTACATTCAACAGCGGATCGAAATTCACTGCATGTCAGATACGCCGATGAAGCCGTGTGCATCGGGCCGCCCATGGGAAAAGACAGTTACCTCAATGTGCCACGCATATTGGCTGCCGCTGAAATCACCAATGCTGACGCGATACATCCTGGCTACGGCTTTTTAGCTGAAAACGCGGATTTCGCGGAAGTATGCACCTCTTCCGGCATCAAATTCATCGGTCCCGACGCCGAGATGATCCGAAAAATGGGAGACAAAAACACTGCAAGAAAAACAATGATTGCAGCAGGAGTACCTGTCGTACCGGGAAGCTCGGGTTTGATATCGGATGGAAACGAAGCGCTGAAGACAGCCGAGAAAATCGGTTATCCCATCATCATCAAACCCACAGCCGGAGGCGGAGGAAAGGGCATGAGGGTAGTCAATGATGGGGGGGAACTGGGAAAAGCGATCGCAACAGCCCAGAATGAAGCTCAGCAAGCTTTCGGTAACAGCGGCGTGTATATTGAAAAGTTTATTGAATGCCCCCGCCATGTAGAGATACAGGTGCTTTCCGATCAGCACGGCAACACAATACATCTCGGTGAACGCGACTGTACCATACAGCGCCGTCATCAGAAGCTCATCGAGGAGACTCCATCGCCCGCGATACATGAGGAACAGCGAAGAAAAATGGGTGAAGCCGCAGTGGCCGCAGCCGCAGCCATAAACTATGAGGGCGCGGGAACTGTAGAATTTCTGCTCGACAAGCATGGGAATTTCTATTTCATGGAAATGAATACCCGCATTCAGGTCGAGCATCCTGTCACTGAAGAACGGTACAGTGTCGATCTGGTCAGAGAGCAGATTATGACTGCTGCCGGTGAATCCATCGCCCAGCGCTCTTTCTCACCCAAAGGACATGCTATCGAGTGCCGTATCAATGCTGAAGACCCTGAACACGGATTCCGTCCCTCTCCCGGTGAGTTACAGGTATTTCACACACCCGGCGGTTATGGCGTCAGGGTTGATTCCCATGGATATGCCAGCTACAAGGTTCCTCCTCACTATGATTCGCTGATAGCGAAACTTATCGTTCATGCAGATACAAGGGAGGAAGCCATTGAAAGAATGCTGCGGGCCCTTGATGAATTTATCGTTGTCGGTATCAAAACAACCATTCCGTTCCACAAAAAACTTCTCCGGACCGAAGCGTTCAGAAGCGGTAAATTCGATACAGGGTTTCTCGACTCTGGCGGTTTTACGCTCTCATAAAACCTCGACAAAAAAAAGAGAGGCTGTCTCAAAAGGGCAGCCTCTCGTATTTTGAGCAGGAAATGGTAGCGGCATCCCTCCTGGTTGTCATCCCCGGGCTTGACCCGGGGATCCATCTTTTACCGAAAGCCCGATAGTTACCGTATCAACCCCGTGAAATCTGAGCATCTATTTCACAGGTCTTACACGGGAATCCATCGTTAGTGCCGGGGACTGCATGGATGCCGGATCAAGTCCGGCATGACTGTATGTGGTTTTGAGCTTTTTTATGTAGTTTGAACCATAGGTGACAGGCTTTTGAGACAACCTCTGTTTTTATATCATACAGTTGTCTGCTTTCAGACGCCTGTCACGCATCATCTTCTCCTGATTCTGCCGCACCCGCTTCTTCTTCCGCCAAAGCATCCGCGCTCTCTTTCCCTTCAGCAAGCATATCGAGGCTCAGCTTGAGGTACTTCTTGAGTCCGGTTCCTGCAGGAATGAGTTTTCCGACAATAACGTTTTCTTTCAAGCCGGCAAGATTATCGATCTTTCCGGCAACTGCGGCATCGGTCAGCACCTTGGTGGTTTCCTGGAAAGAAGCCGCGGAGATAACGCTTTCAGTCTGCAAAGCCGCACTGGTTATTCCCAGAAGCACTGGATGAGAAGTAGCCTGCAATGCCGGCTCGACATCGATGAGCTGCTTGCTGTTTCTGCGAAGCTCACGGTTGAGTTTTATTATCTCACGGGTCTTGTAGAGCTGACCTTCATGAATTCTTGCCGGCGCGTCACCTTTTGACGTCACACGTACCTTTTCGCTGACATCACTGTTGGCCCGGATAAACATGGTTCTGTCAATGAGGTCTCCCGGAAGCAGTTCGGTATCACCAGGCTCTTCAACCCTTACCTTCTGCAGCATCTGACGTACGATAACCTCAAGATGCTTGTCATTGATCTCAACACCGGCATTGATCTGGTAGACTTTCTGAATTTCATTCACCAGATACTGCTGCACGGCGTTAGGGCCCTGAATTCTCAGAATATCCTGAGGAGAAACTGCACCATCAGTCAACGGTTCACCGGCTGTAACCTCGTCGCCCTCATTGGCAAGAACGTGCTTACCGACCTGTACATAGTAGTTCTTTTCCTCTCCGAACTCGTTTTTCACCTTGATTTCCTTACTGCTCCTGCGTTGCGGCCCGAAGCCGACATAACCGTCAATTTCAGAGACTATTGCCGGATCAGATGGAATACGTGCCTCGAAAAGTTCGGTTACCTTCGGAAGACCTGCGGTAATATCGCCACCTACACGATCAAGGTTTCTCGGCACCTTGGCCAGCATATCACCGATCTTCACTTTCTTTCCGTTCTCGATAAACAGATTGGATTTTATCGGGACCGGATAGGTTTTGAGGGTTTCTCCCTCTTTGTCGACAATCAGAATCCTCGGCTCTCTTGTTTCCGAAGCCCGGAGTTTTGTGCGCCAGTTGATAATCACATGCTGGACATATCCGGTCTGAGGGTCAACCTCCTCCTTATAGGTGACACCTTTATCGATATCGACAAATTTGACCTCTCCCTCTACTTCTGCAATAATCTGCGTACTGTTCGGTTCGCTGCTGAACAGTACATCGTCTTTTTTAACAATATCTCCGTTCTTACAGACAAGATGCGCTCCATGAGGCACCTCGTAGCGTTTCAGGAATTTACCTGAATCAGGATCGAGAATATTGATCTTGCCGTTCTTCTGGATCACCAGAGTAACGGTTTCAGGCATGCCGTCTTCATTGATGGTCTCCTGTTCCACACTCCTGATGCTTTCAAATTCAACCTGTCCGTCCATAGATGACTTTGTCTCGGTTTCAGCAATACCGCCCTGTGCCGTACCACCCTGGTGGAAGGTACGAAGCGTCAGCTGTGTTCCCGGTTCACCGATGGACTGTGCTGCGATAACGCCTACCGCTTCACCTATTTCTACAAGTTTGTGCACCGAAAGGTTGGTACCATAACACTTGGAACAGATACCCTGTTTTGCCTCACAGGTAAGCACCGATCGGATATCGGCCTCGACAACACCGGCATTTTTCTGTATGGCATCTGCAATCTCATCGGTGATGATACCCCCTGCCGGAAGAATGACCACATCGTTCAGGTTATCGACAATATCCCTCGAAGCGACCCTGCCCCGGATTTTTTCACTGAACTTGATCTGACCGCCTGTCTCTTCTTCAATCCCGCGTTCTACATGAATACCTCTGGTTGTCCCGCAATCATCTTCGGTGACGATGACATCCTGAGCGACATCATGCAGTCTTCTTGTCAGATACCCTGCATCAGCCGTTTTGAGCGATGTATCGGAAAGACCTTTTCGGGCACCATGGGTAGAGACAAAATACTCCAGCACCGTGAGCCCCTCTTTCAGGTTGGAAATAATCGGATTCTCGATAATCTCACCGGGCTGCCCGGACATGGATTTCTGCGGCCTGGCGATAAGCCCTCTCATACCGGTCAACTGACGCACCTGTTCTCTCGAGCCTCGAGCTCCGGAATCAAGCATCATAAACAGCGGATTGAACCCTGAACGGTCCTTGCGAAGCTTCTGGTAGGATTCCTCCGCGACGAGGTTTGTCACCTTCTGCCAGACATCGACAATCTGGTTGTACCGCTCGTTTTCCGTGAGCGTTCCTCGATTGTACTCTCTGACGATCTTGGTGCTCTCTTTGGTAGCCTTCTTGATATGCTGAACCTTGACTTCAGGAATAATCGCATCAGCAAGCCCGATAGAGAGCCCTCCCTTCATTGCGAAGTGGAAGCCGACCTGCTTGATGTTGTCAAGAAACTCGGCCGTAGCGACGTTTCCAACCTCGCTTGAGAGCTTGGAAATGAGATCCTTGGCCCCTTTTTTGTCGATCACCTTGTTGATAAAGCCGATTTTTTCCGGAACGTACCGGTTAAACAACACCCTGCCGACTGTTGTCACCAGAATCTTGTTTTCCCCGATCTTTGTTTTCAGCCACTCTTTCTGTTCAGGCTGATCATCCGGAATGATATCGAGCATTCTCAGCGGATCGAACTTCTGTTCAATACGGCCGTCATAGTGCACGAAGACAAGCGCGTGAAGACCAATACGCTCCTCGTTAAAAGCAATCATCACCTCTTCGGTTCCATAAAAGAGCTTGCCCTGACCTTTTTCCCCAAGCCTTGACTTTGTCAGGTAGTACATACCCAGCACCATATCCTGAGAGGGAACGGTAACCGGCTTACCCGACTGGGGAAGAATGAGGTTGTGAGAGGAGAGCATCAGCAGTGTCGCCTCGAGTTGTGCTTCCTGCGAAAGCGGGACGTGAACCGCCATCTGGTCACCATCAAAGTCAGCGTTGAACGCCGTACAGACCAGCGGGTGAATCTGTATTGCCTTGCCTTCGATCAGCACCGGCTGAAAAGCCTGAATACCCAAACGATGAAGCGTTGGAGCACGGTTGAGCAGTACAGGACGTCCGTCAATAACTTTTTCAAGTACATCCCAGACTATCGGATCCTTTTTATCAATAAGCTTTTTGGCTGATTTCACGGATTTCGCGATACCCCGCTCCACGAGGCGTCTGATAACAAACGGCTGGAAAAGCTCGATTGCCATGCTTTTCGGCAGTCCGCACTCATGCAGTTTGAGCTCCGGTCCGACAACAATGACCGACCTTCCGGAATAGTCAACTCGCTTACCGAGCAGGTTCTGACGGAATCTGCCCTGTTTTCCCTTGAGAGCATCGGAAAGTGATTTCAGGGGCCTGTTCGACTCACCGGTTTTCACTGCGTTGGCTTTGCGTGAGTTGTCGAAAAGAGCATCGACAGCTTCCTGCAGCATTCTTTTCTCATTACGCAGAATAACCTCCGGTGCACGAATGTCGATCAGCTTTTTCAAGCGGTTATTCCGGATAATGACCCTGCGATAAAGATCATTAAGATCGGAGGTCGCGAACCGCCCTCCTTCAAGAGGGACAAGCGGACGCAATTCAGGAGGTATGACCGGTATAACCTCCATTACCATGTATTCCGGCTTGTTACCTTCATACACATAGGGTTCAGGAGCTTCGTCCTCGGGGAAAAGACCGGTGGACTTCTTTCTTGTCTTTTTTACCGGCTCGAAACTTTTTCTGAATGCCTCGACAACCTTAAGGCGTTTGAGGGCATCGGCTCTCTTCTGCTCTGAACCGCTCTCCCTGAGTATTTTGCGAAGATCAACAGCCTGTGTATCGAGTTCGAGTCCTTTAAGAAGTGTATGAATGGCTTCTCCACCCATTTTGGCCACGAACTTTGCCGGATCGTTATCGTCAAGATCCTGATTGTCCTCGTACTCGGTTATGATCTGGAAATACTGCTCTTCTGTCAGGCGATCAAGTTTTTTTATTCCCTGCTTCTCTCCCGGTTCACCGGGATTGATCACCACATAGACCTCATAGTAGATGACCCGTTCAAGTTCCTTGGTTGAAAGATCGAGCAGGGCACCGATTTTGCTGGGAACAGAGCGGAAAAACCATGTATGAACAACCGGAACGGCAAGAGAGATGTGCCCCATACGTTCACGACGAACGCTCTTCATGGTCACCTCGACTCCGCAGCGGTCACAGATAATACCTTTATACCTGACGCGTTTGTACTTGCCGCAATAACATTCCCAATCCTTCGTGGGGCCGAATATTTTCTCACACATCAGGCCGTCACGCTCAGGCTTGAATGTGCGATAATTGATAGTCTCCGGTTTTAGCACCTCTCCTCGTGAATGCGCAAGAATGCTTTCAGGAGATGCGATGCTGAATTTTATCTTTGAAAAATCACCTTTGAAAGGTGAAACTCCCTGTGAAAATATCATAGTATATGTCCCTCTTAAACGACCTTTTAGAAATCCCTGAAAGTATCACATAACAACAGCGTAAACCAGCCTACGGAACCTTGTTGTCAATACGTATTTCAAGTCCAAGGCCCTGCAGCTCCCTGACCAGCACATTAAACGATTCCGGCGTTCCGGGATCGGGAAGATTCTGGCCTTTGACAATCGATTCGTAGGTCTTGTTTCTCCCCACGACATCATCTGATTTAACGGTAAGCATCTCTCTGAGAATATTTGCCGCGCCGTATGCCTCAAGTGCCCATACCTCCATCTCACCAAACCGCTGACCACCGAACTGCGCTTTTCCGCCCAGCGGCTGCTGTGTTATCAACGAGTACGGACCGGTCGAACGTGCGTGAATCTTGTCATCGACAAGATGACTCAGTTTCAGCATATAGATGTATCCGACCGTGACCTCATCATCAAAAGGCTCTCCTGTGCGGCCGTCGTAAAGCCTGACTTTCCCGTGCATGGGCAGACCGGCTTTTTCAAGCTGTTCCTGTACCTCGGTGTAGGTTGCGCCATCAAAAATCGGCGTTTTAAACTGAACACCGAGTGCCCTTGCAGCCCATCCGAGCGAGGTTTCATAAAGCTGACCGATATTCATCCTGCTCGGAACACCGAGAGGGTTCAGGACGATATCAACCGGCGTGCCGTCTCCCATGAAAGGCAAATCCTCAATTGGCAGTATTTTTCCGACCACACCCTTGTTACCATGACGACCGGCCATCTTGTCGCCAACCTGTATTTTTCTTTTCTGCGCGATGTAGACCTTTGCAAGCTCTTCAATTCCGGGTGGAAGTTCATCTCCTATATTGAGCTTGTATTTTTCATTCTCACGCTCATCTTCCATATCCTTCAGCATGAGACGATACTCTCTGCAGAGGCGAAGCAGCGTCGCGTTGGCTTTCGCGTCCTTGACGATACCTTTGGAGAGGTCCACAGATTCAAGAAAACCGGGACCGGCAAACTTGCCAAGCGTTTCTGCATCAAGTACACTTCCGGCAGGAACAATCTCTTTTCCCTTCAGATTGTAGATTCCCGTACTCTTTTTACCCTCAAAAAGCTGGTTCATCCACGTGTTGAAGCGGCTCCGGAGATCCGCTGTCCTGCGTTCGAACAAGGCGTCAATCGCCTCCTGCCGCTCCCTGATATCCAGGCCGACCTTCTTTTTGCGACTGAACAGCTTTGTCTTGATCACAATTCCCTTCATTCCTGCAGGAACATGCATCGATGCATCTTTCACATCACTGGACTTGTCACCAAAAATGGCTCGAAGCAGTTTTTCTTCCGGAGTAGGATCACTTTCCCCTTTCGGCGTAATCTTGCCGACAAGGATATCACGTTCCTTGACCTCCGCACCGATACGAATAATACCGTTCTCGTCAAGGTTTCTCAACGCATCTTCACTGACATTGTAAATGTCACGGGTGAACTGTTCCTCACCACGCTTCGTGTCGCGGACATTGGCTTCGAACTCATGAATGTGGATCGATGTGAACACATCATCATAAACCAGACGCTCACTGAGAACAATAGCGTCTTCAAAGTTATAGCCTCTCCAGGGCATGAATGCGACAAGCACGTTCTTGCCGAGCGCCAGCTCACCATTTTCAGTGGACGGACCGTCAGCGAGCACATCTCCTTTCTCAAGTTTCTGACCTGTCCGTACGACCGGTTTCTGAGAGATGCAGGTGTCCTGGTTAGAACGTTTAAACTTGATCAGATTGTAGGTCTTGACCCCTTCATCCGGATCCAGCATGATCATCCGATCATCTTCATCTTCATGCATGTCATAGCGGACACGGATACTTTCCGCGGTAACCGACTCTATAACACCATCTCCTTCGGCAAGAACCACCGCCCGGGAGTCACGTGCAACTTTGGCTTCCATACCGGTACCTACCAGCGGCGCGTCAGCAACAAGAAGCGGAACAGCCTGCCTCTGCATGTTTGCTCCCATAAGAGCGCGGTTACCGTCATCATGCTCAAGAAAAGGAATCAGAGCCGCTGCCGCGCTGACAATCTGAATCGGCGAGACATCCATATAATCCACCTGTTCGGCGTCAACGACAGGGTAATCACCCTTTGTTCTCGCCTGAACCGTTTCCGTGGTTATTCTCCTGTTCTCGTCAAATTTCACGCTGACCGGAACAGTGATCTTGTTCTCTTCGTCCTCGGCCGAAAGCATCTCGACCTTGTCGGTCACTATACCTTTCTCGACGACACGGTACGGGGCCTGGATAAACCCTTTATCATTGATCTCCGCATAGACCGACAACGAAGAAATCAACCCTATATTGGGGCCTTCCGGCGTCTCGATAGGGCAGAGACGGCCATAATGCGTATAGTGAACGTCACGAACCTCAAAACCTGCGCGTTCCCTGGTAAGACCACCCGGGCCAAGAGCGGAAACCCTCCGCTTGTTGGTCATTTCGGCAAGCGGGTTTGTCTGATCCATGAACTGCGAAAGCTGACTTGTAGCGAAAAAGCTCGAAACAACACTCGATACCGTTCTTGCGTTAATAAGATCAGCAGGAGCTATCTTGTCCGTATCACGTGAATTAAGTTTTTCACGGACGTTTTTGCCCATTCTTGCAAGCCCTATAACAAACTGTGCCGCGAGCTGTTCACCAACCGTTCGCACTCTTCTGTTCGCGAGATGGTCAACATCGTCAACTTCTGCCTGTCCGTTCACCAGTTTGATGAGATAGTTGATAACCGCAATGATATCATAGTGTGTCAACACCATGATATCATCGCTTATCGGCTCGTCTGAATATGACTGTATCGTCTGGAGAATTTTCTCGTAAATACTGTCGGACAGCGCCTTCAGTTCGGGTTGTCCACTGAGAAACTCTTTGAAAGCTTCATGTTCCTTCCCGAGTTTCTTATTGATTCTGTATCGGCCTACGTCTCCCAGATCATATTTTTTCTGATTGAAAAACGTTCTTTCAAGAAAACTTCTCGCGGCGTCAATATCCGGCGCCTCGTTTGCGCGAAGCTCCTCGTAGACAATCTCCAGAGCCTCTTCCTCTGTTGCGGAAGAATCATTGAGAATGGTATTGGTGACAACAGATTTATCGAGTCCCTTCTCGCCCGTACCGGGTTTCATGATCCTGACCGTCTTGGAGCCCGCTGCGGTAATCTGATCCAGTATCTCCTCTGTAATCGCCGTTCTGGCACTGACAACCTCACCTGTCTGCATATCGATGATATCAGACGCAAGGTTCTTGCCGATAAGGTACTCTTTCTTGTTGGCTTTTACCGGAACCTCTTCGATCAGATCGAACAGACTGAGGATATCCTCATCTTTTGTAAACCCGATGGCGCGAAGCAATGCACTGACAAGAAAGTTCTTTTTCTGGTCGATATAGACATAGATCTGATTATTTATATCGGTCTGGAACTCAATCCAGGACCCTCGTGTCGGCACAATCTTTGCGGAATACATCTTTTTGCCGTTCGGATGTATAGCCTCACTGAAAACAACACCGGGCGAACGATGAAGCTGTGCAACGACAACCCGCTCCGCTCCATTCACAATAAATGTACCGCGGTCGGTCATATAGGGAATACGTCCGAGATATACCTCCTGCTGGATAGTCTCTTTCCAGTCCTGCTCATCGGGCTCATCCTTGTAGGAGAGTTTCAACTTGACCTTCAGTGAAACATCGTAGGTCAGGCCCCTCTCAATACACTCCTCGACAGTATATTTCGGTTTGTCAAATGTATATGATATATATTCTAATAGATAAAGACCCCGGGTATCAGTAATCGGAAAAGCACTTCTCAGTACCTTTTCAAGCCCCTGGTCTTTACGTTTGGCAAGAGGAACACTGTCCTGAATGAACCTCTTGAACGAATCTAACTGAACTTGTAATAAATCAGGAGGATTTACAATACTCTGGATCTTGGAAAAGGCAATACACTTTTTCTGTGTTTTATCAGCCACTTTCACTTGCACCTCACTTTTATCGATTGCAGGAAGTACTTCACTTACTCTTCATTGAATAAAAACACAATAGCCATTCAGCTGATGCCTTTATCAGTACTGAACTTCGTGTTTGCATAACTGCAGAGTCAAGCGCTTACAAACAGGCAAAGCTCCGCTTCATGCCGAAACGGAGCTTGTGCTGAAAATCAACGCTTGAGGAGATGTCACTTAAGCTCAACTTCCGCGCCTGCGTCTTTGAGCTCTTTAGCGACTTTTTCAGCTTCTTCTTTGCTTACAGCCTCTTTAACGACCTTAGGAGCACCGTCAACCATCTCCTTGGCTTCTTTCAGACCAAGACCTGTAATAGAGCGAACCGCTTTGATAACGTTAATTTTGTTTGCGCCAACCGCTTTGAGTTCAACATCGAACTCTGTCTGCTCTTCCTTTGCTTCAGCTTCACCACCAGGTGCGGCTGCTGCAGCACCGGCAAAAACCGCAGGAGCGGCACTTACCCCAAACTTATCTTCCAATGCTTTTACCAGCTCTGAAGCTTCGGTAAGCGACAACTTACCAATTTCCTCTACAAGTGCTTCAATAGATGCCATTATCTTCCTCTCTTGTTTTATATATTATTGTGATGTAATTCTGTTGAGTGCGTAATAGACCTGTATCCTCAATCCTGCTTCTGTTTGGCAACCTGATCAATAACCGAAACAAGATCGCTCATAACCGCGTTGATAACCATCGGAACGGAACTGATGACGTTGTTGAGCATACCTGCAAAACGACCGATATTCTCGGTTTTGCTGAGCATCTTTGACAACACCTGCAACTTGTCAGCCTCAAAGACTGAGCCATCAATAGTGGCCATCTTGAATTTCAGCATTTCGTTCTTCTTGCCGAACTTCTCGATGATTTTTGCCGGTGCGATCGGATCATCATAACCAATTGCCATCCCGGTTGTATTTACCAGCCCATCAGCCAGACGGTCTCCACCGTTGACATTTTCCAGAGCCTTCTTTATCAGCGTGTTCTTTGCAACCTGATACTCTACACCAGCCTTGCGGAACTCATTTCTCAGCTCGGCCATTTTCTCGACATCAAGACCCTGAAACTCGGTCAGGTAAATGCCCTGGGCTTTCTGGAGCTTTTCGGCAACATCCTTAACTATCTGCTCTTTTTTCTCGCGCTTCATCTTGTAAACCGTTTATGTTAGGCGACATACTTTTCTTTTTTCACCCTCAGGCCGGGGGACATCGTACTTGACACGGAAATATTCCGGATGTAGTGCCCTTTGGCAGCAGCCGGCTTCAACCTGACGATCTCCTTGAGAAAACTCGTAGCGTTTTCGAAAAGCTGTTCAGAACTGAACGATACCTTTCCGACGGGCGCGTGAACGTTTCCAGCCTTATCTACCCGAAATTCGATTTTACCAGCCTTTACTTCCTTAACAGCCTTGGCGACATCCATGGTAACCGTACCTGATTTCGGATTGGGCATGAGACCACGGGGACCAAGAATCTTGCCGACTTTGCCAAGCTTACCCATAACATCAGGCGTAGCTATGATGACATCGACATCTGTCCAGCCATTCTGAATTTTTTCAATATAATCTTCAAATCCCACGAAGTCCGCTCCGGCCTCTTGCGCTTCGGAAGCTTTCGCTTCACTGCAGATCACAAGAACCGACACAGTCTTACCCGTCCCATGAGGCAACATGACTGTCCCCCTGACAACCTGATCGGCGTGACGCGGGTCAACACCCAGCCTTACAGCCAGATCAACCGATGCATCGAATTTCGTATCGTTAATCTCCCTGACAAGCTCCATAGCCTGCTGCAGATCATACTCATCCTGAGCTGACGCTTTACCTAAAGCGTTTCTGTATTTCTTTCCTGCCATTGTTATCTTCTTGCAAGTGGTTAATAAAACGACCCTACGGTCTCCCACAAAATCATACCATGCACGAACAGGCTCAGCCCTCTACGACGATCCCCATACTTCTTGCCGTACCCCTGATCATCTGCATAGCGCCATCTATATCGAAAGCATTGAGATCCGGCATCTTCAGCTCCGCTATCTTGCGAACCTGCTCCTCGGTGACCTTGCCGACCTTGTTCTTGTTCGGTTCACCTGATCCTTTCTGCAAACCGGCTTCCTTGACCAGAAGCACCGCAGCAGGAGGCGTCTTGGTGATGAACGTAAATGATTTGTCCGAATATACCGTAATCACGACAGGAATGATAGTTCCTGACTGCGACTGGGTTTTCGCGTTGAACTGCTTGCAGAACTCCATGATATTCACACCCTTCTGACCAAGTGCAGGGCCAACGGGTGGTGCAGGATTGGCGGCTCCTGCCGGAATCTGCAGCTTAATAAACCCAACTACCTTTTTTGCCATACTAACATCACTGTTTCAACAGCCGGATAAACTCAAGCCGTATTATTGAGAAATTGACTTAACCTGGGAAAAATCAAGCTCGGTAGGAGTACTTCGCCCGAAAAAGCTGATCATAACCTTTACCTTCATCCTTTCAACGCAAACATCATGAACAACACCGGTCAAGGAACTGAATGGTCCGTCGATCACCTTGACAGTATCACCAACCCGGAAAGGAGCCTCGACAACAGAGCGCTGCTCAACAGTGCTTTCCGGCTCAAGAATTTTTTCAACTTCGTCAGGGCGCAGAGGTGTAGGAATATCATTAACCCCGAGAAACCCCATTACCGAAGGAATATCCATGATAAGGTTCTTGGTCTGCTTATCGAGTATCGCTTCAATAAGCACATAACCGGGAAACGCGTTTTTTGTAAGACTTCTTTTCTTGCCGTTCCTGACCTCAACAAACTTCTCGTAGGGAACATAGACCTGCAGAATTTTATCTTCAAGGGCCTGACGCTCCACTTCAAGCTCAATACCTTCTTTCACCTTGCGCTCATGCCCTGAATAAATCCTCAAAGCATACCATCTCGGCCTGGAAAGACCCTGAGCGTCCTGTTCGATATTTGTTTCACTTTCACTCATCTACTCTACCTCAGCCCTCTTTTCTTACAACAATTTTCCGATAAATGAGTTAATAACCCAATCCACGACAAAAGTGAACAGGGCGAGCAACCCGGAGACAGTCAAAACAACAACTGTAAGATCCCGGGTATCCTCAGGACTTGGCCAGGCTACTTTCTTCATCTCATTGACGACATCGTGATAATAGCCGGTCACCTTATCGAGATATTTAGTCATAAACCGCTTTCCAGTAATAAAACCATCTTAATAAGCACTCCCCCGATACCTGCACGTCAGGAGGGACTCGAACCCCCAACCTGCGGTTTTGGAGACCGCTGCTCTACCAATTAAGCTACTGACGTCTGCATAACCATATTAGCATGTGAGCTGATGATCGGACTTGAACCGATGACCTCTTCCTTACCAAGGAAGTGCTCTACCGACTGAGCTACATCAGCCTGGCTATAGAAAACCAATGTGGGTAGGGGAGGATTCGAACCTCCGAAGACATATGTCGACAGATTTACAGTCTGTTGCGTTTGACCGCTTCGCTACCTACCCGTTTGACTGCCTTACTCCGAGCTGGTGATGGGACTCGAACCCGCAACCTGCTGATTACAAATCAGCTGCTCTACCAATTGAGCTACACCAGCACAGCTTCAAAAAAACAGGGCAGGTAATATACTTCTATAAAACAGAAATCCAAAAATATTTCCACCCACCGACAACCCGCCGTAAAAAAAACAGCTGATCATGTTCCTACCGTTCACCTTTGTGCTTCAAAGGCGCCAGAAACGCCGCTGTCTTCAGCACCGCCGACCTCGGGAGAAATCGCTGAAAAAATACCACCATAAAATCAGTCATCGTGGGATAGACATGTAACCTGTTTTTTATCAGCCCCTTAATAGACGCCTTGACAACAACGGACGGGCTTGAAAGCGGCAGAATACTGCATTCAGGATGTTGACGGGCCCTGGCATGAAATCCGGTTTCGATGTATCCGGGGCTGACCGCGACAACCTTTATCCCTTTGTTTTTCAGCTCCTCGTGCAACGACTCACTCAGAGTAAGGATGAAGGACTTTGTTGCAGAATACAGCCCGAGACGGGAAATTCCCTGAAACCCGCCGATTGAAGCCACATTTATTATTCCGCCTTTTTTTTCAGCTATCATGGCCGGCAGAAACAGGCGAATAAGTACTGCCATCGCGGCAGTGTTCACCTGAATCATTTCCTGTAACGCTTCAAGAGGCATGGAATCATACTCTCCGGCATATCCAAACCCTGCACAGTTTATGATCAACTCCACTCCGAGAGATCTGTCACGACAGTATTGATGGACCCTCCGTGGACTTTCCGGATCGCTCAGGTCCTCAATGCAAAGGTGAATAACAGGCTCACCAGCGGGACTGAGTTCCGCACTGAGATTCCGCAAAGAACTTTCCGAACGGGCGACAAGAACCATATCACTTTTACGGCGGGCAAATTCACGAGCAAACTCCCTGCCGATTCCATTCGATGCGCCTGTTATCAAGGTGTATGGCATGCTCCCCCTGCATGATAGCTATGCAACCCGTTCAACCCATCGGCCATGTGACCTGATGAGATCAACAAGCCTGTCGACGGCATCTTTTTCAGGAATGTTAGACGCGACACATTCTTTGCCAACATAGAGACTTACCCCGGATTTTCCCGAACCGACATACCCGAAATCAGCGTCAGCCATCTCTCCGGGACCATTGACGATACAACCCATAATACCGATTTTCAGCCCTTTCAGATGAGACATCCGGGCTTTGATCACCGCTGTAGTTTTTTCAAGATCGAAATAGGTTCTGCCACACCCCGGACAGGAGATGAACTCCGTTTTCGACATTCTCACTCTGGCAGCCTGCAGAACATTAAAAGCAAGGCTGATCTCTTCACTTTCAGCAAGGTCTGTCTCCAGGGCAAGCATATCACCTATGCCGTCACAGAAAAGTGTACCGGTCTGTGTGGCGCAATCGATAAGTGTCTCAAGACGCCCTTTATTCAAGGCATGATACCGTATTACCAGAGGATAGTCGAGGCCCTGCTCGTTAAAACCGCGAACAAGATAACGATAGGCATAGACCGGAACAGGTGATTGTATTGAAAAAAGGAGCTTTTCAATACCCTTCGACTGCATCTTCAGCGCTATTCGCGAAAGAACTTCAGCCGGAACCTGTTCCGACGCATGCTCATGAATAAAGCAAAACTCCAGGAGTGCGCCCCCACCATCAAGCGAGTCAAAAAAGGTTTTATCGATCATCTCACCTTCACGGATATCTAAACGAACTCTCGCCGCACGCTTCAGAAGATCCGGAACAAGCGAAACATCACCTGTAGCGACACCTACACGGCTCCGGCAGACACCGAGTTCGGCAAGAACCGGCTCAAGAGCTTCCGATTCGACCGCTGAACCTGCCGGAACGGTTACCAGTTCCGATCTGATCTCCTTGTCGGCACTGTCAACCACCAACCTTCTGCGCAACTCCGCGAGAAGCTGCTCCGGGTTGGCCGCGACCGAAGCTTTGGTGACAGTCTCAACCATAGGAAGACTCTCTCCTCCTATGTCACCATCAGCTGTTGACAGCACCCCTGACTTCCGCTTCCTGTAGCTGAACGGATCAAAAGGAGGAAGCTCAAAGCAAGCTCTCGCCGCACGTGACATGATGATCCTGTTAACCGGCGCATGGCCTTTTTCGCCCTTTACCTTCAGTAAATCATTATACTTTTTCACCAACGCAAACCCGACCGGAACTTCGTTGACGGGATCTTCCGTGAGGGAAACCCTGATGGTGTCGCCAAGGCCTTCTTCCAGCAACGCCCCGGTACCCATCGCGGATTTAATTCTTCCCTCATCTCCATCCCCGGCCTCGGTTACTCCGAGATGTAAAGGATAAGCATGGCGCAGTTCGGTATCCGCTCTGGCGACAAGGTGCCTGTAAGCCTGAATCATCACCCTTACATTGGAAGACTTCATGGAAAACAAAAAATCGTAGTACCCTTCATCTTCACAAATTCTGGCAAATTCAAGCGCTGCTTCCACCATCCCCTCAGGCGTGTTTCCGTAGCGGCTGACAATTCTGTCCGAAAGCGAACCGTGATTGGTTCCAATCCTCATCGACACCCCGAATGCCTTTGCTTTCCCGATCAGAGGAAGAAACGCTTCCCGTACTTTTTCAAGTTCCGAATCATAGGACTGCGCAGTATACTCCTCGTTGGTGAATTTTTGGGTATTGGCAAAATTACCCGGATTGATCCGGACATTTTCGACGAACTCCACCGCTTTGAGGGCGGCTTTCTGAGAAAAATGAATATCGGCTACAAGCGGTGTAGCAACTCCATCCCGCCGAAGCTGGTCACGAATGGTCTTGAGATTTTCAGCGTCCTTCTCTGTAGGAACCGTCAGGCGGATAATCTCACAACCTGCTTCATGGAGCCTCCGGCACTGCTCCACGGAAGCGCTTGTATCCATAGTATGCGTTGTCGTCATCGACTCTACCCTGACGGGCTGATAGCCGCCGAGAGATAGCGAACCGAAACCAACCTCACGGGTCAGCCTCCTGCTATACTGATACATGGAAATCGGAAAATTCTGCATACTGCTTGTTTCAATCAGGTCTGATAAAAATTGACTTGACGGGAGAAAGGCTCCCCTGTCAAGAAAACGTGCATTGCGGATCGATCATGACAGGCAGTACCTTCCCTACTTCTTCTCAATGATAAACAGGATTTCCTCATCTCTCGAAAAATTATATTTCTCCCTTGCAATCTTCTCTATCGCCTCAGGGTCATCCACCTGGCGGATCTTTCTGGTGTTTTCGATGATTTTGCTTTCTTCCTGTTGCTGACGAGCCCTGAGCATACCATGCTCAGCCTCCATGCGAAGTCTGGCCACCACGCCATAGTCACCGAACACTATCCACAACACGAAAATCCCGGCAAGCACCAAAAGAAATATTTTTCTGGGACGGGAGAGAATGTATGCCCATATGTCTGCCATTGACCTCGACAACTTCATCACTCTTTCTTTTTTCCCGAATGTATATCTTCTGACTCCGACGGTATCGTGAACAACACTATCTTTCAGGATGCCCAATCCCGGTACAAACCATTACTTCCGGCAAACATACTGACGGCACCATGAAGGCTCCCTCCCTTAAGTCCTATACTCTGAACGCTTTCACTCCCGGATAGTACGCCTCGGCGCCCAGCTCCTCTTCAATCCTCAGAAGCTCATTGTATTTGGCCATGCGGTCAGAACGTGACAGACTGCCTGTTTTTATCTGACCGGCGCCGGTAGCAACCGCTATCTGCGCGATGGTTGTATCTTCTGTTTCGCCGCTTCTGTGGCTGATTACGGAAGTATAGCCGTTACGTTTTGCAAGATCAATAGCCTGCAACGTCTCGGTCAGCGTACCAATCTGATTAACCTTTATCAGTATAGAGTTACCAACCTTCTTGTCGATACCGTCAGCAAGCCGTCTTGTATTGGTGACAAAAAGATCGTCCCCGACAAGCTGCACGCGTGAACCGATCTTGTCGGAAAGCAGTTTCCAGCCCTCCCAATCGTCTTCAGCCATCGCATCCTCAATAGAGATAATCGGATAGTCACTACACCATTTTTCCCAGTACTCAGCCATCTCTGAGGCGTCAAGCTCTTTGCCGGAAGATTTTTTGAAAACATATTTTTTCCGGTCCGCGTCATAATACTCCGAACTTGCCGGATCGAGAGCAATCATGACCTGGGCATCTCCGATCCCACCACGGTCGGTAGGCGAACCAACCGAGTAGCCTGCCTTGCCGACAGCTTCAATAACAAGCTCTATCGCTTCTTCGTTGGAGCCCAGGTTCGGAGCAAACCCGCCTTCATCCCCGACAGCTGTGCTGAGCCCTTTCTTTTTGAGCAACGCTTTCAACGCGTGAAACACCTCCACTCCGCAGCGTAACGCATCTGAATAGGTTGTAAAGCCGATAGGCATGATCATGAACTCCTGGAAATCCACGTTGTTGTCCGCATGCGCTCCTCCATTGAGTACGTTCATCATCGGTACGGGCAGTGTGGTGGCCAGCGTCCCGCCGATATAGCGGAAAAGAGAGAGACCTGAATATTCGGCAGCTGCTTTCGCGCAGGCCAGAGAAACGCCCAGAATAGCATTGGCGCCAAGATTTGATTTGTTGGCTGTTCCATCAAGGGCGATCAAAGTGTTATCTATTTCAACCTGTTCGGTGACATCCATTCCCTTCAACCGGTCATTGATGTGCGTATTCACATTCATAACGGCTTTCATCACACTTTTACCAAGATAGACCCCTGAGTCCCCGTCGCGCAATTCAACCGCTTCATGAACACCTGTTGATGCTCCGCTCGGCACTGCCGCCCTGCCATACGATGTTTCTGTCAGGACATCTACTTCAACAGTAGGATTTCCCCGGGAATCAAGAATCTGCCGGGCGATAACGTTGGTGATTAATGGCATGATAACGTTCAATTTTAATGTTAACGACGAGCGTACAAAGCCTGGGTAAAAACGCAATAAATGCAATTCTTTCGCTAAACATAAGAATTTATACCCTATTGTCCAGCTTTTCGCCATTGCCTCGTCAGCTTATAAAACTTTTTTTTACTTTTCATTTTATCAGCAGTTTCGCACGACTGCAGACAGTACTGTCTTTCATTCGTCCGGCTGCTCCGGACATCAGTTATTCAACCACAAGGAGTTTCAACTTATGCAACCTGTCCAGCCAGATCAACTTCGCAACATAGTGATAACCGGCCACTCCGGTTCAGGTAAAACAATCCTTGCCGAGTCACTTGCCCTCTCAATGAATGTCACCAACCGCCTCGGAAGTATTGAAGACGGCACAACCCTTTCTGACTACTCGGAGGATGAAATTTCCCGGCAGCACAGCCTTAATTCCGCCCTGATTCAGGGAACCTGGAACAATCGAAAGATAAATATCATCGATACACCCGGTCTTCTTGACTTTCATGGCGACGTTAAGTCCGCCATGAGAATCGCAGACACCGTACTCATGACGGTAAACAGTTCGATAGGCGTAGAGGTCGGCACCGATATCATATGGGACTACACAAAGGAATACTACAAGCCGACCATGTTTGCACTCACAAAGCTCGATGCAGACAGAACAAATTACACAAAAACCATTCAGGAGCTTCAGGATCATTTCGGCAGCCAGGTGACGCCGATACAGTTCCCTGTCGAGGAAGGGCTCGGGCACCATGTCATCATCGACGTACTCCTGATGAAACAGCTCGAATTCAATCCGGACAAACCCGGAAACATGAGCGAATCAGAAATACCGGACCTCTATAAAAAACGTGCTGAAGAACTGCATTTCAAGCTTGTTGAAGCTGTCGCAGAAACAGATGAGGATCTCATGAACCGATATTTCGATATCGGTAACCTTACGGAAGACGAGCTGAGAGCCGGTATCAAATCAGCGCTCCTGACCAGAACCTTCTTTCCTGTTTTCTGCGTATCACCGTTGCATCTTATCGGATCAGAACGTCTTCTGAACGCCATTGTCAATATCTGTCCTTCTCCGATTGAACGCGGCCCGGAACAAGCCTACTGCGCATCAAAAAAAGATGAAAAACTGCTTGAACCGGATACTGAAGGACCGACGGTAGCGTTTATTTTTAAGACAATGTCCGAACCCAGAGTCGGTGAAATCTCCTTCCTGAGAGTCTACTCCGGTCATATAGAAACCGGCCATGAATTAATCGACGCCCAGACAGGACAGCTTGAGAAAATCGGCCAGGTCTACACTATGGAAGGTCAGAAAAAAGTCCCTGTCGAGAAACTGCTTGCCGGCGACATCGGTATGGTCGTCAAACTGAAGGACTCGCATACGAACGATACGCTTGCCGACAAGGGGACCGATTGCAGAATAACGCCTATTATCTTTCCTGAACCCCTGCTTGCAACGGCCATAGAACCGGCTGCGCAGGGTGACGAGGAAAAAATATCCTCCGGTCTGCATCATCTTCTTGAAGAGGACCCGAGTTTCGCTATTGAACATGATACCGAGTTTAACCAGACGATAATCAAGACCCTTGGCGAAACACATCTCGACGCTATCATGAACCGGCTTGAAAGCAAATTCGGTGTCTCGGTCACAAGAAGTACCGTAAAAATCCCCTATCGCGAATCCATTCGCAGTTCCGCGTCTTCGCAGGGGAAATATAAAAAGCAGTCAGGCGGCAGAGGACAATATGGAGATGTCTGGATCAGGATAGAACCCACGGAGAGAAACTCAGGCTTTTCATTTGCAAGCGAGGTTGTCGGGGGCGTCGTTCCGACCCGCTATCTCCCTGCTGTTGAAAAGGGGCTTCGTGAATCAGTCTCGAACGGCGTTATCAGCGGATACCCTGTCGTTGACCTCAAGGCTGTCGTCTATGACGGTTCATACCATCCCGTGGACAGCTCGGAATTCGCTTTTAAGATTGCGGCGAACATGGCCTTCAAGGCTGCGTTTGAAAAGGCTAAACCCCTGCTCCTGGAGCCCTATTATTCTCTCAGCGTAAAAACGCCTGAACAGTATACCGGAGAGATCGTAGGTGAAATATCCGGCAAACGGGGAAAAATTATCGGCATGGACGCGGATGCACGTTTCCAGACAATCAATGCCCAGATCCCGCAGTCCTCTCTTCGTGATTTCCATCAGCAGCTTGTACGGTTAACGCAAAGCAGGGCCCGCTACACCTATGCATTCAGCCATTACGAAGAGATGCCTCACGATATTGCCAATCAGATTATTGCGGCAAAAGCAGAGGATAAATCGTAGGAGCTTTGACTGCCGGTGCGCGATCTGAAAGATTTTTCGCGCACCGGCAGTAGGGGTGCTGAGGCGAATAATGAGTCAATTCACTGGAGAGTACCAAAAACAGATTTTATTTTAAGCCACCATACTATCCAGATTGCCTCGACGATATTCTTCCTGGTCATTTTCGATTTCCCTACAGCCCTGTCAATAAATATGATAGGCGTCTCAACTATCGAAAAACCTTTTTTCCATACTCTGAAATTCATCTCTATCTGAAAGGAATACCCTTGAGACTGCACCCTGTCAAGATCGATCTCCTGCAGAACACGTGATCTGAAACATTTATACCCGCTTGTAGGGTCAGCTACCGGCATGCCGGTAATCAAACGGGTATAGACGCTTGCCGTTTTTGAAAGCACAAGCCTGCTGAGGGGCCAGTTTACGACATTTACCGTGTTTCCGATATAGCGTGACCCTATAACAAGATCTGCGGTTTCTGATTGTTCAATCATCCTGCCAATCACCGCCGGATCATGAGAGTAGTCAGCGTCCATCTCAATAATTCTCTGGTAACCGTGCTTGATCGCATACCTGAACCCCTCGATATAGGCCGTTCCGAGCCCCATCTTCGAGGGACGCTCATGGAGGTACAGTGTTTTATGGACAAGCTGGATCTCTTTGACAAGTTCTGCCGTACCATCTGGCGAGTTATCGTCAATAATCAGTACGTCAACGCATTCGCGATATAATGAAAAAATATCTTCGAGCAGTTTCGAGATATTTTCAGACTCATTATAGGTAGGTATTATCACCAGGGATCTCTCTGTACATGATGTACTGGCACTCATAAATAGTAATGGTTGTTACCGATAGCAATAAAAAAAGCACTGCCCACAAGGGCAATGCTTTGATAATGTGTTGTTAACGACCCGTTATTATCTGTTTTCCTTGTGAAAACGGTGCAGGAATCGAAGGTCGAAATCAAGACGTTCAGGCGGCGTGTAGGTAAAGTCAAGCGTTTCCCCGTCAGGAAGTATTTCAAGCAGAGCACCTGATGGACACTCGTCAGAAGAAAAACAAGCTGAACATGAGATACATGCATCCTGATCGATATAGCATCTGAAACCACCTTCCTGAACATCGCCATAGAACTTGTATCCAATGGCATTGACTTTCGGCGGGCACTTATCAAGACACAAACCGCAGCCTACACAAAGGTTTTCAAGAATGAAATAATGCTTCTTTGCGCGAGGAGCCTTTTTAGCTGCCGGCCTGGGCGCTGCACCCTTGGCTGCCGGAGCGCCTTTGGCTTTCGGAGCACCCTTGGCTTTCGGAGCACCCTTGGCTGCCGGAGCACCTTTGGCCGCCGGTTTCGGCTTGGCTGACGGCTTCGGTTTCGGTTTTACAGACGGCAACGCTGATTCCATTCTGCGCCCCGTACGTCCGAGATTTACATCGAGATCATTTAAACGATTTTTAGCTACAGGCGTAGCGCCGGCTCCTTTTGGGGCTGCGGCCTGCTTGGCTTCAGGCGCGGGCTTCCCCTTTGGAGCGCCCCCCTTTGCCTTGGGTGCTGGCGGCTTAGCCTTTGCCGGAGCGGGCTCTGTACCCTGCTGTTTTACAGGATCGGCCATAAACCCTCCTAGACTTTGTTAAATAGGAATATACTTTTACAAACCTTGATGACTGTGAGAAGAAGGAGCCGCACAGTGGACGGCTCCTTCTTCTCAGATCATCAGGCGATCAATTTCATGATAAAGTCAACAACCTGCGTCAGCAACTGCTGTCCTGAAACTGCGGCGTCACCAACCGGAGGAAGTGCCGGCGTGTTGGTCTGATAGAAACCGTTGGCAATAAACAGGAACACCAGCATAAACGTACCACCGAAATACAGGAAAGTACCGGCAAGTTTCGAATCTGAAATGGTCAGCACAGGGAATCTGAACTGCACATCACGATTGAGGAACTTCTTGCCCAGCCATCTGATGGTACGGGTCTGTACATCTGCACCTTCAAGACGGGAACCCCTGTCTTCAAACCAGACTGCAAAACTGATAAACCATACAAGATGCCCGATCATAAGAATAACCGATAGATGCGAGCTGGAGAAAATGGTCACGGTTTCCGTCCAGAAGTAATAGAAAATACCTGCTGAATAGTGATGCGACAACCCGGCAACTGCATCCCACGCTTTGGCGTCCGCAGCAGGAACTCCATACATCATCGAAGCAATCCATGCGCCGTCAATATACCAGCAGACAGCAGACAGCCCCTTTACACCCCACAACATCGCGAACCAGAGCTGATCCTGGATAGAGACACCACAGGTACCACCATAAACAGGCCCGAGGCATGGGAACGAATACGAGTTTTTCTTGAGCCCGAGATCATCCCACAGCGGTGAAGTGTGAGAGAAGAAAGCGATACGGGCCAAAGCGATCAAAGAGAAGAGTGAACCGGCAACGATGACATGAGCCATTACCCAGTCGTTAATGCTCGGATCTTCAAACATCCAGTGAAGGAATGGAAGCGGTTTCAGCCAGTAGAACGACATCATGATATTGGTGCCGAAAAAGTTCAGCTCGCAGATAGTGTTCCAGACAATTACCGCATAGACAGAAAGCATGGTAGCGAAACAGAGCGCCATAATAGTACCGAGGATCTTTACCTGCAGCTCCTGATCACGGCCTTTGGCGACCCAGATGGATTTAATCTGACTGTACAGTCCGTTTATCTGGACTTTCAGCAGATACTGGCCACCATGGTAGACACCTGCAAAAACATAGAGAACACCACAAATGATATGGTTGAAGACAATCAGGTTGATGACTACCCGTGCCATACCGAAAGATTCACCGTTTTTCGGGAGAATCGCGAAAGCGGGGAACTCAGCAAATTCCTTGGAACCGGACAGAACTTTACCACCCTGCTCTACAAAGTCAAAGCTGACACGATTGAAAGGCTCACCGTAGATGTAGAAGACAAGTTTGTCAAGTTCGGCGTAGTACGGCGCGAATGAATCCTGCTGGAAAGCGACAAAAGCAATAATACCAAGAGCGATATTGACATAGCCGATAGCGGTAAGATGCACCGAGAAAGCCGCTTTCATATCATCATTCAGATGAATCGCGGCATTCGGAGGATTTTTCCACCAATAGAGCCCCAAAGCGAAAAAGACGAGAAACCAGACAAACGACATGAACACTTCAGAGTTTATTGTCTGGAAATCCGGAATCGGAGCAAATCCGAGCACAATCCACAACATCAAACCCCAGCCAAGGAAAAGAAGTGACATATACACTGCATGGGGTCCAAGAGCATCCTTGTAGGTTTTAGCACTTGTGCCCTGAAACACAGCATCACCGAATTTTCCGAGAAATCTGAATTCACGGAAATTACCGGCACGGCCTGTGAACGGATTGGTCAGATTGTGTGTCCAGTGACGCCAGCCGCCGAAAAGGAGAATCGAGCCAGAAACAAAATGCAGAATAGCCCATCCCATGAGCTTCCATGATGCGGCTATCAGATCTTCCGTTCTTGGACTGTACGTGTCGATACCCAACGATACCATACGAGGCTTGATTGTCAGATAGAACCAGTTGTCATGAAAAGCCGGTGCTCCATTCCATGGCAGAACCTGCATTCCCGACAAGTAGTAGATACCCATAATGAAACCGAGCACACCCAGCAATGCCAGATGGCCGCCGACCACCTGCTCATCGTCTACCTTGTCGGTATCAAAAACCTGATACCACTTGGTTGACCGGGTCTCTGTTCGCTGGAACAGAAAACGCCTCATTTTGGCGGCATCCTTTTCTTTAATGATGGATGCTCCCCCGGCAGGTGCACCATTCCCCTTCGGAGGAGGTACCTTCCCCTTCGGAGGAGGCACTTGCCCCTTTGGCTTGACTCCTGTTGGATTCGCTTGATCAGCCATTGTATTCTCTCCTTTATTTGGACATATTAACTGGTTGAAAAAACCATAAAGAAAATATGAAGCTCATCTATAACTGCATGCAAATAAGAGAGTTCATCTATTCAAGCCTTGAACGTGCCCTACTTGTATCGGGGTGTACCTCATCAGATCGTAATCATGTGCTGCAGTATTCAAACAGACCGGAAATAAAAGCTCTCAAGAGACTTTCGAGAGTTAATTTACTAAAAATATTTCCGGCGACTGTAGCGAATAAGATAAAAAAATTTATTTAATAATAAATATTTTTGAGCAAGCTTGTCGCGTTCCGCGACAAGCCGATCTGTTATAATAGCAGGAGATACCGACAGTGACAAAACGGTCACTGTCAGGGCTGAATCCAAAAATCAACCGTCAATCAGTACTGTCAAATATGCTACTACGCTTCTCAAAAATGTCAGGCGCGGGAAATGATTTCATCGTAGTCGACAACATGAAGAGAACCATACGCCTGAAAGAGTCAGAAATACGTGCTCTCTGCACGAGAAGAACCGGTATCGGGGCTGACGGGTTCATTCTTGTCGAACCCTCCGAAACATATGATTTCAGCATGCGTTACTTCAATGCTGACGGAAAACCCGGCTCAATGTGCGGAAACGGCGGAAGATGCGCGGCATTTTTTTCAAGAACAGCGGGAATCACCGGTGACACGTGCTCTTTCCAGGCGAATGGAAGCCGTTATGATGCATGGGTTACCGGTGTTGAACGCGTGAAGCTGAAAATGACCGAACCTGATACATTCAGGGACGATATCCATGCCAATGGTCTCAACTGTCATTTCGTCAATACAGGATCGCCGCATACCATCATTTATACCGGAGAACTTGAAACCTTCAACGTACATGACACGGGTTATGCTGTCCGCAATAACAACAGCCTCTTTCCGGAAGGGACAAATGTCAACTTCCTCCAGGTAACCGGGCCTGACAGCCTCAGTGTACGAACATTTGAGCGCGGTGTAGAAGCTGAAACGCTTGCCTGCGGAACCGGAGCGGTTGCTGCTGCCTTAATGAGCTACAGACTTGGAAAAGTCTCTTCCACAAGCGTTTCCGTGACGGTAAAAAGCGGAGATGTTCTGAAGGTGGAATTTTCAGAAGACATGCGGGAGGTTTTTCTTTCAGGACCGGCAAAAGTCGTCTACACAGGAACGGTCAGTGTGACCTGATACGGTAACGCACCGTCATGCCTGTATCAGCCCCTTCGTGGCTCTACCGCATGTCAGGGTAGCGGATACATGCAGTTTCCGGCTGACAGCCGCCGAAGAAGACCTCTTATGCGTAAAACAGGATGCTTTCGAATCGATAAAATCACAAAAAAGAGGAAGGCCTTTGCATCTCGACCGGCTGTTTCATATCATGGTTCACAGGACGAACAGCTCCGATACTTCATCCGTCACGCGAGCGCATCGTTTGCACTCTGCAGCAATTTTCTGCTGCAGAGTCTTATAACTATATATCATTATCACCAATTCCTGAACCAATCATTGATAAACATGAAACGTTTTTTTTTACCTTTTGCGCTCAGCGCGCTACTGATCGCTTCAGCTACGACATTCTCCGCCTGTCAGCAGCAAACCGGCTCTGTTAACGAACAACAGCAAGAGAGCGCCGTTACGACTGACGTTCCTGCTGAAACGTCCACAGGGGACGTTGCAGAAGAGAAGAGCGAAGCCATAGCGAAAAAAGAAGCTGCTCAGGCAGCCGCCGAGAAAGCTGAGGCCATCTATCATAAGAGTTGCAGCTCCTGCCACTCCCTTACACCACCTGCCAAAAGCGCCCCTCCAATTATCGCGATTGCAGGGCAGTACCGGGCGAGATACGGGAAAAAGTCAGGCGCGGTAGCCGATATGGTATCCTTCATGAAGGAACCATCCATAGGCAAATCTGTTTTCGGCTCCAAAACGTTTGAGCGCTTTGGTATCATGCCCGTGATGTCGCTGCCCGATAAAGAACTGGAAATGGTATCCGAATGGCTATGGGATCAGTACGACCCGAATTTTGAAGGGGATGCAGATTGTCAGTAGAACGCAGTTGTTCCTGAAAGAAATGCCAAAGCAGAAAAAGCAGGATGATCTCCTGCTTTTTCTGCAATTGACCTGTATGTCGAGCAAAAAAAATGCCGGTAAACGGCAGCTTGGCGAGGGTACCCTTGGGCAGACTCGAACTGCCGACCCACAGTTTAGGAAACTGTTGCTCTATCCACTGAGCTACAAGGGTAAGGGTGTCAATGTACTATTTTTCTTCAAGCACGACAAATCTACTTCCGCCCGAACATTCTGTCCAGCTGGTCAAGAGAGATCCGTATAATTACCGGACGCCCATGTGGACAGACATACGGCATTTTCGTCGCAAACAGCCTGTCAATAAGGGAGCGCATATCTTCAAGGCTCAATGCCTGACCGCTCATTATCGCGTTCCGGCAGGAGTAGGATTTAGCAAGATTTTCACGTTTCTCGAGCTTCAGTTTTGACGCATTCTGCTGATACTCCTGAATCATGTCCTGAAGGATATAGGCCTCCGAACCGCTGCGAACATCCTGTGGAACACCCTCTATCATAACGGTCCTCGTTCCCAGTGTGCCGAGATTGAAACCAAGCCTGTCGAGGTCATCGCAAATCTCCAGATAGATCTCGAATTCCCAAGGCTTGAGCTCGACTTTCTGAGGAAAAAGAAGTTGCTGGGCATTCGGGACGTTGTTGTCCATAATATCTACCGCACGCTCATAGAGAACCCGTTCATGAGCGACATGCTGATCGATAAGCATCAATCCTGTCTTGATCTGACAGATGATATACTTGTTATGCAGTTGCCAGATTTTGGGATCTTTCTCTTCCGGTTCCAGGCGCACTCCGTCAACAAACTCCTCTGAAACCTGTCCGAAATCACTGCTGCGAAACTCCCTGTCCGGTTCACAGAAAATATCGGCGCTGTGACTGAACATCTCTTCCTGTTCACTGACACGCGTTCTGTCCGGCATCGGACGCTTCGGCGTACTCTCCTGAAACTCCCTGTAGAGATCATCGGTTGATGACGCTCTGGAAGGAACCGCCTGAAAGCCAAGCCTGGCATCGCTATGCTGAGAACTCCGGGAAGAAAAAGAATCACTCGTCTCATGGAACCCTTCACCGCCGACATCAGGTGAGAAGTCCTGCATCCTGACAGATCGTTTTATAATAGTATAAAACATGGTTCGCACACTGCGTTCATCCTCGAACTTCACTTCAAGCTTTGCGGGATGAACGTTAACATCAGTCTGCTGAGGGTCGATTCCAAGAAAGAGAAGCACGAAGGGAGAATGGCGCTCTACAAGAAGTTCCCCGTAGGCCTGCTGCAAAGCCTGTGAGAGCATCCTGTTCTGGATCACCCGCCTGTTCAGATAGATGAACTGTTCATTCTTCTGGCGTTTCTGCATGGAAGGCTTGCCGACATAACCGTGCAGAGAAAGAAAATCGTTATCATCGTGAACTTCTATCAGACTCCCGGCAAAGTCGTCACCGAAAAAAAAATTCAGGCGCTCGTGCATGTCCGAGCTTCTGAAATCGAAAAGCGTTTCATCATCATTGATCATCTGCCACTGTATCTCGGGATAGGCAAGCACCTGGGCCTTCACGCTCTCGAAAATATGCTTGAATTCCGTAGCATTTGATTTAAGAAACTTCCTGCGGGCCGGAACATTGTAAAAAAGGTTTCGTACGCTTACCGCCGTACCCGGCTCAGACGCCGCCTTGCCCCTCTCCGACAGCACACCTCCCTCGTAACGCAGCTGAATCCCCACGTTGTCGTTCTCACGCCGCGTCCTGAGTTCGAAATGCGAGACCGTGGAGATACTTGCCAGCGCCTCTCCCCTGAACCCCAGAGTCGTGAGGGCATCGAGCTCCTCCGCATCAGAAATTTTGCTGGTAGCAAACCGTTCGACACAACGGAGCGCATCCTCTTCATCCATGCCCGAACCATTGTCGATAACCTGAACAAGCTCTTTTCCCGCATCTTTTATCGCCACAGTGATACGTGTCGCCCCTGCATCAATGGCATTTTCGAGCAGTTCTTTCACCACTGAAGCAGGGCGCTGGACAACCTCCCCTGCTGAAATCTTGTTCGCGACAATATCGGGCAACCTGGCAATTCTCGGCATAGTGCGTCCTGAGTTGATCATTTCAAATGCTACCGCTCTGAATATACGGGAATAACTGTTGAGACCTGATCACAGTGAAAGGTGCAGTGTAACCGATCGCAATACATGCAATCGCAACTCGTGACCGTTTCGAGTCAACGTGTCAACTTAGGCTAAAAAATCTTCACAACAAAAACCACATACTCTGAAAAAACACCCCAACCTGAACGGAGCCTCTCAAGAAATATTCAATGACAGTAACTTTATTTAAAAATGTCTTTTACAATACATTTTCAGTGCAACTCTCCCTCGCCTTTCGGGTGAAAATGAAAACCTCCCTGCATCTCCGGCATGCTTGACAATCGCTCGATTTAAGTCTAAATTATTGCCTGACCAGTTTAATAAAGGGCACACTCTAAAAAGAGTCATGAGCAATCAAAGTGCAAGGCGGAAGGAGCGGAGAAACCGCAATGTACAGAGAGTACATGAGGATTTCGAGCACCGACCAACGCGGCAATTTGGATGCGCAATAAGTTTTTAGCGGTGCCTGAAATGATGATACGGAGAAAGAATCATGAACAGGAAACGAACGATCATTGCACTACTTCTTGCCGTTGCCTTAAGCGGTGCTGTTGGCATTGCAGCCCTGAACCGCAACACCGCATCCGATCCTCCGCAGGTAACCTCTACAAAAAAAGGAAAAGGAACGCTTTCAGGATCCGAAAAACTCATTGGAAAATGGCAGCTCGTCACAGCGTCCGTTACACCTGATTTCCTTAAAGTCCCGATTCCGATCAACACCATTGACGCAAGGGGTACCGTTACCGATGACTACACCTACACTATTTCAGCAAACGGTTCCTTTTTCGGCAGCAATTATGGCTATCTGGGTAGTGGAGATATCGATGTAGAGGGGGCCAGCCTTACACTGACTATCAACGACGGCGTCATCACCGTCAACGAAAAGAAAAAAAGACAGGATAAAAAAGGAGGCACCATTTCCGGCAGTTATCGTATGAGCGGGAAGGATACCCTGCAGGTGGAAGCGGTGAAATATCAGGACGGAATCGGCTACACCTTTCACCTTGAGCTGGTCAACTCCTGAGCGCTTTCCAGACCATTCTCAGTGCTGCTTCGCTGAACCTCAACTTGTTTTGCAGGCGATCGCCCCGTGTAACGAACGTTTCTGTTTCAGTGCGGACACCTTCGCCCTCTTTCCGGATTGCAAGTCCAAGACAGACCATGCCTGCAGGCTTCAGCTCAGTTCCACCGTCCGGCCCTGCAATTCCGGTAGAAGAGACCGCCATATGCACACCGCTTCTCTGCAGACATCCTTCAGCCATCTCTGCGGCAACCTCTTCACTCACCGCCCCGCAGGTTTCGATTGTTTCTCTCCTGACCCCGAGATTCTTCTCTTTTGAAGCATTGCTGTACACGACAAAACCCTGCTCAAAATATCCCGATGACCCGGGGACATCGGTCAATCTCCCTGCAATAAGTCCTCCCGTACAGGATTCTGCGGTTGCAATCGTCACGCCTTCCTTCAGAAGCAAACTGCCGACCAGCTCTTCAAGCGATATATCGGAAGTAGCATAGACAAAATGCCTTGCAGCAGAGACAATCGCATCGGTGATTTCACGGTTATCATGTTCGACCGAAGATCTGTCGGTTCCGACAGAACTGACCCGGAGACTGACCCCTGCGGTATGCGGAAGATAGGCAAGTGATGTCCCGTCAGGCAGAGTATTCTCTATCTCTACGATGATCTTCGCCAGGGATGCCTCACCGATACCGGTTGTTTTTATGTGTGAGTGAACGATGACCGTACCGCACAAACCTGAAAAGTAGGGAAGAACCGAATTGCGCATCATACTCTTCATCTCCCGCGGAACACCAGGCAAAAGAACAAGATAGTGCCCCTGAAAACGCTCCTCACAGGCAATGATCATACCCGGCGCAAGCCCTTCATCGTTTTGAACAACAACCGAATCACCGATAACCATTGCATTCTCACAAAGAGACGATACGGGTTTTTTCCCGAGTAATTTATAGCGATCCAGCGTACGTTCATAGGTCTGCCGGTCTACAACAAGCTCTCTGTTCAGGAACTGCTGCGCCGACTGCTTTGTCATGTCGTCGCGAGTCGGCCCCAGCCCGCCGGTAACGATAACCAGCATTGCCCGTTCCAAGGACTCCCTGAACTGCTCTTGTATCGCATCAACGTTGTCGGCACAGGCAATAATCCTCTGCACCGGGATTCCTGCACCGGCAAGCTCCGAACAGATAAACCCGGCATTGGTGTTGACCTTCTGGCCGGTAAGCAGTTCATCACCGATGGAAATGATCTCCGCAAACATTGCCTGCTCCTATATAAGATAGCTTGCAATGCGCAGAATATCGGCAAACACGCCTCCTGCGGTAACCTCTCCTCCTGCACCAGGCCCTTTGACCACAAGCGGAGTATCCAAATAGCGGTCCGTGGTAAACACCACCAGATTTTCCGTGCCGTTCAAACCCGCGACAGGATTCGATACAGGCAGCGTTTTTACACCGATACGCGCTTTACCTTCACTGATTTCACCCGCGTATGCAATCGTCATGCCCGTTTCAGCGGCCTCACTGATTCTGGTTTGATATGCAGCGTCGATACCGCCCAGCCTTTCCATGAACTCTTCAACACTCATCTCTCCCCTCAGAGATTCCGGAACAAGACTCTCACACTCGATATCCTCATAATCAAGCCTGTAACCGAGTTCCCTGCCGAGAATGAGAAACTTTCTCGCAAAATCAGCACCGGAAAGATCTTCTCGAGGGTCAGGCTCAGTGTAGCCGGCATCTCTTGCGCTCCTGACGATCTCACTGAATTTCCGCCCTTTGCGAAGTTCATTGAATATGTAACTCAGTGTCCCTGAAAGCACTCCCTCAATCCTGACGATCCTGTCACCGCTGTTTCTCAGATCGTTCAGTGTATTGATGATGGGAAGTCCCGCGCCCACATTGGTTTCATAGAGAAAACGGGCATTTGAGGCATGCAGCGCCTCGGATATGGTCTCATAGAGTTCCCATGAACCTGCCGTTCCAAGCTTGTTTGCCGTTACGACAGAGATGTTCGAGGCAAGAAGATCAGGATAGCATGCAGCAACCTCCGCACTTGCCGTACAGTCCACAAATATGGTATTATGCAGATTCCGTGACTTGATATAGTCTACATAGTCGCTCACCGTTTTTCCATCGGTCCTCGGCTTCAGACCGCTCTCCCATCGGCTCAGATCTATGCCGGCATCATCGCTCACATGCATCCGGGTATTCGCCATGCCGCTTACGACCACATCCAGCTCCTTCTCCTTTCTCAGCGTAAGGCTGTGATCACGAATCTGCCCGATAAGGCTTTTTGCGATAGTTCCGGTTCCCGCGATAAAAACATGCACCTTCCGGCGGGAGAGCAGAAACGACTCGTGCACACAATGAAGCGCCTTGTCTTCATCATGGCTGTCGATCACGAATGAGATATTCATCTCATTCGCCCCCTGAGCCACGGCTATGACATTGATACCGTTTTTTCCGAGCGTCTCGAAAAGATGGGCCGAAACACCCGGATGCCCCGGCATCTGCTTGCCGACAACAGCGATGATGGCGATATGCTTTCGGAATGTCAGGGATTCAATCTGACGCACCGCAAGTTCAGCCGCGAACTCCTGCTCGAGAAGAAGACGTGCTTTTTCCGCCTGGACAAGATTGATGGCGAGACTTATGGACTGCTCTGAAGAGGCCTGTGAAATAAAAATTATATTGATTTTGTGACGTGCCAGGCAGCTGAACAGCCTTGACGCAATACCCGGCACTCCAACCATGCCGCTCCCGGAAAAGTTCAGCAGCACAACGTCATTGATTGAGCTGAGGCCGGTCACCGGCTTTCCGGAGCCTGTATCGTTTCCTTCAGGCGCGGAGATACGTGTTCCTTCTACGTCAGGATTGTAGGAATTCCTGATAGTGATCGGAATTCCCTTCTTCATGGCCGGATGAACTGAATATGGATGCAGCACTTTGGCTCCCGAATGGGAAAGCTCCATCGCCTCGCCATAGCTGATAAACGGCAGAACATAGGCGTCCTTGACCCGTTTAGGATCTGCGCTGAAAAAGCCATCCACGTCGGTCCATATCTGGATTTCGTCAGCACCGGCAACGGAACCGAGTATGGTAGCGGTGTAGTCTGATCCCCCCCTTCCAAGGGTTGTCGCCGTTCCATCAGGAGCGGCACCGATATAACCCGTCACGACAGGCACTCCGCGCTCCTCTTTGAACCATGCGCTGATCAGTTCCGAAGAAGCGCTCATATCAACCCGCGCATCACAATGATTGGTGTCGGTAACAATCAACTTTCTCGCATCGGTATATGAAGCGTCCAGGCCTTCCTGACAGAAGAAGGTGCTGATAATCCTTGCTGAAAAGCGTTCACCGAAACTCAGAATCAGCGCCTTGCTCCGGTCAGAGAGGTCACGAAGAAGGCTGACACCATAGAGTATATCACCAAGCTCCTGAAGTTCATCGGTCAACACTTCCTGAACCTCGTTTCTGCGGGAGAGGTCAATCAGATCACGAACAAGATCTCCGTGAATATTTTCAATAGTAACAAGCTTTTCCCTGTAACCGGCATCGCCGCTTCCCGCGGCAACCGCGGCTTCCAAAAGCAGATCTGTAACCTTTCGTATAGCGGACACTACAATGATAACAGGTGAATCCTTTATCGCGCCGCGAATAATACCCAGGACATTTCTGATCCTTTCACTATTCTCTATCGAGGTGCCGCCAAATTTTAGAACCTTCATGCTGATGCTTTTATGTGGTAGTGCAAGATACAAATCATACAAAAAAAAAGCGCCCCGATTCGTCGGGGCGCCTGAAAAAAGCTGTCTGCACAGGGTTATTCTCCCTGCAATGCCTCAGCACCCGCGACAATCTCACTGAGTTCTGTAGTGATAGCAGCCTGGCGCGCACGGTTATAACTTATCTTCAGAACCCTCATCAACTCTTTAGCGTTCTCGGTAGCAGAATCCATAGCGGTCATACGCGAGGCATGTTCCGCGGCATTGGATTCAAGCATCATTCTCCAGATCTGTGTATTAAGATGCTTGGGTACAAGAACATCGATTATAGCTGAAGGAGAAGGTTCGTAAATATAGTCGATCGAGCTCCCTGTTTTCTCCCCTTCCACTTTTTCCGGCGTGATAGGAAGCAGCACCTCGCTTTTCAATACAGGTGCCAGAACAGACTTGAACTCGTTATAAACAACGACAACTTTGTCGACCTCTCCCTTGAGATATCTTTCAGAAGCATATTCAGCGATCTCTCTGGCGACACTGAAATGAAGGTTCTGGAAGAGCCCCGGATAGGCTTTGGAGATACTGAAACCACGCTTGCGGAAATAATCATTTCCCTTGGAGCCGGCACAGAGCATCTCCACCTTGCCGTCACGGTAAAGATCGCCATGCTCTTCCGTAACGACTTTCTGGGCAATTTTTATGATATTGGCATTGAATGCCCCGCAAAGTCCCCTGTCCGAAGTAATCACGACAACAAGGACGTTTTTCACTTCGTCACGGTCAGAAAGCAACGGGTTCAACGTCGTATCCACCCTGGTTGACAGCGAACCGAGCATCTCTTTCAGCTTTGCAGCGTAAGGACGAGCCTGAATTGCCGAATCCTGTGCCCTGCGAAGCTTCGCGGCAGAAACCATTTTCATCGCCTTGGTGACCTGCTGCGTCGATGCAATACTCTGTATTCGAGTTCGTATATCCTTTAAGGTTGCCATGAAAAATATTCTCTGATTGTTCTATTGCTGATTTCCTTGCGATAACTACGCTGTTACTTTCTGCTTGAACGTGCTCATAAACTGCTCAGCCACCTCTTTCAACCTTTTTGCCACATCAACATCCATTTGACCTGTTTCGGCAATACTGTTGAGAATATCACTGTGCTTGTGCTCAAGAAGACTGAGAAACTCCTCTTCAAACCTGCGGATATACTGCAAATCAAGCTGATCGAGAACACCCTGGGTACCTGCAAAGATAATCGCGACCTGTTTTTCAACCGCCATAGGCACATACTGGTCCTGTTTCAGAATCTCTACCAGACGGGCTCCCCTGTCGAGCTGGGCTTTTGTCGCCTTGTCAAGGTCCGAGCCGAATTTCGAGAACGCCTCGAGCTCACGGAACTGGGCAAGGTCCAGACGCAGCGTACCTGTAATCTTTTTCATCGCCTTGATCTGCGCGCTACCACCCACACGGGAAACCGAGATACCGACATTGATAGCAGGTCTCTGACCGGCATTGAAGAGATTCGGTTCAAGAAATATCTGACCGTCGGTAATCGAAATAACATTGGTCGGGATGTAAGCGGACACGTCACCTGCCTGGGTCTCGATAACCGGCAGCGCCGTAAGACTTCCACCCGCCTTGACCATCGGTTTCAACGGTTCCGGAAGATCATTCATCTTTTTGGCCGTTTCCAGATCGTCGGTAATCTTTGCCGCACGTTCAAGCAGACGCGAATGGAGATAAAAAACATCGCCAGGATAGGCTTCACGTCCCGGCGGACGACGAAGAAGAAGAGAAAGCTGACGATAGGCAACCGCCTGTTTTGAAAGATCATCGTAAATCACCAGCGCATGACGTCCGGTGTCACGGAAAAACTCGCCTATTGCAGCACCGGCATAGGGAGCGATAAACTGCATCGGCGCAGGATCAGAAGCGGATGAAGCAATCACCGTCGTATATTCCATGGCACCGTATTTTTCAAGGGTACTGACAACCTGGGCGATTGTCGATCCCTTCTGACCTATAGCGACATAGATGCAGAATACATCCTTTCCTTTCTGATTGATGATGGTATCGATCGCAACAGCTGTTTTTCCTGTCTGACGATCGCCGATAATCAACTCTCGCTGACCACGACCGATCGGAATCATCGCGTCGATCGCCTTCAGACCTGTCTGAAGCGGCTGATTAACCGACTTACGGAAAATAACACCCGGAGCCTTGCGTTCGAGAGGCAGCCTGATACTGGTTTCTATCGGCCCCTTGCCGTCGATAGGCTCGCCAAGCGGATTGATAACCCTTCCAAGCATGGCCTCACCGACAGGAATTGACGCGAGAATACCTGTCCTCTTGACAGTATCGCCCTCCTTAACGGCAGTCGATTTCCCAAACATAACAGCCCCGACATTATCTTCCTCAAGGTTCAATGCCATACCCATGACATTATCCGGAAACTCGAGAAGTTCACCAGCGGCAACTTTTGATAAACCATAAATCCTTGCAATGCCATCACCTACCTGGAGTACGGTTCCAACATCATAGACATCCGCTTCGGACTCAAACCCTGCCAGGTGTTTGCGGAGTATTGCCGAAACCTCATCAGGCCTGACTGTTGTAGACATATCGTAATTAGCTTTGTTATTTGTTAAGAATGGAGAAAGTTTATTTATTATACTTCTTTAAAAATCAGTCTCCGTCAAATTCCTTTCCAAAAACCCTTGAACCGTAATTTAAGGAAAAGCAGTAAGTAATTCAAATCCTCTTGTCGCATAAAACGTCATGAAGTATCAGAGGATTGACTTATCGCCCTATTTGTCAAGGAATTCAGCAATTTCACTACTCAAATGAAAACTGTCACAGGATTTGCATCGGCAACCATCGGAAATGTCGCCTGCGGTTTTGATGTCCTTGGCTTTGCCATTACGGAGCCTGGTGATGAAGTGATTCTGACACTTCGGGAAGAGCGCTCCGGGGAGCTTCCTGTTTCTATCACCTCAATAACAGGAGACGGTGGAGCTTTACCGAGAAACCCGAAAAAAAACACCTCCAGCTTTGTCGTCCTCAAGTTTCTTGAGTATATCCGTACCAATAAAGGTATCGACTTCGAAGGTCATATCGAGCTTGAACTGAAAAAGAATCTGCCGCTCAGCAGCGGCATGGGAAGCAGTGCCGCAAGCGCCGCTGCGGCTCTCGTGGCTGCTAACGAGCTCATGGGCAGACCTTGCAACAAGATGGAACTGGTAAACTTCGCCATTGAAGGCGAGCGTGTCGCCTGCGGATCGGCCCATGCCGACAATGCCGCTCCGGCCATGCTTGGCAACTTTGTCCTTATACGAAGCTACAATCCCATCGACCTGATCACGATTCCCTCTCCGGACAATCTTTACTGCACACTCGTACACCCGCACATCGAAGTTCGGACCGCCTACGCGCGTTCCGTCCTGCCCCGAATGATTTCGCTGAAAACAGCAACCGAACAGTGGGGCAATGTCGGCGCGCTCATTTCAGGTCTCCTGACATCCGATTATGAGCTTATAGGGCGCTCACTTGTCGATGTTATCGCCGAGCCGAAAAGAGCTCCGCTCATTCCGGGCTTTTATGATGTAAAACATGCAGCTCTTGAAGCCGGCGCGATCGGCTGCAGCATTGCCGGTTCGGGCCCGTCCATCTTTGCGTTCTCCTCATCCCCTGAAACAGCCTCCCGGGTAGGGGAAGCGATGCAGACTGCATTCAGTACCCTCAAGGAAAAACTGCAATCAGATATCTGGATTTCACCAGTCTGCAAACAAGGCGCGAAAGTTATCTAAGCATTACTACTATGATTTTCTACAGCACCAATAAACAGTCCACGCCCGCTTCGCTGAAAAAGGCCACGTTAGAGGGGCTGGCAAGTGACGGAGGCCTCTATATCCCCTCTGCGATTCCAACCTTTTCAAAGGAGGAGATTGCGCTGCTCGAAGATGCTCCGTTCAACGATATAGCATTTGCAATCGCAAAAAAATTCAACGGTGGAGAAATTCCCGACGACCATCTGTGGCAAATAATTGAAAGCTGCTTTACGTTTAACACTCCGCTTGTCGAACTTGAAAAGAACACCTACGTCGAAGAACTTTTTCATGGGCCGACACTTGCTTTCAAGGATTACGGCGCACGATTTCTCGCGCATCTCACCGGTTATTTCGCCCAGGAAGACCATACGCTCATAACCATTCTCGTCGCGACATCCGGCGATACAGGCAGCGCTGTCGCTTATGGATTCAAAGGCGTCCCGAATACGCGCGTGGTACTACTCTACCCTTCCGGCAAGGTCAGCAGGCTTCAGGAACAGCAACTCACGACAGTCGGAGGCAACGTAACCGCACTGGAAATATACGGAGACTTCGACGACTGCCAACGCCTCGTCAAACAGGCATTTATGGACGCGGAACTCAAACAGCGGTTGTCCCTGACATCGGCCAACTCTATCAATATTTCCCGTCTTATCCCGCAAACATTTTACTACGCCTGGGGATCGTTGCAGCTCAAAGCCAGGCATCCGGGAAAAGAAGCTCTTTTTTCGGTCCCGAGCGGCAATTACGGCAACCTCACTGCAGGCGTCCTTGCAAAAAAAATGGGGTTTCCCATCGCACATTTCATCGCAGGCTCCAATGCCAATGACAGTGTGACGCGTTATCTCGAGGAGGGACGATATGAGCCTCACCCCACAATTGGAACCCTGTCATCGGCAATGGATGTGGGCAACCCGAGCAATTTTGCCCGGTTGAGACATATTTACGGGGATGACTACCGGGCAATGGCAGCTGACATTTCCGGACACGCCATCTCCGACACCGAAACCCTTGACACAATCAGAACAGTCTACGACCGGTTCGGCTATATCATGGACCCGCACACCGCCGTCGGGTTCCGGGCACTTGAAAAGTTCAGACAAGCCAACGGCGCGTCAACCGAACCCGCCGCCATCATGTCAACCGCACACCCGGCGAAGTTCATCGAAGCCATCAAGGAAGCTCTCGACAGGGATATCACTATTCCCGACCGCCTTCAGGCAGTTCTCGACAGAAAAAAAATAGCCATCCCGATCAGTGCCGACTACAGAGAACTCACAGAGTTCCTGACCGGACTTGATGACAGGTAATGACACGTGACGAGCGCGAACAGAAGGAAGCCGGAGAGTAGCCGGTGCGGCTTTTTTGACTTTTAACCTTTTACTTTTGACTTAAGGATGACCCTACAGACGCTGCTGTTTTTCCTTGTTGTACTGCCTGTCATGTTTTTCGGGCTGCTGATCGGCCTTGTCGTCAATATCATCGATCCTTCGGGTGACGGGTTTCACCGCATGGCGGCATGGTGGGGCCGTTTCTGCAGAAAACTTATGGGTATCACGGTTGAGATAACCGGCGGAGAAAACTATGATCCGAACAGTAATTATCTGATTATGAGCAATCACGCGGGAATGGCGGATATTCCGCTCATACTCGGCTCCATCCATCTCAACATGCGTTTCGTCGCCAAAGAGGAACTTGGTAAAATCCCGATTTTCGGTTGGGCGATAAAAAGAGGGGGCTATGTCCTGATCAAGCGGGGACAAAACAGAGAAGCTCTGAAAAGCCTTCTGATGGCCTCAGAGGTTCTGAAAACCGGACGGTCGGTCCATATCTTTCCCGAAGGAACCAGATCGGAAACAGGAAAAATCCTGCCTTTCAAGCGCGGAGCGTTTATGATCGCCCAGAAAGCCCATGCTCCGATTCTGCCCGTTACCATTATCGGCAGTAACCGAATCACACCGAAAAAAAGCCTCAGAATCCGTAAATCCAGAGTACAGATCATTATCAGCGAGCCTATCGAAGCCAGAGGGAAAAAAGCCCAGGAACTGCAGGACGCCGCCTATACGGCCATCACCGGCAATATGAAAAAATATGGCGCTGCCGGTTAAGACATCCATCCGCCTGCACGCCGGGCAGCCGTGAAACTCCCCCAGGCAAGAACCGCGAGCAGTTCCCTGTCGCCGGGATAGTATGCAGAAAAGGATGATACCTCAGCAGGAGTAACGAGATAAGGAGCAAGAGCCGCCAGAAGGGCAAGCTCTCCTGCCGCTCTCTGCCCGCCGGTGCATGCTCCGAGACTCTCCTCTATCCATGCTCTGCCCATGCCGGGATCTTTGCCGTTCCATGCCTTAACGACCTTGCTGATCGACTCCCTGACCTGTTCAGTCAAGACCTTTTCTCCGGCACGCTCGACGGTACCGGAAAAAGCGGCATAGGCATGCGCTATGCACGCAGAAGCGCTTGCCCAGCCAAGATCCCCGGGAAGTGTCGCGCGAGGAAGCAGTTCAAGCGAGGCGCATGGCTCTTTGTATACACGGATGGATCTGCCGAAAAACCACGAAGCCAGGCGCATGGATACCCTTTTCAAGGCTCCTTTTCCGAAAGGTAACGGCGTCGGCCCCAGCAATATGGTTACCATCCGGTTGATATAGTGAAAACACACGGCAGTGCCGATATACTCGGGAGCCTCATCAGGAGAAAAAGGAGGATCGGCAAGAATTGACGAGCCGGGCAAAAGGGTCGCAGCCGCCCATTCGACAGCTTTGCGAACATCCTTGTCGTCTATGGCATCATACGTTCCGGCAGTGATCGCTTCGGCATAGCTCTTTCCGGATGCTCCAAGAATCATGATACCGTGCGCGTCCACACAGTAGGGGCAGCGGTTGATCACCGACACTGTTGTCGCAACAGCCTCTTTCAGGTCACGGCGAACACTGCCGACGAGCAGGGACTCCCTGCAGATCATCCAGACACCTGCAAGCAGCTCAGGCTGAGGGAGATGCAGCGTGAACGGTTCAACCCTCGCACCAAACTCGCTGTTGATATGCATCAGAGTCCGTTCGGCCAGATCATTTTTCTGTCCTCCGCCAGCCGCCTTGAAGTATCGGATTGTCATGTTTGGCGCCGATCAATAGCAGCCGCAATGACAATTCCGTCGGCAAGGGCAATACACGCCCAGAAAACAAGTTCAAGTGCGATAAGCTGGAGCGGTTCACCGAACATATTGAAAGGTGTGAAAAACTCCCAGAAAAGAAATGTCATGGAAAAAACAAGTACCGAGAACCTGAGCCCTCTGCTTAGAATGCCCGGAGGCCAGGCAGACGCAATCGAGCGGAAAACGTATGCATTGACAATGCCGAAAATAACGATCCCGGCGATTATCGGTGCAGGAGCATGGACAACCAGCGGTATCGGTTCGATTTGCGTCCACACTGCAATGAGCTTTTCGCTCTGAACCGGAGATTCAAGCAGTATACCCCCTCCATTCCAGCCAAAACCGAGAAGACGGAATGTCAGAAGCATGACCACATTCATCGACACACCTCCTGCAATCCCGGCAAGGATAGTTCTTGTATGGGTTGTCTTCATCATGCCACTGTCACTATTTCTTCAGATCAATCCGTGCCCGGACATCCGCTGATCGGATCGGCCGATACAGCAGACAGGGAAAAGAAAAAGCATTTTGCCGACTTTCTTTATCTACACCTGGCGGTACAGGTTTACCATTTCAATCGCGGCAAGTGCCGCGTCGAAACCCTTGTTGCCCGCCTTCGTTCCTGCCCTCTCGATGGCTTGTTCGAGGTTTTCAGTGGTCAGCACACCGAATGTTATGGGGATCATGGTTTCAAGACCCGCCTGGGCTACCCCCTTGGTTGCTTCAGCCGCAATAACGTCATAGTGAGATGTCGAGCCCCTGATAATCGCCCCGAGGGTTATCACAGCATCATACCGGCCGGTGAGGGCTGCTTTTTTCGCTACCGCAGGAAGCTCGAACGCGCCCGGACACTTATACACGGCGATATTCTCTTCGCTCCCGCCATGACGAACTATACAATCAACAGCTCCCTCAACAAGTTTCTGGCCGATGAAGTCGTTGAAACGGGACACAACCAGAGCAAATTTCAGGTTCGTTGCCTCAAGCGTTCCCTCTATGGTTTTGATGCTCATAAACAATACATTTTTCTGTTAACAAATTTTGATCAGCCTAACCGCAATACCCCATAATCTGTTCTATGCAATCGATTATCACATGCCCTATGGCAATATGGCATTCCTGCACACGGTCAGCTCCTCCGGCATAGGGTACGACAACAGACCGATCAGAAACCTCTCTGATGACGCCGCCATCCCCGCCGAGAAGTCCAAGAGTATGAAGCCCGAGTGATCGGCCTTGCTGCAGCGCGTTGAACACACTTCTGCTGTTTCCGCTGGTTGAAATCCCAAGAACTACATCTCCCTCTTTGCCGTAAGCTTCAACCAGACGGGCAAAAACAGTATCGTAGCCCAGATCATTTGCTCCTGCTGTAAGAGCGCAGGTATCCGCAGAAAGCGCGATTGCCGGAAGCGCTTTGCGTACAACCGCGCTCCTGTAACGGATGGTCAACTCGGTCGCGAGATGCTGTGCATCGGCAGCACTACCGCCGTTTCCGCAGATGAGCAGCTTGCCTCCGGCAGTGAAGGAACCGGCAATAACCTGTGCCATGTCTACAAGCACAGGGCATTGTGTTTCGGCGACCTTTTGCTTGAGCCTCGCACTCTGCAGCAGCACTGCACGCGCATGATCTGTCAATTCCCTATCCGACGCTTCTGCTCCCATACAGTTCTTTCACTACTGAAATATAGAGTTCTCGAACAACAATATAGTAAAACCACTTCCCTTATCCACTCACTGACAGGCTCTACAGAAAACCCGCGCACAAGGATCTACAGCCCTGACCTGCCACTACGGTGGCTGACACGCCTATCACCAATTACTTCCTTACTCATTGCTCAGCACTCTTGTTTCTCAGGCCTCCGTAATGGATGCCGCATCAAGCGCGGCATCCCCCCCTGGAAAGTCATGCTGCACTCGATACGGCATCCATGCAGTTACAGGTATACGTTTTGATTCTCGTGTCAAGCACGAGAATGACAGGGGAAAAAATCTCATCTCTTTTCTCTCTCTTGTCTCTTGTCTCTCCCCTCTTACAACTAATCCCCCGCTTTTTCTTACCTTTAATAAAAAACTGCAACGTACCATGAAAAAGATACTGGTTCCGACAGATTTCTCAGATCATGCTGCCTATGCATTCGAGGTAGCTGTGAGTATAGCGAGAAAAAGCGGCGCAGCACTGCATCTGTTCCATGTGATAGCGGTACCCGACTACCCTGAAATCACCGATATCATTGCCTACAGAACACTTGGCAATGTCAATGTTCTTGAAGAAATTGAAAACAAACTTGCCCAGACCGCTCAATGCGAAGAATGCAGCGACATCGAGGTAACCTGGTCGGTCGATTTCGACTCGCCCTCCGATAAAATCTCACGAAAAGCGGCTGATGAACATTTTGATCTTATTGTTATCGGCTCTCATGGCAAACAGGGTATAAACAGAATTCTTCTTGGCTCGACAACAGAAAAAGTCATTCAGCACGCCTCTTGCCTGGTACTTACCATCAAGGAACCTCTTTCCTATTTCTCACCTTCGAATATTGTCTTCGGATCGAATTTCTACGGTGAAATAGCGGCTGGTTTTTCCGTCCTGCAGGATTTCGCGTCCTTCTACGACGCCACCTTGCATCTTCTCAAGGTCAACACGAGGTCTCATTTCGAAACATCCAGATACAGCCGGCAGTTGATGGAGGATTTTGCCGAAGAACAAAAGCTGGGTAACTATACCATTAACATCTACAATGACGACAGCGAAGAAGAGGGAATTCTTCACTATGCCCGGGACATACAGGCTGACCTTATCTGTGTTCCGACACACGGAAGAACAGGCCTCTCTCATCTGATCGGCGGCAGTATTGCTGAAAGCGTTTCAGAGCATGCCTACCGGCCGGTACTGACCTACAAGATCAAACCGGTAAAAATAGAATACGGCGTTATCGGCCCTTTCAGGAAATGAGAACCGTGTTCAACGGATCGGTTTTCCGCAGACCTTGCAAAAACCCGCATCTTCGTCATGATCCAGTGAGGTGCAGCATGATTTGATGCCCGACAGATCCGATTTGATCTTTTCGTTCATTGACGCCATTTCAGCCGAAACAATACCTGTCGGAACCGCTATGATACTGTAACCGGTAATCATCAACACCGCCGCGAGCATTCTTCCCATAATAGTCTGCGGATAGATATCACCGTAACCGACAGTTGTAATGGTCACAATCGCCCAGTACACTCCTTCGGGAATGCTGTGAAACCCGTTTTCCTCACCTTCAATCAGATACATCAGCGCACCGATGATGCTAACCGTAACCAGCACAAAAAACAGAAATATCACGATCTTCCGGCTGGACGCCATGAGCGAAGCCTTGACAAATTCACCCTCCCGGACAAACTTGCCAAGTTTGAGAAGCCTGAAAATCCTGAGCACCCTGAAAAAACGGATGACGAGCAGATATTGCGTACCGGGAAAAAGAATACTGAAATAGGTAGGGAGAATGGACAGAAGATCTATAATGCCGAAAAAACTGAACGCGTATTTGGTTTTAGACGATGCAACATAGAGACGAAGTGCATATTCCAGGGTAAAAAGCAGGGTAAAAAACCATTCCATGATATAGAGAACGTCTCCATAGTCAAGATGTATCCGGGTCACGCTGTCGAGCATCACCACAACGACACTGAGCAGAATGGCTGCAATCAGAACAAGATCGAACAACTTCGCAGGAATGGTATTGAAGTCGAAAATGATATGCTGCAGTTTTTTCCTGAACGTGCTTTGCTGGTTCATGACAAACAATGTTTTTCTACGTTGAACGTATCAACCCGGCCCTGTAAGCAGAGGTTAAGAAAAAAAACAAAAAAAAACTCCGCTTTACACTTACGTACAGCGGAGTTGACGGAGAGAAAAACAGACACAAAACAAAATCAGTGATACTTTGTGCTCTCTTCCTTGACGAAATCAACCAGGCATTTCAGGTTTTCCGGATCGACATCGGGAAGTATACCGTGACCGAGATTGAAAACATGACCTGAACACTCGGAGTGCTGCCCGAATCGTTCGAGAATTTTCCCGGCTTCAGCGCGGATTTTATCATGAGTACCATACAGCACGGTAGGATCCATGTTACCCTGGATCGTGACACGATCTTTCAGCTCCGCACGGGCTTTTGAAATATCCATGTTCCAGCCAAGCCCCATGGCATCACAACCGGTATCGGCGATATCAGAAAGAATGGTGTTGCAGTCCTTGGAGAACACGATTACCGGTGTATCGGGATACTTGGTCTTGACCGCCTGAACGCTTTCCTTGATATAGGGAAGAGCGAATTCGCGATAATCATCCTCGGAAAGAGCACTTGCCCAGGAATCAAAAATCTGCACGGCATCGGCTCCTGCTTCGATCTGCATCAGGAGATACTCGGTGATGACCCGTGAAATCTTGCTGAGCAGCATATGCGCCATTTTAGGCTCACGATACATCATCTTCTTGGCAAACGCATAGTTCTTTGAACCCCCGCCTTCTACCGCATAGGTAAAGAGCGTCCATGCCGCACCGGAAAAACCGATCAGCGGAACCCTGCCGTCAAGCTCTTTCTTTGTCATTCGAAGAGCGTCCATGACATAGCCGAGCTTTTCGTTGATATCGGGAATGATCAGACGATCGATGTCAACCTGGGAGCGGATAGGAGGTGAAAGCCGGATACCCTTTGATTCAATGATCTCGACATTCATCCCCATGGCTTCGTTGACAACAAGAATATCCGAGAAAATAATGGCTGCGTCTACGCCAATGATATCGACGGGCTGAATGGTAACTTCTGTTGCAAGTTCCGGGGTTTTGCACAAGGTAAGAAAATCTGTTTTTTCTCTTATTGCACGGTACTCCGGCAAATAACGCCCTGCCTGACGCATCACCCAGATTGGCGTTCTTGGAACCGGCTGCCGTTTTAACGCCCGAAGAAAAAGGTCATTTTTGAGCATGCTGCACTGCAATGTTTAAAAGTGTTACGAAAAAAGCTGCTCACCTGATCGTGTTTTTCTCCTGATGAGCGCAATCAAATAAAGAGCAAAGCTACGCTTTTTTAAGCGTTTTTAAAATAGCTTGTCTGTAACCCGATGACCTGTCCCGCAGAGTCCGGACAGTATATCTTCTCAGGTTACCATATGTCGCTTTATGCCTAGCTGGCGGGGAGTATACCCGAGAGCAAGCCCGACCATTTCGGAAAGATGAAAAACCGGAATCGACTTTTTTATATTCGCCTGTTTCAACGCCTTGGTCTGATATCCGTCAAGCACCGTATGGCAAAGCGGACAGGGTGTAACGATAAAGTCAGCTTTGGATTCAATCGCCTCTCCCAGAGCCTCTGAAGCAACACTCAGCGACTCTTCTTCCGCGACAAGAAGCGTGTGAAACCCGCAGCATTTATTCTTATGCTCGTATGAAATGGTTTTTCCTCCAAGCGCTTCAACAAGATCATCGAGAGAGGTCGGGTCAAGAGGATTCTCCTTGCCGAGAATGGTTGAAGGCCGCAGTATGTGACAACCGTAAAAAGTTGCGATAGAATAGTTTGTAAGCGGAACCTTCACTTTTTCTCTGATGGTGTCCAGTCCTACATCTTCGTTGAGCACCCAAAGCAGGTGCCTGACTTCCGATGTCCCTTTATATTCGAGCCCCTCCTTTTTCAGAATCCCGTTCACTTCCTCTCGTAGTTCAGGGGATTCGTCAAGAACTTTTTTGGCGCTTCTGATCGTCAGAAGGCAGGTGTTGCAGGAGGTCACCAGATCAAGCCCGAGTTTTTCCGCCAGTGCGATATTTCTTCCGTTGACCAGTGCAAAATGTTTCGGGCTGACATAATCAAGATTGCTCCCGCCACAGCAGGTGCTTTCATGCAGCTTGACAAAATCGATATCAAGGTCTTTCTGCCAGAGGTCAATAGATTTATCGACCTCTTTGGTCATGGATTCGTTAATGCAGCTGAGATAATATGCATACCGCTTCATACTGCTATTCTCCTGATTTATTAATATGATCCTTCTGGTCCCGCTTGACATGTGCTGTCATTTCCTGGAACTCCTCACGGAATTTCTTGATATTTTTTGATGGTTTTACCAGGGGCGGCGGAGGCGGTGTCCGGCGTTTAAGAATCATCTTGAAGGCCATCGGCAACAGGTTTTTCAGCGTCCATCCCACACCGTTGGTCCTGATCGGCAGTGTGGCCTCGATAAGCTTGCCTTTCTTTGCAATGTCCTCCATAAAGGCTTCCGCGTGCTTCGCTCCGCTCGAGTCTTTGACACCTCGTGTCAGAAGCGCATCTTCACGTACCCCGTGAATGCTGTCCATAATAGGAATATTTTTCACACAGGTTTCCTGACATCGGTAACAGTGGGTACAATCCCATACTCCATGGTCCTTCACAAGCTCGGTAATTCGCACATTGTGAGCGCCGTCCCTGCTGTCAACATTCATCCGATGTGATTTAAGAAGAATTGCAGGCCCGACATATGCCTTGTTCGCTCTCAGAATGGAACATTCCGACATACATGATGCACAAAGAATACAGTCGGTCGCCTTGTCATATTCCTGAAATTCCTCTTCAGCTATCAGAAACTCCTTCTCGCCCATCTTCTCTTCCGGCATGATCGACTCGACCCAGTTGGAGTAGGTCTTCATTTTATCGACCATCGGGTCCATATCGACGATAAGGTCCTTGATCAAAGGCATGTTTCGCAAAGGCTCAACCTTGACAACATTTTCCACCTTGCATCTTTCCAGCTCGTCCCACACCTGGGTCGTACAGGCAAGTTTGGAGATTCCGTTAATCCTCATACCGCACGAACCGCAGATACCCGCCTGGCAGAACGCCCTGAAACTCACGGTTGCATCGACATGTTCCTTGATGTAGTTCAGTGCCCTGAGAACGGTGATACCTTTTTCAACCGGAATGGTATAATCATCAAAGTAGGGCTTGTTGTCTACCTGAGGGTTAAACCGGTTTATCCTGAAGGTTATATCCCTCATTCCTTCTGTATGCTCTGCCATAACTCTCGTCCTGCTGAATGTTATCCAAGTTGAGTGACGATCCTGCCGGCACGGGGAAACAACGGCTGAAGAAGCCTGCCACTCCATACCTCGAAATACCGGGCTGTCACCCGTTACTCGAAAAGTTAATAAGTTCTTTCCTGTAACTCATGCTTACCCATTGTCACCGGTTTTTCGCCGATCTGCGGTTTACCGTCAACATAGGTGTAGGTCGTATGTTTATGCCACTTCTCATCATCGCGCGTCGGGAAATCCGTTCGGGTATGAGAACCGCGGCTCTCCTCCCTGGCATAAGCTCCTGTGGCCACCGTTTCAGCCAGATCAAGCATATTTCTCAGTTCAAGTACCTGCATCAGGTTCGTATTGAAAACGTCACTGGTATCAAAAACGCGAACATGCCTGAATCGCTCTTTCAAATCTTTTATGTCAGAAATTCCTTTCTGAATTTTTGGAGCATCCCGGAAAATACCGACGTTTTCGCCAAGAGTGTGACCAAGCTCTTCACGCAAAGCCCCGTAACGCTCATAATGTCCGGTCGGTTTCATATACTCTCTGAGTTCCTCCTCGGTCGCCTTGATCTCTGCGTCAGAGATCTCTTCCGGCTCGAACTTTCCAGCCTCTTCGGCTGCGGTATGGCCGGTTATTCTCCCGAAAACAAGGATATCGAGAAGAGAGTTGCCGCCAAGACGGTTTGCTCCGTGAACCGATACACACCCGGCTTCTCCGGCAGCATAGACGCCCTCCATAACCGTACGTCCCGCAATATCCGTATCGATTCCTCCCATGGAGTAGTGGGCTGTAGGTCTGATCGGTATCGGCTCGTCTATCGGGTCGACTCCCTCAAAATACATTGACATCTCACGAATCTGGGGAAGCCGGAGCTTGATAAGGTCCTCACCAAGGTGTCTGAGATCAAGATGCATGTATGGGCCTGCCGGACTGTCAAATCCCCTGCCTTCAAGAATCTCGGTCTCGATTGAACGGGCGACAAGATCTCTTGGTCCTAACTCCATTTTTTCGGGCGCATAGGTGCTCATGAAGCGATCACCCTTGTTGTTGACAAGGTAACCGCCTTCACCACGGGCACCTTCAGTCACCAGAAGTCCGCTTTTTCTGAGACCGGTCGGGTGGAACTGAACAAACTCCATATCCTTCAGGGGAATACCTGCGCGATAGGCAATTGCCTGACCGTCTCCTGTGTTACCGGCAGCGTTACTGGAACGATTCCAGTACATTTTCGCGTAACCTCCGGTTGCCAGAATTACCGTCCTTGCACGAAAAGCCTCGACTTTACCGGTGCGCATATTCATTGCGATAAGCCCTTTTGACTTGCTGCCATCGGTGGACAGGCTCAGCACAAAGTATTCATTGAAGAAAAACACACCTTTCTGAAGACACTGCTCATAGAGACTCTGCAGAATAGTGTGCCCGGTCTTGTCCGCGCAGAAACAGCACCTGGGCCGTCCTGCACCGCCGAAAGGACGCTGCGCAATGGTTTTATCATCCATTCTCGACCATGGGGTGCCAATGTTATCAAGCTCTCTGATAATCTTCGGCGCTTCTGAACACAACACTTCAACCGCATCCTGATCAGCGAGATAGTCGCTGCCCTTGATCGTGTCGAAAATATGCATATCTACCGTATCGTCCTTTGCCTTGTTTGCAAGAGCAGCATTCGCGCCCCCCTGAGCGGCGGATGTATGTGAACGGTTGGGATAGACTTTTGCCAACACAGCAATATTGAGCGACGGGTTGGTCTTCATTGCTTCCATGGCTGCATACAACCCGGAACCACCGCCGCCGACAACAACTATATCAAATGGCTTCATACAATTTTATCTCCTTCTGTGAACTGCGCCCGCAGCCCCAGTGTTTGTTCGGACCCGGCATCCGCAAGGCCCGTTTATCTATGACTCACAAATACGTTACTGAGAAGCTAAGTCTTCTAATAACGTCAGGTTATAATGCGACGTTATCATCATGGGCGGGCAATTCCTCAACAGCATGAAGGACATCGCTCATGTTGAGCACGCCCACCACCTTGTCGTCAGCCATGACAGTCAAACGCCGAACATTGGTCCGCTTCATGAGGCGCAACGCGTACTTGATCCTGAGACTGGGATTAATGCTGATGATAGGTTTGCTCATGATCTGGAAAACAGGAGTGTTCCATGGATCACGATGCACATCTTCCCCGGGATCGATAACTTTCTCAAGAATATCTTTTTCAGTCACGACACCGTAGCAGTCATCATCGTTTCTTGGCTCTACAATAAGTCCGCTCTGATGATCTTTCTTCATTAACTGAATCGCTTCCGCAACAGTGCAACTGCCTTTGATAGTATGGAAGTCCTTCTGCATGAGCGCAGAAACAGGTTGTGTGCGTAATTTGACAAGCTGATCCATATCGATAAACCTCTGTTTAATAAGGATATATGATTCCTTGGTTACTGTTTCAATTACAAAAGCCGATACCTCTATACGAATACTGTAAAACAGGTGGGAACATCTCCCTCTAATAATGGGCATGAGAGGAAAATGTACAAAAAAATTCCAAATCGTCACAATATGGGAGGATAAAAGAGGATGGATGGCAGGAAAGCCGGATGGCTCAATGGCGAGATTGCCGGACAGCTCGACGGCTGGATGTAGGGAATATTTCCTCATTTTTGTCATTCCCGTGAAAGCCCCGTTAAATTGGAAATGATATTTCACAGGGCAGGCACGGGAATCCACTGCTCTTAACAAAATGTTGCATAGATGCCGGATCACCCTGTGTAATACTATTACACGGGGCGGCATGACTTTCTGAGAGTCAGAGTAACGTGTGAAAAGTCGGCCTGATGGCTCAGGTCTCCGGTTGCCTACTACCAACTGCTGACTGATTTACGCTATCCCGTGTTCTTTCTTGTAGGCCGCCCAGTTTTTTTTCAGATGGATGAAAGCCGCAATGTCGGGCTGCAAAAGAAAGGGATTGGTTTTCTTTTCGTCACCGATGGTCGAGTTCGGAGACGTACCGTAATCGTGACCGGGGAACACCCTGACACTATCAGGCAGTACCATAATGCTCTCATGCAGTGAGCGGAATTCCTCTTCAGCCTGAGCTCCCAGATCGGTACCGCCGACCTTGCCCACAAAAAGGGTGTCACCGGTAAACAGTGCGTCTCCTGCATAGATGCAGAGTGAATCAGGCGTGTGGCCCGGTGTGTGAATGACCTTTACTTCAAGATTTCCGAGCGGAAAAACCGCGCCGTCCTGCACTTTGATAGCGGTGACGGGACAGACCGACCCGAAAAGCAGAGGGACGAGACCGGTAAGGCGTGCTATCTCCTCGTTTCCATTGGTGTGGTCAGAATGACCATGGGTGCAAAAGACATAACGAATACCGAACCCCTTCTCCCGGGCATGATCGACAATCAGGGCAGGGTTGTTGGACGGATCGACAACAAAAGCCTCCCTGCTCTCTTCGTCAGCGACGAGATAGCCGAAGTTTCTGTCACCTCCGGTTCGGAACTGTTTCAGATACATAACTTCAGACCATTTTCTCGACATTCATTAAAAACGCTCTGGCCGGAAAATCCGGATCGTTCGCGATAGGATTTTTCTCAAGCTCCTCGATTATCTGCACCGCCTTCTCATCTTCAAGAATAGCAAAACAAAGCGAGGAATACGATCCGACCCCCTTGTCTCCCGGCCATGATGCCTGTGCGGTGATCCCTTTGTCGCAGGAGCAGCCCCTGATCGACATGTTGCTGAACATCAGCACTTCGAATCTCCTGAAAAGGTCACGAACCTTCGGCCTGGTATCGTCATGCCCCATTATAGCAAGGTACTTCATGCTCTCTTTGGAATAGGATTAGTAGATGTTTCATGCACTCTTTTTGCCTTTCTCAACAAGGTAATAGGTAAGCGGTACCACGCCAAGCGTCAGGATTGTAGAAAGCACCGCACCCCACATCAGAGAGATTGCCAGCCCCTGGAAAATCGGGTCGAACAGGATCACAATCGCCCCGATGACCACCGTACCTGCCGTCAGCAGAATCGGTCTGGTACGAACAGCCGCCGATTCCACAACCGCCTGTTTCAGCTCTATGCCTTCCTGTACACGCAACTGGATAAAATCGATAATCAGCACGGAGTTTCTTACCATAATGCCGGCAAGCGCGATCATACCGATCATACTGGTAGCGGTAAAGAATGCCCCGTGAACGAAATGACCCGGAATGATGCCGACCAGGCTGAGAGGAATCGCTACCATCATCACCAGCGGAGTCCTGAAAGACTGGAACCACCCTACAATCAGAAGATAAATGATCACCAGTACGACTGCAAACGCGGTTCCGAGATCCCTGAACACCTCGAAGGTAATCTGCCACTCACCGTCCCACTTCATTGCAAGCTTGTCTTCATTGAAAGGAGGAGCGGTATAGAGCGGGGAGATTCCGTAACCGCCAGGCATTTCAAGTTCCTTGATACGCTTGTCCATATCGAGCATCGCGTAGACAGGGCTTTCAGCGACACCCGCCACATCGGCCGTCACATACACGACATTTTTCAGGTCTTTTCTATAGATGCTCTTGTCCTCGATCTTCTCACGGACGGTAACCAGTTCAGACAAGGAAATCATCTCTCCTGCAGGAAGCCTTGTCGTCAACGACTGCATACCCTGAGACTTCACATAAATATCAGACAGATCGCGAATCGATGCCCTTGCGGAGAGCGGAAGGCGCAATTCAAGAACGACAGGCTCAAGCTCGGTATCGGTATGCAGCAAACCGGTTTCAGAACCATCAAGCGCCATACGAAGCGTGCTGGTGATCTGCTCAGTGGTGATTCCCCTGAATGCGGCTTTTTCCTTGTCGATCAGCAGATTGTATACCTTCTCGTCATCTTCTACCATCCAGTCAACATCAACCACGCCGGGAGTATCCTCCATCACGGCTTTTATTTTCCGCGCAAGGTCGATCTGCTGATCCTGATCAGGACCGTAGATTTCCGCCACGATGGTTGAGAGTACAGGAGGGCCCGGAGGAACCTCTACAACCTTGACATTCGCGTTATACTTTGCCGCAATCTCCTGAACCGTCGGTCTGACCCGCTTTGCGATGGCGTGGCTCTGGTCGCTACGCTCGCTCTTGTGCACCAGATTCACCTGGATATCAGCCATATCAGCACTCTGCCGGAGATAGTAATGGCGCACCAGCCCGTTGAAATTGATCGGAGCGTTGGTTCCGACATAGTACTGGTAATTTTCAACCTCCTTGACGGTTTTCAGATAGGATACAATATCCTTTGTCGCCCGTGCGGTCTGTTCGAGCGTTGTCCCCTCGGGCATATCGACAACAACCTGAAACTCACTCTTGTTATCAAATGGCAGCATTTTCAGCTCCACCATCTTCAGCGGAATCATTGCAATGGATCCGAGGAGCAACAGGCCGACAAACGCAAAAGCGATCGCACGCTTCCACCAGCTATCGAGCAGGGGAACAAGCGTTTTTTCATACACCTTGTAATAGAGCGAGTTTCGGATATCATACTCCTCTGCATGCGTTTTTTCCGCTTTCAGCAACCGAAATGCCAGCCAGGGCGTAACGATAAGCGCCACAAAGAGAGAAAAAATCATGGCGAGCGACGCCCCGATGGGCATCGGACTCATATAGGGCCCCATCAGACCGGACACGAACACCATCGGAAGAACGGAGGCAATGACCGTAAAGGTGGCAAGAATTGTCGGGTTACCGACCTCATTGATAGCTGCAATAGCCGCCTGCATTTTCGGCATCCTGCGCATTGAAAAATGCCGGTGAATATTTTCAGCGATGATAATCGAATCATCGACCACGATACCGGTCACGAATATCAGTGCGAAAAGCGTCACCCTGTTCAGTGTATAATCGAAGAGATAGTAGACCAGCAGGGTCAGCGCGAAGGTTATCGGCACAGAGGCGAACACGACAAGCCCGCCGCGCCAGCCGAGAAACAAACTGACGACGATGGTTACCGCGACAACGGCACCCAGCAGATGTTCAAGCAGCGTAAATACCTTTTCAGAAGCGGTTTCCCCGTAATTCCTGGTCTCCGTCACGGTAATTCCCTTGGTAATGACGGAACCGTTCAATGCTTCGACCTTTTCCAGAACTTTTTCGGCAAGCACCGTTGCATCGCTCCCCTTTCGTTTCGCGACGGTGAGTGTCACAGCCGGATATTCTCCGCCTGGAGACGCCTCTCCGACTGCAGCGCCGTAGCCGAAGAATGTATAATTCTCAACCTCTTCCGGTCCGTCGATAACTTCCGCGACATCGTTCAGGTACACCGGATCTGAATTATATATTCCGACAACGACGTTTCGCACATCCTCGGCAGTTTTGAGAAACTCTCCTGTATTGACCGTGAACTCACGGTTCATCTGTTTGAAGGTTCCTGCGGTTACCCTGCTGTTGGATGCCCGGATCTGCCGCGAGATCTGCAATGGCGTGATCCTGTACCGGGCAAGCTTTTCCTTGTCGAGAACAATTCTCAACTGTCGTTTCAGCCCCCCGTTCAGGTTAACATCACCGATATTCTTGATTTTCTTGAGCTCGTCGGCAACCTGGGAGGCAACTTTCCTCAACTGATAGGGACCGTAACTCTCACTCCAGAATGTAAGATTGAGTACAGACACATCGTCGATCGACACCTTTTTGACAAGAGGAAACTGCATCCCGGCAGGCATCCTGTCCATATTCTTCATAATGGTCGCCCAGAGCTTGACCATACTATCCTCAGTATCGTCACCAACCTCATAACGGACAGTCACCAGCGCAAAATCCTTCTGTGAGGTAGAGTAGACATAATCGACTCCATCTATCTCGGTCAGGTACTTTTCAACAGGCTTTGCGACCCTCTCTTCAACCTCTTTGGCACTCCCTCCGGGGTAACTGAAGTAGAGGTCAACCAGCGGAACGGAAATCTGCGGCTCCTCTTCCCGAGGTGTCATGGACGTTGCCAGCACACCCACAAGAAGCGCGGTAATCATCAATAAAGGAGTAAGCCTGGAATTGATAAACATCTTCGCAAGCTTTCCTGCTATTCCTTCTCTCATCGAAAATCCTCCTTTACTGCTTGTCTGTTACCGTATTTCCTTCTCTGGCCGTCGCATCATACGGCACGACGATCCTCTCTCCCACTTCAAGTCCGCTCAACACTTCGACACTCTCCCCGAAAACATTTCCACTCCTTATCCAGCGGATAGAGAGAACACTTTCCGAATCAACAATCTGAACACCTTCAAGCTGACCCCGCATAAAAAGAGCAGACGACGGCACCAGAAGTACAGAGCGGCCATCTCTTTCAACTGCAGACCCGACAGTCATAATGCTCTCAACCTGAACGGTCACGGGCTCTCTTCCTGCCTCAGGTGTTTCGGTCTTGTTGCCGCGGCATCCAGAGAACAACAGAAAAAACCCGACAGATACCAGAAATAGTGAATGCTTCATGGTTGTGTTGTGCTTGTTAAACTCTTCAATTATCCACCAGTGTAATATTCCAGCAGACTTTCAGCCACAATGAGGTCGTACCTGGCTTTGTTCAAACGCATCTGCGCATAGGTATAGGCCTGTTCCCTTCCCAGCAGCTCAAAAGTCATGGCCATGCCTGAACGATACCGCTCTCCCGTATAATCAAGGCTTAGCCCTGCCTCTTTCAGCGCGTTACCGGCGACAGCTATCCTGGATTTCGCTGTGGAAATAGAACGGAGAGCGTGTCGAACCTCGAAACGGCTTCTGTCTCGAGCCTCTTCATACGCATAGCGTGATTCAAGTTCGGATGCTTTTGCTTCCTGCTCCCTGCCCGGCTGCCTGCCGCCATCGTAGATCGTCCAGCTCATATTCAACCCGAGCGTCCAGCTGTGTTCATCCAGTCCGGGAAAAAAGTCATCGTTCAAACTGGTCTGAAGAAAAGCATTCACTCGAGGCATTGAGCCCGCCTTTACCATTTCATATCGATATCCGGCCGCCTCGCTGTTCGCTTCGAGTGCTTTCAGGTCGGCGCGTTCAGATACAGGGGTGTCATCTGCAAGTGCGCCACTCACACCTCTTGACTGCAGTCCGTCAACGGGAACAATATCGGTTTCCCCCTCAAGCCGCAGCATATGCCGCAACGCATCGGATGCCGTCCGGATGTCATCCTCAATGATCATCTGCTGCTCTTGTAGCTCAGCAAGCCGAACAGCGGTCGAATACCTGTCAGACCTGTTTATCAGTCCCTTTTTGTAAGCCTTCTCAGCTTCACGATCATGTCCACGCATGGTGTTGATCGAACGCTTGACCGCCTGAAGATTGTTCCTGGCGAGAACCAGCGAGAAGTATGTTTTTTTTACCTCGAATGCAATGTTGTCACCCGCCCGCTCAAGCTGATATTCAGCGGATTTCCTTGACGCCCTCGACTCCAGCCGACCTTTATCGGCATCGATATTCAAAATCGGCTGACGCACTTCCAGACCGAGTTGAAAATCAGCAATACCGTCAGGATTGTTAAGCTTCGCGGGATCAAAATCCGACTGCCGGATCTTACCCTGACGAAGCTTGTAGGTAAAGGCTGCCGCCGGGTCGTTGGTATAGACCATCGTTTCCGAGAGTGTTACCGTCGGCAGATAGGGCCTGCCCGCCTGGCTACTGCGTGCTTCAGCACGGTCAACCCTTGCCCTGGCAGCCTTTAACGAATAATTTTTTTTGCTCGCGATTTCCAGCGCCTGCTCCAGAGAGAGCCTCAAGACATCCTCCGCGTTGACAGTAACAGGGAGGAAGAGAAGCAGGGCAAGAATGTAACCTGGAACTCTGTTTACAAGCTTCATAACACCTTTTCCATTTAGTAATATATTTTAGGGACCGTCTACTTACTTTTTCGATATCAGCTTCAGGATTCTGTCCATATTCTCCGAGTCCCGCTCGCTTAAACACTCCTTCAGGCTGTTATTCAACACAAGAGAGTAGGTCTTGTCCAGCGCGGCTTTTGCCGCCTGAAACTGAACAATAACCTTTTCACATTGTTCCCGTCGCTCAATCATCTTTACGAGCCCCTGAATCTGCCCGTTGACCTTTTTCAATCTCGTAACGATATCATCCATAAGTTTTAACTTGAATTCTCCAGGAAGCGAACTAATACCTATACCGGGTAGGGGTATAAAATATACATTTTTATTCTCAAAACCAGCATAGCATCCGTTAAATTCGCTCAACTGCTTTCCCAATAATGTTTTGCCGACAAAAGGTGCCTTTCAAGAACTGCTGAAAACTCGGGGAGTACCTCCAGCATCGGCAGATGACCTGCATTATCAAATGTCACCAGTTCAGTCGGAGCAAGACCCCGTTCGATTCTTCTGTCGTAAAGAGTAATCATTCCTTCAGGAGGAATCGTATGGTCCTCCATACCTGCAATGCAGAGAAGAGGAGCACCTATATTGACAGCCTCCTGCGTGTACCTCGCTATAGTGGAAGGGTCTATTGTAAACTTGCCGACAGCGGTCGAGGCCTGGCTGTCGCTTGCAGCAAAATCCTCGACAAAAATATCTCTGTAAACGCTGTCAATAGGCCTCGCGATAGCTCGATTAATAAAAAGAGACTTGAACGGTTCATACCGGAAAATGCCCTTGATGAGCATTGAAAGATCGATCATGCCGCCAACAAGAAAATGATGAAATGACTTAAGCAGCTCGTCATCAAAAATACCGCAATTGATAATTGCCACAGAAATCAGGGACTGCTGGTATCGATTGCATATCTCGGCAGCAATCATCCCGCCCATTGAGTGACCGACAATGTGGAGTTTTTTTTCACCGAGAAGAGCCAGACGATCAAGCAATTCAGCAGCTTCATCAGCTAACCCTTCGACCGTAAAGGATGGCTTGGGATGCTTGATTTCCGTTCTACCGGTACCGCTCTGGTCAAAAGTAACACAACGATACTGCGGCGCAAGCACATCAATCAATGGCCTCCAGTATCTGGATGAAATAGACCAGCCGTTAAAAAAAACAACAGCCTCACTTTCGTCACCTTCATTTTCTACTGTATCTTCAAAGTACAGCCTGCATCTGCCTGTGGAGAGATAACTCATAGCACAAAAAGTCACATCTGTATAAACAATGCCTGACCCATACGACCATATGCCAACACAAAGGGAACAGATGTCATGGGCGCGGAAAGAATCGCCCTGAATGTTTCATGTATTCTCTGTACTCATCACCAAAGTGATCCATCAGCATTCTCTCTTCCTTGTTGCACCACTTGAGGGTAAGCAAAATGGCGAGAAGACTTGAGATGGTGACAAGTACGTTTGCAGTTACCAGTGCAAACGAAACAAACAGCACCATCATTGCCGCATACATCGGATGACGAACGAAACGGTAAGGCCCGGAGGTGATCAGCTCGTGCCCTTCCATTAACTGCGGCAGCGGGCTCCAGTATCGTCCAAGGGACTTCATGGTTGCGATCAGCAGAACAAAAGCCATGAACCCCGCCCCGGCTCCCCCATAGCGAAGCCATAACGGAAACGGAAGCTTCAGAACATTCATCCACGACGGATACCATGCATAGCTTACCACAATAAAAATCCACAAAAAAAACATCGAGCGCTGAAAGACGATCCTGAAACGGCTGCTGTTGCGCATATTGCCAGCTTTTGGAAGGATCCTCTGGCAGTTTTTTTTCAAACCGGAAGTAACATATCCCCTCATGAAAAAACCCATAACATACAGGACAACGAAAATGATCCTGAAGGGTAATTCCTCATGCATGGCAAAATATCCTGAATTGAGCGATTGTTCAAGCATACAGGCTATGCAAGGCATAGAAAGCAACTCGATGTATCCCGAAGAATCGGAACACAATTCCCCTGTAGCGAAACAGATTCGGTAAAATCGGCAACATCTTCTTCCCGGTCTCTATTGCTGGCCGAAAAAGAAACGCAATGGAGCAGAAACAACCTTTCCTATCATATCCGGAGGAGACATTCTGTTAATACAGTTACCGTGTGCACTGTTTCCCAGAATCCTGTCAGCCAGATCGCCGGTTGCAGATCGGACATCCTCTCCAAGCAAGTCAAGAAAAATACGACCCTCAGTAGTCTTCCCTGCCGTTTCAACCTGTAGATCAGTTCTGATAATTCCCGGAATAATAGTGCTGACCTTGACCGGGGTTTTTTTTGCCTCCTCGATCAAAAATTTGGAAAAATAATGCACTCCTGCCTTGGAAGTGCCAAAAATCCCCATACCGGCAATCACGCTTCCATCTGCACCCTGGCCCTCCATGTTGTAAATATGTCCGGATCCCTGTGCTATCATTTTACACATAGCCACATGCGAGCCATGAATGGTCCCCATCAGATTTACTTCAAGTGTTTTTCTGATTTCCTCATAACCAAGTTGCCAGAAAGAACGCATTGAATGAACAACCCCGGCATTGTTGATCCAGATGTCGACCTTGCCCAGTTCACCAACGGCACTGTCCCAGAGTGCCTCAACATCCAAAGGACGACTCACATCACAGATAAAAGCAAAAAGGGGAATGTCAGACCGACCATTCTTCAGTTCGGCAGCGGCTGCATCAAGACGACCTTTGTTATGGCTGCTGATAATAACCCGACATCCTTTTGCCAGAAAAGCCTTTGCAAGTCCAAAACCGATTCCCCGGCTGCTCCCTGTAATAACAATGTTCTGCATGGTATTTTTCCCGGTTAATGATTCCTTCAAGAAGCAGAGCGTGGCACATTGTCCCGACAAAACACGGATGCCCCGACAATCACTCGGCTCAGATCTCTAAAAGTCATAATACCGTATATTTAACACAGAAAGGTATATGTTTTTTTGGTTTTAACTCAAACAGTCGAGGCAGGAACTGTTGAATAAAAAAAATCGTTATTCCACGTGTAGTATTTTGAAAAAAGATAGACGATACCATGAAAGTTGTCGGGAAAAGTAAAGCAGTTGTTACTTTGGAAGCCTGTCTAAATGATTCAGCCACATACTTCTCGGATCATGAAAAAATTCTTAACTGCAATCCTTACTGCAAAAATGTCTCCTACATCAGGGAGCTGGATATTTTTCAATGGACATTTGAAGTCGACGATCCAAGAAACCATCCCATTGTCGCGATTTTTTTTGTTCGCCAAACTGAAGAGCTGGTTAAGGGTGATAGCGAATCGCTTCTTAAACTGTCTAAAAAAAACAAAAACGGCTTGGACCTGAATCGACCTGTTACAAAAATAAGATGGAGAAATGCCGAAACAATTCCGAAAGTAGTTGTCAATAACAATTATACGTTTATAGGCAAGACAAACTCGGAAATCTTCCTGCAACATCAGGAAAACAACTTGACAACCGTGCATTTTGAGACTGATATCTCACTTGACTTCACACTCTCTTTCCCGCTGAACCTCATGCCGGAAAACATTCTGAAGCTTATGAGTGAAAAAATGGTATCGCGGATCTTGCAGCAGGCAACAGAAAGTATGCTGTGCAAGGTACAGTCTGATATTTGCTGTTCAGTGCCCGAAATAAAAACTGAGGGAAACTCTCAATAAATCACGCGAGGGCGCTACTCGGTCGGTGAAAGCGCCCACCCGACCATATTCTTTATCATGCCGAGTGAACCGTTCAGCCCAAGCTTGGCGGGAGTTGCCATCAAAACCTCGGGGTACTTCAGTGCAACATGAATACCGACAGTCAACAGTTCTCCCAGTTGCATGGAATCTCTGAACATAGCCTTACGGTAACGGACCGGAAGCCCGTCGAGAACAAGCATCACCTCATTCATCAATTCATTGACGAAGTTAGGCTTATCTGTCTTGCCGTTAAAACACATGTACTTCATCAGATTTGCCATTGTTGCGACATTCGGTTCATAGGCACTGATAGCTTCGAGAGATACCCTGTCCAGAGAATTCACTTTGAGCGATTCATGCAAATTACCCGTAAGCCTTGACAGGTTGCGTACCAGAGACCCGAAACCGCAAAAGGTTAATGGTGAACCAAGTGTGGCAGCATCCCCGAGCATGAGAATATGATCGTCAGCAATGACCCTTGTCCGGGTAAAACCATCGTGAAAATATGCCGGAATAATGCCGAAAACAGGGCGCTCTATAGAAAATTCAGGTCCGGGCTTTTTGTAATCAGGCAGTTTTCTGAAATAAGTTTCAAAGAGACCGAGGAGCGTCTTGTCATTATCGGAGTCGACAGAATCATAAAAAAACAAATAGGTGATATACTTCTCCCCACCTGCCGGAAATCCTTCCCAAATAAGCTGACGACCGCTTCCTGAACTCAGATCCGCCGGTTCCGTACTCACAAGAATTTCGCCAACCTCCTGATCAACATTCTCAAGACCGGTTGCAATAGTACCGACTGTCGGGCAGACGTGCGTCTGCGGACATCCATCGTTCAACTGCATCGCAACAGGTGACATGATACCCATAACATCAACAAAAGCTCTGGCCTTGTAATAAAACAGATCCTGGTTCTGGTCTTCAGCTTCAACAACAACATAATCGGGAAAACGGTATATCTTCCTGAACAAGGTTCGGTCAAAAACCCTGTTTGCAGAATTGAAAAGAATTTTTTTCCTCGCTTTTCCTAACAGTTGATCTGCATTGACCGCACAGTCAAGCACATTGTCAAGATAGAGCCTTTTCTGGTTTCCGTTTTCCACAAAGAACTCCGCCCATCCGGTTTTATACCTGCAGGCGATACATTCCTCGATCTCTTCCTCAGAAAAAAGACCAATCTCATACAAGACATGGAGCTCTTCTCTCGATATATTCCAGTCACGGGTCGACTTTCCGGCAACATGCTTATCAAGCAGCAGCACCTTCCAGCCATACTTTTCAGCCATCACCGCAGCATGCAGGATCCCAAGCGTTCCGCCGACATAAAGCAGATCATAATCACCGGAAATAGCTGCTCCAGACGGCAACTCACCCCCATCAAGCACAACAGTCGGACAAGAACGTTCTCGAATATTTTCCCAGTACCGGTCAAGTTCCTGGATTTGTCGGAGATGCTCCTCGCCCCCTTCAAGAGAACAAAAATATTTATACACAAGGGGATAGGAATTTTTAATACTATCCAGCATAGGACCCCTGAAAAAGAGATTAGTCAAAGTATGGCTTTGAATTTATGATATTTTCACCCCTCTTCAAACCTTTCGTCACTCACCGGGGCAAATCAACTGCTTTCTCTGCTGTCAACAGCAAAGCAGCAGATGCTTGCTCAGCGCAGGATTATTGCTTAAATTAGCCATCACTTAAACATTTTTAACATATTTTTCCAGGAGTATAGACCATATGTCACAAAATTCTGCTGCGGCATTTCTGCAAAAAATGAAGTCGGACAGCGAACTTGCCGATAAAGTAAACAATGCCGAAAACAAGGATGCACGCTGGGAAATCATCCGAAATCATGATTTCGATTTTACCCGTGAAGAACTCGATCATGCAACCGTAACCGAACTCTCACATTTCGAGCGTTGGAGCTGGGAAGCCAGATTGCTTGCTGACTGGTTGTAACCGCCGCACCCCCCTCTGCCACTTTTTCTTTTTCAGCGTTTCAGCACGAAAAGAAAAGCCGTTCACCAGCAAGAGCAGATGAACGGCTTTTCTTTTAAGAAGCAAGTTCCCTCTATTTCAAACGGGATAGGCTTCCGGAAGTTCATGTCCCTGCTCCTGAAGCCTTCGGGCAACTTCATCTCCGGCAAGGATAATGTACTGCGAACGTCCCATTCTTGTATAACCCGGGCGATGATCTTCAGCAAGAGGCATATCAAAGCGATCCTCATACTTGAAGTACAGATCCGCAATTTTTTCCGACGCCTCAACAAGCCAATCTGCATTAGGAGGGGGCATCCTGAACATATCCGCACCTGGTACCGGCTGGTAAACAAGCATGTTCGGATAGACTCCTTTCGACATTCTTTCTTCTACGCCCTCAAGCATCAAATTCATCGGTTCAATACCCATCAGGATAAAACTTGTTGTTCCCCTTCCCGGGCCGAAGATCTCTACAGATGCCTCCTGAGCTTCTAGCCAGTATTCGAGAGGATAGGTCGCGCATTTGCCTGGACAGATCGCTTTAAAGTAGTCCGCATTGGTCACTTCAAGATCGAACTCGGTAGAGTTGAGACCTGAGGCTTTCCAGCGCTCCATTTCCTTGAAGTCATCCGGCGGATAAAGATTAGCCGTAATATGAAGTTCATTGAGAACCTCAGGGCTGACCTGCTCTCGCAGGGGAGCCATTACAAGCTCAACAAGTTCAGACTCCTTACCCCGTCTCTCAGGATCGACCAGGCCGCCGATAATAACCAGAGTACCCCTCCAACCTGCATCTGTAGCGATTTTAACCGCTTCGGCCTGCTCTTTTGCAAGAGCCTCGATTTTAGAGAACGGCATCTTGGCAAGCTCTTTTCCAACTCCTACATGCTGATCAGCAAAGAAAAAACAGAACCGGCATGACCTGCCGGTATTATTGTTGTCGCAGCTGTAGCTGTAATGGATATTGATTATATCCTGGTTCATACCGATAACTGCGGCATTGACAGGACGACCATTGCTCAGTGTGCCGTCTCGCCAAGAGAACCATTCCTGCATTCTGCCGTTCGCGAGATGTTTTCCGCAGTCAAGGAATTCGAGGTCATCACCATTGACCTGTACCTCGAGACGGGTATAGGGTTCCTGGCGTACAAGCGTGGCAAGATCGCTGCCGTTGATCACCATAGCCCGGAACGGATTGTAGCCCGTTGCCGGCGGCTTGTTTACGGTCACCTTCGCTCCTTCGGAAAGCAAACGCGCCTTTAAATGTATGTCCTCCTTGCTGATTACCCTTTTTGTCGCTGTGGCTGTAGTCATGACTTCACCTTATTGGGTCATTGTCTGGCAACACGCATATTTTCGTAACCCCCGGCTTGCCGGTCAGTGGAAACTCAAATTGCCTTTTGCCATTAAAAAATTAAAAGAAATTAATTATAGAAAAAACTCGATAATTATAAAAAAGCCGGAACAATCTACCGGTTTGCAGCCTGCTTTCGCTTGTACATCGCTTCGATAATAAATCCGGAAACGTAAACCAGAAGAAAACCTGCAGCGATGACTCCGATATATATCTGACGGTCAGCCGACGTTGCAAGCTGATCGGTATTCCATATCAAAGCAATCAGGACAAGCCAGCCGAGACCAACGTAAAATACCGCCCTGTTCCACAAACTTTTAAAACTGCCAACCAGCATAATCAATGGTGTTTTATACGTTAAGTGCTTAAATTCTATACAACCCCTTCCGTTTTAAGACGTCTTTCATTGAGCTTTTCAAGAACGATCCTGACGAGATACTGCAAAGCGTTGACGACGTACGTGAAGTATGCGAGAAAAGCTTCCCAGACAAGAACATCCTCGGATGCCCCCAGATAGGCCATGACAAAGTAAAGCAGATGAAATGCCCCTGCAGTTACACTCCCGATATCTTCCCAGAGAAACTCCTTCGAAAAAATCCACTTGTTGAAGATCTCTTTTTCAAAATAAGCCCCTGTAATGAACAAGAGGGCGAATAGAAACGTCTTGAACAAGATGGCAATGCTCACCCAGTAGAAGCTGAAGATCTCGTTGTTCTGGTAATAAAGGAATGTCACACCGACACCCGCAAGAAAAACAAAAAACTGAATGGGTGCAAGAATAAGCTGAACGTCCGTCCAGACAGAAGAATTTCGCTTGGCTAACTGCTCAGGAGTATAACGCGGCATGGTTTCCGGGAATGCAATTATGAAGAAATACACTACCGTAGCGGAGCACACGATGGCCTCAAGGCCTTGGAGAATTAAAGCTCCGGGCTCCGACTATCCGGTTTTTAAAGGCTCAATATAGGAATAACCGTTCACACTAAAAAGAAATCCATGGAACTCCTTGACGAAAGTTTTCCAGCACCGATGATTTGTTTACAAATCGCCATCCCGTACTCTTCATTTATCTCAGCAATTTCACTATACTATGAATCAATAACGAATGGAAGCGAGACGCATGCTTCTGTAACATTAGCATTCTGCCATACCGATAAGAGAGGTGTAACGCCCGATTCAAACAAGTATTGAAAAACTCTATCGGATATTAGCCATGATTCAGCCATGAGTAAAGCAGTAGTAGACAAGCAAAAATCGCTGAAGATCCTTTTCGTCGCTCCCAAGGGCAAAAAAGATTCGAAGACCAACCAGAAACCGCTCTTCCACATGGCAATTGGTGTTCTGGTCAGCCTGACGCATTCCCATCATGACATAGAAATTGCCGACGAGCACTTCGGCGATACTGTAAACTACGATGGTGATTACGATTTCGTAGGCATCACCTCACGCACCATCGATGCAACGAGAGCATATGAAATCGCCGACGAATTCCGAAAAAAGGGCATACCGGTCATTCTTGGAGGTTTGCATGTCTCGTTCAATCCTGAAGAAGCGGCACAGCATGCCGACTGTATTGTCTGCGGTGAAGCGGAGAACCTCTGGCAAACAGTTCTTGATGATGTTGTGGCTGGTGATCTCAAGCCCTCTTACGATGCCAAGGATTTTCCTCCGGTAAAACAAATTGTCCCTCTCGATTACAAAAGGATAGCCGAAGCATCGAAAAGGGAAAAAGTAGACAGTACAAAATCGATACCGATTTACATTACCAGAGGATGCCCCTATAAATGCTCTTTCTGCGTCACCCCGAACTTCACGGGAGCCCTCTACCGGCGGCAAGCCGATGACGACCTGAAAGCGCAGATCGTAGCGGCAAAAGAGGCCTTTTTCAAAAGCACCGGCAAGAAAAATGCAAAGCCGTGGTTTATGCTCTGCGATGAAAACCTGGGCATCAGCAAGTCCAAGCTCTGGAATGCTCTCGACCTGCTCAAAGAGTGCGATATCATGTTCAGCGTCTTTTTAAGCATGAATTTCCTCGAAGACGATGAAACGATCAAAAAACTTGTCGATGCGGGATGCAACATGGCGCTGGTCGGCTTTGAATCGATCAAGCAAAGTACACTTGAAGCCTATAATAAAGGCCATGTCAATTCAGCCGACAAAATCGTCGAAGTCATCGAACGATGCAGAAGAGCCGGTCTCAACATCCAGGCGAATTTCCTGGTCAATCCTGATTTGGACAGTTTCGAAGATATGGATGAACTGGTCAAATTTATCGGCAAAAATAACGTCTTTATGCCGATCATTCAGATCATCACGCCTTATCCAGGCACAAAAATGTATCATGAATACAAGGAAAGCGGGCTGATTACAGACGAAGACTGGGAGAAATACAACGCCCTCAACCTTGTCGTGAAATCCAAGCATTATGATCCGGTCTCTTTCCAGCACAAGTTCATGCAGATCTATTACCAGAGTTACTCCTGGAAAAACATCGTCAACAGAGTTCGGGCCAATCCCTACCCTCTGATCAATCTGCTCTCGAGCCTCGCATTCAGAAAACACCTGCGTAATCAGCTCAAGAACTTTGAAAAAAACAATGCTCTGCCGCCATCAAAAAAATCAAACTTCTTATGATTCCATGGAAAACTCAATAAACTATACGACACTCTTTGCGCCTGTTGCATTTTATCTTTCCGGCGTGGTTATTGTCTTTATTCTCAACAAGTTTATCGGAGAGCACAAAAACGATCAGTAAGTTCCCTGTCTTTTTTAACTACTGTCATTTTGTGCTTGCGTTAGTTGTGAAATTATTTTAATTTTCTTCAAAATAATTACTTGCTGTTGCTTTAGCAGTAAATAGTGCGACAGCTTACAAATAACAGTTTTTTTTAGTATCTCTTTCCAACCAAACAACCAAACAACCAAACAACCAACTATCATGGCAAACGAATCCAACAACGATCTTGCAGGTGCAATCTCCGGCCTTATGGAAACTTTCACAAAACTTGGCCAACAGCAGGTTGAAATGCTCAACAACGGTATCAAATCCGCATCTGAAATGGCAGGACCCCTCGGAAAAACCATGACAGATCTGACAGGAAATGTCGTTGACACAGTAAATCAGGTACTGCAAAATATTTCTTCTTCTATCAGTGGCGGCTCGAAGTAAGAAATTCCACCGATAAGTTTCAGCACCTTATACAGCCCTGTATTAAGGTGCTTTTTTTATCAAACGCTCTCGTGCGGCAGCAAAAGCAACGGCTTCCGGGCTTGGAGTACTGACGTCACAGAGGATCATGCATTCCGAAAAAAAATACCTTCGCTACTATTTCTCCGAATTGCAACTCCGGAAACTCAGGATAGAGCCGATAGCAGGTGATGCATCAACCCGGAAATACTACAGGGTTTTTTCTTCTGAACAAACCTGGATCCTCTGCATAGATCCTGATTTCTCTACTTTCCCTTCAAACGACTACCCGTTTCTGGAAGTCCAGCAGTTGCTCTGCCATAATTCAGTGCCGGTTCCCCGGATCATCGCAAGCAGCAAGTCCGAATCATCAATGCTTATCGAGGATTGCGGAAACATCCGGCTGCAGGACAGTATTCTCAAAGATCCTTCTTTCGCCCTGACCATCTACCGAGAAAGTATTGACTGCATGATCAGGCTGCAATCAATCAGAGGCCAAAAAGACACGCTGCCGTTCAACAGGTCGTTTGACCAGGACAAGCTCATGTTTGAGTTCGATTTCTTCATGACGCACACACTCAAAAACCGGGCACCTTGCATACATGCGTCAGAAACGATCAGCACCTTACAAAACGAGTTCTCGAAAATCTCAAAAACACTTTTCAGACAGAAACATTTCGTACTAAACCACAGGGATTACCACAGCAAGAACATTCTTGTCTTCCGAAACAAACCGGTAATAATAGATTTTCAGGATGCCAGAATGGGCCTTCCGCAATATGACGCCGTATCCCTGCTCAAAGATTCCTATGTAACTCTTGATCAGGAATTTGTCTGCGAAATGCAACGCTACCATTACGATCGGCTCGCTGAAAGAAAAATGATGGAAATGAGCTATGACGAATACCTTTATTTGTTCGATATGATGGCATTTCAGAGAAATATCAAGGCTCTCGGCACTTTTTTTCACCAGGTTAACGAGCGAAAAAACAGTTCATTCGAACAATACATTTCTCCGACACTTGCATATCTTCCTGCTTACATCGAACGACAAAAAGAGCTGAAAACAGCGGGAAAAATCATCCTGAACCTACTGGAACCGCTCAACCAATGAAAGCATTTGTTCTTGCTGCAGGTTTCGGATCCCGACTCAGGCCACTGACAAATGACACGCCCAAACCGCTTGTTCCTGTACTCAATGTTCCATCCATCTGTTACACGCTCGCTCTTCTCAAGGAAGCAGGTATTGATACGGTAATCTGTAATGTCCATTATCATACCGAGCTTATTCACCGCTTTTTCTCTGAACACAACAATTTCGGTATGGATATACAGATTTCAGAGGAAACCACTATTCTCGGAACCGGAGGAGGGCTGAAACGCTGTGAACATATGCTTGATAACGAGCCCTTTCTTCTTATCAACAGTGACATCATAGCAAATTTCAACCTGAAATCGTTTTTCGACTGCCATAATAGCTCCCAAAACCAGGGAACACTCATGCTTTTTAAAACACCAGAAGCAAAAACAATCGGTGATGTCGGCATGCGCGAAGGAAAAGTATGGGACTTCAGAAACATGCGAAAAACCGGTTTACACTCAGACTATATCTATGCGGGGGCAGCTGTGCTAAGCCCGTCGATTTTCCCTTACCTTTCCATGGGGTTCTCAAGCATCGTCGACACGGGATTTACAGGACTTATTGCACATGAAAGCCTCGGATATTTTCGCCACGAGGGGTTCTGGCAAGACATCGGTACAACGCAGAGCTTCTGGGGAGCAAACATCACAAGCAGAAAGAATATCCTGAATCTCGGCAAACGGATACGCCGACAAACAGAACTCGATCCCCATACGATATCGTCACATGCGGTCATTCACAGCGACGCAACAGTTCATGAATCCGTAGTCGGCAGGCAATGCTGCATTGACAAAGGCGCGTCTGTCTGTCATTCCGTTCTGCTTCCTGGTTCAGTTATTGAAAAAAACAGTGTCATAGATCGGGCAATCGTTTTTCCGGGCGGCATGATTTCTGTGGATTGAACAAATTTTCCCTATACTACTGACGAGCAGGAGCACCACGAACTTTGGGCGCGTGATTTTTCAGATCAACAGGCTTTCCGACAATCAAGCGTATATGATCCGATAGATCAACAATTCAACCCTTCCACAAATCAACGTTTTTTTCCTAACATGGTACTCAACGGCCTCGACATACTCCTCCAGAACCCGGGTCCGCTGAAAAAACGGAACGTCGCCCTCATCGCCAACCAGACATCGGTCACCCTCAACCTGAAATATTCATGGCTGGAACTCCGGAAAAAGGATATCAACCTGAAAGTCATCTTTTCTCCGGAGCATGGGCTATTCTCGACAGAACAGGATCAGGTAGCCGTCACCGAACAGCCCGGAATTGACTGCAACGTTATAAGCCTCTATGGAGATTCCGCCAGTTCTCTCCTTCCGGATGAAAGCTTGCTGCAGAATATCGACCTGGTGATTTTCGACATTCAGGATATCGGTTCACGATACTACACCTATAGCAATACCCTTGCTCTTTTCATGGAAGCGGTCAGCGGTCTTGACATTGAAGTTCTCGTACTCGACCGCCCTAACCCCCTTAATGGCATAACCGTTGAAGGGCCTCTGCCGGATCCCGCATATCGCTCGTTTGTCGGAATACTTCCAGTGCCCCCACGGCATAGCTTGACAGCAGGAGAGCTTGCCCTGCTCTATCTCGATCAGAATAAACTTGATGTAAACCTTCGTATTCTTTCCATGAAAGGGTGGGAACGTTCGATGCATTTCCCGGATACAGGGCTTCACTGGATAGGCCCCTCACCAAACATGCCGACCTGGCAAACAGCTCTGGTCTATCCCGGCATGTGTCTTTTTGAAGGACTGAACGTTTCCGAAGGAAGAGGCACCACGACACCTTTCCTTCACTTCGGCGCGCCATTTATTGAACCCGATGTCCTCAGCACATACCTTGCATCGATCGGCATCGAAGGTGTACTGTTTCGCCCGGCCTATTTTAAGCCGTCTTTCCACAAATATACCGGCGAAGTTTCAGGCGCAATGTTCCTTCATGTGACCGATCCGGTCACGTTTGCTGCCTTCATGACAGGTATCGCCATCACCGCCGCGCTCCATGAACTCTACCCTGATCAGCTGGAATTTCTCCGCGAGGTCTATGAATTCAACGACCGCTTTCCCGCTTTTGACCTGCTCTGCGGCAGCAGCAGACTGAGAACCATGATAGAGAACAATACTCCCTTAGCGGAAATCAGAGCATCATGGGCGGATGATGAACAGGAGTTTCTGTCCATCAAGCAGAACTATCATCTCTATCATTAATTCATTCCCGTAACTTACCGTATGCAGACGCTCGATCTCATCATCATCATAGGCTTCCTTGCCGCAATGGCCGGATACGGGATCTGGCAGGGACACACCAACCGGACTACCGGTGATTACTTCCTCGGGGGGCGCAACCTCCCCTGGATCGTCGCCATGTTTTCCATTGTTGCCACTGAAACTTCGGTACTGACTTTCGTCAGCATCCCAGGTATAGCGTTCAGGGGTGACTGGACTTTTCTGCAGCTCGCTATGGGTTATATCATCGGCAGAATGCTGGTCAGCGCTGTGCTGCTTCCGATCTACTTCCGTCAAGGAGTCAGCTCGATTTATGAAGTAATCGGAAACCGTTTCGGCCCTCACATGCAAAAACTTGCCTCAACTGTTTTTCTGGTCACCAGAATTTTAGCTGACGGGGTAAGGTTCCTTGCTACTGCTGTGGTCGTTGAAGCGGTAACCGGATGGTCCCTCTCAGCCTCGGTACTCATTATCGGTATCGTCACACTGGTTTATACGCTGTCGGGAGGAATACGAACAATCGTCTGGATCGACAGCATCCAGTTCGTCCTATATTTTGTCGGCGGAATTATCACCATTGCGTTTATCGCCGCAAACCTCGATGTCGGACTACCCGAAGCGTTGGGAGCCCTTGCCAACGAAGGCAAGCTGAAAGTGATCAATCATGACTGGCGCCTCTTTTCAGAGCCCTGGGCTTTCTTCAGCGCACTTACAGGAGGTATACTCCTTTCATTCGCGTCACATGGAGTTGACTATATGATGGTACAGCGCGTGCTCGGCTGCAAAAACCTCAGCGCGGCAAGAAAAGCGATGATCGGAAGCGGATTTTTTGTATTCATTCAGTTCACTGTATTCCTGCTTGCCGGCTCGCTGATCTATCTTTTTATCGGAGATGTTCAGATTGAAAAAGACCGTGAGTTCGCCTCTTTCATTGTCAACCACCTGCCTGTCGGCCTGAAAGGCCTCCTGCTCGCAGGCGTGCTTTCGGCCGCAATGTCAACACTCAGCTCTTCAATTAACTCACTCGCTTCATCGACGGTAACCGATCTGCTGGGGGGCAACGCTTCACTGAAACGCTCCAGGTTGATAAGCCTCGGATGGGCAGCCGTACTCATCAGCATAGCACTGGTATTTGATGAAAGCGACAACGCAATTGTCGTGCTGGGCCTTAAAATCGCATCTTTTACCTACGGAGGACTGCTCGGCCTTTTCCTCCTTTCCGTTAGCGGCAAAGAGTTTCATGTTTTCAGCCTCTCGATGGGGCTGATAGCCGGGATGGGCACAGTATTCGTGCTGGATTATCTGACCTTTGCATGGACCTGGTACATAGCCGCCTCAGTCCTTGCCAACCTGCTTGTAGTCTGGATTACCGAGACTGTTTTGAATAACAGTTTCATAAGACGATCGTAAAACACCTGATCTCGAAAGAATCTTTTTGTTCTAAAAAAATAATTCTATAGATTCCTATAAGGGAATTAAACTATTTAGCATCAGAAAAAGCAGGAGTTTCAATATGAGTAATAACTCGGGAACCTTTACCGACTGGGCTGTTGCATACGGAAAAATTGTTGAAATATTTACAGATGGGCACTGGTGGGTAATGGCTGATTACATGGAAGGTGTAGGCAAAAGCAGTAAACGTCTGCTGAAAAATGCTTATCCTTATATTAAAGAAGGAACAACCAGCGCAGGCCTGCAGGGGTCGTCCCCGGAAACATCTGGTTATGCTCGACCGACAAAAGCTGTTGAGCAGCGATTTAAGGACTGAGCCCTACAGCAGAGTTTTTCATATCTTCAAAGCAGCACCTTCTCTGACGAAGTGCTGCTTTTTTTATTCCCGTAAACTCGCTCACCTTTCAGAAAAACAAGCCCCCGAGAATTCATGCGAAACAGTATCGCTTCCTGGGACAGGTATTCAATAGATGCGACGCCGATATATTTCAGCAGAAAAACAGCAGACTGGTTTGTGCCGAACCAGGAGGGCGACAGGGTTTTACAATCCCTGTACAATAAAAACGGTGATTGCTACGGAAAAGAAGACAACCGGTTCCTTTCAAGACTTCCTGAACAGGGATCCCCCGGCTACACAGGACGGGCATCGTCTCTGACACTGAAAAACATACGGGAGCTGTGGTTTCACATCACCAACCGCTGCAACATGGCATGTTCCCACTGCCTTTTTTCATCTTCACCGGAAGAAGAGGCAGAACTTTCGGCTGAGGACATACTCTCTCTTGCTGGTGAAGCCTGGCAGCAGGGATGCAGGCTCTTTGCCCTGACCGGCGGAGAACCTCTTGTGCACCGTGAGATAGACCGCATTGTAAACGGCATTCTCGAGCTTCCCGATACCCATCTGGTTATTCTGACCAACGGGCTCCTGATAAAAAAACTTTTCAGCAGTCTCAACGGCGATTCTCACCGCGTCCATCTGCAAATCAGCCTGGATGGGCTTGAAGAAAACCATGACTCGCTGCGGGGTAAAGACGCTTTCAGCAAACTCACAGCAAATCTTCAATGGCTTAAAAAAGAGGGCATTTTTTATACCCTGTCGATGTGTGTCACCAGACAGAATATACCTGACATGGAACCCATGATTGATTTCGCAGCCAGTGTCGGAGCAAAAAATGTGCATTTCATGTGGTATTTCATCCGGGGGCGAGGCACAGGACAGCAGTTTGCGCATCCGGAAGAGCTCTTCATCAATCTTACGCTTGCCGCACGAAAGGCGGAGAAACTCGGAATACCTATTGACAACATAGAATCCTTGAAGAGCAGGGTGTTCTCGCCGCCAGGCACCATTCACGACGGATCCACTGCCGGTTGGGAATCGCTTGCAATAGGCCCTGACAAAAAACTTTACCCTTCGGCTGCACTGATCGGCATCCCTGAACTCTCAATATCACTGGATGAAGGACTCGTCAATGCATGGAAAAACAGCCCAGTTCTTGAAACTGTTCGCAATGCCTCCATTGTCGATACAGCTTCGCCGATGCGTTTTATTCTGGGCGGCGGGGATATCGATCACAGCTACATACACAACGGAACGTTTTCCGGCAGTGACCCCTACCTGCCTCTGTATGAACGTACCGTGCTCTGGCTTATCGCCGGATCCGTCCCGGAAGAGAACGCAACAACCCGTAACCCTGCGCTTCGAGTGCAGATGGGCGAAATACTCGAAAGCTGCAGCGCCCATGGCAGTATCGCTCTGATTCACTCGAACTGTCTGCTCGCTACAGCTTCTCAAAGCAGTCTCTTCTCCATACAGGATTTCTACACAGATGCCGTAGGTGACAAAAATGAGGCTATACTCAATCCTGTCGGCTATGACACCGCTCTGGTTAATCACATCCCGTCCGAGTACCGTTTCCGGGGATATGGTTGCGGCAGTCCTGTACTGGATGCCGGGATTTCCGAGGGAGATGATATCGTAGACCTGGGATGCGGCAACGGTGTAGAATGCTTCATCGCTTCAAGGCTGACCGGAAAAAACGGCTCTGTCAGAGGCATAGACATGCTCGACCCCATGCTACACATGGCAAGAAAGGCCGAAAAAAGCGTAGCGGAGAATCTCGGTTACAACAATGTCAGCTTCCTCACCGGCTACCTTGAAACGTTACCTCTGGAGACCGCCTCTGCAGATGTAGTGCTCTCCAACTGCGTCATGAACCTTTCCGTCAACAAACGAAAAGCGTATGCTGAAATTCTGCGCGTCCTGAGGCCGGGAGGAAAACTGGTTATTTCGGACGTTGTCTGCGAAACCGAGCCTGACGCGTCCATAAGTAACGATGAGACCCTGAGAGGAGAGTGCATTGCCGGAGCGCTTTCCGAATCACACCTGATGGCCCTGCTTGAAGAGACAGGATTCGAGGCAACGCAGCTTATCAAGCGTTTCCCCTACAGAAACATACAGGGGCATCCCTTCTATTCGCTCACCTATTCATCCGTGAAACCCAGGCTCACGGAGACCGTTACGGCAATGTATCGCGGGCCTCTTCCTGAACTTGTCACCTGTCGTGGAACAATCCTGCGCCCTGGAAAAAAGACGTTCATCGACAGAACAGAAGCTGAAATGCTTGGAGAGAGCCTGTTCATTTTTGACGAACATGACTATGTAGTCAATATTGAAGCGGAAAACTGCTGTTCCTGCTCAATCGCCCCGGATGAAAAGCAAATGAACGGGCAGGACAAAGAGTCCGGTTCCTCACCGGAAAAACGTCACGCATCAGGCTGCATGATCTGCGGGGAGCAACTCATCTACACGGAAAATGAACAAGAGCATTCCTGTGGCTACTGTGGCCGGAAGTACAGTTCATCGTCACTATGCGGCAAAGGACATTATGTCTGCGACACCTGCCATAGCGATGATGCGGTCGAGGTTATAAAGCATATCTGCCTGGCGACCGAAGAAACAGACATGATAGAACTTATGGAACGGATCAGATCTCACCCGTCCATACCGGTTCATGGTCCGGAATACCACGCCATGATACCCGGTATCATTCTTGCGACGTGGAGAAATCTTGGCGGCGACATTCATGACATGATCATTGAAAGCGGCATCAACCGGGGCAAAACCATCCCTGGCGGTTCCTGCGGTTTCATGGGTATCTGCGGTGCGGCAACCGGAACAGGCATCGCGTTCAGCATCCTGCTCAAAGCAAATCCTGTAAAAGCAGCGGAAAGAAAAAACGTTCAGCAGATAACCGCAGCGGTTCTGGAAGAGATCGCCGCATTACAAGCCGCCCGATGCTGTCAAAGGGATTGCTGGATTGCCCTGAAAAAAGCTGCAGAGCTTTCAAAAGAGATCATGGACATTCCGCTCCGGGCAGAAAAGGTGCTGAAGTGCAAGCAGCATGAAGCAAACAAGGAATGTTTCGGAAAAAACTGCCCGATATACTAACCCCCTGAGGTAAAGACAACATATACCTTGTACTAATAGAAGCGCGGGCTACCAAGCATCAGCCCGCGCACAAACCCGAAAATAACGCCCCCGTAACGCGCAAAGATTTCGACCGTTAACTTGCAAGTTTGTCATAGTAGCCCTCCAGACTCTTCTGGGCGTGCTCCTCTTCACCTTCGTTGACAACCTCAAAAGTCTTATTCTTTGCCTTGTCAGTCCAGAGAGAAACAACCAGGAGTTCCGCGACATCTCCGCGATTTATCCAGCCGCTCCACAGTCTGTCACCCTGATCAACATGAAGATCATGGAGCAATGGCCCTCCATCTTTAAGACCTCCCGGACGAACAATCGTATAGGAACGACCTTCTTTACCGAATACATCCCTCAGATGCTCCTCCGCTGCAAACTTCTTCATGAGAACACCGGCAAAAAGGTTCAGAGGATGATACCATTTGGTTACAGCCATTGAGCTGACAAGACCGAAATGTTTCACCCCCGCCCTGGCAGCCTGATCAACCAGCCTTATGACTCCGTCCCGGTCAACCTCGCCCGGAGAAGCATCACCAAAAACCTCGCTTGAACCCAGGGCGGAAATCACCCCCGTGCAACCTGAAACCGCTTTTGCAACATCCTCGTCACTCTGTATTCTTCCTTCCACTATCTCAACATCACCAAGAGTTTTGGCTTTTTCCGCAGAGCGGGTAAGAACCCTGACCGGAACCCCGTAATGCTGAAGACGGGAAACCACCCACGTCCCTGTTTTTCCTGTTGCCCCGGCAACCAAAACTTTTCCGCTATATTTTGTCTTTTCTGTCATGACTTTATCCTCCATATGCAAGTTTATTAATTAACTGTCAAACTATATATCACTAACACCATGTCGATACATTTGGTTTCTAACGACAGCTCCTTGGATTTTTTTCAGCGCATTATGAAACCTCTTTAAAATTTCCTTTTTTCCTTCAACACAAGACCGGAAAGGCAAACCCGATCAACCACTTTGACTTGTAACTTTTGATTTTTGACATGCAATGAGCATCGTCCTCATGCTGATAGCCTCAGCCTGCTTTGCCACGATGGCAGCGATGATCAAAGGAATCGGGCCGTCACTGCCGATACCTGAAATCATTCTCTTCCGCAGCATCGTGCCGCTTCCGTTTTTTTTGAGTGTGCTCTGGCTACGCAAAAAAAAGTTTGTTGTCACTGCATGGAAGACGCTTGTGCTTCGCTCTCTGTTCGGCTTTCTGGCAATCAGCGGTTTTTATTATGCCTTGACGCATCTCCCCCTGGCCATATGCGTCTTTCTTGGAAAAACACAACCGCTCATCCTCGCTGTTCTCGCCCCATGGATAGTAGGCGAAAAAGCAACTGCCACTGTCTGGATTGCTATAGGAACAGGACTGGCGGGAATTATTCTGATTCTGGAACCTTCTGCCGGCTGGGCAACAGCCGCCTGGGCAGCTATCGGCGCCGCTTTGGCTTCGGCAATGGCACATCTGCTCGTCAGAAAACTCAATCGAACCGACGACCCGATAACGATCATCACAAACTTCTTTGTCATCACCGCACTCATCAGCTCAATCTGGATGGGCGAATCATTCATCCTGCCTGATCATTCAGAATGGCTACTGCTGATTGGGGTAGCGCTCTTTTCGACCATCGGTCAGTACCTTATGACACTTGCATACAGAATGGATAATGCTCCGGTTGTTGCCGCGGCAAGCTACACGTCGATTATATTTTCAATTCTTTACGGCTACCTCTTCTGGAATGAAATCCCTCCTCAGTCAGCTATTACAGGAGGCTTTCTTATTTTTGCCGGCTCAGTTATTCTTCTCCGTTCACGAATCTGATTTCCTCCTTGACCGTCAGGTTGTATATATTAACCCCTATTGCTTCATTCGATAATGTCAATCGTGCTCTCATGAAAAAAACACTGATTTTTTCGAGTATTCTTCTGGCATTGCAGGGAGGGCCTGCCTGCAATACGACCTTCGGATTTGATTCCGCCACTCTTAAAGAGCTTCTTTCCGGTGTTGGCGAATGGAACTCCATGCGTTCCGGACAACCATCGAGAACCATAAATCTGGACAAGGCGACTCTCGAGGATGCAACTCTTGTAAATGCCGACCTGCACAATGCGAGTATGGTAAACACAAGGCTTAACGGCGCGAAGCTCAATGGAGCAGATTTCCGTAATGCAAAGCTTTTTTCAGCAAGCCTGAAAAGAACAGATCTCAAGCAAACAGATCTGAGCGGAGCAAACCTACGGGGAGCCGACCTGAAAAATTCCTATGCGAAAGAAGCAAAATTCATTAACGCTGACCTTACCGGTACCGATTTTCGATATGCAAATCTTGAAGGAGCAGACCTGACAGGTGCTGTTCTTGAAAACGCTCTCTTTTTTGATGCCAACCTCAGCTCTGCTGATCTCAGGGGAGTAAATCTGACCGGAGCAAAAATGCTCGGACAGGCAACGCTTCTCAATGCAAGAATTTCAAACAATACCATTCTTCCGTCTGGAAAGCGAGCCACACCTCTCTGGGCTTCACTACACGGAGCCCGCTTCTCGAAAGAGACCGAACGTTCGCCGGTTGTCATGAAATATGAACCGCTTCCGCCCCCTGTGGTTTCCGGCAACGCTACTGAAAGTGACCCGGAGTCCATTACCACCGAAAATGTTTCCGAAACACTCCTCATGGAGGATGTCACCGCATGGAACGAACTTCGAAAACAATACCCCGAAATGGAAACCGATCTTCAGGATGAAGACCTCGATGATGCCGGTTTGAAAGGTGCTGACATGAAAAAGCTCGACATGACAAGCTCAACCATGAACGGAGCGAAACTGGATCATGCCGACTTTTCAGAGTCTGACCTGTCGAGTACGTCATGGAAAAGAGCAAGCCTGGTAGAAACCGTTTTCCGTAACGCGAACCTTCAGGGAGCCGATTTTAACCGTGCATTCATGAAAAAAGCCGACCTGAGCGGCGCCGATCTGACTGGCGCGCAGCTCCGTGAGACAAGACTTCAGGAAGCTGATCTTAAAAAATCAAATCTTTCAAAAACCAATCTCTACGATACCGATCTCACGTGCGCCGATTTGAGGGGGGCTGATCTGACCGGGGCCAATCTCCTCTATACCATTTTGGACAATGCCCTGATTTCCGCTGAAACCATCACGCCTTCAGGAGAAAAAGCAACTACGGGATGGGCGGTATTGAAAGGTGCTACGTTTGTTCGTGAGAAGTAAAATGAGCTTGTTGAACTGTTGAATCGTTGATTTGTTGATTTGTCAGCATAAGAACGTAGGGGCGAAAAATCTTTCGCCCTTGCAGAGGCGAGAACATAGCGCTATTCAGCTAACAAGCAATTATCCAGCAGCTTTAACACAAAAACCGGCACAACAATGGCAAATGTACTTGTTACAAGCTACTACAGCAGATGGGATTTAAATGGGCACAAAGGAAGAATCGCTCTTTACGACTCGAGTAACCAGCTCATTGAAAACCGGATTTTCAATGAGCCTGCTGAATTTCAGGTCATCATCAGCATGCTCCGTAATGAAAAACCGCTCTGGTTCGACACAAAAGTTCACCACCTGAGAACAGGATCAGAGCCTGTAGGAGAAGGGGAGGATTAAGAAAAAAGGTTCCGCCTTATTAGTCCGGCGAGACATCAGGAAAGCGTTTTCTATAGACAATGTACTTGAATAAATGCGCCTTTTGAAGATTGGGATCGTCTTTCTCGATACGATGCTTTTTACCCTTACGGGTAACTACCTCTACCGTATCGTCATTATTGACGCCGACAACCTTCCAGAATTTGTCTACAATGTAATGATAGGTCTCCCCATGCTTAAGAGGATAGACATCTCTTGCACGTGGACCGGGGCACGTCGAACTTTTAGGTTTCTTATAGATAACCGGATCTCCTACCTGAAAAGCCATAATCAACGCCCTCCTCTTCTAATCAAACAAATTCAACTATTGCATCAAAAAACAAAGTATATGCCATAACTATAGTTAATAGTAAGAAGAACAATCAATAAAAACAACCTCTTAAGGAGAACAAACCTGTTTTATCCGCTCTATTTTCCTTTTTTTCTGACATTTATCTCTTCGAAAGAGATCTTCAGTAATTCATCTTCCATTTCCGCACCTGCGGTCTTCAGCGTTGCAAGAGCCTGTGGCAGCACAAGATTACGACGGTGATTGCCAATACGTATATTCAGTTCGTCACCTTTCTTGCTGATCTCTATCCGGTCTTTCTGAATCCCCGGCAACGCAATCTCAAGCGTATAACCGTTCTTGACCTGCTCAACCCGCATCGTCTTCTCTTTATAATATACCTGCGAAGGATCTTCGTCACCATAAAGCAGATCTTTCAGTGTATCGAGCGTCTTGAGACCACAAATCTCCCGTGAATACAACGGGACCTCTTTGACAGGCAGAGGCTTGAAATTCTCATGAATCTCCGCTCGATATATTTTCTGATTTTCTTTCCAGTACTGGAAATAGGGATCGGTCACCTCATCGGGAATGATCCTGTTGGCGATAATAAGGTCTGTAGAAATATCGTAAAGGCTGAGGTAGGCATGAGCCCTGAGAGACTCGTTGAGCACCATCTTCTCGGGATTGGTGACAAGCCGTACCGATGTCACGGCGTTATCCATCAGAATTTCCCCAAGCTTCTCGATTTTCTGATAAAAATCATACGGTACGTCCATCATCTCCTTGTCAGGCAGGGAAAATCCCGCAATCGGCCTGAATAACGGCTCGACTATTGGCCGGAGTGTTACCGCGACTTTCTCCAGAGGCTTGTAGAAACGGCGCATGTACCAACCGGCAACTTCAGGAATACTCAGTAACCGGAGCGCTGTTCCTGTAGGAGCGGAATCTATGATCAACACATCATAATTCCCTTCCTTGAAATGCCGGAAAACCCTGACAAGGCCGAAAATCTCATCAGATCCCGGAAGAATAGCGAGCTCTTCCGCCTGAACGCCTTCAAGACCGCGGGCCTGCAATACTTCGGTAATGTATCGCTTGACAGAACCCCAGTTCTGTTCAAGTTCCTCAAGAACATCAAGCTCGGCGCCCCACAGATTTTGACATACCTCTTTGGGCTGATGCCCAAGCTCTACAGCAAAACTGTCGGCAAGAGAGTGTGCGGGATCTGTACTCAGCACCAGTGTCTTATATCCCATTTCAGCACACTTGAGTCCCGTAGCCGCCGCCATCGAGGTCTTTCCTACGCCTCCTTTTCCGGTCATCAGAATCAAACGCATACTCTATTCCCGTTTATGTGTTTCAATACGTGACAGATACACCGTCAACTACTTAACCACATCGAGAAGACAATAGTTTACCGCAGCCCTACGATAATTCAAGTAATCCATGCCGATTGACAAAAAAGCAGATCAGAGGTAACAAGGGCATTTCCTGGTATTGCAGCAACCAACCTGAAGACAAAGTGAACGAAGCGCAAAACATTTCTTCATATGGGCTTAACCATCAAAAACCATACCAGGCTTTTGATTATATATTTTTTTGTTATATTAGGCACTACAATAATTTCGGTTTCAGGTATTTTCGTAAAAATATCTTCTGTTCCCGGCCTTCACAGGAAGTATTCATCTGGAACAGATTTTTTAATCAAACCCAGACAGTATGTATAACGGACGAATAGCATTCGCCTCGCCTTTTTTTATAGTCATTTTTTCTCTTCTCCAACTGACAGGGTGTCAGTCAAGCTCTAATTATACATCGATACAATCGGGAATCTCAGCAGCACCGATTCCTAGCGAGATAACAAGCTCGCTTCAGCTGGAGCGTGATTCTCTTGCTGCGGCTGATGCGGAAGACGAACTCGGCAAACTGTTCATGGTCAAGGAAGGAAAAGCATCATACTATGCCGACAGGTTTCATGGCCGCCTTACAGCCAACGGTGAGCGCTTCAATATGCATGAACTGACTGCCGCTCATAAATCCCTGCCCTTCGGCTCCATGGTACGCGTGACCAACCTTAACAACGGCAGAAAAGTTATGGTCAGAATCAATGACCGCGGTCCCTATATAAAAGGGAGAATCATCGATCTATCACTCGAAGCAGCTAAAGAGATCAACCTGCTGAAAAAAGGTGTCGCGAAAGTACGTATAGAGGTCTATGAAGGTGATTCATAGACTGATAACGGATGCACCAGCTTGAATAACTCCCGTGATTCCGCGGGAGTTTTTTTTTGCCCTCTCATCGTTTCTATTCATTTTCACGATGCACCTCTACAACCGGAATCTCCCCGTCTACAGAGTGGACAACCAGAAGTATCGGACTGCAGCATACCTCGCAATCCTCAACATACTCTTCCGGAGGTTCGATGGAACAGTCGATAAGCGTCTCATTCAATGCACCGCAGAAAGGACATTGGATCTGCACTGTTTTCATACACTCCATACCACCCTCCTCTATTTGGATTGCTAACGCAAAACACCTGACCTCTTTCAGTCAAAAATAATGAAATGTCCTGTCATATGCACTGCCATTCAGCACTCGATCTGCACAAACGCCACGGCGTAATCCCCGTCATGAGAAAGAGAGAGGCTGATTGAACTGTCCTGAATGCCAAGACTCCTGTCAAGTACCCGCATAAACGGTTTGCCATGCTCGTCGTTGTCTATCTCTACACTCCTCCAGGAAAATCCACCTGAAATCCCGCTGCCGACAGCCTTCGAAATCGCCTCCTTTGCTGCGAAACGGGCTGCCACACTCGGCATCATATCTTTTTTCCCTTTGCAGTAACTGATCTCCTTTTCAGTCAGCACCCGCCGAAGGAAACTGTCGCCATACTTCTCGAATGACTTCCTGATGCGCCTGATATCGACAATATCAACCCCTATATCACAATGGTTCACCATTCTCCTTTTATTACTGCTACTATGTAAATCAAAGGCATAAACAACTCAACCCTTAATGGAGAAGATAGCTGTTAAAATTATACGCCAGAGAAAGCCCCAACACATCCGCCTTGAAATCACCGTCAAACGCTCCCATTCTTCCCGCGGTAACAAGTGCCGACAGAGAGGGATGGAGATCATAACCGAGTCCGACATTACCCTGCCATACCAGCCCGGAGCCTGTTGCCAATCCGCCCCCGCCTGCCGCACCGACAAGGCCCTCTCCATTGACAAACACCCCGCCAATGAGGTTTTTCCTGATACCCAGTCCGACAAGCCCGGTCATATACGCTCCGGCATCCCCTCCATATGCTGCTATACCCTGACCCGTCAGATACCAGTCCCGGTCAAGAAAAGCGTCGATCTGCACCCCGATATTCTCGACGTTCCTTTCAGCATGATGTGTTCGCCACAAATCGGATGCCTTATAATAGGTTTGAGTGACAACCCGCAGCCTCATGTTCGAAGGCTTTTCAGGAGACGGATCGACACTGTTTTTCCTGCCGGCAGAGTATCCTCCGGAACGGTACCCGAGCTTCAAGGCAAGAGAACCTGCTTCGAACGTTCCGTCCGGCGCTATGAGATAAGCTCCCGAAAGTCCGGCAAACAGGCTGGGCGTCAAATAATAGTACATTCCCGCCGAAGCATCCAGAAGCAGGCCGCCTCCGGTGTCGACTCCCCCGCCTCCGCCTCCGCCTACAGATGCGTCAGCACTGACATAGAGATTATCTGCAACAGGTATCTGCGCACCACCTCCGACAAGAATCTGCATATACCCCCTGCTGCTCCCTCCTGCGGCACCTTCGGTTTCCAGCCTGGCATACCAGGTATCATTGAAATATGAGCGCCACTCGATTCCAAGAAGCGTCACATCATCCTGAACTGCTCCCCCGGTGGTTCGGGCGTCTGAAACCGGTTGCAGATCCCTGACAACAACAGCCAGAGAGTTTGACCGTGACTTGTCATGCTGTTTTTGCAGAGCGTGCGGTAAGCCGCCATCTTTCCACCCATCTCCCATATAAGTATAAAACGGGAGAGAGAAACTGATATACGGCCGGGTTGACTCGACCGTACCGCCATTGGGGAAGGTCACATGGCTGACCCCTGCTGAAAGCCTGCCCCATGAGCTTATATCATAGGTCAATTGTGCGTAAGGGCGCACCATCAACCCCCCGCCGCTGAGAAAATAGCCGCCTCTCCCGCCGCCTGCCCCGACAAACACTCCTGACTCGAGATCAATCCGTTCGGTTATGGGCAAATGAAGGCGACCGTCGATACCGAGCGTGATAAAGCCTCCCCTTTCCCCCCTGACCGCCATCCATGAACCGACACCCAGAGAGAAATAGTCGCTGAAATAGTGATGAACCCCGAGCCCGACAACCCCCATATTCTCATCATCCGATACACGCCATTCTTCGTATATAGCACTCAGTTCCCCGTTTGGCTCTGTCTGCCCTTCCGAGGAGAGCGCCGGCTTGATTGGAACTGTTATTGACAATACTACTGCCAGAAGCAGCAGTGCAGAAATCCTTGCAGGATGAGTCATACGGCTATGGGTCTTGTCGTTAGCAGAACTGAAATAAACCGTGCCAAACTTCAACACACCTTTTAATTACGTTCATTTTTCGTACAACTCAAAAAGAAGTACATGACTCATTCATCGATAGAGATCTTCAAGTGAACCCTTGTCCATGCTCCATCTGGAGCAGGTGTGATCAGCCCTATTCGACAAGAAAACTCTTCTCTCAAGTCAAAAACGCCAAGTTATTCAACTTACCGAACAGCGTTCCTAACCTACTAACCTGACTCTAAGTTACTTTGAAGAAAAATAACGAAGCCTTTTGAGCCCCTTACGTCATTTGCATTGCAAGTCTTTTTCGTCTTTTCCGTTTTTGCACTCACTTCCCGATACAGAACTGCCCGAAGATGACATTAAGAACCTCCTCGTTAACAACCTTACCGGTAATCTCGCCGACGTAGTCGAGGGCGGAGCGGAGTTCGAAGGCTATGAGTTCGGTTTCCGATTGCGCGTCAATCAGTTCCCGGGCGTTGCGTAGCGCATCCGAGGCGTTGCGCAGGGCCTCGTAGTGGCGCATGCTGGTGACAAGCACGCTCGCGTCGTGCAGCTTGTCCAGTCCCTCGACCATGCTGCTCATCCCGGCCTTCAACCGATCGAGACCATCCTCTTTCAGGGCTGAAATACCGAGCACCTGACAACCGGTTTTTTCGGCAACTTTTTCTGAGCGCTCAGCGCTGTCTTCTGTGGTATCGGTCTTGTTCGCAACCACCAGCAGTTGAATGTCGGGATGCTTTTGGCGCAGCTCGGTAACAGTACTGGTCTCCTCCTCATAATCGGAGGCTCCGATATCCAGCAGATAGAGGATCAGGTCGGCTTCGGCGATTTTCTCGTAGCTGCGCCGGATTCCCTCGTGCTCGATCTCTTCAGCCGCCTCGCGGAGTCCGGCGGTATCGGTAAGCCGGAACATGGTTTTTTCATAGATGAAACACTCCTCGATATAGTCCCTCGTGGTGCCCGGCATGTGGCTGACAATGGCCCGTTCCTCGCCGAGCAAGGCGTTGAGCAGGGTTGATTTACCCGCATTGGGCCTCCCGATAATGGCGGTCGCCACGCCCTCGCGCAGCAACCTGCCGTGCTGATAGGACTGCACGAGCTTGTCGACTTCCTGTTGCAGATTTTCTACCTGCCCGCTCAACTCCTCCCTGCTCTGGAATTCGACATCCTCTTCACTGAAATCAAGTTCCAGTTCAAGCAGCGCGCAGGAATGCAGAAGCTGTTCACGCAATGTGCCGAGCCTCCCGGAAAGCCCTCCGCTCATCTGGTTTACCGCGGTCCGATATGCCGATTCCGAGCGGGCATGAATCATTTCACCGATCGCTTCAGCCTGCAAGAGGTCGATCCTCCCGTTCAGGAATGCGCGTCGGGTAAACTCGCCAGGCTCTGCGAGCCTGCATCCGTTGTCGAGCAGAAGCTTCAGCACATGCTTTGTCACCACAGGACCGCCGTGACAGGTGATCTCGACCATATCCTCGACCGTGAAAGAATCAGGTGACCGGAACACCAGCACGATCACCTCGTCAATCATCCTGTCGCCGTCATACAACTTCCCGAAATGGGCGGTATACCCAGGAGAGTCAGCCAAAGATGTTTCCGGCGAACGAACCTTGGTAAAGACCCGGTCCGCGATAGAAAAAACACCCTCACCGCTCATCCTGACCACAGCAAGCGCGCCGACCCCTACCGGAGTAGCAACAGCGGCAATCGGCTCACCCTGGAGAGGAAGGGAAACTGGTTCATTCATGGTATGTGCGTTCTGTTTACAGTGGGCGGACAACCACCTGATCCGGCAGCATGTCATCAGGAAGTTCAATCATAGTAAGGATCAGAGAGGCAACATCCCCGGTCTTCATCAGTTTTTTCGGTTCGATGCCCGCATGCTCGAAAAACTCCGTTCCGGTTGAGCCGGGGTTGATACTGCAGACACGGATTCCCTCCTCGCGAAGCTCTTCAACGAGTGCTTCGGAAAAACCGTTCAGCCCGAACTTGGAGGCACAGTATGCCGATCCGTTCCTGAACCCGCGCTTCCCGGCAATTGAAGCGACATTGACAATCGTTCCACGTCCGGCCTCTTTCATACCGGAGACAACCCTTCGGGTACAGAGAAACGCTGCCGTCAGATTGGTTGCAATCAGCCTGTTCCATGCTTCAGGGTCAAGCGTCTCAATGCTGCCAAAGAGACCGAATCCCGCATTGTTAACCAGCAGATCGACGCGCTGATGCGCACGTAAAACAGTATCGAATGCCCTATCAATTTCTTCCTGCTTTGTCACATCCGTCTGCATCCAGGTAAACGAGGGGTGTTCGACAACAGACCGGCGCCTGCTGAAACCGTATACCGCCGCGCCTTTTTGCGCCAGCATTGTACAAAGTTCCTGTCCGATGCCCGAACTTGAACCCGTCACCACCGCAGTTCTGCCTTTCAGATCCATAGCTTCATTGTTTTTCTCCCTGTATGCTCATCTCATCAAAAGTAAAGAAAAACGTTTAGAAATATTAACTTTGGCAACAGACAACCTATCTGCCGACTAACGGAATAAACATCTTGCCTCATCCCCATGGAACAATCAGGGAAGCGAACTATCGCAGAGCTCAAAGACGACGTACTCAACAATTCAGGCGGCAGCATACAGGAAAAATTCAACCGGGTGATCTCGCTGGTGCAGGTGCTCCGCTCGGAATGTCCCTGGGACCGTAAACAAACCCCGGAATCACTCACGCACCTTCTCCTGGAAGAAAGCTACGAACTGGTGCACGCTATCGATGAAAACGACGATCAGGAACTGAAAAAAGAACTTGGCGATCTTTTCCTTCATGTAGCCTTTCAGGTGCTGATGGCCGAGGAATCAGGCAAGTTTACCTTTTCCGGGGTGTTCGATGCCCTCTGTGACAAGCTTATCAGCCGCCACCCTCATGTTTTCGGCCAAACCGTTGCCGGGAATGAACAGGAAGTCCTCAAAAACTGGGAATCCCTGAAACTGAAAGAAAAAGGCCGCAGAAGTCTTCTCGACGGTGTACCAAAAGCCATGAGTGAACTGCTTCGCGCCTATCGCGTCCAGAAAAAGGTTTCCGGTGTCGGCTTCGACTGGACAAACGAGGAAGGGGTGCTCGATAAACTGCTTGAGGAGATCGAAGAGCTCAAGCAGGCGTCTTCAAAGGAGGAAAAGGAAGAAGAGTTCGGCGACCTCCTCTTCACCATCGTCAACTACAGCCGTTTCATCGGCACCAACCCCGAGGACGCGCTCCGCAAGTCAACAAACAAGTTCATGAAACGCTTCATGGCCGTCGAAGAGCTGGTTCGTCAATCAGAAAAAAGCTGGCAGGAACATACCGCCGAAGAACTTGATGCGTTGTGGGAAAAGGTTAAAAAACAGCAGTAGAAAACATCATTCGCACGACCTGATATAACCACGAATAACATTGACAAAATCATCAAAATCAGACAATCTGTTTGAATAAATATCAAAGGTGATTGAATCATCCACATCATCATAAATATGTATCAGCCTGTTTCGAAATCTGGCCAACTCGGCAAACGTCTTTTGTCTTGCATCAGTAATAACAGAGCCACGAGCAAGAATCCTGAAACAGTCGGCATAGGATTCGGGTTCTTGCAAATTGAGGGAACTCACAAGATGACGGCAAACATCAATCATTGCTTCAATACATAGCTCGATGTTACGCTCCACAAAGCGCTTTTTAACAATATCCTCCTGAAAGTCCTCCAAATTCATGAACGACAGTCGCCGCAGTTCCTGCAGATACAAGAGGATTCTGCGAAGTTTTTTTTCTATGACTTCGCTATCAGGCATATGATTTCTCAGGATTCAAATAACGATACTCATCATAATCCTGCATTGTTCTTTCACGATACCTTTCGTATGCAAGTTTGCTATGAAGAACGAGCATCTGATGACACTTCTGAATTTGGTGACGCAGAAATATTCCCGCTGAATTCAGAATAACAAGATCAACCTCCCTCTCTGCAACATCGGACAGTTCCTGTTCAAAAACAAGCACATCAAAGCCTTGCGGGACAACATCTTCAAGAAAAAAAATCGCAACATCCAAGTCGCTGCCTTTACGCTCCTTACCCCTTGCAAACGAACCAAAAACCATTGCAAAAGACACATCACTACGATTCTCGATGTACTGTCTCAGACGTTTAATTTCACCATTTTTCGAATCCTTGGCGTGCATAGGGTCACTTTGAATGAAATTATTTCGATAGGTTCTTCATCTTTTATGATAACAACTTTCCTTGCCCCAAACAATCCCTGCCGCCGAAAGGAGCCTGTCAAACTGAATTAACTCCGGCGCCGAAAACCAAAACAGAGGCTCATTGGCTGCAAGAACCGGAAGAAATGGTTTATATTATTTTCTCATAATGTATTGGAACAGGATGATGGAAAACAGGGTGCTCCTTCAGGTATATCCAGGCAAAAACGAATCGGTGCTGGTCAAACAATAAATAGAGATGTCCAAGCAAGGCCTTGTTTTCAAATTCAACAAAATACTTCCTAAATTTACTGTAAGATCGCATCCGCAGGGCGTCTCTATTCAACAATCTCTAATGGATACGGCTCAACGATGCAATTGAAACGCGGAATACCTAGATCGAGCTACTGTCAAGATCGCCCTGCGACTGAACATACTCAGCAACACAACGGAAGAAGGAGCACCTCTATGCAATCAGCAAAATTTTCAGATATCAAAATACAGCTGCAGATAGACGATGATACCGTCTACTACTTCGCGGTCGATAACAGCGGGAACATCATCCTGCGCAAGAAAACAGATGACTATGAATTGGGACAGAAGGATATCGGCAAGCCTGAATCCGATGATTCATGGCAGGACCGACTCGACCTGTAGAAACCGCCAGAGAAACAGTCCTTTACGGGAGATACTGCCGTGAGGCTCAGGAATCGCCGCCAGCTGATTCTGAAAGAAACTTTCCTGCAGCGACGAGATACGCTTCATCAGCTTCATGACCTCCCGGAAAGCTGTACTGAACAGCAGGAACACATCTTTGAGCGAGCCTTGAAATATCTCGCTCAAAAAGTTTATCCGTGTAGATCCGGTCACGCTTCCCCCTCGCGATATGCACTCTCGACATCCTCTCCAGCCGGGTAATTTCACGGGGTATATCACCTCCAATGAGCATGACAGCCGAAGCCTCATGCGAACCAAGCAGCGCCGCGCGTGAAGCCATAGCAGTCCCCTGTGAGAAACCGTGGTAGACAAGCGTGCCTTCAAGAGAATAGCTCCCTTGAAGGTCTGCAATAACCGCATCGACATATCGAACGTTTTCTTCAATCATCCTTTCGCGGTCCCGGTCGGTCATCCAGCAAGCGCCGACAGTGCCGTTTCTGCTGTAGAAAGGATGCAATGCTTCAACTGCGCAACAGAGCCAGTCCCGGCTTCCCGTCATGCGATCAAGCAAAACAAGCTCATCCTCTGCAACCTGCCCATAGCCATGGAAACCCACAAGAAGCCGAAACGGCCCCTTGCAGGCAGGCTCATCGACGAGGTAGCGGCCTGAAACGGTCGTCTGGACGTGATACGCACTACTCACCTTTTTGACGTATGAATGTTGACTCCTTGTCGAACATAATGGTTTGGCTTAACCTTCCACTTGAAAACCATATCAGCAAGAATAAGTGTGGCGCATACCAGCATGACCATTCCCCAATCGGCAAGTCCCAGTGGTACGGTGTAAAAAACCTGGTTCAGAGGGGTATAAAGAACCAGAAGATGAAGAACAAGGGAGAACGCAACGGCCGCTGTAAGCCAGGGATTGGAAAAAACCTTTACGGTGAAAATATTTTCCGTTTCTGATTTAGCATGAAAAGCGTTGACCATTTCAAGGAGAACCAGCGAGGTAAACGCCATGGTGGATGCATAAAGATAGTCCGGGTCAGCACTTCCGAGACGTTCCCCCCAGCTCCAGCCTGATGAAAAGAGCGCATGCACATACAGCCCGAGACAAGCGGCTGTAATAACAACACAGACAACGACAAGCCTGAGGATCATCAGCCTGTCAACAATAAAGGTATTTTTGGCGATTGGCGGACGCGCCATGAGATTCTTTGCTTTTGGCTCAAACCCGAGAGCAAGTGCAGGCAGTCCATCTGTCACGAGATTGATCCAGAGTATCTGGATTGCCACGAGAGGAAGCTTGAGGCCAACAATAACAGCAAGAATTATAATCATCACCTCGCTGATATTTCCGGCGAGAAGAGAGAAAACAAATTTTCTGAGATTATCAAAGATCGCCCTTCCTTCCTCGACAGCTTTGACAATCGAAGCAAAATTATCGTCGATCAGCACCATGGTCGATGCTTCACGAGCAACATCGGTACCCCCCTGCCCCATAGCGACACCAATATCCGCCTGCTTCAAAGCCGGAGCGTCATTGACACCGTCACCGGTCATGGCGACAACATGATCATTTTTCTGCAATGCCGTAACGATATTGATTTTCTGTTCGGGGCTGACCCGGGCAAATATCGAGACCTCCTCGACAACCCGACCAATATCCTCGACCGTGTCAAGATCTGCACCGGTCATTGCCCGTCCTGTTATGCCCAGTTCGCGACCTATTGCCTCTGCCGTCAGTTTCTGGTCTCCGGTAATCATCACAACCTTGATCCCTGCTTTACGGCATTTGGCGACTGCATCAATCACCTCCGGTCTCGGAGGATCGTTCATCGCCTGAAGTCCGACAAAAATCAGGTCGTCCTCAGTAAAATCGTCCTGTACACCGACATCTTTCCAGGCGAAACCAAGCACGCGTAAGGCTTCGGCAGCAAAAGCCTCGTTTTTGCGAATGATAGCATCATGGGTAGCCTTGTCGAGCGGAATAACTTCACCATTGTTCATAATCCGCGTACAACGGCTCAAAAGCACGTCGGGAGCCCCTTTGGTATACATCACCTTCCCTCCTCCAGAAACATCATGCAGGGTAGACATCATCTTGCGCTCCGAATCGAAACCTATTTCGTCGATACGCGGATACCGTTGTGAGACCTTGTCAGGTTCCTGACCATAATGCCGGGCTGAAAGCAGAAGAGCCGCTTCCGTTGGATCACCGAAAATCCCTCCACCCGGATCGGGCCGGGCGTCGTTGCAGAGCAGGCCAATCCTGAAAAGAAGTTCCAGATCTTCCCTGCCGGCATGTCCTGCCTGTCTGTTATCCTGTACCTCGATCTCTTGCCCGTCTGCATAGATTTTCCTCACGCTCATACGGTTAACCGTCATGGTCCCTGTCTTGTCGGAACAGATAACCGAAGAAGAACCAAGTGTTTCTATCGCCGGAAGGTGACGAACAATAGCGTTGTGTTTCACCATGCGTTGCACGCCCTTGGCCAGCGTGAGGGCCACTACGGCCGGAAGACCTTCAGGAATTGCGGCAACAGCCAGGCTGAGCGCAGTTTTAAAGGTTTCGAGCAGATCCTCTCCCGACATCCAGGTAAGCAAAAACATCAGCACCGCGGCAATGATGACGATGAGAGCGAGGCGACGGGAAAAATGGTTTATCTTTTTCTGCAGAGGGCTTCGGCGCCCGTCCCTGTCGTCAGAAAGAAGCTCGGCAATCCTTCCAAGTTCGGTTTCCATGCCGGTTCCTGTGACAATTGCCGTAGCACGCCCTTTAGAGACAATCGTCCCCGAATACACCATGTTGAAACGTTCGGCAAGCGGGGCTCCGGACGAGACCGAATCAGTTTTTTTGGACACAGGAGTCGACTCGCCGGTCAGCATCGCCTCCTGACACTCCAGATTCATATGGTGCAAAAGCCGTGCGTCGGCAGGAATACGATCTCCTGTCTCAAGCAGAATAACATCACCCGGGACAAGCAGGTTCGTTTCAAGTTTCACGATATGGCCGTCACGCAGCACCTTTGCTTTCAATCCCGAGATTTTTTTCAGGGCTTCAAGTGCTTTTTCCGCCCGGAACTCCTGCAAAAAACCGATGACGCTGTTAGCGACAAGGATACCCCCTATTACCGCGCTTTCGATAACATCGCCGAGCAAAAGAGAGATAATGACGGCAAAAATCAGCAGCCAGACAAGAACACTTTGAAACTGCTGTCGAACAATCGCCCAGACAGAAATTTTTTCTTCCTCCCTGAGCCGGTTCTCCCCATAGCGGGCGATGCGAGCTTCAGCCTCTTTCGTGGAAAGCCCGCCTGACGTTGTACCCAGTTTTTCGAGAACCTCTTCTATGCTGTCGGAAAAAATATCCATAGGCTCTCTAACCACCTATCACGATTTACCGTTCACCAACTCAGGATTCGAGCAGCCGCTGCAGACCCTTCAGGGCTATGCCTACCCACTCAGGACGGTTGTTCAGCTCATAGTTCAATTCATAAATAGCCTTGTCCATGAGATAGGAGCGAAGCAGAAGGTGCTGTTCTGTAATATTTTCAGGAATCAGACCGTGTCCTCCAACAGCGGCCGCATACACATCATAGAAATGCTGCCCGGTATAAAAACTCCACAACTCCGCCCATGGCTCAAGCTTTTCAGCATCCTCAGGCCTTATAGAACGATCCTGGATCAGGACGTTGAAGGCAGCGTAATGGAACGACCGCATCATTCCTGCAAGATCACGGAACACGGCACGCTTGATCCTGCGCTCGCTGATAGAGCGTGCCGGTTCGCCTTCAAAGTCAATGATCACAAAATCCTTACCGGTCCAGAGTACCTGACCGAGATGATAGTCACCATGAATCCTGATCTTTGATGCCGGGATCCTGCGAGCTTTGATATGTGAAAGCCGGTCCAGTATCTCCTGCTCCCGTCCAAGCAGATCAGCCGCGATTCCCTTATAATCTTTCGCGATCCCTTTCATCTGCTCCTTGAGCATCACCATACCTCTTTTCACCTGTTCACGCATGGACTGGTATATGGAGCGCTGATAGAGCGTGGTAAATGCTTCAGGCAGAAAATCAGGACCAAGATCCGGCGAGGCCAGAGAAAGATGCATTTCTGCTGTTCGCTCAGCAAGCTTGTTAACCATCCCGAGGTAGATTTCACCTATCAGCCCGTGCATGATCTCCGGCATCTCGACTGTCTCTCCTCCTATCGGGGGAATTTCCGGGATCTCTTCGAGCTGCGGCAACAGAACAAGCACCTCTTCATAGTAACGGTGCACATAGTGCAGGGTCTGGCTCCAGGCATCTCCCTCATTGGGGATAAAGTTCTGCAGGATGCCCAGAGAAGAGGTATCCTTGCGGCTTCTGGAAAGGTAAAGCGCTCCAAGATAGCCCGGAGAACTCTCAAACGATGTCTTTTCAGTCAAGGTGCGGCAGATTTCAACTTCAGGAGAAATCCCTGAAGAGATCTTGCGGTAGAGCTTCAGACAGAGCTTGTCATCATACATGATCGACGTATTGCTCTGCTCCAGACCGAAAATCACGGAGTTCATACTATCATCCTCTTCCTGCGGCAGATACTCCTCCAGAGTCGAGCCCTTTTCGGCTGTCAGTTTGAAAATCCCCCCCTTCAGGCCTTTTCCGGCGATGATAACGTCGAGAAGGAAACGATGGAACTCCTTCTGATAGGTCGCATCGCAGAGATACCCCTCGTTCTCTCCGATCTTCACACTGCAGATAACCTGCTTCATGAAAAAGTCTTCGTCAGGATTGAACTCTCCTGTAGGCAGAAATGTCACCGGAAGCTGATACAGATCGTTCGAGCCGCTCGGATAGCGTACCTCGACAATCAGGTAGACCGTGTTTTGACAGGCTGGCACAGGAATGCTATCGTTGACGCTGACCCTGACGATCTTGCGGGCCTTGCCGCCAAACCATCTGCAACCCCGTATATACTGAGGCAGCACTCTGGATTCAAGACGGTCAAGAACCTTGCCGGAAAAGAGGTCATCCATGGCGGCTACTTTCGCAAACGGCTTGTCGATATAGCGTCGGCTCCCGATCTCATCTTCACTCCTGACAAGCTTGAACCAGAAATATCCGTAAGGACCCAGCGTAACCGTATACGGCCTTGCAGAGATCCCGGGAAAATGACTGAGGCTGAACACCTCTTCAGGAATATATCCTTCGTATTCCGACAGATCCATGGTGACCGCCTGTGCGTTACGCGACAGGTTGATGATGCACAGCATGGTCTCATCCTTGTATGTCCTGGTAAAAATCAGGACCTGAGGATTCTGAGACTGAATAAAGATAATATCCCCGCGACTGAGGGCTTTGTACCTGCGGGAGGTGGAGAGCATGTGGCGTGTCCACCAGAGCAGCGAATTGATGTTGCTTTCCTGTACCTCGACATTGGCTCCCTCGTAATGGTATTCCGGATCAATGATCACCGGCAGCTGCAACTGCTGGGGATTGGCTCTGGAAAAACCTGCATTCCGGTCACCGTTCCACTGCATGGGAGTACGAACGCCGTCACGATCACCGAGGTAAAAATTATCGCCCATACCTATCTCGTCACCGTAGTAGAGAACCGGAGTGCCGGGCAGGGAAAGGAGCATGATGTTCATCAGCTCGATTTTTCTGCGGTCATTCGACATAAGCGGCGCCAGACGGCGGCGTATACCGAGATTGATGCGCGCCTTCGGATCATGCGCGTACACCCGGCGCATATAGTCACGCTCCTCATCGGTCACCATCTCAAGAGTAAGTTCATCATGATTGCGAAGGAAGGAAGCCCACTGGCACTCTTCCGGAATCCCGGGTGTCTGGTCGAGAATATCTATGATCGGAAAACGATCTTCCATTTCCAGCGCCATGTACATCCTCGGCATCAGAGGGAAATGGAAATTCATATGACATTCGTCACCTTCGCCGAAATACTCGGCGGCATCTTCCGGCCACTGATTTGCCTCGGCAAGAAGCATACGGTTCGGGAACTTGCCGTCTACATGCTTGCGCAGCCTCTGCAGAAACTTGTGCGTGCGGGGAAGGTTCTCACAGTTGGTTCCTTCCTCTGCATAGAGATAGGGAACCGCGTCGAGCCGCAACCCGTCGACGCCCATCTCCAGCCAGTAATCAAGCACCTTGTAAATGGCTTTTTCAACCGCGGGATTTTCGAAGTTCAGATCAGGCTGATGATGATAGAACCGATGCCAGTAATACTCTCCGGCGACAGGGTCCCATGTCCAGTTCGAGGCCTCGAAATCCTGGAAAATGATGCGGACGCCGGAGTATTTCTTGGGATCACTGCTCCACATGTAAAAATCCCGTTCGACCGATCCCGGCTCTGCCTGTCTGGCCCTCTGGAACCATGCGTGCTGATCGGACGTATGGTTGATGACAAGCTCGGTAATCACCTTCAGTCCGAGCTTATGCGCGTCATCGAGAAAGGCTTTGAAATCCTCGATGGTACCGTAGTCAGGATTGACCTCCATGTAATCGGCAATATCGTAGCCGTCATCTCTCAGGGGTGAAGGATAAAAAGGAAGCAGCCAGATTGCGGTTATACCGAGACTTTCCAGATAGGGCAGCTTCTGGCGCAACCCTTCAAAATCACCGACACCGTCATTGTTACTGTCAAAAAAAGTCTTTACATGTGCCTCATAAATGATGGCGTCCTTGTACCAGAGCGGTTCAGGCTGATAGGATGCAGATGCTCGCGGCATAGAGTTAACTGATATAATTGGTGATACGTCTGGAAGTCCCGCAATGGTATCGGAATTTCCAGGAAAAATCGAAAACGTTAGTTATTGATCTGCAGAAAGGCCTCTGCTAAGAAAACAGGTTGACTTTAAAAATGTGTACCGGCATATGTTCAGGATTCAGCTCTACGTAGTTCCATTCGCCATCCCACTCGAAGGTGCGCCCGCTCATAAGGTCTTCAACCCTGAAATGATGGGTATGCGGTAACTTGAACGCTTCAAGTGGAAAACGCAGCCATCCGGCATGCGTGTTCTGAGGATCGAGATTCACAACCGTCAGGATAATGTTACTGTCATCCACGGATCGTTTCACATAACCCATCAGCATATCATGTTCACGCCCCTCACCGGCGTCAACCCTTACAAATTCTATGTTATTTGTCTGCTGCAGGGCGGCGTTCTCCCTGCGGATATGGTTAACCGCCGTAATCTCGGCGCGGATATTGCTAGGCCTGTCCATATCCCATTGCTTGATCTCGTACTTCTCCGAATCGAGATACTCCTCCTTGCCTGGCTTTACAGGCAGGTACTCGCATAGCTCATATGCAGGAGCGTACATCCCGTAGTTGGAAGAAAGGGTTGCCGCAAGCGCCATTCGGGTAAGAAAGGTAGCTCGACTTCCGGTCTGCAGCTCTTCATGCAGAATGTCGGGCGTATTCGGCCAGAAGTTCGGCCTCATGTACTCCTTCACTTCCGACGTGGTCAGTTCCGTGAGATACTTTTGAAGGTCGTGCTTGGTGTTTCTCCAGGTAAAGTAGGTATACGACTGATTGAACCCCCCTTTGGCAAGTCTTGCCATTACCTTCGGACGGGTAAACGCTTCAGCAAGAAAAACGGTATCGGGATACTCTCCGGTAATCTCGTCAATCACCCAGTCCCAGAAAAGAAAAGCCTTGGTGTGCGGATTGTCAACCCTGAAGATCCTGACCCCTTTTTCAATCCAGAAAAGCAGAACACTTTTCAGTTCGGTCCAGAGATTTTTCCAGTCCTCCGTCTCGAAATCAAGCGGAAGAATATCCTCATACCTTTTCGGCGGATTCTCCGCGAACTGAACCGTACCGTCAGGACGCCATTTGAACCATTGAGGGTGCTCTTTCACATAGGGATGGTCCGGGGAGCACTGGAACGCAATATCCAGAGCCACGGAGATGCCTTCGGCTTCTGCTTCCCGGACAAATTCCCCGAAATCTTCTATGGTGCCCAGTTCAGGATGGACAGACTTATGCCCCCCTTCACCGCTTCCAATCGCCCAGCAGCTCCCGGGGTCGTCAGGCCCTGCGACGAGAGTGTTGTTTTTTCCTTTACGCTTTGTCGAACCGATCGGATAAATCGGAGGAAGATAGACAACATCAAATCCCATCCGGGCAATGAGAGGAAGCAGACGTTTACACTCCCTGAACGTTCCGTGCCTGCCCGGTTCCACGGCCCACGAGCGGGGGAAAAATTCATACCAGGTACTGAACCCGGCCTTTTTCTGGTCAACCCTGACCTTGAGCACCCTGTTATACTGCGAGGCCGCCTCCTTGTCCGGGCAGGACTGCATCAGCCCGTCAAGCTCGTCGGACAGTGCCGTCGAAGCAGCTTCCTCGGCATCCCCCGAAGTCATCACGGAAATCAGGGCTCTCATCCTTGCGCCATCACTTTTTGATGCTCGCTCAACCGCTTTTTCAACTATCCCCGCGCCAATACGAAATGCAAGGGAAACATCCTGACCGGCCTCGATTTTTTTTATCAGCCCTCTCCGCCATGTCTGAAAATGATCGATCCAAGCTTCGATAGTGAACTCGTAGTTCCCAGGATCGCCAACGGCAAACTCCCCTTCCCAGGCGTCATTGAAAAGCGCTATCATGGGAGAGCGTTTCCAGGCACGGGCCGATGCGGACCGGTAACAAATCTCGGCGCTGATAACGTCAGCACCGTCAGTAAAAATATCAGCCTCCACCCGAACCGTTTCCCCCGGGATTCTCTTCACAGGGTATTGGCCGCCGTCTATCTCAGGAGACACACGATCAATGATGACACGCCTCCTGCCGTCGAACTTCCGGCTGCTGATTACAGGTTTATGCTGGTAAAATGTGTGATTCATATGTATAATGGTATAGAGGTTTACACCTGATGCAAAATAGGGAAAAGATGTGGTTGCATGATGTGAAAAAAATTGATTTTTTGTTTCACTCATCAAGTAATCCATGAAACCTGCAAAACAGCGCGGTTTAAAAACATTTCACAACGAGAGGAAGAAAGGAAATACCATGTTTGAAGGAGCAAAAGAGCGTCTGCACGAGATACACCACCGCATTGAACAGTTACGGGGGTATCTTTGACGTTGACGAACGTTTGCACAAAATAGGTGAACTCGAGCAGATCACCACAGAAGAAAACTTCTGGGAGAACCAGCAGGAAGCCAACAAGATCGTAAAAGAGATCAACGACCATAAACTATGGACTGAAGGATTTCTCGCGCTTGAAAAACAAACCGCTGACCTCAGGGAAGAACTGGAAATCGCTGAAGAACTCGGGGAAGAGTCACTTGCGGAAGAAATAGACTCGCGCATCGGTTCGATCGAGCAGAAAATCGCTGAGATCGAATTCAAAAACATGCTCTCCGGTAAAGACGATCCCGGCAACGCACTGCTCACTATCAATGCCGGTGCTGGCGGCACCGAAGCACAGGACTGGGCGGAGATGCTCTACCGCATGTACCTGCGCTGGGCGGAACGTAAAGGGTTCAAGATTTTCACCGATGACTATCAGGAAGGCGATGGCGCAGGCATAAAAACCGCGACGCTTGAGATACAGGGGCCCTATGCATACGGCTACCTGAAAGCTGAAAACGGCGTCCATCGGCTGGTAAGGGTCTCTCCTTTCGATTCGAACGCTCGCCGCCACACCTCGTTTGCCAGTGTCTACTCCTACCCGGAAGCGCCGCCCGATGCTGAAATAGAGATTCGCAAGGAGGACCTTGAACTTTCCACCTTCCGCAGCGGCGGCAAAGGCGGTCAGAACGTCAACAAGGTTGAAACAGCCGTACGCATCAAGCATATCCCTTCCGGGATTGTCGTCTCCTGCCAACAGGAGCGTTCGCAGTTCCAGAACCGTGAACGGGCGACAAAAATGCTGCGGGCACAGCTTTACAAAAAGCAGCGTGAAGAGGAAGAGGCAAGAAAACAGGCCGTTGAGGGCACGAAGAAAAAAATCGAATGGGGTAGCCAGATCCGCAGCTATGTCATGGATGACAGAAGGATCAAGGACCACAGAACAAATTATGAACGACACGACATCGAAAATGTCCTTGACGGCGATATCGACGATTTTATAGAAAAATATCTTTCGGAATTCACCAACTGACTCCAGAAACCAATCACATAACGCTATTAACGATTCACAACCGACACCTATACGGTCCAGGAGACCGAGCAAACGTGCTGTTGTAGACGGCACCTTGCGATTTGGCGTGCTGACCGATGTCCACTATGGAAACGGCGACCGGGACGCGGAAACACGAGACCTGCACGGCTGTTTTGATTTCTGGGAGAACAACAGTGTGGATTTCACCGTCCAGCTGGGCGATCTGATTGAAGGCAAAGGACCCGAAGCGGAAGAAAATCTCGCCGGAGTCGCAGCCGTACTCAGGGAATATCCCGGCACACTCTACCATGTGGCCGGAAACCACTGTCTCGGGGCTCCGCTTGATCGCTACCTCAAAGAAACCGGGCTCGTTTCTCCTTACTACACCTTCAGCATGAAAGGCATACGGTTTATCGTGCTGCACGGTATGGATATCAACCCGGAAACCGTACCCGAATCCGATACCGACCGATCAAGGAAAAACCTGCTGATGAGCGATCCCTGGGCAACGCTCTACTGCGGTGCGATCGGTCAGCAGCAGATCAACTGGCTGGTACAGCAACTCGACGAATCGAAGCGGCAAGGTGAAGCAGCGATACTCCTCTGCCATTTTCCACTCCTGAAGGAAAGCTCCGACAAACCCCACGGCCTCTTGTGGAACCATGACGAAGTCACCGATGTGCTCCGTCGCTACAGAAACATCATCGCCTGTATCACCGGGCATCTGCACCGGAGCGCGTACGTTGAACGCTACGGCATACACTTCCTGACGATGCCGCCTTTCGTGAAGCGCAATGACCCTGCGAACTACTCCTGCGGCATGATTGAACTCGACAATACTTTTCTGACCGTTAGCGACCAGAGCTTGAACCTGCTGCATAAACTGAAAATCACCTGACCAGTCCATGACACGCCGCCACCTCACCATCGTTGTTCTGCTCCTCCTCTGTTCCCTGTTGAACAGGGGATCGGACGCAGCAGAAAACAACAAACCAGACCTGGCTCTTGACGCGACAACAAAGGAACAGGGAGAGTTCTTTGTCGCGACAGTCAACGGAAGTTCCTCCCGGCCTGATCTCTGGTTCAACGGCCAAAGCTTCGCCATGTTCTGGCAAAACGACAGCAGCTACCGCGCGCTCGTCCCGGTTGAAAACATGCTGAAGCCCGGCAGCTATGCCCTGCTGGCGAAATCGAACGGCTGGAAAGAAAAAATACCGGTAGAGGTCACTTCGAACAACCTGCCCGTACAGAAAATATGGCTCGACGAGAAAACCAACAGCCTGAAAGCCACAAAAGAGGAAAAAGCGCAGGTGAAAGCCGCATTGAGAACCGTCAGCGAGAGCAAGCTCTGGTCGGACCTGTTCAGCTACCCCTCACAGGGAAGAAAATCCAGTCCCTTCGGCGTAAAACGCTCCTACAACGGAGCACCGGTATCGAGCTACCACAAGGGAATCGACATCGCTGTCCCTCAGGGTACGCCCGTCCTGAGTCCGGCAAAAGGAAAAATCGTGCTTACCGGCTATGAGGCGGAACGGTTTCACGTACACGGCAACACCGTCATCATCGACCACGGCCAGGGTTTGACCTCGATCTACATGCACCTGCACTCCATATCCGTCAATGAAGGAGATATCGTCAGCAAGGGGGACACCATAGGCACAGTCGGCAGCACCGGCATCTCCACCGGCGCACACCTCCACTGGGGGGTTTATTTATACGGCACAAGTGTGGATCCGGAGTTATTTGTGAAGAATCAGTATTGAAGAGAAATGGGGCGAAAGCTATTTTATGGTTGTTTTTCTTGACGAGTTTATCTATTTTTTTATTGAAAACGGTAATTGCCAAACACTAATCACTGCCCCAGTTACCTTAACTTTTTTTTCAGTGATTAGAAGTACCCCTTTTTTTGTCAGCGATCTTTGCGGCAATACGAAACCCTGATATTCTGAAAATAACGACACTGTTCATGGCAGTTAATACCTTTGTTGTATTACGAACGCGTTCTTCATAAAAAAACATTATGCAGGAGACATCATGGCCAGTAAAAGCGAAAAAACCCCGAAAAAACTCAAAGAAATCAGGATTGAACAAGACTCAAACCTTACTCCTGAGGAAGTACGGGAAGAGGTTGTCGTAGAACAACCTGAAGAAGTACGTGAACTGCAGATTGAAATCCCTCCTGACATGGACGTGTCAGAAGATGAAATCAAAAAAATCACCGCCGAAACAGCCAACGAGTTACTCGACACCATTAGTGGTGAAAGAGCTGCAGTCAGAAGGATAAATTCAAGGATTCAACAAAAGATCAGAATCCAGGAATATCAAAGCATCAGGAAAAACGACATTATCAAACAGATTTGGCGCGGCCAACAATAACCTTCGTCGCTCAACCTGCCACAATCAAATGCATTCAAGTATTCCGGGTCCTCATGTCTTCAGGATCCGGAATAACTAACTGCACCTCCAGTTGTATTCCTGATATCGAACTGCCGGTTATCATTCTCGTAAAAGACAATCGACGTCACCCCAAAGCAACAATGCTTCATCGAGAAGCAGGCCGGTAGAGACCTCGCTATCGGATTACGCACTATGCATCAGCATAACAAAAAAGTATGAATCTCGTGTAATATTGCACTCCCATCATCATAACAGAACCAACAATGCAGATTTGCCTGATAAATGCCCTAACCATCAGTGATTTGGGCTCATCTGAACCATCAAGGGATTCAGAACAAGTGGAAATCTCTGCCCCCCTTGGAATTCTTGGCCTGGCATCGATGGTTCAACGCGAATGCAAAAATATTGACACCACCATTATCAACCTGAACAAACTGTATTTAGAATACCTCAAAGAACAAAAATCAAGTTCTAAAGCCACGTTTGTAGACACTATTATCGATCATATCGAAACCTGTGCCCCCTCACCGGACGTCATGGGTTTCAGCACCATTTGCAGCTCATACCCGTTGACGCTCAGACTGGCAACGCTCTACAAAAAGAGACATAGCAACACCACGGTCATACTTGGTGGGCCACAAGCTTCGGCGACCGATCTTGCATCAATAAAAGCATTTCCTGAAATCGATATGATTTTCAGAGGAGAAGCCGAATATGGCTTTGTTTCTTTCCTGGAATCAATGCAAGAAAACAAACCGGGGCATCTCTACAACATTAAAGGTCTGACTTTCAGAAACAGCAACAACATCATTCGTAATGCCAATGCTGATCCCGTCATGGACCTTGATAGCCTCCCGGTTCCTGCATATGATCTCGACCCCTACATTAATAACTACAAAACGCTGTCACTTGAAATCGGCCGAGGATGCCCCTACAGTTGCTCCTTCTGTTCGACCAGTACTTTTTTCGGGAGAAAATTCAGGCTTAAATCCCCCGGTACGATCCTCGATCAAATGCGGTTCATTAAAAGAAAATTTGGAATCGACAATATAGGACTCGACCATGATATGTTCTCCGCTGACAGAAAAAAGGTACGTGCTTTTTGTGAAACACTTATCGCCTCCGGAGAGAAATTTTATTGGGGCTGCAGTGCCCGTGTGGACTGTGTGGATAATGATTTACTTGCTTTGATGGCACAAGCCGGATGCAACGGGATTTTTTTCGGCATAGAAAGTGCTTCAAAGAGAATGCAAAAATCCATCAACAAGAATCTTGATTTAGCCAATGCTGTCGACACAATTGCGCATGCCGACAAAATGGGCATAAAAAGTGGGGTCTCACTCATAACCGCTTTCCCTGATGAAACCGATGAAGAATTAAACAACACCTTAAACTTCTTTATCGGCTCGCTCCGATTCGACAATGCCGCTCCACAGATCGGCATTCTTGCCCCTCTTGCCGGCTCACCGCTGTACAACAAACACAAAGATGAACTGGTCCTCGATCATATCTTTTCTGAGATGTCCTTCCAGGGATGGACATTCGATGATCAGGACCTAACCCTGATAGAACAACATCCTGAAGTCTTTCCCGACTTTTATTCGATTCCAAACCCGGAGATCCCACGCAGGGAATTCAAACAAATCCGCGATTTCGTCACAGCACTACAGGTATGGTTTCGCTGGCTCCCGGTAGCAATGCAGCAGGAATCCGCCAACATGCTGAAAATCAGCCGTCACTGGATCCAATGGTGTGTGGAGAACAATATTCCGGAAAAAATAGACGATGAAATACCCTACTATTGCCATAGACGGTTTGCCGATGACTTCCTGAGATTCATCAACGACGTCTATATACCCCGGCTATCTTCACATCAGGAAATCATTGCAGAACTCACCAAAACCGAAGGATTTTTCCACCCGTACAAAGACCACCCTGAAGATGCAAAAGAAGAAACAGTTTCAGGCAGTGAATCAGATACCATGAACGACGATAAAGGCGGTACTACAATCGCATCGTCCAGTCATCTCTTTTCTCTTGCCTCATATCCATATATCCCTGACAATGTACTTGTTACCGATTTGAACATAGACTACAAGAAACTCCTCGAATGCCTTCGCAAAAAAGAGGACCTTAAGCGTGTCAAACAAAACAAAGTCACCATTGCCTTCAGGGAGATTGAACATGGAGATATAAAAATTCAAGTCAGGCAACTCAGTACCCTTTCAAAAGAAATCCTCCATTTATGCAACGGATTGCTGTCAATCAGCGAAATCATCTCCCTGTTCTCACAAAAGCACACGCAAATCAATGGCGTTCCGGTTCAGAAGGCCGCTACATTCATGCTCATTGAGCTTTTTAAACAAGGGTTGATAACGCTTTGCGATGAAAAGCAGGAAGGAAAAGATGAGTTGCCGCTGAAATCATCGGCCTAATACAACGACAGAGAAAGCAAAGCCGCTCAATAGAGGCAGTCCACCGGGTGATGTCGGGCATGCAAAGTCGCCTTCAGAATCAATGCCGGTCAGGACAGCTATGATGATCCGCTGTTTTCTTCGGAAGGCGTTGAAAATTCCTGCATGTCGGGGATGATGTCGTCGATTACCCGAACGGCCCAGACAAATCGCTGGTCGAAATAGTTCTCCTGAAGCCTGTCTTCGGTGACGCCCCTGGAGAGGGAAAAGTACTGACGTAAAGTCAAAAGGTAACAGTCAAAAACTGAAAGCGGCTGAGGTATTGAGTTGTTGATGCGTTGAGCTGTTGAATCGTTCAAGGAAAAAACGACTGAGCATCAATACACACCGCACTGTCATGCCCGTTGTGTAACAAAGCAGGGAAATTAAACTACACCATTTGTTCCGGAAACCATTCGGAACGGAGTGGACGAACTGAAGCAATGCGGTCAAAATCCGCGTCTTTGTGAAGAAGAATGGCATCGTGTTCCAAGGCAATCTGCGCTATGCAGCAATCTACTGAGCTCCGCACTGTTATCCCCTTTCTTCTCAGTTCGAAAAATATCCGCGCTGCATCAGACCACGTTCTTTCCGTCGCTTCAAGATAGAGCTGTGATGAAAGATGTCCGTCCAGCAGCTTCCAGTCCTCCTCGCTTTTAGCTCCTTGTAACAGCTCAAGCTGCGTAAATCGGCATAAAACAGATGTTTCGCCATGAGTCTTTCTTTCAAAGGCCTGAACAACATCCCCTGTCCGGTCCCTCAAGAGATCTATCCAAACAGAAGTATCAACAAGAATCATTCCCTGACCTGTCTCATTTTTTTGTAATCAAAATCCTCATAAAACTCAACCTTCCCTGCAAGTTCCGTCAGATCTTTCCGTTTTTTCAAGCGGATCAGAACTTCCAACGCTTCCTCCACCAGCGCCTTTTTGGTTTTCGCGTCACTTACGGAAAAGGCTTCGCGGAGAAGTTTGTCATCAATAACAATATTCGTTCTCATATCCGATATCCTGCCTCATTCTTATCAATTGAAACCAACATTAATGTGTATACAATACACACAAACTATATATTTCAAATGAAAATTGCAATCACAGATTCACATTGTGGTGATAGTAGGCGAGGCTACGTTTGAACAGCACCTCCGGACACGACAGGAGAAACTGTTTTTCACGAGTGCTGTGCAGACTCGTTACTTTCTTCTTCGGAAGGAGTTGAAAAGTCAGGTATGGCGGGAATGATGTTGTCGATCACCCGGACAGCTCCGACGAAACGCTTTGCGAAATAGTTCTGCTGTAGCCGGTCTTCCGTAACGCCTCTTGATACCGAAGCGTGTATGAAGGTACCGTTGCCGATGAAGATGCCGACGTGGTTGATGCGTTTCCCGCGTGTGTTGAAAAACACCAGATCGCCAGGCCTGAGTTCATCACGCTCGACTTTTTCCCCGATCGAAGCCATTTCAATCGATGTCCGGGGAAGCCGCATACTGAACACCCGTTCATACATGAACTTCACGAAACCCGAACAGTCAAACCCTTCAGGCGTCTGCCCGCCCCAGCGGTACCTGACCCCGAAAAACTGCCTGACGTCATTGAAAAAGCTGCTCATGGAACATGCTGGCTTTTCAAGCCTCTGCTCAATGACATTTTTTTCAGGTGTAATGGAAGCGAACGATTCAGTCGGAAGGCCAAGGGAGAGGAAAAAGGAAAAACAGATCAGAAACAACGAAGCATGCATACGGCGCGCTTTACCCGAAACTGCACGAAGCCGGCAGAAAACATGTCGGTGCAGCATAGACAGGATCGCTTCTGTTGTCGAAAACCAATACGCAGGAGGGAAAGCCAATAGGTGTTGAATTTAGCAGTTTTTTCACTCTACATCCAAAATTCGGAATGAAATAACTGTAGCGGGAGTCTTTTTTTCACAACAAAAGGCCACACCGTTAACAACGAACCCCACGATCATATACAAGGCACAACGAGTCCTTGTGTGCCAACTTTCAGGCCTCGTGATAGATGCCGTTATCCTTTTAGGATCTATTACATCTTCACCTTTACATAAAGATTTATGCAAAGATAGTTTACTTCCGGATCAAGCCCCCCAAATCCCCAGATAGTCCTTTTGCAATATGATATCCATTCAGATTCACCTAATAAACAACGCACCTGCTCTGGCTATTAAGCAACCTCTCATCACCAATAAATGTTTGTAACTTTCATAAAGTGAAAGTATCTTACATTAATGCAAACGCTGATCGAACATATTACCAACGCTGGACTGGGAGATCGCGTTGTCACAGAAGCACAGCTGTCTCGCCTGCTTGATGGCACTCCGCAACGCCGGTACAACCTGGTTAATCGCGCACTGCATCGCGGGGATCTGCTGCGTTTGCGACGTGGCCGTTACCTGCTCTCATCTGCCGTAAAGCAGGGTAAAGTACATCCTTTTGTGCTGGCCCAGGCACTGCAGCCGGGATCGTACATCTCATTCGAAACAGCGCTCAGTTTTCATGGATGGATTCCGGAATCGACACCGATCACCATGTCTGTCACGCCTGATCGACGACGTCAGACTCTCGACATTCCGAAATTCGGTCATTTCCTGTATTACCCGTTAGCGTTGAACACGGGCTGGTTTCTGGAAAACGTCGATCGAGATACTTTTGCCGGACAGAGCTGTCTGATAGCACAGCCGTTACGAGCTTTACTGGATATTTTCTGCCTGTGGAAGCTTGATTTTCCAGGCCTCAGGAGCCTGACCGAAGGCATGCGCATCGACGAGTACGAACTCGCCACTATTGGTATTGACGATCTTGAACGGTTACGCCCGGTCTATCAGCATAAACGCATGGACACATGCATCTCTGCCCTACAAAGGGAACTGATACAATGATCGATATTCTACACAAACGACTGGAGCGTTATTCCGCCTCTGATGCAAAACAAGAGGAGCAGGCACTCAAGGAAATCTTGCAGGAAGTGGCGCTTTACGGGTTATGGCGTGCCGACTTTTTTGAGATCGCTGCCTTTCAGGGAGGCACCTGTCTGCGTATTCTGCATGGGCTGCCTCGTTTTTCAGAAGATCTTGACTTCATTTTGCGCGATTCCCCTGACAATGATATGGTGCAAGCGCTCATTGCGCGTCAAGTCTCAGGCCTCGTGGCATATGGCATTATCCATTGAGACTCTATCACTGCAACTCCTTTTCACCTTGCATCCTCCTCCATCAATGAGTAGCTTTTAACAGGCAGGCACAACAACCTGATCTGTCAGTTTCTTTCAGTACCCTGTTTTCAGCAGATGCGTGCCGTTCACAAAACGACACGAATTTCCCTCAAGGGCATCTCTATTTATTGTCGTGAGCGATTCAAGTGCAAGGCGAGCGGAGCGCAGAAACCAGGGTGTACACACAGTACATGAGGATTTCGAGCACCTCTCAACGAAGCAAATGCATCGCGGAACAAATACAATGGAGACGCCTCAAGACACCATCACTTTTCAGGAGGTCTCATGGCAGAAGAAAAGCAGTCATTGATTCAAACGACCAAAAATGCGCTGGTCGTTGTCCGGGAGGCGATGATCATCATTATCGTCCTGCTCCTGTTCCTCTCGCCGTCACTGATCAACGAAACCATGATCAAAGCCGGGTTTACGAAAGCCTCGTTTTTCGGCGGCACCATTGAATGGGAAAAACAGCTCAAAGAATCCAGGGCGCAAGTCGAAAAAGCAAATCAGGATCTTGCCGGGGTTCAGGAAAAATTTGTGCAGGTTGCTACAGAGCTGGAATCGATCAGGGAGACCGCTCCTCCGGACGAAAAAGCGCGAATCGACAATCTCACAAAGGAGATCAGGATCTCGAGCGCGAAAACCGAGGCCATCCAGAGCGAACTCTCACTGACCATCGAAAAACAGGACAACATCCTGCAGGACATCCGTCAGCTTCCCGCCCGGCAAGTTCGCAAACCGAGCCGCTGACACCGAAACATTCGGCAAACCATAAAAAAAGTCGGGGGCGCTGTCAATTAGCAGAAGCAGAACCAACAGAAGCTGAGAACACGGTTCTAAAAAACCTGCCGGTTGCATGAAGGTTCTTTTGGCCCTACTCTCAGCGTTCGTGAAACAGGGTATGTTTGTGCATGCTCGATGTCCGGCATATGCGCGGGAGATTGCTGACGGCGATACCGAGTCTGTCGTAGGGAAAGGTAAGAATCAGTTCATCGGACGCGAGGCCGAGACCGGCGTTGCCGCCGGTGTCACCGAGGGTGAACGTCGGTTTTCCAGTTTTCACCACGTAGCTCGAAACCATTTCGCACGTCGATCCTCCAGCGATGCCGTGAACCGGTTCGCCGCTGTCGAATCCGTAAGCCCTCATGATATGCTGTCCCTGGTAAGGCTTGCAGACGATCAGCACCACGTCCGGTCGCAGCGTATCGTCGTTCATTGCCGCAAGCGGTCCGACGATCTCTGCTTCGAACTCCCCATCTTCAAAAGGCATGGTCGAAGACAGGGAGCATCGAAGAGCGTCCATGTTCCCGAACAGCTTTCCGTCGCCGATCATGAATTTCTCCGCGGCTTCGAGCGGCATGGGGCTTCCGAACCCTGCCGAAATGGCACCTCCACCGCAGATCTGCTGGTCTTTGGTCGTGTAGAAAGGCCCCGCTCCCCTGAGAGCGTCGCCCCACATCGCACACAGAAACGATTTTGGAGCGGTTTGCCCTGAAAAGGCCCCGAATTTTTTCACCCCTTCCGGCAGGTTGCCAAGCGAAGCGACGAACTTGACCGCTATCGGGTTGTAGGAAAGGTCTTCACTCTCGACGAGTGTTCGCGACAATTTTTCTGGAGTCACGGATCATCATATTTTGCAAGATTTCCGGCGCATCATGTCATAAACCCGAGCGCCCTCAATCAACCAGCAGATCGTTTTTCTCTACATCATTCAATACTTCCATTAACCGCCGCTTGGCCTTATGCCGGGTACGCAATTCCACAAGCATCGCACTCCATTCATCCCGACGTTTATTCTGCAAATAGGCGTTATGCATCTTGCGAAGATATTTGGCAGCTTCCTGGTAAGCATGAGTCTTGACCTCACCGATCAGATTGTCAACGGTAATCCTCCATATCTTCAGGGAAAGATCCGGATGGCTCTTCGATACAGCCTGAGCCACCTTTTCACTGATATCCCGACCACACATACTGTTCTTACAAAGCTCTTTGTACAGAGCGACAACATCGTCATGTCGCTTCTCAAGAATGGCAATCTCAATCAGTAACACCCGATTTTGGGATAACCTGTACCTTTTTTGTTCAAGGGGTTTCGGACGTCCAACCTCAGGCTGGGGCAAAACCCATGCCCCGCTCTTCATACCAGAAACAAACGGCTGATTTCCGCTCTGCAGATAACCGATGGCGGCTTCGCGCACGACTGACCAGAGACCGATCTTCTCCGCCGCCAGACTCAAATCCTTGAATGTTCCTACTGAAGGGGACTCAAAAAAATCCTGTGCACGGTATGCTGCTACAAGGTCTGATTTCCCCTCCTTTTCTGCCACTTCCCGTAAACGTCTCTGCAAAACACAAGCAATCCCAACTGCATGTTCGATTGTCTTGCTGTATCCCTCGATACACCAATACCGCGCACGTTCGAACTCACCGGAATCAAGTAAATAATCGACAAGAGTTTCATAATCCCAACAAGGTTCCGCTTCCCGCTCCAAGAGAGGAATCACCTTTTCTGTCTCTTTACCTCGCTGATAAGCCTCCTTCAACTGGGCCATAACAGTACGGCGCCGAAACTTATCGCGCCACTTGTCCGGCCGGGGAAAAGGCATCTGCCTCAACCTCTCTTCGAGAACCTGGGCGAGTTCACGCCAATGCAGAATGGTGTAGCATGCATCATCGAGAAGACAGTCCGATTCATAAAGCATATCGAATTGATCTTCTCGTATACGATCGAACAGCCAAACCAGTTGTTCCACTCGCGACAGCTTGGTATCGGGAAGCGCCTTCAGGACGATCTTCATGCAGAATGCAATCTCGCTGGCGGTCTCTCCCTCATCATTGGAATTTTCCACCTGTTTGTTACCTCTCTCCCACAGTTTTTCGCCCAGATTGAAAACTGCATCTGCATGCCCCCCATCGAGCAAAGCCTGCAACCGCTGTTGAACATTGGTATAATCAGGAAGTTGTTCATAGTCATCCCAGTGACTCGTCCAGGCATCGATGGCTGTGAGGTCACGAATCTCTTTACGCAGAGAACGGACAAGCTTGTCGATTTTCCCTGTCGCCATCTGATCCCTTTCACGAAGCCACCTGGTCACTGCAGGAAAATCCCGGGAAAGCCCGGCAACGATCACCAGAAGCTCATCCCGGCTTTTCCTTTCAAGCATCGACCAGATCTCCGTTGGCACCCCGTCGCGCTTTTTGGCCGAAGCGCTCCCTCCATCGCAATCATCTGCATCATCCGGCTTACCTGCCAGAGAATCATAGAACTCCAGATAAAGATCATCTTCCGGATCAAGCAGAGGCATCTCCTGTTTCTTCCTTACCTGCTCAGAAGCAGCCAGCAGAACCGCCACAACATGCTTGCATGCACCTCCATAATCATAGGGACAGGTGCAGGTGTATTTGAAATCCCGTTTTCCATCACGCCTCACCGTTGTCACATACTCTTCGCTACCCGAAACCCATGCGGCAATCCACCCATCTTCGGTGCGTGAGAGTTCTGAAACGAAATCAACATAACTTTTGCCGCGAGAATAGATCGTACTACCAACCCAGTCAATAAGCTCCTATTCGGAAAGTCCTTTCAGCATAGTTCTTATCGATTTCATACAACAACACGTTTAAATCCCGCTATCAGATTTGATTTTGCCTGCAACAAGAACACTTCGGGACGCTATACCCACGTGTAACTCGAATGCTGTTACAGCTAATGAAGAACAACCCTCTCACTGCCCGTTTGTGATCTTTGGCATCGGTTCTGTAGTCAGGATTAAGGTCTATATGAAAGAGACAATCACATCTACAGAATATCCGGCGTTCCTCTTGCCGCATGCCATACTCTTACGATCTCGATGAGTTGTTTATCATTGTCGAGTCTATACACAATCTGGCAGGGCTTGCGAATCACTTCACGAATAAGCGGCTCGTTGAACTCAGGCACGACACGACCGGATTCAGGAAAATCAGCCAGCCGTTCCCCGTCTGAAACAGACTCATGACAAACCGTTTTGCTGCCGAAGGACTGTCCTCTGCTATGAAGGTTGTGAGATCCTTGAGATCATATTTGGCAGACGGTGACCAGATCAGTTTGAAAGCCATTCCTTGAACTCTTCTTTGATCTCTTCATGAGAAATTCCCTTGCCTTCATCAAGTTCTCGAAGCCCTTTTCGAATGCCGGAAATAAAGTTAATCCTCTCCTGAATATCTTCCCATGTCGCATCTTCCGGGAGATCCTGAATGTTCCTTATGGCAATTTCCTTTGTAGTCATTTTCACTCCACATTTTGAAACCCTAACGCCAGAGGACACTGTTCAATAATATCAAAAACCCTCTCTCTATTGAAAATCAGCATGCCCCTGAATTACTCAATCTTTCTCAAGATACGCAATACTCCGTTTTTCCAAACAACACCCTATTTCGCACTAACCATCTCCTCTGCCCCTTTCTGAAACCGGTACTTCACCTTGTGAAACGAAACATCCTTTCCTTCATTCCTCAAAGCTCCCGCACGACAGCGTCGGGATGAGGCGAGCATTTTCCTGCGAGCGCGACAAGAAGGCAAACAAATACGGGCGGCCACAGGGGGCTGCCCCTACGGGGAAAGTCGGAGAAAACCTATTCATCACAGAAAAAAACAATCCAGTCAGCCCCTCTCTCAGCGTTCGTGAAGCAGGGTAAACTTGTGCATGCTTTATGTCCGGCATATGCGCGGCTGGTTGCCGACGGCGATACCGAGTTTGTCGTACGGAAAGGCAAGCATCAGTTCATCGGGAGTCGAGGACATTAGACAGCAAAATAGCTTTGTGCTTATCACTCTATCACATGTTCCACTTGTAGAACAATGACCCTATTTCCTAAAATGAAATGTGGAGCTGTAGAGTTAAGCTGCTATTTTAATATGCTTTAAAGAGATATAGCTATACAAGAAACAGCAATACAGCAACAAAACCACACAATAAGTCAGTTTACATGCCTAACCCGCTCTCTTGATGTGGATAGAGAGAAACGACTTTCTCACCGGGCTTCGGGGTGAAAACGCAAAGCGCCGTCCTTCCAACGAAAAACGACGCTCATAAACAGCTCAGGAGCCACGATATCGAGCGGGTTGGTACGAATCATCCTCCGAATTTATCCCGCTTGACCGGCTGATCAAATCTTGCCCACTCATTAACCGGTTCGGGCTTCTCCGGTGCTATCACTTTCGCCCGTGAAACTGGAGAAAGCCCGAACTGCAATCTCATCGAATTAATGAGCTGAAGCATATCCCGTGCAATCTGCCAAGCTGGGTTTTTCACTTGCGCGCCGTCCTCTCTTGCGCTGTCCACGACAAAGCGCCCGCCGATCTCCTTCATGACGGCCCGATAACTCGCTGTGAGGCCGCATAAATCCGCCATCATCGAAACGTCTGCCTCGGTGAGGATCCCTGTCTCGATAAGCGGAACGGCTTCCTGTCGCCAAACTGCCCGCGCCGCCGGTGTAAGATGTTTCGGTGGTTTGGTGCTCGCTGCCGGGAACTCAGGTTCTCCGTCGTGCCGTGCAGGTCTGTATGTGCCTTGCAAGATGTGCATTTGCTTCGGTAGTCTTTTCATTGGTGTGAATCGCTTGTTGGTTGACAAAAATACTCGAAATTATCGGCGCACTAAAAAAAAACCCCATCATGTTTATCTTTACGGGCATAGAAAAATTATTTTTAGGGTGCCCCCTGTTCACTCGAAAGGGAATTGCCACTCATCTGCCTTGATGACCTTAAACGTTTCGAGTAACGCCTTGCTTGCGCTCATCCCGGCATTGAGCTTCGTCTCCGTGATCTCGCCCGCTTCGAAGGCCATTATCAATGCCCGCTGATAATCCGCTACATCCTCGATTGTTCTTAATTCTGTGTTCATATTCATACGATTTATGGTTATTGAATTAACTTTTCATTTGTAAAAAAAACCTCACGCTAACGAAACTCCGCCGTCACGAAACCAATCATACCTTTGAAACCTCAGGAAGTACCTTTATTGTTTTGCATTAAACTATTGATGATGCTTGAGTTTATTCTGCAATAACCACAGCTTTACCCAACTCGCAACAGCATGATATAAGCGCGTAACCTTCGACTTTACAATCAGTCGCAGTAATACATAGCGTTGATTCGGTAATGTGTTAACTGGCTTTATCATACTCAATAACCAGCATCCATTAACATCATTAACGCTATTACAACCCATATCATACAGCATGTTTTGTTAACCGAAAACCCTCGCTCCCGCCGTTCTATCTCAAGCTGAAAGCGCCTGCCTGTTTTCCATCAAGAGATAATCGGCCAAGTCATACCCTGCCCCCCGTGCCTGAGGATCAGCCCGATTTTCAAGTATATCCGATACCTTCACGCCTGCTGCCCGTCCTATCTCCCGCCACTTGCCGAATGCGCCCAAATCAGGAAACAGCGTAACGTTTCGACCTCTCAACACATCCAACCTTTCTGCCTTGAGATTATTCTTTCCGGCTGTCGCTAACCATAGCATTTCCGGCATGA
>JADHTF010000013.1 GCA_016776555.1 Chlorobium phaeobacteroides
TCGTCTTATCTTTTGCCATAAAGCTCTCCACCTGCTGGGTTGTGTTTTATTACGTGGTGACTTGGTCGTTACTCACGCTAATATAACACTTTACGCCCATAGGTGAGGGCTTTTTTATTGCAAATCGATCAACTTAGGTTTCCGAAAAACGTGCAGTCAATCCGGACATCATTGTCACATTCAAGCTCTCCGTTAAAAGTCGATCCCGGCATAAGAAGCATCATCTGACCTGATGGACTCTTTTTTTTCTTTGCTTTACTACTCTTTTTGTCAAACATAGGGCATCTCCTTTTCTATTAAAAATAAACACTTACATCTACTTCCTCAGGTATAATTCCGGATTCACCGGGATACCGTTCCTCCAGATTTCAAAATGCAAATGAGTCCCTGTAGAAAATTTGCCCGTATTACCAGAAAGCGCAATAATTTCTCCAAGTTTTACCTGTTCATGGGATCTCTTAAACAGCCGGCTACAATGTTTGTAAAATGTCTTGTATGTGCCGTGATCAAGAATCAGGGTATAGCCGAAATCGGTTGTCCATCCGGAAAAAATCACCGAGCCGTCGGATAACGCGCTCACAGGCTCATTGACTGGCGTTGCTATATCAATCCCGTAATGACTGTTACTCGGCTGGAACCGTTGCGAAAGAGTACCACTGACAAGCCTTCCAATATAGACCGGGTCTTTGTCTGGCCGGGCAGCGATGTTATCCGGAAGCAGGCCTGGAGCAAACACGTCATCAACGGAAGCACTTGGTCTGTCAAGCATTTTTAACACTGACTGCTCCTTCAGTACAGTTGCTTCCATCTTTTCAGAGAGAGAATCCATTCTCTCAATCTCAAGCACCAGGCTGTCAAGCCTTTCAGACTGATCAAAAAGGAGCTGCCTTTCCTGTGGAGAGAGCACCCCGCCATGCAAAAAAGACAACAGGGAAGTATTAACGAGCAGCACCCCTGTAAGAACAGCCGGGAAAATAACGATCAGCGCTCCAACAAGCGCAAAAACAAAGGTATTTCCTTTCAAAACGATAAACGGGCGAGACAGTCCTTCCGAAGATACAAAGCTGAGGGTGTGCCGTGCATGTCTTTTATGGCGGGACCTCATAGCTCTCAGGTTATCCGATAGCGCCTACAATAAACTTGCCATGTTGAATCAATCAGTGTATTCACATCGCTGTATCGGGGCTCCCAATCAAGCATTTTCCTTGCCGCAGCCGAAGAAGCGACAAGTTCTGCCGGGTCTCCGGGCCTCCTCGGCCCGACCGCTGCAGGGATCTCTCTTCCTGTAATCTCACGCGCCCTGTCAATCAACTCGGCAACGCTGACTCCCTTCTCACTCCCAAGATTGACAGCAAAACTCTGATTGTGCTCCCTGAGGTACTTATAAGCAGCAACATGAGCTCTTGCCAGATCGGAAACATGAACGTAGTCACGAATACAGGTGCCGTCGGGTGTCTGGTAATCATCGCCAAAAACAGACATCCCTTTACGCAATCCCACTGCTGTTTCCATGACTATAGGCAGAAGATTTTCAGGCTTCATTTCCAGTCCGTCAACTCTACCCTGTACATCATATCCTGCTGCATTGAAGTAACGGATCGAAGCATATTTCAACCCTTTTAACCTGTCATACCACTCCATCAGCCTCTCGATTTCCAGCTTGGTGAATCCGTAGAAATTTTCAGGCTCTTTCGGATGATCTTCATCGATCGGGAGATATCGAGGAGAACCGAATATCGCTGCTGATGAAGAGAAAATCATGTTTGGGACCCCTGCCGCCAGCGCCGAGTTCAAAATATTGATCGTACCTCCGATATTTGCCTCGGTGTAGGCTTCCGGCACCACCATAGACTGACCTGCAGCTTTCAGCGCCGCGAGATGAACAATACCATCAAATCCTTCCGCCATCACCTCACGAAGCCTGATGGTCTGCATAATATCACCATGCACAAAGGACGCTTCTGCAAAAAGGTTTCTCCGCGTTCCTGTTGAAAGGTTGTCGAAAACCGTAACCCGGTATCCTTCATCAAGAAACTCCCGAACAACATGACATCCTATATACCCTGCTCCCCCGATTACAAGAACGTTTTCAACACTCATGGCAATTTGACAAAAACTTGGTAAATTGATTTTCGAAGATAAAATATAACAATATACAGCAAAATTTCTTTACCTCTCCTTCCTGCAACCTGATTGAAACAACCTGAAATCTTTTCGCAGTTCACGGATCTTGTCGCACTGCAGACCACTCGTCACGGAGGCATAAGCCCCAAACCTTTCGACTCACTGAATCTCGGCACGAACACCGGTGACGATCCGTCGAATATTCTATTGAACAGAAAGCTACTCTGCCGTAGCATCGGGATTGACCCGGTGTCGCTTGTAACAGCCGAACAGGTACACGGCATAAAAATATTCCACGCAACTACGGGAGGACAGTATAGCGGCTACGATGCTTTTATCACGAATCAAAAAGATCTCTTCCTCGGCATCCTCACTGCCGACTGTTTCCCGGTGCTTATCTATGATCGTAAGAATAAGGCGGCCGGCGCAGCACACGCCGGATGGAAAGGGGCAGCGGAAAACATCTCAGGCATGACGGTCGAGGCAATGAAGAAGCAGTTCGGAACATCACCCTCAGACTGCCTGGTCTGGATCGGGACCGGCATATCCGGCAAGGAATATGAAGTCAGCAGGGAAGTGGCCTCCCGTTTCGACAGTAGATACCTGAACCCTTCAAGAGACGGCCGTTTTCTGCTGGATCTGGCGTCAGTGAACCTTGACCAGATGCTTGAGACGGGGATACCGCCTGCATCCGTTGAGACCTCCCCGTTCTGCACCGTCAGAAACAACAGTGACTTTTTCTCCTATCGAAAGCAAGGCGGCACTACCGGCCGCATGATTTCCCTTATCGGCTTGAGGTCGAAGAACCGGATTCCTTGACAGCAACCAGCGCCGTGCCGATCCTGCGCTCAAGTTCCCGTACTTTCCCGAGTTCTTCCTCCGTAAGGTTGTCGGTGACAACATCGTAGCTGGAATACGACAGAAGCGTCTTGCCCGTCTCTCTCTCCAGTTCCCGTATTTCCTGCAGCTGCTCAGAAGACAGCTTTGAAAGACTTGAAAGCATTTTCATACCCTCCTGAATCCTGTATCGTTCCTTCATACCATACAGTAGCAGTATACGGAAATGCCGTAACTCCTTTCAGTTGTTTCATAATGCTTTTTGGGGTAAATTAAAGTTTAATGCAAAAAAGCCGGGATGAGCTTAACCTATAACTTTTTAGCCCTACCTGAACATGAATGACAACGAGCTACTGAAACGTAATCACCGGGCCAACGAAATCCTCTTCAAGGGTCTCGTGGAATTCGGCTGTTTCAAGGCTGCACTTGAACTTGACCTTTTCACAGAACTCGCTGAAGAAGCAAAAGACGCAGAGACGCTTTCATCTGCACTCGAAGCCGTACCGCAAAGACTTGAAATGCTTCTTGAAGCGCTACGCCAGATAGGAATCGTCCGGATTGAGAACGGAAAGTGGGCGTTGACGGATTTTGCCCGGAGTATGTTCGTGCCGAGCGATGAGCACCCGAACCTCTATATGACGCCTGTTGCAAAAGCGATGGCCTATACTGCCGAGAACTTTTATATGCATATGGCAGAAGCTGTCCGGGGAAAACTCGACTACAAAGGGGAAACCTCCTACCCGCCCAAGACAAGGGAAGAGAACCTCTATTTCGAAGACATTCACCGCCGGAACGCCCACTTCTCCATAAAACTGCTTCTTGAAGAGGCTGACCTTCAGAACAACAAAAAAATGGTTGACGTCGGCGGAGGAATAGGGGATATTTCAGCGGCACTCTGCAATAAATTCTCTCAACTTGACACCACGATTCTGAACCTTCCCGGCGCCATTGAACTGGTCAATGAAAACGCTGCGGAAAAAGGCCTCGCAGACAGACTGAGAGGCGCAGCAGTAGATATCTACCGGGACGAATACCCTGCTGCAGACGCGGTCATGTTCTGCAGGATTCTCTACACCGCGAACGAACAGCTGACGGAAATGATGTGCACCAAAGCGTTTAACGCTCTTGAAGCAGGGGGCAAGCTGCTCGTCCTCGACATGATTGTCGATGAACAGGACAACCCGAACTATGATTATCTCAGCCATTACATCATGGGCATTGGCATGCCTTTCTCCGTACTCGGCTTCAAGGAACAGTCCAACTACAAAAACATCCTTGAAAAAATAGGGTTCAGCGATGTCCGTATGGTTCGCCGATATGACCACCTCTATGTCGAAGCTGTAAAGCCGTCGTAACCGGAAACGCTCCAAAAAGCAGTAAAAGAGGCTGTCTCAAAAGGGCAGCCTCTCGTATTTTGAGCAGGCAATTGTTTGCAGCGCCCCTCCTGGTTGTCATCCTCGGGCTTGACCCGAGGATCCATCTTTTGCCGAAAGCCCCTATAGTTGCCGTATCAACCCCGTGTATTAGTATTACACAGGGCAGCATGACTGCATGTGGTTTGAATCATAGGTGACAGGCTTCTGAGACACCTTCTTTTTTTTTATCCGGAGCCTGTCGACAGGGCAGCTACATGCAGACTTTTCTGTACCCCCCGTAAAGATCATGAGCCGCTCGACAGATATCCTCTCGAAAATCAGGATGAGCAATACTCGCGAGTGCCTCGGCACGCTGACGCATGTTCTTGCCGTGCAGGTTGACTATGCCGTATTCCGTAACCACATACTGTACGTGAGCTCTTGTGGTAACCACTCCAGCGCCTGGTTTGAGCATGGGAACAATCCGTGATTCCCCGCGGCGGGTAACCGACGGAAGGGCAAGGATAGGCTTCCCGTCAGGAGAGAGTGCGGCGCCCCGTATAAAGTCCATCTGCCCGCCGACACCGGAAAAATGTCTCTGACCGATAGAATCGGCGCACACCTGACCGGACATATCGATTTCAATCGCGCTGTTAATCGCTGTAACTTTCGGATTTTTTCTGATTTCCCTTGTGTCGTTCACATAATCCGATCCGAACATCTCCACAAGAGGATTGTCATCAACAAAATCATAGAGTTTTCGTGTCCCGACAAGAAAACTGGCGACGATAATCCCGTTATGGGTACTCTTGTATTTCCCGGTGATAACCCCTTTTTCAACGAGGTCAACAACGCCGTCGGAAAACATTTCAGAGTGAATGCCGAGGTTCCTGTGATGCGTAAGCGCTGCCAGGGTGGCGTCGGGAATTGCGCCTATGCCCATCTGAAGCGTCGCCCCGTCTTCAACAATGGACGCAATATGTCTGCCGATCTTCTGCTCGATATCGGTCAGTTCATGCCTCGGTGTTTCCGGAAGAGGATCATCCACGTCAACCATGGCATCTATAGTGCTGGCATGCAGCAGTCCTTCTCCGTGTGTACGGGGCATATTCGGGTTGACCTGGGCAATAACATACCTTGCTGTATGCACCGCTGCCCTGGCCGCGTCAACGGAAACACCCAGAGAGCAGAACCCGTGTCGATCAGGAGGAGAGACATGGACCAGCGCGACATCAAGCGGAAGCACATTGCGATAGAACAATGCAGGAACATCACTCAGAAATATGGGTATGGCGTCTGCCAGACCTTCCTGCACCGCAGACCGAACATTTTTCCCGACAAACAATGCATTGAGACGAAAACTGTCCCTGTACTCCGGCAGGACATAGGCCGCCTCCCCCTCTGTATGCAAACTGATAATTTCTATATTCCGCAAAGTATCCGCCCTCTCAACCAGGGCATCGATCAGCCTCTGCGGTGTCGCTGCCGCAGTCTGCAGAAACACCCTGTCTCCCGACTTGACAGCTGAAAGCGCGTCAGCAGCGGAAATCGTTCTGTATTTCATCAATTCTATAGCTCCTTTTTTTTATACTTACGTTACACTTTTCCGGTATATGCGGCCAGATACATCAACAACGTCCATCTGTTCCTGCCATTGCTCCATCGGCTGCCGCACGACGCCTGATAGTCAGTACTTTCTTTCTTTGGGCACGAATTCAGGCCTGGTCGAAGCAAGCGAAAGATCGACCGGTTTCTGTTCGTAGACCGCTTCTCCATTTTCTTTGAGAAAAAAAAGAGAATGTTTCAGGTGGTTTTCATCATCTCGCAGAGGATAATCATCTCTGCTGTGCGCCCCTCTCGACTCCTGACGTTTGAGGGCGCACAGAGCGACCGCTTTCGAGTAGTTTACCATATGCTGCAGTTCCAGCGCTTCGAGAATCTCAGTGTTGAAAACCTTGCTCTGGTCCTTCACCCGGATTCCTGCGGCACGCCCCTGCAGAACGGCAAGCTCTTCCACCGCCGCCGCAAGCCCGTGCTCGTTACGGAAAACAGAAACCTTGTCCATCATCACCTTCTGCAGATCGGTACGAACCGCCGCTACCGTTTCCCCCTCTTTTCTGCCCAGTAAGCCCTCTATCTTCCTGCTGACCTTTTCAAGCGCTCCTGTATCAAGAGGACGGGGCTTCAGGAGAACACGATCAAGGAACCGGTTGATATCCTTTCCTGCGCGGCGTCCGAAAACAATAAGATCAAGCAGCGAATTTGATCCGAGCCGGTTAGCCCCGTGTACCGAGACACAGGCGACCTCTCCGGCAGCCCAGAACCCCGGAAGCTCTTTTCCTTGTGCGTCAATGAGCACCCTGCCGTTCACATCGGTAGGGATTCCTCCCATCGCATAATGGCACGTCGGCGACACCGGTATCGGGGTGACAGAGGGGTCAATGCCGAGATATATTCTGGAAAAAGACTCAATTTCAGGCAGTTTTTCAGCAATCGCCTCTCTCGAAAGAGCGGTCAGATCAAGCAGCACGTGATCTTTCATCGGTCCGGCACCTCTCCCTTCCTTCAGCTCATCATAGATGCTCCGGCTGACAATGTCCCGTGGGGCAAGGTCCTTGATCGTCGGAGCGTAGCGCTCCATAAACCGTTCTCCGTCGGCGTTTCGGAGCACACCCCCTTCGCCTCTTGCCGCCTCGGTAATAAGAATTCCGAGCGGATAGAGACCTGTCGGGTGAAACTGCACGAACTCCATATCCTGCAGCGGAATGCCGTTATTCAGGACAATACCCAGACCGTCGCCGGTATTGGCAAACGCATTGGAAGTTGTTTTCCATGCCTTGCCGTACCCTCCTGTGGCAAACATCACCGCCCGGGCATGAAACAGCAGAAACCGTCCTGTTTTCAATTCGATAGCGACAACGCCGTTGACCGCCCCGTCCGCCATGCAGAGATCGAGCACCTGGTACTCGTCATAAAAAAAGACCTTATCTTTTACCGCCTGCTCATAGAGGGTATGAAGACAGACATGACCGGTTCTGTCGGCAGCATAGCAGGTTCGTCGGACCGGGGCCTCTCCGAAATTTTTTGTATGGCCGCCAAAAGGACGCTGTGCGATATGACCGTCTTCAAAGCGCGAAAACGGGACGCCGAGATGTTCCAGTTCTATTATCGCTCTCGGCGCATCATTGCACATAACCTCGACAGCATACTGATCGGCAAGATAGTCAGAGCCTTTTATGGTGTCATAGGCATGCCATTCGGAAGAATCCTTTTCTGCATTTCCAAGCGCAGCGGATATTCCTCCCTGCGCCGCCCCCGAATGCGACCGGAGCGGATGAAGTTTTGAAAGTACCGCAACGTCGTGTTTTCCGGAAAGTTCGACCGCCGCCCTGAGACCTGCGAGACCCGCACCGACAATGATCACATCATGATAGACAACCTGCATAGCGTATTCTTTCCTATTTCATTCCAACAGCCATAATAACAACAATGCCCTGGCCCGCAAGAAAAAGCGTCACCGCCCAGCAACAGAACACGACAGCCTTTCGCAGTCGAACCCGCTTCATATAATCCCCGAGAACATTCATCAGCCCCAGCATACCGTGCAGAAGGGCAAACAGAAGGAGCAGAATATCGATAATTCTCCACAGCGGAGTACGCAGCCGTTCAAGCACCTTGCTGTAGGTTATCACATGCTCGCCGGGAAGCGCTTCCTTGATCTTCCCATCGGCAATTGCATCAACAACTTCCGGACTTGCTTCCGAAAGGGTCTTGAGTATTTCACTATACTCCCCGGCAGTAGCAAGAAACCCTGTCGGCATATGCTGAACCCAGAAATGAAGCACGAGAAACAGCACAAGGCCGACTCCGGTCACCCGCTGCATAAGCCAGACAAAAGCCTTTGAACGGGAAGCTGCCGACCCCTCGTTTTCATAGTGTTGACTCATGGAAGCAATGGCGTTATGAAGTAAGGAAAAATAATGGGTAATCCCCCGATAATCGTAACGATGATCGTAAGCGCGAGAACAGCATAAAAAAGCGGTTTCTGACGTTCGGAACGAAAATACATATCCTGAGCGAAAATCCTCAACCCGTTAAACGCATGAAAGGCAACCGATCCCAGAAGCATCACTTCGGCAAACTTGAACAGGGGATTGCGGTAGCCGGTAATATATGCCTCAAATGCCAGAGGGTTCCCAAGTGAACGCAGTCCCATGATGTGAATCGCAAGATAGAGAACGAGAGAGAGCCCGGTCACCCTGTGAAGGATCCAGGCCGCCATGCCCGATCGTACCCTGTAGGAAAATACCGTTGAGAGAAACGTCCTGAAAGAAGGTGTCGTGTCTGACTGCCCCGGCAGTTTGTTCTGATTCATCCCTCTGTAGGTTAAAACGTGAATAAACACCATCCAAATCCCCATTGCGTAACGATCGCGCAATGAGGCACTAGTAAAAACCCTGTCCATGACGAAACCGTGGCGCCATGCGCTACTGCATGCGTCGCCGTAAATAGGCGGGAGTACTGGCGTCACCTTTCTGTATGACATCGTCAGAGCGCTCATCTCCTGCGTTTGGCGTTTTGCGTCTGGAACCGGGTTCCATTGGATCATGTATAGCTATCTTTCTGCGGATATAGGCGGGAATGCGAAGATCGTCAGGCTTCAGTTCCTGTAACCCGGGCGTGACCTGACGAGATACCGGCTGGGAAAACATACCCCTTGAGGCCGAGGAATCGCCAGCGTAGGCACTACCTCCGGATTCCTCACTGTCGTGATCATCGATATCGCGGCTGAAGCCGGTAATAATTACCGTTATTCGAATCTCTCCTGAAGCTTCCGGGTCCTCGACGTAACCGTTGATTATTTTTGCCGATCTGCCGACCTGCTCTTCTATATAGCTCATCGCATCGGACATGTCCCGCATGGTGACATCTCCGGTCATATTGACGAGTACCCCTTTTGCTCCGCTCATCGCCACACCTTCAAGCAGCGGACTGGCAACGGCATCTGAAGAAGCCTTCAGCGCCCTTCTGTCACCGGAAGCCGAAGCCGATCCCATAACAGCATCGCCCGCACCGGACATAATGCTCCTCACATCCGCAAAATCTACATTCACATGGCCATGACTGGTAATGATATCTGCAATACCCTTGGCCGCCCGATAGAGGACATCATTGGCCATGTTGAACGCTTCGGTGGCACTGACCCCTTCCTCGGCTATACTGAGTATCTTTTCATTCTCGACAAGGATAAGCGTATCAATATATTTTCGCAATTCCGCTATACCCCCATCGGCAATCTCAGCCTTGACCTTGCCCTCAAAACTGAACGGACGGGTAACGACTCCTATGGATAATATCCCCATGTTCCTTGCAATGGAAGCGATAACCGGAGCCGCTCCGGTTCCTGTACCTTTTCCCATTCCTGCTGCAATAAAGACAAGATCCGCACCGCGCAACTGGTCAGCGATAACCTCACGGTCATCCTCCGCCGCCTGCTTGCCCTTTGCAGGATCAGCTCCGGCCCCGAGACCGTTGGTCGCTTTCTTGCCGATCTGAATCCTTACGGGAGCCTTGGAGTTCAGCAAAGCCTGACGGTCGGTATTGAAGGCTATAAAATCAACCCCGGCTATCCTGCGGTCGATCATGTTGTTGACCGCATTTCCCCCGCAGCCGCCCACACCGACAATCTTTATTGATACCCCTTTTTCCTCCTCATGCTCGAACAAGCCGGGATCCAGTTCAAATGCCATATAGTGTATTCCCTGTTTTTTTCCTGACGCCGATTCATTATTCCAACACCATCTGCATACCTCAGAGCTTCTCCCACCAATCCTTCAAACGGTCAACCATTTTTTTCCCGGTCTGGGCCTGATCCTGCATGTTTTCGTCGAAAACAACCTCATCCGTCCCTTCCCGAAAATCGGTCGCGTCATCATCCTGAAACAGACTGTTCTCCAGGGAGTAGGCGACAAGTCCCATTACCGTCGCGTATATGGGGCTGTTTATCGCCCCCTTCATCCCTCCTGAAACGCCTTCGGGAAATCCCGACCTGACATCGAGCCCCAGCACCCGTGCGGCAAGATCATCGGTTCCGGGAATCAAACAGCCGCCACCGGTAATCACGACCCCTGCATTAAGATACTCGAAATACCCGGAACGCATGACAACCTCTCTGATCAGCTCAAAAATCTCCATCATGCGCGCTTCAATAATAAGCGTCAGCGAACTTCTCATAAAAGATTTCCGAGGACGTCCCTCAATGCCCTCGACAAGGATCTCCTCGTCAGCAGCAGAATTTCCGGTAGAGGCGCTGCCATGTTTGATCTTCACTTCCTCGGCGACCTCGTAGAGCGCCTTGATTCCATAGGCGACATCATGCGTCACATCGTTAGCCGCGACTTTTATCACCTCGGAAAAACGAATCGCCCCGTCTATGTAGATGGCAACCTCAGTTGTTCCTCCGCCTATATCAATGATCACAACACCGCTTTTCTTCTCGCTCTCCTTCATGACAGCAAGCCCTGAGGCAATCGGTTCAAAGGTCATGGCGTTGACCTCAAGGCCTGCTTTTTCAACACACTGCTTGATGTTGCGGATCTTGGTTTTCATTCCCACCACGATATAGGCACTGCCTCGCATCGTTGTACCTGCCATACCGATAGGATCAAGCACCCCCTCCTGGTCATCGACGATGAATTCCTGGGGTATGACATGAATAATCTCGTGATCAATATCCAGATAACGGATGTTGGTCTTCGCCTTTTCAAGAAAACGTCGTACATCCGAGGCATTGACGATACCGCTCTGATTAACGCTTATTTCGGAATTGCTGTTAATACAGTGAACGTGCGCCCCCGATATCCCGACATTGACTCCTCTGATGCGGATCGAGGATTCGCGCTCTGCATCGGCAACCGCCGATTTAATGGCATCAACCGTCTTATTGATGTTGACAACCGTTGCCCGCTGCAGCCCCTCTGAATCGGAACGGCCCTGCCCGAGGATATTGAGCTTTCCGATCTCATCCCTCTCGGCAACGACAACACATACTTTTGTTGTCCCTATGTCTAACCCTACGACTATGTTGCTTCTCTGCATTGCTTGATCCTGTATGCAATCCTGTCAGGGTGCTTTATTTAAGGAACTCTGCCTGCGGTTCTCGACAGCAAAAACCTTTCCGGCAAATCTCAGGTCGACCGTTGCGTAACCGTCAAGCCCTTTTTTCGAGACCACCTTTTGCCAGAATATCTCGAATTTTTTCAACTTTTCCTTGTAGTCCCCGTCATTGCCCACGATAAACCGGGTTGGGGAACCGGCCACAGAAAAATACGTTGTATTTTTCTGACTCAAGACAATATCCCGTACTAACAGGCGCGCATATTCGGTGGACTTTACAGCATCGATCACCTCTCTGAGAACCGTAAAACTTCTCTCCCGCGCTTTCGAGAGCTGAGATGCTTCAGCTTTCGATGTTTTGAGACCAGTAACCCGCAGCAACGATGACACGGAAGAATGGTCGCGCCACGGCAAGATATAACCTTCCGTATCAATAACCTGAACTTTCTCTCCCCTGACAAGCCTCGCCATCGGAAGACGCTCCTTGAGCGAAATGCGAATGATACCGTTGAGCTCTTCGGCAACATCAGCCCGCCTGACGTAAGGAAGCGTCATAAGTTCCTCCGACAAGGCTTTACTGTCAACATCCCCGATATTTTTTCCGACAAGGCCCTCGGTTTTCCTCTTCAGTTCATCACCCGACAACAGGTGATTACCGCTGAACACAACCTCCCTGACCCACACACTCTTTTTCCACTGCTGAGCATACAATCCCAGAGCGAACAGCCCGACAAGCATAATCAACATGATCAGGGCGATCGCCTTCCATCCGGGTCCTGACCTGTCAGTGCCGACAACAGCATCAGGTTCGGGCTCCCCGGCAGGAGTCTGTGAGATCCCCGAATCGTCTTCATACACAAATCCTTCCATCAACAGCAGTTTTTTGCAAATCCGAGAAGTTTGATTTCCAGTTCAAGTTGAACACCGAACATTGTACGAACCCGCTCTCTTGCCTCAACGATCAGCTCCATAACATCCGCCGCCCTGGCATCACCTGCATTGATGATGAAGTTTGCATGGGTTTCAGAAATAACCGCTCCCCCTCTCTGAAGCCCCTTAAGTCCGCAGGCATCGATCATCTGTCCCGCGCTGAGCCCCGAGGGATTTTCTTCAGGCCGTGGATTTCTGAAAACGCTTCCTGCATTCGGCCATGACAAGGGCTGCGAGTCGCTTCGCCTCCGGAAAGCCTCTCGTCGTAACCTCCCCCGTTTATCACATTCTGCATCGGAAAGTTTCTTCAGCTTCATCTCCGCGCCCAGAATGACACTCCTGCCAAGAGAACAGCTTCGGTAGCCGAAGGTTATATCATGAGCCGGCACCATGCAGACTCTGCCTTCATGCAGTATCTCAACTCGTGAAACCACAGAGGAAATCTCTTGTCCGTGCGCTCCCGCATTCATGGCAATCGCCCCGCCGACTGTTCCCGGTATGCCCTGAAGCATCTCCATACCTCCAAGAGAGAGGCCGAATGTTTTCTCCGCGATCACCGGCAGAAGCGCTCCGGCTCCCGCAGTCAGAATATTTTTCCTGACACTGTATCCTCCTAACGCTCTTGAAGTGATGATAAGCGCCCCGCGTACCCCGTCATCATGCACCAGGAGATTCGACCCTCTGCCGATAAGCTCATAGGGAAGGTTTCTTGCTTCAAACAGCGCTATTGCCCCGCATAGATCCTCCCTGTCAAGCGGATCAACAAAAAAATCAACAGATCCACCGACTTTCAGAGCTGTATGCTCTTTCATCGACTCACCAAGGAGCACCTCTCCCCTGATGGTGCCCAGCAACTCTTCAGTACTGATCATCTGTAACCTGTTGTTTCATTGATGAAATAATCGTTTCGTGTTTTTTCCGATGACGTCCGGCAAAAACTACGGCTCATTTTTTCTACAGTGGTCCGCAAGTTCTGATGCCATCTTTGTGATGTCCCCGGCCCCCATACATAACAACAGATTCCCTGGTACACAGTAACCCTGAAGTGTGGTGCAGAGTTCCTCTCTGTCCGGGATAAACGATACCTGTTGAGCCCCGGCCATCAGTGCCGCCTCCGCAACAAGCTCGCCGCTGACCCCTGGATAGTCAGCGGTTTTTTCCCGTGCGGCAAACACGTCGGCAACACAGACACGGTCAGCATTGGAAAGTGCCCAGCCATACTCATCTGCAAACGCCGTGGTTCTGGAGAAAAGATGCGGCTGAAAAACAGCGATCACCTCATGCTCCGGCCAACCCGCCCTTGCAGCTTTTACCGCCGCTTTAACCTCTGATGGATGGTGCGCGTAATCATCGACGATTACCGGCCCTCCGGCTCTGCCGTAGAGAATCTGAAACCGCCGTCTCATCCCGCTGAAAGAGGCAAGCCCCGAAACGATGCTGTCAACCGGCAGCCCCATTTCAAGTCCCGTTGCAATGGCAGCCAGAGCGTTATGCACATTATGTCTGCCGGGAGCAGCTATGCTGACACGCGCCATTTCCTGCTTCTGATAGTCCACAGTGAACCGTGTCTCGTGCCCGACAATCTGTATATCGCGCGCCATAAGATCCGCTGACTCCTCGATACCATAGGTAAACAAGCGCCTGTTCATCCGGGGTATGATTTTACGTACCTCCGGCCAGTCAACACAACAGAACACTCTTCCGTAGAAAGGTACCTTGTTGGCAAAGGCAACAAAAGCATCTCTCAGCGCCTCGATATCTGCATAGGTATCGGTGTGCTCCATCTCCAGGCTGTTGATAACAGCCAGGGAAGGGGTCAGCTTCAAAAACGCGCGATCGTATTCATCCGCCTCAATCACCATATACTTTCCGCTCCCTACCATGGTACTCCCTTTCAGATCATCGGATATACCGCCTATCATGACGGTCGGAGACTCACCCGCGCCGATAAGCATTGTAGCGATCATTGCGGTCGTCGTCGTCTTGCCGTGAGTGCCTGCGACACAGATACCGCTCTTGTAGCGCATCAGTTCCCCGAGCATTTCATCCCGTTTGATAACAGGAATGCCTTTCTGCAGGGCGGCCGCGACCTCTTCGTTCTCGCTTGCCGCTACGGCGGACGAGTAAACGACCACATCACACGCTCCGATGTTTTCTGCACTGTGCCCCAGCGCGACCGCTGCCCCCTGATCCTGAAGTTTTCCCGTGACCTCACTGGCGACAAGATCAGATCCGGTGACAGTAAACCCCGATTTCAGCAACAGTTCGGCAATAGCGCTCATTCCCGCCCCGCCAATACCGACAATATGCACACATCTTGTATTTCCCAGCTCCACGATATTCTGTTTAATGATTTGCAAGTGTAACGATCCTTCCTGCAAGCGCAGCGGCTGCTCCCGGCATACCATGTCTCAGACAGGCCTGTGCCATTCGCTGACGGGCTTCAACGTCTCCAAGCAGCGCCTTAACCTGTTCTTTTGCCCGATCCCCGGCGACATCCCGGTCTTCGACAAGTGCGGCAGCACCATCCTTCGACAGCGCCTCGGCATTGAAAAACTGATGATTTCCCGTAGCATGGGGATAGGGAACAAGGATCGCCGGTTTACCGAGATTGGTAAGCTCCGCAACTGTTGACGCTCCCGCGCGGCAAAGCACGACATCAGCTGCAGAGTATGCCATGCCCATCTCGTTGATATACGGACCGATCCAGAGATTACGCGAGGGACTGAAAAGTTTACTGATCGCTTCGTAATCCAGTGAACCTGTCTGCCATACGATATTGGCTCTCCCCTCCAGCTCCGCCACCCATCCTTTAACGGCATTGTTGATCGAACGTGCTCCACGGCTGCCGCCGAAAACAAGAAGGGTCGGCAGAAGAGGATCCAGTCCGAAATACTCCCTCGCGCTGCGGCTGTCCTTCATGGAGAACCCCCGCGCAGGATTGCCTGAAACAAACACCCCTTTCTTTCTTTTCAGGAACCTCCCGCTGTCAGGAAACGAAAGATGCACCTCGGAAGCCAGAACGGAAAGCAGTCTTGTGGTCACACCGGGATAGGCGTTCTGTTCCTGTATGAGCGTCTGTTTGCCAAGCAGCTGTGCGGCAAGAAGAAGAGGAGCGCTGACGAACCCGCCTGTTCCGACAACAACGTCAGGCTTTTCCCTCCTGATAAGAACGGCCGCTTTCCACACCGATGCCGCAAAATCCTTGATCGCGCCCGTATTGACCAGAAAATCTGCCGGAGACATCCCCCTTGTGAAACCCCGGACCCTGAAGGTAAGCAGCCGATACCCGAGCCGGGGGACTTCTGTCGCCTCGATACCTTTCCGGGTACCTGCAAAAGAGATCTCCGTCCCCGGCACCATTTTCAGCAGCTCTTCAGCCATTGCCACCGCCGGATAGAGATGCCCTCCTGTTCCTCCTCCTGCAAAAAAAACCTTCATCCATTCCCTCCGGTGATCGACATTTCAGCTTCAGGCACGGCAACAACATCTCTTTTCCTGGATATGTTGATCAGTATCCCTACGCCCAATGAATTAAACAGCAGCGCTGTCCCCCCGTAACTGATAAATGGAAGCGCAACCCCTGTTGTCGGCAGCACGTTGCTTGCCACGGCAATATTGATCAACGCATAGAGCGTAATGGCGATAGTAATACCAAGCGCGACAAAGCGACCAAAACCGTCCGCGGCATTTTTGGCGATAACCAGGCCGCAGACAAAGAAGGCGACAAAAAGAAAGAGAACCGCGACCGATCCTATAAAGCCGAATTCCTCGCCGATTATCACAAACACAAAATCATTGTAGGAAAGCGGCAGAAAAAGCTCCCGCTGCTTGCTTGCACCGATACCAAGCCCGAACAGCCCTCCGTTTCCCAGACCGATAAGCGCCTGACGCACCTGATAGGACAGCAGCTGATCATCTCCTCCATTGAAAAAGGATAACAGGCGCGAGACCCGGTAGGGCTGTGCGATCGCGAAGACACCCGCCAGGGGAATCAACGGTATCGCTGTAACCAGCAGATGCTTGATCCTGACCCCTCCAAGAAACATCATTGAAAAACCTATGACCGCAACAAGAGAAGCCGTGCTGAAGTTCGGCGCGAAAGCGATGAGCGATACGACGCACAGCAGCAGGGTCAAGAGAGGGTAGTAGCTTTCATTAAGATCCTTGATGAAAGCCCGTTTTTCAGTGATCAGTCTGGCAAAATGAAATATCAGGGCATACTTGGCGAAATCGGATACCTGAAAACTCACCGGGCCCAGGGGAATCCAGCGGGCGGCTCCCTTGATGACGCCAATAAACTTGAAAAACAGGAGCCCTGCAAGCAGTATCATACTGAAAAACAGAAGAATCTTGCTGACCTTTTTGAAATGATGATAGTCAACCTGAGAAAACATGATTACCGTACCAATTCCGAGAACGGTAAAAAACACCTGCCTCCATAAAAAATACTCGGGATTGGAAAACTTCCTCTGTGCCCAACCGGCGCCACTGCTGTAGACGACAACAACACCGATACACATGAGCATCACGACAATCAGCAGCAGAATCTTTCCTGCCGCGCTGTTAGCCTCAGCAGGCTTGCCGGCTGAAAGACCCTCCGGGGGCATGTTCCAGCTAAAGTTAGCCTCTCTCTGTTTCATGATTGCATCCCCTCTACATGTTTCTTGAACCGCATCCCCCTTTCCTCAAAACTCTCGAACATGTCAAAGCTTGAACACCCGGGGGAAAAGAGAACCGTCTCTCCTGTGGAGGCATACCGTTGAGCCTGCTCTACGGCCTCTTCTAGTGAGAGGGCAGGGACAACCCTGACAACAGAACTGAACGCCTCGGTAAATTTCGCTTTTGATTCACCAAAAACCACAAGCACCGATACCTTTTGACGCACTCTCTCCTCCAGGTCGCTCAGATCATCTCCCTTGTCACGCCCTCCGGCTATCAGCACAAGCTTTCCCGGCGTGGCGTCAAGCGCCTGACGCAAGGCGTTCAGATTCGTTGCCTTGGAATCGTTTATCCAGTCAACACCGTGCATTGTCCTCACATACTCCTGCCGATGCTCAACCCCGGCAAAACGCCGTAGCGCTTCCCGGATCGGAAAAACATCCACTCCGGCAGCTCTTGTGGCAGCAACCGCCGCCAGAGCGTTTTCAAGATTATGACGCCCCCTGAAACTCCTTTTGAAAAGCCCGGATCCGGTGATCACCTTTTCCTCCCGACCGTTCACAACGGTTATCAGCCAGTCGCCTTCAATTGCAGCATAACACGCCCCTCCGAGAGAAGCTCTTTTCCGGTCGAGACTGAATGGGACCAGCTGCGGAACAAACGCTCCGCCGCCCTCAAAATGAGCGCGAAGCGTTTCATCGTCGGCATTGTATACCAGGGTATCCTGCTTTCGCTGCTGCGCGTAAATCCTGTACTTTGCTTCGGCATAACGCTTCATGCTCCCGCCGTAACGGTCAAGATGATCCGGCATAATGTTGGTGATAACCGCCACATCCGGCCTGAAAGAGCGGCACCGTTCCAGCTGATAACTGCTGAGTTCGACAACCGCGATATCCCCTTTTCTCATCTCCCCGACGAGGGAGGAGAACGGGACACCGATATTACCCGCACTGAACACCCTCTGTTCGCGACTATTCGCGCCTGACAGGCAGATCGCCTCCACCATACTGGAAGTCGTCGTCTTGCCGTCAGTTCCCGTAATGCCGATAATGAAGGCCGGACAAAACCATGACGCCGCCTCTATTTCGCTGAACAGCGGGATAGCTTCATGTTCAAGACGCCTGATCACCGATGCGTGCGGCGGTATACCCGGACTTACAACAGAGAAATCCGCTTCGAGAATCCTGTCGGTATGTCCCTCCTCTTCAAACGCGATGCCATGGTGCTCAAGAAACGCGCGCTCAGCATCGCCTACAGGTTCACGATCACTGACATATACCGTGGCTCCCCGCTGCTGAAGCAAGAGCGCCGCAGCAATGCCGCTGCGTTTGGCGCCGATGATGCTGACGCGTTTACCATCTGTCGTCTCTGCGTTCACGCTCACCTCAGTTTTAAGGTCATCAGGCTGGCCAGGAAAAACAGCAGTGTAATGATCCAGAACCGTATGACAATTTTTTCCTCAGCCCACCCTTTCATCTGGTAGTGGTGGTGGAGGGGAGCCATAAGAAAAATCCTCCTCCCTTCGCCGAACCGCCATTTGGTGAATTTGAACCAGGTGACCTGCAGAGAAACGGACAAGGTCTCAAGCAGAAATGTTCCGGCAAGCACCGGAAGCAGCAGCTCTTTTTTTATAAGCAGCGCGATAACCGCTATAGCGCTGCCAAGAGCAAGCGAACCGGTATCGCCCATGAATATCTCCGCCGGATGCGAGTTGAACCAGAGAAATCCTACACAAGCCATAACAATCGCCATACTCACCACGGCAACCTCTCCTCCTCCCGGTATGAAGGCGATATTCAGATACTCGGAATACACCGCGTTGCCGGTCAGATAGGCAAATCCACCAAGCCCGAAGACAACTATCCCGGAAGTACCTGCGGCAAGCCCGTCAAGTCCGTCAGTGAGGTTCACAGCATTGGAAACCGCTGTAATGATGAAAACAACAACCGGGATATACCACCAGCCATAGTCGATCATCAGGTCTTTGAAAAAAGGGATCGTCGTCTCTGTCAACAGTACGGAAAAAGCTGGATCGAAACGGGTATAGAACCCTATAAACAGACCAAGCGACACCTGACCGATCAGCTTATATTTTGCCGAGAGCCCTCCCTTGATCTTCAGGACGACTTTCCGGTAGTCATCGATAAACCCGATAGTTCCCATCCATAGAATAGAGAGGAGAATCAGCCAGACGTAAGGATCGTTGAACTTTGCCCAGAGAAGGCCGGAAACAACCACCGAGAATATGATCAGCGTCCCTCCCATCGTCGGGAGCTCTTTCCTCTTCTGCCGATGCTCGGGCGGAGCTTCTTCCTTGACGGGCTCGATATATTTCGATTTCAGATACCCGATCAGTTTCGGACCCGCGAGAATGGTGATCAGAAGAGAGGTGATCGCCGCGGCACTTGCCCTGAAGGTTATATACTCTATAACGCCGAAACCCGGAGGGTCGAACAGCTCATTGATATATTGTAAAAGATAGTATAGCATAGAAAGCAGATACAGATTTATTGATCCGGTCCTGACAGGTTCATAAGGCCTTCTGCCACTCGTTCCAGCTTCATGCCGCGAGAGCCTTTAAGAAGCAGTACGTCACCGGGGCTGAGCGATTCGTGCAACAGATGCTGAAGCTCGCCGTGGTCCATGAAATGCCCGGCACATTTCATTCCCGCCGTTCGGCAGCAGAGAGCGGCCTGCTCCCCGAAAGTGTAGAAGGCATCCAGGCCGTCGAGCGATGCGGCGTAACGGCCGATTTCCTCATGTTCAGGAGAACTCACCCCGCCAAGCTCAAGCATATCCCCGATCACCGCAACACGTTTCCCGGTAACGGGCAGTTCGCACAACAGGTCAAGCGCGTTACGGACCGAATCAGGGTTTGCATTATAGGTATCATTGACAATGGTTATTCCCCCGGCTCGCTGAAATTCAAGGCGTTTCCAGCCCTCTTCAGGCTTCAGCCGCTCCAGCCCCCCGGCGATCTCCTCCTGCGTCAATCCGAAATGAAACCCGACCGTAGCGGCGGCGACGGCATTGGAGACATTGTGACGACCCGCAAAACCAAGCGTGACCGGTGCGTTTCCTGCAGATGAACAGAGAGTGAACAGCGCGCGGCCCAGGTTGTCCATCCGTATATCCTCAGCCCAGAACCCCTCTCCCTCCAGCGCAATGCCGTAGCCGACTGTCGAGGGAATACCGGCTGCTGCCTCAGTAAGCCGGCTGTCTTCCCTGTTGACAAACACCACTCCGCCACTCTTCTGCACATACCGGTACAGGGCTGTTTCGGCATTCGCCACCCCGTCCAGATCCCGCAAAAACTCAAGATGCTCATGACCGATATTGGTCAACATCCCATGTGTCGGCGCAGCTATCTCTGCAAGCAGCTCCATCTCACCCGGATGGTTGATGCCCATTTCCACCACAGCCACTTCGTGTTTCTCACGAAGACCGAAAAGCGTCAGAGGAACCCCGAGATGGTTATTGAAATTTCCCTCACTCATGTGCACGCTGTAACGAGCCCTGAGAACCGACGCAGTCATCTCCTTGGTCGTCGTCTTGCCGTTGCTTCCACCGATACCGATCACCGGGATGGCAAATTTCAACCGGTAGAGAGCGGCAAGCCGCTGCATGGCCTCTGTGGTATCGGCCGTCACCAGATAACGCGCCCCTGCTTCATGCGCTGAAGAGCCCTGGCGACTGAACCACTCCCGGCTTACTATAGCACAGGCGGCTCCTTTCTCAAACGCCTGCCGGACAAAATGATGACCGTCCGTCTGCTCACCTTTCAGGGCGACAAATATCTCTCCTCCCGTGATCTCCCGGGAATCGATCACCACCGTGGGCTCCTGAAAAATCACCGGATCATCCGGGGCAAACCCCGAGAGTTGCCCGTTTTTTTCAAAATCTTCTCTCTGCAGACAAGCGTTCATCGTTTCGTGTTGCTCCATCTTTTTCAATGAGTACTTCTCGCAAGTATAACTTCTTCTGTCGTTTCCCGATCGGAAAAAAAGCTGCTGGCGCCTGCTTTCTCCTGACAGGTTTCATGGCCTTTTCCTGCGACAAGCAGTATATCCCCTTCTTTCAGCAGGTTAACACCGCAATGTATCGCTTCGGCCCGGTCACAAAATCGCATATAGCCCGGGGAAACAATCCCTTCAGCGATATCGTCCAGAATGCTTTCCGGATTTTCATCTCTCGGATTATCCGAAGTGATGATAAGCCTGTCCGCCCCTCTGGAGGCGATGCGCCCCATGACAGATCGTTTCTCATGGTCACGGTTCCCCCCGCATCCGAACACCACGATCAGCTCACCCTCTTCCGGCTTGAGCTCGTTGAGCGTTCCGATCACTTTTTCAAGAGCATCAGGCGTATGAGCATAGTCCACGACAGCAAAGAAATCACCGGCAGCATCCCTGACAATCTCCATCCGTCCTTCCACAGGTGACGATGTCGACAGGCTGCGGAGAACCGCTTCAGGTTCAAGCCCCAGGGCGACACCCGACGCGAACACCTCCAGCAGATTCATCACATTGAACAGCCCCGTAAGCCTGAAAAGCACGTCATAACCCCTGCCATCCGCATCTATTGCAACCCGGGCAGCCTGCAACCCGGCCTCAAGAAGCGTCGCACTGAACGCTTTTCCCTCACTGCAGGCATAATGACTGTCGCCGACCGTACAGCAATAGAGCCTGGATTTTCCCCTGTTTTCCGCCATAAACCCGGCCCTGGGATCATCTGCGTTGACAACGACAAATCCCTCAGGCGAAACAGCGCCGAACAACAGTCGCTTGGCCGAGGCATACGATTCCATCGTATGATGAAAATCAAGATGATCCTGCGTAAGGTTCGTATACACCGCCCCAGAAAAAACAATTCCGAATGTTCGCTGCAATACAAGCGCATGAGAAGAAACCTCCATCACCACCGCCCTGCAACCCCTTTCAGCCATGATTGAAAAAAGACGATGCAGTTCTTCCGCTTCGGGAGTCGTCCTCTCGAGGAGGATCTTCTCATCCCCTGCCAATGCAAGCCCTGTACCGATATATCCCGTTCTTATCCCGCAGTCGTTCATCATCCCGGCCATCAGGCGCGCCGTCGTGGTTTTCCCGTTCGTTCCGGTAACCCCGATAATGCTGAGCCTGTCCGAAATATCCCCGTAGAAAGCCTTTGCGATCTGCGCCATCGCCCTCCTTGCATCCGGCACGAGAATAAACAGAACCCTTTCAGCAGGGGTTTCCGGAAGCTCTTCGCAGACCACCGCCTTCGACCCAAGGGAGACAGCGTCACCGATAAATTCGTGCCCATCGGTCACGAAACCCCGCACCGCAACAAATAACGTATCTTTCGAAGCTTTTCGTGAGTCGGATGTAATGTTTCCGATCCGCATTTCAGACTGAATGCCGCCTACAACGGCAGAGACATCAAGTCGTTCCAACAACCTCTTCAACGGTACCATTATTGACCTCTCATTGCGCCTGCGTAATTGATTTCCCACCGACAGACCTTCCAAGAGTAACCTTCACCGGTGAACCTTCCGCAAGCATGGTTCCGGAAGCAACTTCCTGAGCGGCGACAGAATCTTTCAAACTCCCTTCATATTCCATAACAAGTCCTGTCCACTCCAGAAGACGTCTTGCATCCTTCCCGGGCAATCCGCCAAGTTCCGGTACAGCGACAGCCTGAAGACGATCAAGAGCCTCTTTGCCGGAAGAGACGATCGCCAACTCCTTTTTCAGCTTCTCGGATGAAAAAATCATCCTCTGTCCGATACGCGAAAATACCGGTGCCGCAACCGTGCTCGCATAGTAGGCCTTTTTCGGTTCATCCACCACGACAAGCATCGCGATTCTTGGCTTTTCAGCCGGATAGAACCCTACAAATGAAGCGACGTAGGCCCTTTCATGATATGATCCGTTTTTCAGTTTCTGCGCTGTTCCGGTTTTCCCTGCGACCGACACGCCGGGTATAGCCGCGGCAGTGCCTGTCCCCTCGACAACAATCGGCTCCAGATAGTGCGTCCTCAGATAGTGAGCGGTTTCAGTTTTTATGACCCTGCGCACCTTTTCAGGCTTCGATTCGCTGACAACATTCCCCGCAGTATCGAGCATACGGCTCACAATATAGGGGCGCATCATCACGCCGTCATTGGCTACAGCTGCATATGCCTGCAAAACCTGCAGCGGAGTAGCCGTAAACGCATAACCATATCCCATCCAGGGAAGGGTGGTTTTGTCCCAGCCCTCAGGGTTCCGCAAAAGACCCGGAACCTCACCGATAAGATCTATGCCGGTTTTTTCACCGAAACCGAACTGCTTGATATACCCGTAAAAGGTATCCTGGCCGAGCTCAAGAGCTGTTTTGGCAGCAACAATATTACTTGAGTGCACCATTGCGTCACGAAAAGTCATGCGTTCGAACTTTTCATGGTCCCTGATGACCCGGCGGTTATAGACAAACACGCCGTTATGCGCGTCGAGAGAGTCTTCCGCCACACGGCCCAACACCTCTGTTGCCGCCGCGGCCATAACGATCTTGATGGTTGAACCCGGCTCAAACGCATCGGTTATACCCCGGTTCCGGGCTTTATCAGGACGATAGTTGCGGCGGTTGTTCATGTCGAACAAAGGATAATTCGCCATGGCCAGTATTTCGCCGGTTGTGACATCCATTGCGATACCTATAGCGGCTTTTGCATCGAACATCTCAACGGATTTTCGAAGTTCATCCTCAAAAATCGCCTGAGCATCCGAATCAATCGTCAACTGGATGTTCAGCCCCGCAAGCGCGTCAATCTGCTCTTCTCCTGCCGCAAGAAAACGCTCTCCGGTTGCAGAACGCTGATAGACCTTGATCCCTTCGTTTCCTTTCAGCTCCGAATCATATTTTTTTTCCAGACCGCTTATACCCTGATTGTCCCTGTCCGTGAGCCCGATCACCTGAGAAGCGATATTGAGATAGTACCGCTGCTGCTCTTTCTCGAAACCGACTCCCGGGACATTCTTCTCCATCAGCTCCAAAGCATCCGCAACCGGCACGGAGCGCTCCATCCAGACAAAACGTTTTTTCTGCCGAAGCTTTCTGCTGTAATCACGTTTATTTTTCCCAAAATACCTGGCAAACATTTCAGCCACCTCGGAAGAACGGTTGACCGTGTCCCTCCTTCCATCGGTCACGACCGGCGTATTTCGAACAAGAAAGGGATCAGCATGAAAAGAGATCTTCTGGACACTCTCCGCAAGGCTAAGAGCTGAACGATCCAGAATCCCGCCCCGTTTAGCGACCTCGACAATCTCCCGCTCATGCTGTTTCGAGGCCATGGACTTATATTTCTGAACATCGATAACCTGAACATTCAGAAGCTTGAAAACAATAGTCCCTGCCAGGACGACAAACAGAGCGGCAACGAGAAGAAGGCGCCACCCGAACGTTTTATTTGCGGCCGCCTCATCCGGGCGCCCGGTATCCACCTGCCTCTTCATGATCTCAACGTGCCTCCTGTCATTCTTCGCTGATGATAATTCCTGGAGTGATCCGGGTTCTCAGCCCCATCTCCTCCGCCTTTCCCGATATAGTGTGAATCGTTTGCAGCCGCTGCAGTTCCAGCTCAAGAGCAGCGTTTATACTGCTGCTGATACCAATACGTTCACGCCGACCTTCATTTTCTCTGGAAAGCGCGTTAATCGTGAGAAGATTGTTGATATACACGACCAGAAGAACGGTTCCGGCAATCAGAAATGCAAATGTACGCAAGCGAAGCAGAGGACCAAAACTGAAACCCTTCTGCTCTCCGGCCTGCTTTTCTGCACCCGCGGTACGTCTGCCTCCCTCAGGAAATGGCTCTCCCGACCAGGCTTCCCCCCGGTTGTTTTCATGACCACCGACCCCGACAGAATCCGGCCTTTTCGGCAGGAACCTCCGGATTTTCCTTTTCGTTACGGAGAGAAACTGCTCAAGAGAAACCCGGTTGTCAGCTATCACTTTCACTCACTTCTCCCGAATACATTTTTCTTTCAATAACCCTCATTTTCGCACTTCTTGCCCGTGAATTTTCATTGACTTCATCATCCCCGGCAATCAACGCTTTACGAGTAACAAGAGTGAATGCCGCCTTATGCAGGGGCTCTCGAAGCGCGACCCCTTTCGGCCCCCAGTCGTCTGCCGCAAGCGTTCTGAAATAGTGCTTAACCATCCTGTCCTCGATAGAGTGGTAGCTCATCACCGCCATTCTGCCCTGCGGGCTGAGGCTCGCCGCTCCTTCTTTCAGCGCCGACTCCAGTGCCCCAAGTTCATCATTCACCGCGATTCGCAATGCCTGAAAAATCCTTGAAAGAGATTTAATCTGCTGATCCGGAACGCTGACGACACTCCTGACAATAGCCGCGAGATCCTGTGTCCCTCTGATCACACCGCGCTCGTTCCTCCATGAACAAATGGCAGAAGCGATCCTCCTGCTTTTTTTTTCTTCCCCGAATCTGAAAAAAATATCAGCAAGCTCGCGCTCTTCAAAGGTATTGACTATATCCGCCGCTGACTGACCCTCGTCCGGCTCCATTCTCATATCGAGAGGACCGGAACGGAGATAACTGAACCCGCGCTCCGACGTATCAATCTGAAAGGATGAAACCCCGAGGTCAAGAAGAATACCTGCCACCTCCATCCCGCGAAGTTGGTTTTCACGAAGAGTGCTGACAATATCGGCTATTTCCCGGAAATTGCCCTGAACCAGTCGAGTCCTTTCACGAAAAGAGGCGAGAGTCCTTTCAGCCTCAGCGATAGCAAAACTGTCCTGGTCAATTCCTATGAGAAAAGAGCCCTTTTCCAGCCCCTTATCCCGCAACGCCCGCAGTATAGCCAGGGAGTGCCCTCCGCCGCCAAGTGTTCCGTCAACATATATACCGGCGCGTCTGACCAGCCAGGCAACTACTTCACGCACCATCACCGGGAGGTGATATGCTGCTTTTCCCATAGTATCTAAAAATATCTTCCGGCAAGCACCTGAAATCGTGTTCCGCTCTCCCTGATCATACTTGTCAATTTTTCCGGGGACCAGAGTATCATTTTGACATTTGCCCCTATAATAACAATATCCTTTACGATGGCGGCATGCAGCAGGAAATCCTTTGGCAGAGCGATCCTTCCCTGACGATCCATTTCTACTGAATCGAGGCGTTCATACATCATGGTTTTCAGCATTCTCTCATCCGGGTTAAAATCAGAAAGAGACATCAGACCTTTTTCCTTCTCAGCCCAGATCTCAGGTTCATAGAGTTCGAGGGAACCGTCAAAAGCTTTCATGACATAGAAAATGGCTCCCTTTGCCCGAGCTTCCTTGCCGTCCCCGAGAAGCTTTCTGAAACGAGCAGGGATCATGAAACGCCCCTTTTCGTCAATTGAATGCTGCTCTTTTCCTATAAAACCCGCCATATTCAGCAAACTTTGGTAAAAAAACGCCGACAAACGAAAAATACCTCCCATTTTCTACCACTTTCCACCACTTAAAATGTAGACAAAAAGCGCGTTCTAAAAAAATTATGCCCCGGCATATTGTGAAAATTTCGTAATACCGCGCGGACGAAATCAAAATGCGCTTCATCCGAACGACTTTTTAGTATTATTTATTATCATGAACAGGCGTATGATCAGGAGCATCTGCGTCCTGCATGAGAGAGCCATAGAGGCGTTGTAAACCGGAGTGTGATAGTGCGTTCAGATCGATTATAGGTATCCATGTTTCGAGAGTTCATTGTTGACGGATATAATCTGCTGCATAAACTTTTCCCTGAAAAGGCGCAGGGTTCCCTGCAGCACAAGCGCGAAAAGACAGAACGTATGCTGCTCGGCTTTCAGCAGTCAACCCGCTGGAAAGTCACCATTGTCTATGACGGCCAGCATTCCCGGGCTCCCTTTCAGGACTCAGGAGCGCTTAACAGGGTTTTTACCGCTTCAGGAGGTTCTGCGGATGAATGGATCATTGATTATCTGAAATCTTTGGGAAGCAATGCTCAAATGTTTACTATTATTTCTTCCGACCGCTTTATCTGCCGCCACGCCTCCGCCCGGGGAGCATCATATATGCTCTCTGAAGATTTTATCCGGCAGTACCTCTCAGGAAAAGATCGTCGGGACAAAACCGGAAAAAACGGCAGCAACAAGGAAAAATCCAGTGACGTATCACTCAGCCGGAAAGAGGTTGACCACTGGCTGAGCATTTTCGGCAAAACAGAAGAATGAAAGGAAGTCTGAAAAGATCCGCCTTATTTTAATATTTTACATTAACAGCTTCCATCCATCAGATCTTTAGCACCATGGCTGACAGCACCGTAAACAATGACACTCACTGGCTTGAGCTTGAAGAGTGGAGAAAAAAAATAGATGCTATAGACCATCAACTATCCGGTTTGCTCTGTGAGAGGCTCAATTGCGCCCAGAACATCAGTTCGCTCAAACGGCGTATAGGTGAAGAAGTTCTTCAGCCCGCAAGAGAAAAGGAAGTTCTCGAGAATGTGCTGAACCAGGCTGATTCCGAACTGAAGGCGTGTGCGCTTGAAAAAATCTATAAATGCATCATAGAAGAGACAAGGCTGTTCCAACATGAATGGAAAAATGAACAGCAACCGCTCTCTTCCCGTTAACCTGCCGGGATTATTTCATGCGTGACACGATTTCAAGCCGCATTGTCATTCTCATTACAAGCATAGCGATTCCTTCCCTTGCCTTTCTTGCCGCGTTTTTTTTTCTCCCCGGCTGGAATGTCACCTGTGAAGGGTTTGCTCAAAAGAAAATAATCGTGCACAGAGGCGCAAGCTTCCGCTCAATCCTTACATCACTTCAGGACAACAGCGTACTAGGACACCAGCGCCCCCTGATGATCACTGCCGCAATTTTCCCTGAACTACGCAACATCAAGCCTGGGCGCTACAGTATCCCTTCAGGCCTTTCAAACCATACGCTCCTTACCTATCTCCACAATCATCCCCAGGATGAAGAACGGGTCATGATTCCCGAAGGAGTCAGGAAGGAAAGAATCGCAGCTATTGTTTCCTCACATCTGGACATCGACTCGCTATCCTTCATAAACAGCGCGACAGATAGAGCGCTGCTTGACTCGCTTGGTATTCAGGCCGGGTCTTTTGAAGGCTATTTTTTTCCCGGAACCTACAATTTCCCCTGGGCAAGCACATCTGAAGAGGTGATCAGATTTCTTGTCGGCAGGTTCCATACATTTTATCATGACAGCCTTAAAGCAGTTTCATCCCTCAAAGGGCTCGATGAGCTTGCACTGCTTACACTTGCCTCTATTGTTGAGGCAGAAACCCCGCTTGACGCAGAAAAGCCCCTCATTGCAGGAGTGTATCTGAACAGACTGAGAAAAAACATGAAGATACAGGCTGACCCGACAGTGCAGTACGCTCTTGGAGGAGAGCCCCGGAGACTTCTCTACAAAGACCTTTCAATTGATTCACCCTACAACACCTACAAATATAAAGGCCTGCCTCCCGCACCGATAGGCAGTCCGGGAGCCGCCTCGATCATGGCTGTCCTCTACCCGGCAGAAACGGATTACCTCTACTTTGTCGCAACCGGAAACGGCGGACACAACTTTGCAAAAACCGCTGGAGAGCACGCAGAAAACGTTAAAAAGTACCGGAGAGCCCGCAGGAAACCATAAAACGTACTGTTTGAATTATGTCTTTCTGAATTATGTATATTGCACAAAAACAACAACCCGTCAACCGTCAATCAGAACCCCGGAACAATGGAAAAAAAGTCCTTGTATGATATATCATGTAAAGGCAGCAGAGTACTTATGCGCGTAGACTTCAATGTACCGCTCGATGAACATGCGCACATCACGAATGACAAGCGTATTATTGAAGCTCTGCCTTCTATCCACAAAATTATTGAAGATGGCGGGAGACTTATTCTGATGTCACATCTTGGCCGTCCTAAAGGCAAAGTAGTCCCGGAACTCTCGCTGGAACCTGTAGCAAAAAGACTTTCCGAGCTGCTCGACACCAGCGTTGTCATGGCAGGCGACTGCATAGGAACTGAGGCGATGCAACAGGCACTCGCCCTTCAGGACGGGGAGATCATGCTGCTTGAAAACCTGAGGTTCCATCCCGAAGAAGAAAAAAACGACCCTGAATTCGCACGTGAACTCGCCTCAATGGGGGAGATCTATGTCAATGATGCGTTTGGAACGGCTCACCGCGCTCATGCCTCGACAGAGGGCATCTGTCACTACGTCCAGCCGTCCGTCGCCGGGTTCCTGATAGAAAAAGAGCTGAAATACCTCGGACAGGCATTGAACAATCCGGAAAGACCGTTTGTCGCCATTCTTGGCGGAGCGAAAATCTCCGGGAAAATCGACGTCCTTGAAAACCTCTTCAACAAGGTCGATACGGTACTTATCGGCGGGGCCATGATTTTCACCTTTTTCAAAGCCCAGGGTCTCTCTGTCGGAAAATCGCTTGTAGAAGATGACAAGGTTGAACTTGCCCGGCACCTGCTTCAGACAGCCAAAGAGAGAAAGATCAACATGCTTCTGCCGGAAGATGTAATAGCCGCGTCCGAGTTCTCGGGAGACGCTGAAACCATGGCTGTCCCGGTAGGAGGGATTCCTGAAAATATGATGGGACTGGATATCGGCCCGAAAACCATTGACACCTTTTCACGGGAAATTCTTGCCGCAAAAACCGTCGTCTGGAACGGACCCATGGGGGTTTTCGAAATAGAGCCCTTTGCTAAAGGAACCATAGCTATTGCCCAGGCCCTTGCTGACGCTACTGCAAAAGGAACGATCTCCATTGTCGGCGGCGGCGATTCTGCGGCGGCCGTCATGAAAGCAGGGCTTGCTTCCGGTATAACGCACATATCGACCGGAGGAGGCGCAAGCCTCGAGTTCCTTGAAGGCAAGGAACTCCCCGGCATTACGGCACTGAACGATTAATGCACTGCCCGCATTGGATTTCCTGATAACGGCATCTGTCAACCTTGAGCAAGGAACGCTCTGAATGAACAACTATAATCAGCCCTTCAGCCCCGGAGGTTTTCAGGTCATGCCTCCGGCGATAAAGACCATTATACTCGCAAATATCGCGGTATTTCTTCTGCAGTTCTCTCCGTTAGGGATCTATCTCATGTACTTTGGTCCGTTGTGGCCTGTAGCATCTTCAGGGGAGTACTCGTTTCAGCTATGGCAGCTGATCACTTACATGTTCATGCATGGTGGGTTTGCGCACATCCTGTTCAACATGTTCGCGCTCTGGCTTTTCGGCGCCGAAATAGAAAACTACTGGGGAACGAAAGAGTTTACGACATACTATTTCGTCTGCGGCATTGGAGCTGCTTTGCTGAATTTGCTGACAACCGCAGGCAGTCAATATCCGACAGTCGGAGCTTCCGGAGCTGTATTCGGCATACTGCTGGCGTTCGGCATGATGTTTCCCGACCGGTATATTTATCTCTACTTTCTCTTTCCTGTCAAGGCGAAATATTTCGTCGCGGGTTATGCCGGTATCGAACTGCTGATGGGGATCAACAACTCGACCATGGGAAGCGGCAGCAACATCGCTCATTTCGCTCATCTCGGCGGGATGCTTGTCGGATTGGTCTACATTAAGTCCCGCCAGCAGGGATGGTCATTCTCCGAGTGGGTGGACAGGACCTTTCCCAAAAAAGAAGAGAGCTCAGGGCCGAAACTGCACAAAAAAGAACCTGCTGCTCCGGTCTCCGAAGAGGAGGTAGACGCCATTCTCGACAAGATATCCCGTCACGGTTATGAATCGCTGAGTGATAAGGAAAAAGAGACCTTGCTGAAAGCAGGGGGCAAGTAAAAGGAATAGTGAGATGACTACAAAAGAGAAGGCATACGAACGGGCCAGAAAAAAGGCAGAGAAGGTTGTCGGCGATCCGGAAAAAGTCAAAAAAATAGTTAACTCCGCTCTGAACAAAGCCTCCTCAGCAGGCTACTCATCACAGTTTCAGGAAATCGCCGATAAATTACAGGCGCTTGTGCGCCTTGTCAAAAGCTGGCTCAACAAGGAGTACAGATCGACCCCATGGCAGACGATCATCCTTGCTGTTACGGCCCTTGTCTACTTCGTCACACCCTTCGACGCGATATTCGACTTCATTCCCCTTCTCGGCTTCGCCGATGATGTAGCTATACTCACAGCCGTCCTCTCCTCGATCAACCACGACCTCGACAAGTTCATCGAATGGGAGCAAAATCTCGTTCAGAACGACGAACCGTCGGCCTCCACGGTCGACGCGGATTTCGAGGAAGTGGCAGGGGAAGGGGAGGCGGAAGACTGAAGGCAGAAGCAGGAAGAAAGGAGCCAGGAGCCAGAAGACTGGTGACTGCCGCCGGTACATGCATGCATTAAACATGAAACCTTTTTCCCTTCCTGTGCATAGTAACAGGTAAGAGCCCATGAACAGGAAAGTGAACCGACTGAAAACCATTTCTGAAAGGAGGTAATGATGAAAAACGGCAAGTTTGTACTCATTCTGTTGAGCCTGGTTTTGATACTCCCTCTTGAATCCTGCGTCGTCTCCCGTCCTGTTCGACCGGGGCCGAACTACATATGGATGGCACCCAGAACCACGCACTCAGGAGTTGTAATTCCGGGCCACTGGATCTACAAAGGTAAACCCTACAAAAACAAGGTATGGGTTCCCGGCCATCACAACCGATACGGAAAATGGGTCCCCGGGCACTGGAAGAAGATTCGTGCACCAAGAAAGAATGCTGTCTGGGTACCCGGGCACTGGACGCCTAATGGAAACTGGAAGACCGGGCACTGGCGTTACCGTTAACCCTTCATCCGGCAGCGGATGCCTGATTCAATACGGCTGCTGCTGCCGATGACGCTCTCCCCATGAGCTCCGGAACCGATAACTCCTGTGGCCGCCGAAATTCCAGTGGTACTATCACTTGATCGTGACAACCTTCCTGCATCCCGGCCCTGCAAGTGAACTTCGTCCGCCGGAAACAGGTGTTATGGTTATCTGTGTGCCGATCCTTTCCTTCAGCGCGTATACGTGGGAAATGACTCCTATCAGTTTGCCGTCCTGCTGGAGCCCGGCCAGGGTTTCCAGCGCGGTTTCCAGCGATTCTTCATCCAGGGTGCCGAACCCTTCGTCAAGAAACAGTGAATCCACACGAACGTTCCGGCTGGCCATCTTGCTAAGCCCCAGTGCCAGCGAAAGGCTGACAATGAAGCTTTCACCACCGGACAGATTTCTGGTAGACCTGATTTCGCCGGCCTGATAAGTATCGATGACGTTCAGCTCCAGAGGCTGCGCATCATCACGAAGCAGCAAGTAACGGTCATTCATCTTTTGCAACTGACGGTTGGCGTGTCCTACCATCAACTCGAATGTCAGTCCCTGAGCAAAGTTGCGGTATTTTTTACCGTCTGCCGAACCAATCAAACCATGCAGTTTATCCCAACGACGGCACTCCCTTTTCCGGGCTTCTATGGTCACCTGTTTTTCCTCTGCCCGTTCTTTGGCGACGAAATTTTCACTCAGCTTGTGCTTGAGGCAGGAAATGGCATCGCGCAGCTCTTTCAGGGATTCTTCAAATTCTTTGAACTGCGGTTCCAATTCCTCAAGTGTCTTGTCCGTGAGTTTTTTGGCGACCTCTTTAGCCAGGCGCGTCTCCCTGTCTTTCTGTTTAGCTTTGAGCTCCGTTCCCGCGTCATCGAGCTCCTTGGCCCGTGAGGATAAGGACTCCCGAGCTTCCTGTGATAGTCTGGCTTCGAGAAAGGACTTCTCATCTGCAAAGCCTGCTGGAATCAGCGCCACCGAAAAGTCGGTTTCCGCTTTATTCAGTTCAGTAGCTCTCTGCTCTATGCGCTTCTTCAGGGAGTCAACATGAGTCTTCGCCGTTGTCAGTTTCTGCTGCGACTCAGTGTTCAGGATTCTGGCTTTCTTCTCTACCTCCTCGGCATCAGCAATCGCTTTGTTCAGTCGACCTTCTTCATCATCAGGCTTTTTATCGCCATACAATTGCTTTCTCTCATCTGTCCCGTCGGCCAGCTCCTTTTTCAGCCGTTCCAGATTTTCCTGTTTTTCAGTCAAAGCCTTGACCTGCGTATCAATCACGGCATCCAGACGCTGCACCTCGCTGTCGATGGCGGCAATCTGTTTTTCGATTTCGGTCTTTTGTTGTACCTGTTCCTGCCATTCCTTCAGTCTTGATTTGAGGGATTCGAGCAGTGCCTCGACCTCTGACTCCGGTATTTCTTTGATGCCAAGTGGCTCAAGTTTCCCGGAAACCGCCAGCTTGAGTTCATCAAAGCCGGTCCGAAGTTTCGTGAGGACACCCTTCAATTCAGCGAGCGTTTTTTCAGCAGCCTTCCTGTCAGTAATGGCATTGGTTTCCAGCTTCTCGCTGTCATTCAGGTTTTTACGGGCAGTGGTTTCCGCCTGTTCAAGTGTTCTGATGGCGGCTTCCTGATCCTCTGCCTTGTTGATCAGCCTGGTCAGCGACTCTATCTTCTGCTCAAATACATCAGGAACCGGAACATTGCCCTCTGCAAAGGGATGCTCTGTCGAGCCACAGAGTGGACAGGGTTTGCCGTCTTCCAGCTTGGCCCGGTGGTCTTCAAGCTCCTCGATTTTCCTGATAAAAGCCATTTCACGCAGCAGGGTTTCCTTCTCGGTGCGATATTCCCGGAGCAGTCTGTCTCCCAGCAGTTCGCTCAGGGCATCCTTGCCTTGCTGAAGATTTTTAGTAGCTGACTCCATCTCCTGTTTTTGGAGGGAACACTGTCTGGAAGCATCCTCCAGCTTCTTTGCGGCATCTGCTACGGCCGTATCGGCTTTTTTGAGATCAGTTTCGTTCTGCGTGATCTCCTGTTGTTTGGCGAGCAGGTTGCCGAACTGTTCTTCAATACCAGCCAACCCGCTGATCAACCATTCATCCCGCGCATTCTCTTTGAGGTACAGCACTGCAGCTTCCAGTGTTTTCTGTGCAGCGGTTCGTTTTTCCTGTTCCTTCACCCCTGCCTGCTTGTCGGTCTCAATCTTTGCGGCTTCCCTGGTACAGGTATCAGTGCCTTCTGATACAGCCTTTGTCTGTTCGGCAATTTTTTGATCAAGCGACCGGATTTTCCGGATCAACGGGGCTGCCGTTTTCAGCTCCTCTCTGGCTTTCAGGGTGAGCTGTTCGGCAGTCTTGAGCGTCTCAGCTTGTGTGTTTGCAGATGTTTCAAGTTCAGGAAATGCGGCTTCATCCGTTTTCAAGGACGCCTGATCGTCAGCCTGCTGTTTACGGTGGGATGTGAGCGTTGCATAGGTTCCGTCCAGTGATGCTGCCCTGGTGGCCTGTTCAAGTTTGGCCCGTTCCGGTTTGAACGCCTCGGTATCGCCCTTCAGCCTGGCGGCTTCATCTGTAAGACTGAGGATCTCCTTGTTCAGGTCCTCAATAGTGGTCAGCCATGTAATGGCCTTGCCGGTATCGGTTGATTTACCGGCAAGCTCCGTCTCCTGTTTCTGCCGGGCCGTAAGATCATCCTGAATTTCCTTTTCCTGTTCCGGCTCCAGAATCACAATGCCGGATGTTTCAGCCTGAAGCAGGTCCAGCTGTTCCCGTTCGTCACGCTGGCGCTCATGAACCCTTCTCGAAATGGCCGAATACATCTCTGTGCCGGTGATCTGCTCCAGAATCTTCGACTTCTGCTCGGCATCTGACTTCAGAAAGGTATCGAAGCCCCCTTGCGCCAGCAGGATGGACCGTGTAAAGCGGTCGAAGTCCATCCCTGTTTTTTCTTCGATAACCACTGACACCAGACTTTTTTTCGTTTCGACAGATTTACCCGTGTCGGCATCCGCTATCCAATGTTCCTGATCCTGCAGTTTTCCTTCAGCCCTCTTTCGGGCACGGCGCTGTTCCCAATGGCAACGGAAACGGCCGGCCTGGGACTCAAACAATACCTCGGCGTAGCATTCGCCGGTCTTGCGGGACATGATCTCGTTTCCGCTTCTGGTGATCTTTCCGAGACGGGGCGTTGAACCGTAGAGGGCGAGGCAGATTGCATCGAGAACAGTCGACTTGCCGGCACCGGTCGGTCCGGTCAGGGCAAAAATACCACTGGACAGATATTCCGGTTCCGTAAAGTCTATAATCCATTCCCCGTAAAGGGAGTTGAGGTTTTTCAATCGAAGCTCTAAAATTTTCATACGTATAGAACCACTAATGAACACGAATGCACACCAATTTTTTTCATACTACGATTCGCTCCCATTCCAGTTTGGGGTGTTTGACATTGAGAATGAGTCCTACGCGAAGGCCTGTGACCTTGAGATAATTGATCAGCTGACCGCGATCACTATCGGTAATTCTGTCAACGGTTTTGATCTCAACAACGATCTGTTCAAAAGCAATAAGATCGGGTATATATTCTCCTACGTGAACCGATTTATACAGAACGGAAAAACGCTTCTGTTGCTGGAAAGGAATGTCCTTGAGCCCGAACTCGACTACCAGTGCATTTTCATACGGTTTTTCAAGCAGCCCATGCCCAAGAGTATTCACCACCTCCATGGCGCAACCCACGATCCGATACACCTCATCTTTCAAAACCAATTCGTGTTTATTGGTGTCCATTCGTGGTTCCTTCTGCGGACTATTCTGCATCCCGATCCTCCTCAAGCACATCTCTCACCACCTCGTTATACGCGCCATTCAGTTCCTCCCGATCTTCGTGAGGCACGTCGAATGCGTCGAGGCAGCGGGTAAAAACTTCCTGCGCATCGAGGTCGTCGAGGGCCTCTTCTTCTTCGATCGAGCCGATCACCCGGTCCATAACCATCCTGTTTTTTATCCGACGAACTTCCATGGATGAATCGGAGAGTGTTTCCTCAATACTCTCCCGAAGATTACCGATGATCTCACGGCCTGTATACTCGATCTCCAGCCAGGCACGGCTCTCGTCCTTTTTCAGCTCTTCCAGCCTTGCCTGAATGTCTTCCAGCGAACCCGTGATCCTGACCAACGGCTGAAAACAGGGGACGGGAAGGAGGGAGATTTTTGATTTTTGATTTTTGAGTGGCGATTTTTGAAGTTTGACTGCCTTCTCAAGTCCAAATTCTACGATCACCATGGATTTCTGCTGGTTCGCTTCACCGAAGCCCATGGGAAGGGGAGAGCCGGAATATCGGATGTGTTCCGCGCCGCCAACCGCCTGAGGAACATGCAGATGGCCGAGGGCGACATAGTCGATCGACGGAGGGAATACCTCCTTGCCGACGTGCGCCAATGACCCCACATACAGCTCCCGGACGCCATCGCCTTCAACGGTTTTTCCCCCTGCGGTGAAGAGGTGCCCCATGGCAATGATGGGAATGGGGGATTGGTGATTTTGGATTTTGGATTTTTGAGTGTCGATTTTTGAAGTTTGACTGCGGACTGCCGGTTGCCGGAGGAGTGCGTGGCGCTTTTGTTCGGCGATCTCGACCACCCGGGCATAGTGCTCCCTGATGCCTTCGACCAGCTTGCGGTTCTTGTCGTCGATGGTCTCTCCCGGCTCCACCGTCCGGACGTCCTTGTCGCGCAGATAGGGAACAGCGCAGATGATTGCAGATTTTTGATCGCTGATTTTTGAATGAAAAAACTCCAATTGCCCCGATGTTTGCCCTGAATCTGACTTCTCAGATCCAAAATCATCAATCACAAAAACCTCGTCTTCCAGGGCGTCCGTTACGGCACCGATCACATGCACATTGAGCGCCCGCAGCAGCTCTTTCGGGGCATTCAGAAACGAGGGAGAATCATGGTTCCCGGCAATGACAACGATATGGCGACAGCAGGAGTTGGACACCCGGCAAAGAAAGCGATAATACAACTCCTGAGCCCGATTGCCCGGCGTGCTGCTGTCGAACACATCACCGGCAACAAGAAGCACGTCGATCCCTTCATCCTCGATAGTCTCCACCAGCCAGTCCAGAAACGCCGAAAACTCCTCATACCGTTTTCTGCCGTAAAGGGAGCGGCCTAAATGCCAGTCTGATGTGTGAAGGATTTTCATTGTTGTGAGACCAATTGATCTGATTATGAAATCTCTATACCATTTCTTTAACGCCTTGAAATCCTCCTCGTTTTCATAACCTTTACTCGACAGCACCTACCCATCCATTGTCCGCCGGATGTCACGTTGTGAATAGATACCACAGAAATCTGTATTTCTCGCAAAGGTATACGACCTGAGCAGTATATGGAAAAAGCAGGAATCATACGTTTGTCACTCCTAAGTTAAGCGATTGTTGAGCATGCTGTAGATGCAAGACACAGGGGACGCCGCTGTAGTTGACTACTGCAAGTCACCTGTAACGAAGCAGATGCCGCATGACCGACAATCCCATAGGGTTTCAAAACATGCGATTTTTCTGTTTTATGGTCGCGCAACCCATCGGGTGAGATGTACGCTGTAAGAAAAACCAGCATAACGCCTTATATAGTAAAAAGTTGACACTATAACGCATTTGTTGAAACGATCAACTTAGGTCACTGTAATGTCTCAGCTTATCACACCATACTGAGTTCAAGTTTGTGTTTTATCTTCTCCCAGCCGGGGATGACTGAATCAAGCAGCTTATAATATTCTGGGCTGTGGTCAGGGAATATCAGATGGCAAAGCTCGTGAGTCACAACATAGTCGATGCATTCCTTAGGTGCTCTGATCAGATACGTATTGAGGGTTACCGTTCCCTTATCTGAAAGACTTCCCCATCTTTTTCGCATTCGCCTGATCGACAAATCGGGTTTTTCGACATCGAGCTCCCTGAATTTTTTCCAGCAACGATCCATGCTTTCCCTGAAATGCAATCGCGCTTTCTCCAGATACCACTTGTCCAGCATGTTTCGGGCTGTTTCCGGATTCGGTGCATCATCTGTAGTAACATAAAAGCATCCCCGGAAAAGCTTAACCGAGTTTTCCGTACCCTGAATCATTTTCAACCGGTATTGCTTCCCAAGATAGAGATGTGTCTCGCCATTCACGTAACAGCGAGGGGGCGTTCTGGGATCAAACTGTTTGAAGTAGTTCATCTGCCGGAGAATCCAGCGTGACTTTTTCCTTAACTTGTTTTCGATCAAGGGAATACTGGAGTTAATCGGAGCCTTCACCATAACAGTACTATCAGGATGAACAGCGATTTCCATGGTTTTTCTTTCACGATACAACAGACAGTACTCGATGGTCTTGCGCCCATAGACAAGAGAATGCATGTTGTCACTAACTGACGCACCAATCATGTGTAACTCCTGTGTTTGGCAACCTGCATGACCTTTTCAATGATCTCATCCATCTGATCGAGAGACAATGCAATACCTTTTTCCGTTTTCAGCTCGTCATAGAGGTAATCTTCAATCTCATTGATCGCCTGTTTCTGGGCATCTTCATCATCCCAGAAATGAACTTTCTTGTGTTTTTCCAGAATGTCATAGATGGCAATTGCCGTATCTGCAACGACGGGTTCAAGACCCGGAGCATGATCTTCGAAGAAGGGTTTCAGCACACCATAGCAGGCCATGGCATCCTCATTACCTGAAAGGATGTCCGGGACATCATCGTGTACCTTGCCGACAACCTTGTTCCGGATATCGACAACCTGCTGCAGATACTCCAGATCAGATATCCGTTTTGCCCGAAAATCCTCGATTGCCTGCTGGATGAGCAGCGAGAACTTTTGATAAAACGCAGGATCTTCATCCATCTTTTCCGTGATCGCTTTTTTCGTTGCATGAGCAATCGTATCTGCTTTTGAGCCCGTCGTTTTTTTATCCTGATAAACACCCTGCTCTTCCTTGACCTGGTTGAACATATGCTCATCAAAGATGTTCACCGGCTCGTTAAGCTGGATAACCTCGTCTGCCTGAATATGGGTATCGAGCAATTTTTTGATTTTCGGCTCATAATCGCGGTAATCGATAGATTCAGCATAGCGGAGTTTTACGGCGACCTTCAGAGACTGGAACTTCCGGAGATCCGACTTGTATCTGGAAAGCGTTTTATCCTCCGTTTCAGTTAAAAACTTTTCGGATGAGAGCGCGATAGCGAGGGTTTTGGCAAATTCGGCAAGACGGGTATAAAACTCTTCCCTGAGTTGGTCATCGGCAAGCAAAAGCTCATACGCCTCTTCATCGTATGAATGTTTGACGGTCTTGAAGAGGTCCCACAAATCCGAATGACGGTCTGGCAGTTTTTCAATCTCGCTGTTGATCGAGGTCAATGTGCCGACAAGATCCGATTCGTCGAACCCTTCAAACGCGCTATACATCGTTAGGGCCTTATCAAGTTCGCCAAGTACATTTGCATAATCGACGATAAAGCCGAACTCCTTACCTTCATGAATCCGGTTGACCCGTGCAATGGCCTGCAATAAAGTATGTTCCCTGAGAACACGGCATAGATAGAGTACGGCATTTCGGGGGGAGTCAAAACCGGTCAGTAGTTTGTCGACGACAATCAGGATTTCAGGATCGCTGCCGTGTTTGAACTGATTGATGAGTTGCTTGGTGTACTCTTCTTCGCTTCCATACCGCTTCATCATCTTCTGCCAGAACTTCACCACCTCATCGTTGGATTCATCGTCCGTTTCCTCGAAACCTTCACGCATATCAGGAGGGGAAATGACGACCTCGGAACCGACCATGCCGATATCATTCAAATACTCCTGGTATTTCAACGCGGAAACCTTGCCGGGCGCAACAAGCTGTGCCTTGAAGCCGGTTCCCTGCCAATTGGCCCGGAAATGTTCACTGATATCGAAGGCCCTCATGTAAATGACCTGATCTGCCTTGTTCAGCATTTCAGCACGAGCATATTTGCGTTTCAGATCCGCCTGCTGCTCCTTGCTCAACCCTTGGGTATGACGCTCGAACCACAGATCCACAGCCGCCCTGTTCTGGGTCATCTCAACATGCCGCCCCTCGTATAAAAGCGGAACGACCGCGCCGTCTTCCACCGCCTGCGAAATAGAGTAATGAGGTTCTACCAGTTCTCCGAATCTGATAAAATTGTTTTTCTCTTTTTTCAGAAGCGGGGTACCCGTGAAACCAAGATAGCAGGCATTGGGAAACATCTGGCGCATACGGGCGGCAAAGGAGCCGAACTGAGTACGGTGACTCTCGTCAACGAGCACGAAGATATCGGAAGACTCGTCCCGATACTTGTTGACGGCATAGGCCTTGTCGAATTTATGAATGAGCGTCGTGACAATTCCTGACTGCTTTTCCGCCACCAGTTCGAGCAGATTCCTGCCGGAAGTCGCCCGATTGGCTTCGAGGCCGCAGGCCGCGAAAGTATTTCCCAACTGCTTGTCCAGATCATCCCTGTCAGTAACGAGAACGATACGAGGATTCGATATTTCCGGATCGAGGGCCAGATTGCGCGTCAGCATAACCATGGTCAGGGATTTTCCCGACCCTTGCGTATGCCAGATCACCCCGCCCTTGCGGGAACCGCTGTAGGCGAACTGTTTGACACGGTTCAGCGTGGACTTGATGACGAAGTACTGCTGATACCGGGCGATCTTTTTCAATCCTCCGTCAAAAACTGTGAACTTCCATGCCAGTTCCAAAAGTCTTTCCGGGCGGCAAAGAGCATAGAGAGACTTGTCCTGCTCCGTAACTATTCTTAGGTTTTGAGCCACGGAAAGCACGGAAGACAAAGAAAAATCATCAGGGTCAACCCGATAGTCCAACGATTCCTGAATCAACCTCTCCAGCTCTTTCAGTTTCGTGCTTTTCGTGTCTTTCGTGGTTTCATCATCCGTGGTTAACCCCGGCTCTTTCCAGACGCTCCAGAACCTGACAGCCGTTCCTGTTGTCGCGTACATGGCTCTGTTCTTGTTGAGCGCCAGTAGCAACTGCGTATAGACAAACAGCTTCGGGATATAGGCGTCGTTCTGGTTCCTGATCGACTGGGAAACAGCCTGATCGACTTCGATCTGCGGGGACTTACACTCGATAACACAGAAAGGAATGCCATTTACGAAGAGAACGATATCCGGCCGGACCGTTTCCGTGCTCCGGGACCGCTCGACGCTGTATTCAACCGTCACATGAAATGCGTTCCTCTCGGGATTTCGCCAATCAACATAATTCAGAGTAAAACTCTTCGAGTCACCCTCGATAGTCTGCTCCATGGCTGTCCCGAGGGTGATGAGATCGTAGACAGCCTCGTTGGTTTTCTGCAAACCGTCGTACTTGATATTCTTGAGTTTCTGGATGGCCGACTGAATATTCTCCTCGCTGAACAGATACACGCCACCCTTGAAGTTGATTCGGTTAATCGCCTTCAGTTGATTTCGCAGAACATTTTCCAGCAGCACATTGGACATCCTCTGCTGCCGTTCAAGGAGTGCTTCGCCCGGAGTCAGGTATTCATAGCCAAGCCCGATCAGCAGCTGCAAAGCAGGAATCTGGGACAGATGTTTTTCGTTTATCTGAAAATCACTCATATAATCCCCTCCCTATCATCAACCAACTCTGTCAGTCGCTGGGCAGCCCAAATCCGGAACTGTGTACCCTGATGCGATTTTACCCGGTACCCTACTGAAATGATCACATCGAGATTGTAAAACAAAACCTCTTTTGACTGGGTCATTCCTTCAATAGCGCCATGACGGGTGGTTGTCCGGAATTTCCGGACAACCACTTCTTCATCCAACTCACCCTCATTAAAAATGTTGCGAATATGCTCAGATACGGTCTGCTTGCTCTTGCCGAACAGTTCAGCCATATGCGCCTGCGTCAGCCATACGGTTTCATCTTCCAGCCGGACATCGATGGTGATTTTTCCATCGGCGGCCTGATAGATCAGAAATTCAGAATTATTCATGGATTTACCCCCAAAGCGTGCCAGTATGGCTTAAATCCATCCTCGACGACCTCGGCAATCAGGGCCAAAAATGGTTCGTAGTCCTGTTTCGTATGGGCAGTATCCAGAGTCTCGTAATACTCCAGCCGTTTTTCTACCGGAAGCACCACTGGCGGATACCCGTCCTTCATCAGTTCGAGGTTCATCAAAAGTCGTGAAGTTCTGCCGTTTCCATCAGTGAAGGGGTGGATTTTGACAAAATCAGCATGAACCCTTGCCGCACGTTCAACGGGGTGAAGCGCAAGCGCGGTTTCTCCGTACCAGTTGATGAGCCCCTGCATGTCACTTTCTACATGCAGGGCGTCTGGCGGAACGTGATCGGCACCGGCAATGATCACATTGGTTTTCCGGTACACGCCCGCGTGAGCATCATCGATATTCTTGAGTATCAACTGATGGATTGACTTGATCTGCCATTCTGAGAGATGCTCATGACGTTTGACCAGCTCTTCAACAAAAAAGATGGCTTCCCGGTGATTGATCGCCTCGAAATGCTCACGCATGGTTTTACCACCGACCGTGATCCCCTCCAGAGCCACCTTTGTCTCCTTGAGCGTCAGGGTATTTCCTTCGATGGCATTCGAGTTGTACGTCCATCGGAGTACCAGGTCTTCATGAAGATTGGCAACAATCTCCGGTGGCAGTGGCCGATACGAGTCAAGCTTTTGCTTGAGCTTGTCGAGTGTATTGAAAGTTTGCATAACTATTCTGCATCTATTTCATCCCCAGAATCTTTGATCGCGCGTCAACCTTGTCGATCATGGCCTTGACCGCCAGATCGATTGTCTTGCCCTCTCGATAATCAGCAGGAGCAATAAGCGTCACCCTTTGGTCGTTTAGCAACTGCTCAGCCGTTTTTTTTGCTCCATTTTTCCTGGAATTATACACGGAAATCGAGTGCCCTCCCTGATTCTTCACAAGTCTCATACAGGGAATATCGGTCTCACCATCACCGATGAAAATCATATTTTCAAAGGGCACTGGCCGTTCTTCGTGCGGAACATACCTGTTTATGACACTGTTATCATACACGTCCAGGCTGCCTTTATTGATCCGGAAAAGGTACTGGGTTTTCGTTGTGTAATTGATGGCAAGGGCTGGCCAACAGGCAACACCATGATGGTCATACATGAATCCAGAAGCATAGATCGCTTGAAACTCTTTGGCTATCGAAGTCCCCTCTACCATTTCCCTGAGACCTGATGACACGATGTAATGTTCTACTCGAATGTTCTTCTCTCGACCATACTCATTGATACGTTGAAACCATTCAGCCACTCCGGGAAACAGTTTTATCTGCTCACCGTATTTGTGAAAATCACTCTTTCTTACCTGAACCTCTGCACTTTCAGCTTTTTTCAGCATCAGATGCATATAAGCAAGAATCTGATCAGCATTCTGTTCCCGAGCATGGCTGAATACCTCATCCCAGAATCCACTTGATTTCATGCGGAGTTTCGGAATAAAATCATACTCCTGCATGTTACCAGGCGCCAATGTTCCATCGAAATCATAGGCAATCGCCATATTTACCAGTTTCTTCCCCATAACGCTTAATCTTACTTTTTATCCCTCGGTGGACAGGAATCGTTTCCGTAGCTGTTACCTGCCCTGATCCTTCCGTTCTCACCGTGAATCTTGGTGTCCGACTGCTGATTTCTGGCGATGTTCTCCGCCTTATCAATGGCCTGCGCCTGTGTGCGGGTAACTTTGGTCGCCTTGCTGTTACCTGCGCCTTTAACCGCCCAGCCATCGGGATGTTTTACAACGTGCTGATTTTTACCTTTAGCCATGATTACGCCTCCATGTATTGATGAACGATTTCCGGTTTTACCCGCCATGTGCCAGCGAGCATCTTCTGCATCAGGCCGCGTTTCTGGGTTTTGTATTTTTCTGCGAGCTGCTTCAGCAGGTCGATTTCGTACTGGGCTGAGGATAATGTCTCAGCAATTTGTTGCTGTTCGCCGAATGTTGGTAAGGTGATTTTCATTCTGAAGAGCTCTTTGGGATGAAGTCGCTTTGATCCCGACCCGCTCGCATATAGCTCTAATTTTTTGTAAAAGTTTGTATATGAAAAGAGAAATAGAAGCCAGCTCTTATCAACATGATCAGCTATGTCGAATGCCGGTATGTCCTGAGTTGAGCTATAGCCATCTAATTCAAGGGGTACTATGCCAACAGCCCCTCTAAAGACATTTTGTTTCCCGTAGATAAACTGACCTGCTTTACGGATAAAATATGCAGTTGCTCCATTAGACTCAGTTCCTCGATATTCTCGAACCTCAACGCCCCTCAAATGCAGCCTCACACTTATTCGCTTCTTGGGATCATTTTCACGATCGGGAATCCGACTCTCAGTCAAAAATGATCCCATTCTCACCTTTTTCCATTCCGCATCTTTCCGTGTATTCCGTGGTTCTGAGATCAACTCACGAAGCAACCACCTAAACCGCCTCTCCTTCTCCTGAATCAGTCGTTCGGCTTTCTCGATAGCCTCATCCCAGGCAGAGAGCAAATCGGCAATAGCTTTTTGCTCAGAAAGCAAGGGCAGAGTTAAAGGCAGGTTAGAAATAATGTCTGTACTAAGATTCAACATGGTCTGGCCAAGAGCATTTCTTTCCAGCCATTTGCCAACTGAGTCTAAGAGCACATATTGGTGCAAAAAGTCAGAATGAACTACACTATTCAATCGCGCCCTAAGGCAACCCGTCCCACAAATCCAGCCAGTATTGTCTTTTCTTGCCACACCGATTCGACGCAGGTCTCCCCGTCTGGGAAATATTATATCCCCTTCCTTAATCTGATGCTTCTTCAGTTTATTTGCCTTGGATTGTGAGACTCTTGAAATAAATGAACTTGTCAAATACCCGCTGCAAATATCTTTTGGCATTACTACTGGAACGCCATCTTCCGTATATTCTTCAGCTTTCAATTGACTCCCAAAAGGCCCTGTTTGTATTCCTTTAGGAATAACGATATCGCCCAGCAAAACAGCCTTGAACCTGTCACTCATCGCCGCCCCCCTTATCAATCTTCGTCACCATCCTGTCTTCAACCAGTAACCGCATCTGCTGAATAGCTATCTGGTTCAGGCGTTGCAGCCTTTCCTGCTGAGTCAGCTCTTCCTGAATAAAATGCGCGTTCAGATTTTCCAGATTCGCCAGACAGACCAGTTGGGAGACGTTGGCAAAGTCGCGGATATTGCCTTTTTCATCCGGGTTTTCATCACGCCACTGCTTAGCGGTTTTACCGAAAAGCGCCATGTTCAGCAAATCCGCTTCGGAAGCATACACAAGATTGATCTGTTCCCTGCTCAGCTCTTGCGGAATCAGGTGTTCCCTGATGGCGTCGGTATGAATGCGGTAGTTGATTTTGGTGAGGTTGCGTCGGATATCCCACCCGAGTTGTTTAAGCTCTTCGTCTTTTAGACGCTGGAACTCTTTGATGAGATAGAGTTTGAAAACAGGACTAATCGCTGAGCAAAACTCAAAAGCAATATCCTTATGGGCATAAGTCCCTCCATACCTGCCACCTTTAACCTGAATTCCAATAGCGTTCGTTTTTTCAATCCATTTGCCGGGGCTCAAAACAAATGAGGTCAAACCGGCGTTCATTCTAAAGTGGTCGAATTCGACCACTTTAAAATTCGGGTTGTGCAACTGCTCCCAAGTTCCAATAAATTCGATGGTTCCTCTATTGCGAATCCAGTTTTTTATGATATCAGCCGCACGCGAATCACTTTCTTTGGTTTTTGCGATATCGGTCAGCGAGATATAGTCCATCTCGCCACTCTTAGAGACGGCAATATCCATTCCTTTGACATTAATTTTTAAATTGTTTTTCATAAACATGACCTCCTGACCACCTTGATTCTGACATGTCTAATTACGGCGAATTCGCTACAATTAGGTTTTAAAGCAGAGCAATTTCCCCAAATGGGAAGAATGGTTCGATTAATTTCAAGTAAGTTTATTTCCATTTGTGGCTACCTCTGAATCTGCTGAAGTTTTTCCGCCATCTGCTTTCGGACTTCCACCAGCTCTTTTTCCAGATTATCAATTTCCTCTTGCACCGCGTCGATATCAATCTCCTCTTCCTCTTCAAAAGTATCGACGTAGCGAGGAATATTGAGATTGAAGTCGTTCTCCTTTATCTCCGCAACATCAGCGACATGCGCATATTTTTCAACCTCAGTACGCTCTCTGTAGGTGCGCATAATTTTCGCGATCTGCTCATCGGAAAGGGTATTCTGGTTTTTCCCTGAAACAAACTCCCGGCTTGCATCAACGAACAAAACATCCCTGTTTTCACCTTTCGTGCTTTTCGTGTCTTTCGTGGTTCCTTCTCTGCTCCTGTCGAATACCAGAATCGCCACAGGGATGTTAGTGGTCTGAAACAGGTTGCCGGGCAGACCGATCACTGCATCGAGCAGATTTTCTTCGATCATTTTCTGTCTGATACGCCCCTCTGCAGCGCCTCTGAACAGAACACCATGCGGAACAACAACGGCAACCCGGCCCTCTTTTTCGAGGGCAATTTCCACCATATGACTGATAAAAGACCAGTCCCCCTTGCTCTTCGGAGGAACGCCGCGCCAGAAGCGGTTGTATTGATCGCTTTCGGCATTTTCAGCACCCCATTTATCTAATGAGAAGGGCGGATTGGCTACGACGCAATTGAATTTCATCAAGCGGTCATTTTCAACCAGCAACGGACTGTTCAGCGTATCGCACCACTCGATTCGCGCGCTGTCGAAACTGTGCAGAAACATGTTCATGCGACACAGTGCCCATGTGCTACCATTCGATTCCTGGCCGAACAGAGCGAAATTTCGATCACCCACTTCCTTCGCGGCCTTGATCAACAGACCGCCGGAACCACAGGCCGGATCACAGATGCGGTCACCCGGTCTGGGATCGGCCAGCTTTGCGACCAGTTCGCTGACCTTGAAAGGCGTAAAGAACTCCCCTGCTTTTTTGCCCGAATCGGAAGCGAATCGCTCGATAAGATAGATATAGGTGTTTCCGATCACATCCTCGGACACGAGGCTGGGCTTCATGTTGAGCTGTGGCTTGTGGAAATCTTCCAGCAGTTGTTTCAGACGGCGGTTACGGTCCTTGGTCTTGCCAAGGTTTGCTTCGCTATTGAAATCGATGTTCCGGAAAACACCTTCGAGCTTGACCTTGTTACTGTCTTCAATATGATCGAGAACGATATTGATCAATTCACCGATGTTGGCGGCGGACCTGCGTTCATAGAGACTGTAATAGGTGGCGGGAAATTCATCCAGAACCGCCTCCTCGCCAGTTTCGTCATTCTTTTCGGTGAGTTTCACCACCGGGAGAACAAAACGTTCACGCTCGAGCTTGCGGCGGATACGAATATCATCATCGCCATACTGCTTCTGATATTCTTCGTAGTGGTCCTGCCATACATCAGAGATGTATTTCAGAAACAGCATCACGAGGATGTAGTCTTTGTACTGCGCCGGATCGACCACACCCCGAAAGGTGTCGCACGCCGACCACGCTGCGCTGTTGATGTCTTTCTGATCGATTTTTCCACTCATATTTTCACTTTTTTTAACCACGAAAGTCACGAAAAACACGAACTTTTTTATCGCGCCAGCCGGGTGATTGAGGCCTTCGGATAGGCCCCAAAGTTAACGAGCAAACCAAGCTTCATGCCTGTCGCCTTCAAATAATTTATCACCTGCGCTTTATGCTCAGGCGCGATTTCCTTTACTGCTTTCAGTTCAAGAATGATTTCCCCGAAACAGACGACATCGGGCTTGTAGATTTGCTGCAAAGGCTCACCTTTATACATCAACCTGAGTGCCTTCTGAGCAATAAACGGAATCCTTCTGGTCTCCAACTCCTTTTCCAGACACTCCTGATAAACTGCCTCAAGAAAACCACAGCCCATCTCCCGGTACACATCAAAAATCGCGCCCTGAATCTTATAGCACTCATCCTTAAAAAGAATATTTTCGTGTGCTTCGTGCTTTTCGTGGTTCACTCCCCCCTCCCTGCTGCAGTCACATGCCGCATAAGTACCGCTAAAATATATTGCTCACGCTTTTCAGCCAGTTCGTGAAGCATTTGCTTTTCTCTCGCTGACAGCCCAGCCAGCTCGACGATGTGTTTCTGCCTTTCCAGACTCGGCAGGTAAACCTCAAGATCGTCTATTGCCTCTTTTCCTATCATTTTCTGAAACGTTCCTTTTGCCCTGCTGTCCAGAAACACCTGCGCTTCCCGCTGATTTAAATACCAGCTCAGATACTCCGACAAAACTTTGTCGGGATCATTGACCCTTATTCTCAACAACGGAGCAGCGACAACCGCCCTACCTACATCTTCAAGAAGTAGAGCAGAAGTAGTGACCAATCCGCGTGATCTGAAAACCAGGTCGCCTTTCCGCACAAAATGATGCTCTTTCATCCCACTCATATCGATCTTCGCCAAATCCGAACAATCAACTACATTGTCATCACGAAGATCCTTCATCTGGATAACCGCAACGTCACCCCCTTCAGACACCTCAAGGCGAGACCTGAAAGAGTAGCCCACCTGCACAGTCGCCAGCTCTTTTAAAAGTATTTTCATCGGCACACATTGCAATTCAAAAATATCGTTTCTACATATTGTAGTAAATTCTACGCAAACAACCAAGACGTCTACACAAAAATGACGTTCCTGCATTATTCTGCTTGTCCACGAAAAACAAAACACATATCCCCGAAGCATCGCTCCGGGAAAACGGGATTAATCAGACGGGTGTGGTGAAGAGGGGCGCTCTACTCCGTGAACGCCTCATCCCCGTCAATCACAGGCAGCCGGTCACATTCGGCCCATGCTTAAGCGGCTCTGGCACATAACAAGAGTTCTGCGTAAAAAATTAACTTATCAGCCCTATATTGGCGCCAGTAAGCTGCTCGACTGTTCCGGGCTTGTGGATCATCAGTCGTACCTGAGTAAGCGAACCAGGCTGTCGGCGCTTATACCCTCACTATTACCTCAAATCAAACTGGAGTTACTCTATGTCGTTCAAATTGCAGGACGAACTGATGCATGCCACTTCTCGTGATCAGGTGGCTGGTGTTTACTGGGCAAGCCGTGACATTGATCCCGCTTTTCTCGGGAATCACCATTTTTTCATTTTTATGTACAAGGATGAAGAGCAGGCAAAACGCGTGACCGGTCGTTGGGACGGATGGCATGTTCGATATCGCCGTGAAGTCAATGATGCCGGGCTTGCCGTATACTTTACCACTGTTGGAGTAGGGACAGACTCCAGTGATAACATCAAGTACAAATTCAATCCGGAGTCTGATATCTGGGCAATCAATGAAATCGCAAAAGAGAGTAATACGGATGCCCTCAGTCCGGACAAGGATCTACAGGCTGTTCGACTCTCTCCTGATGTATCATCCCACAACATTCCATCGTATGAAGATCTCATGAATGCTCTTCTTGGGCGGATTTTCAATTTCAACAAGAACAGGGAGATGGGAAACACTATCACGTATCATCTTTTTACTCAGAACTGTTCTGCCGGAGTCAATACAGTTCTTTCCACTCTCGGTTTTCCTGATGCATATCGTGAGCAGATGGGCGAATTCTCGGGAATTGACATGGCGGAGGAAAGCATTGTCGGGGCCGAACTTTACAGTATGGCATACGTTGGCAACAAGCATTCCCTGGAGTTGCATGCAACGGGATGTGAGTATGTCTCTCGCATGAGTTCATCCAACAAGGTGAACTTTACCTCAATATTCGATGCCCTTGACCGGGGCTACAATGGTTGCGCGTATTGCATGAAGCAGTTCGATACTGACAGACGGGAGGAGCCTCAGAAGTTATTCAAACTTCACCTTATCGGGCTTGCCTGTAATGAAACAGAGGACTGGTCAGGTGCAGACAGCGCCTATCTTCGGGTTAATGGTATCAGGGTCTGGGGGCCTGTCCGGATGAATAATGGCGATGCTAAAGTACTGACAGATGTTCCTCCGATAGAATTTACTGATGTAGCCCGGATCTCATTGTTTGACAAGGACTCAGGAACTTCGATTGTACATGAGAGTGTGTCGCTTGATGAAGACGATTCTCTGGGCAAAGTCTCTATTCCTGGAAGCCTTGCCGGCCAGGGAGAAAAATCCTGTGTATTTAATAACGATGGTGCACACTATCTGCTGATATACAAGGTGGTCGAGTATGATGTCAATACCGGTGAAGCTGTTCCCGGCACTACCTATCAGCTCTTCCTTGAATCCCTCAAGTGTCATGAGACCGAAGATTTTACCGGAGCTGACGAGACCTATATGCGTGCCAACAATGTGATCGTATGGGGGCCTAAATCAATGAATGACGGCAATACACGGGATCTCACCGGTCTGGATCCTCTCGGGTTTCAGGGGAGTGTGCGTCTGGATCTCTATGACAAGGATGGCGACATGCCTTCAGATGACGATGATCATCTCGGACATTTTCTGGTTACGCCCGCTGTCAACGGTCAGGGAACTCAATCCTATACCTTCGATGGTGACGGAGCCAGATATGTACTCAAATACCATGTTGGGGAGCAGTCGCCTGTCACAGAGCCTGCTGATTATCGTTTGAAGCTGATTTCCCTTACCTGCCATGAAACCGAGGATAGTACAGGGGCAGATGAAACCTATCTGCATGTAGACAGAGTGCTCAAATGGGGGCCTCGCTCAATGAACGATGGAAACACAAAAAGCCTTGCAGGTATCGAACCGATTCGTTTTCAGAATTCTGTCCGTCTTGACCTGTATGATCAGGACAGCGGGTCATGGTACGACTCTGATGATCATATCGATAAGGTGATTATTTCCACCGGAGACAGCGGACGGGGGACAAAGGAATGCAAGTTCAAGGGTGATGGCGCCAGCTATACCCTGAAGTATGAAGTCCTTTCCTGACACTCTTCCGCCTTTTCAGCACGATTGTCATCCAGGCAGTCGTGCTGTTGCTTCACGATCGCGTTATACCTTCCCCACCGGCGAGATGTACACCGTGAACTCTTCATCCCCGTCAACCCCGAGCAGCCGGTCGCACTCGGTCTGGTCGTAGGCGGCTATGGCGCAGGTTCCCGCGCCGAGGGCGGTGCACGCAAGATAGAGGTTCTGGCAGACATGACCAGCGTCGAGGGCGATGACCTTGTGGGCGGCGAGGCCGTATCTCCACTCCATGCGCTCCGGAATGGTCGTCCAGAAGAAGGTTGCGGCAGCACCGGCGACGAACCGCTGGTCCATACAGGCACGGGCGGCCTTGATTCCTATCAGCTCATCGACGAAGAGCTGCACCAGTTGATGCTCCAGCGGCAGGTAACGATAGAGACCGGCCTGCAACCCTTTCACATTCTGCGCAGCGATGTAGGTTTCAAACGAGTGGCGTGCCCCCGCGGAAGGCACCGTGCGCAGGGCGCACTCTTCGCTCAGAACGTGGCGAACTCCCTGGGTCGCCCAGAGCAGGGCAGACAGCTCTTCGAGGGTAAGAGCTTCGTCGCTGTAGAAACGCACGCTTTCGCGTTCCATGATTGCCTCGCCAACCGGAGCTCGACAGCAGTGCTGTAATGAACGAGGGCCTTCGGGCAGATCGATTCGGACCGCATCTTCAGGAGAGGGTTTCTGCAGTGAAGGAGCAGGAAGCCTGCGGCTCTGGGCAGTTTGCGTGAAATTGATTTCCTGACGAATGCTGTCTTTGAGAAAGTATCGGTACTCCTCCAGTTTTTCATGCGGTTTTCTGCCTGCTTGCATAGTGTCCCTCCCATTCTCATGCACGGCTCTCCAGAAGAGCACGAAGGTTTTCAAGGTTCTCGCGGAAGCGGGGAGTAAAGAAAAACGTAATCAGCGGATCAAGCACCCCGAGCACTCCTTCCGGTTTCATGGTAAAGCGGTAAGCCACCCTGGTACCGCCGGATTCAGCGGAAAACTCCACAGTCCCTTCATAAGGGATCATACTTTCCCTGCTCGCAAAGGTGTACGATTTTCCGGGATTGTGGCCGGAAACGATCCATTCCGTCCGCATAGGAAACCCCATGACACTGCGAACCTCGTAACCTGCCGTTCCTTCTCCGAGAGTTCCGTCTGTTGTAATTGCCGATTCAATGACATCTTCCTGCCACTTGCTGTCGTTGGATATATCGGTGAGGTATGCCTCAACCTCTGCAAGCGGACGCTTGATGAAAACCGAATGTTCTATCAGCATGATCTCTGCTCCTTTTTTCTCTCAACAGGCAAGCAAAGCCAATAATTCCTTACCCACGGCAACGGCAGTACTCCCCATGTTTTCATCCCGATGCCCATGTTGTATATTGATACCCTTCAGGAAACCGTAACTTTTGCTCTACAAGGCATTAACCGTTCATTTGAGCCTCTATCATGACCACACCAAAGAAAATCATGCTGCTTGGCAGCGGGGAATTGGGAAAAGAGTTTGTGATTGCCGCACAGCGTCTCGGCCAGCATGTCATCGCGGTCGACAGTTACAACGATGCACCTGCACAGCAGGTAGCCGATGAACGGGAGGTGATCGACATGCTCGACGGTGACGCGCTCGACAGGATTGTCACGAAACACCGGCCGGAGATCATCGTGCCTGAAATCGAGGCGATCCGCACCGAAAGGTTTTATGACTACGAAAAAGAGGGCATACAGGTGGTACCTTCCGCACGGGCCGCCAATTTCACCATGAACCGCAAAGCAATTCGCGATCTTGCGTCGAAAGAACTGGGTCTGAAAACAGCCGGCTACCGTTACGCGAGTTCACTTGAGGAACTGCGGTCCGCTGTAGAGGAAACAGGCCTGCCATCGGTGGTCAAGCCGCTGATGAGCTCTTCAGGAAAAGGGCAGTCGACAGTGAGAAACCGGGAAGACATTGAAAAAGCATGGAACTACTCGCAAAGCGGCAAGCGCGGAGACATCGCCGAAGTGATCGCTGAATCATTTGTAGCGTTCCATACCGAGATTACACTGCTGACCGTAACGCAGAAAAACGGCCCGACGCTCTTCTGCCCCCCTATCGGACACCGCCAGGAACGGGGCGACTACCAGGAAAGCTGGCAGCCGTGTCGTATCAGCGAAACTCATTTGCTGGAAGCTCAGGAAATGGCTGACAGGGTCACCCGTTCTCTGACAGGCGCGGGCATCTGGGGTGTCGAGTTTTTTCTCTCCGATGACGGACTGTATTTTTCCGAGCTTTCTCCCCGCCCGCACGACACCGGCATGGTCACCCTGGCCGGCACGCAGAACCTCTCGGAGTTCGAGCTGCACATCCGGGCAGTCCTCGGACTGCCGATACCGGAAATCGAACTGCTGCGCTCCGGCGCGAGCGCGGTCATCCTCGCCGACAGGAACGGCAGCAACCCGCATTTTACCGGCATCGAGGAAGCCCTCACCGAGCCCGGCACCGACATCCGCATCTTCGGCAAACCCTTCACCCGACCCTACCGCCGCATGGGCGTCGCCCTCGCATCAGCCAAAACAGATAGCGACATCAAAGCCGTCAAAGAAAAAGCGATAGCCAACGCCGCGAAAGTAAACGTAGTCTGCGAGGAATGAAGGGAAAAGGCAAAAGTAAAAAATCAAAAGCGCCACGCCCACATCCATGTAATAGATAGCTTTGGCAGTTCAACAGTTCAACAATCACTTATACTTGACGTTTGAAGCACGCGAGCGTCTCGATATGACTGGTATGCGGAAACATGTCTACCGGCTGAACCTCTTCCAAACGGTAATTGGCGGCGCAGATCTCCTTGCCGTCGCGTGCGAGGTTGGCCGGATTACAGCTGACATAGACGATGGTTTCGGGCTGAAGCCGCACCATGGTTTTCAGCGCCTTAGGGTGCATGCCCGCCCTCGGCGGGTCGGTGACGATCACCCTCGGAAAGCCGAACTCCTCGAGGGTGCCGAGAAGCGTATGAAAATCCTTAAGATCGACCCTGTAAAATGAAGCGTTGGCGATGCCGTTTCGTGATGCGTTTTCTGCCGCGTCAGAAAGAGAGCTCTCGACGATTTCAAGCCCTACAGCCTGTCGGCAGCGCTCGGCAAGATAGAGGGTAATGGTTCCTGTTCCGCAGTAAAGATCGTAGACCGTATCATCCTTCCTCAGCCCGGCCATCTGCATGATGCCGTCATAGAGGGCTTCCGCCTGTTTTGTGTTGGTCTGAAAAAACGAATTGGCGGATATGCGGAACTGCAGATCGCCAAGACGTTCCTGAATAACCCCTTCACCATGAACGACAAACTCTTTCTCTCCCACCGCAACGGTGTTTTTCCGTGTGGTGACATTGTTGACGATGGTCATCTTCTGACCCGGCATTGCCTCCAGAAGCCGGTCACGATATGCCTTCATCAGTGCGGAATCATACGAGGAAGTAACCAGATTGACCATCAGCTCATCCCTCTCCTCACTGTAGCGGAGCATGAGGTTTCTTAAAAATCCTGTATGCTCCCTTGCCGCATAGGGCGAAAGGCCCTCTTCTAACGCAAACGCCCTGGTTACTGTCAGCGCATTGTTCATGCTCTCTTTGGCAAGATAGCAGGCTTCTATTTCAAGCACTTTCTCGAAATTTCCGGGAGCATGAAAACCGAGTGCGAAATCCTTCGATTTTTCGAGGCGCTCCATCTTCAGCTCTTCCGGCATCAGGTACCGCTTGCTTGAACAGGAAAATTCCACCTTGTTCCGGTAATGCATGATGTCGGGAGCAGGCAGAACCGGCTTGACGGCAGTGTCCTGAAAGCCGCCGATATGCACCAGAGCATCATGCACTTTTTTCTGCTTGTAGCGAAGCTGCGCGTCATAGCCGACATGCATCCACTTACACCCTCCGCACACACCGAAAACCGGACAGACCGGCTCGACACGGTCAGCAGATACTGCCAGCACCTTGTCGACGATTGCCTCAAGATAGGCGGGCCTGACTTTGGTTATGGTCGCCTCTACCCTGTCGCCTATTGCAAGCATACCCCGCACAAGAACGCCTGTACCGTTTTCCAGCCTCCCGAAACACTGATCCTTTTCAGCGATATCGGAAATCGTCAGTTCAATACGCTCTCCCTTGTTGTAGAACTCTCTTAGATTGTTTTCCATCACCTTTGCTTCCGTGCTGTTAATAGTGCCGCGCCGAATACACCGGCGCTGTCCCCCAGTTCCGGTCGCACGACCGTAATATCGAGGGATTCGTTGAACAGATGTTTTTCGATTTCTTTGCGGGCCGCAGGAGAGTACAGCGCCTCCACATTACCGACTCCTCCGCCTATGATAAGTATATCCGGATCAAGAATATTGATCACACCGGCAATCCCCCTGCCGAAACCGCTCAGCAGCCTCCAGATTGTTTCTCCTGCAAGAGGGTCGCTCTCTTCTGATTGAGCGATCTCCTGAAGGGATTTCCTCACTCCTCCCGACCGCCTGGCATAGTATCGTTCAAGGGCAGGACCGGAAAGCACCGTTTCCACGCAACCCTTTCTCCCGCAATAACAGGCTTCTCCGTTTTCGAAAAGCCGGTTGTGGCCCCATTCTCCGGCAATTCCATGCGCTCCCACATGAACGCGACCGTTGCAGACAATACCTCCCCCTACGCCGGTACCGAGAATTACGCCGAAAGCGACAGCATCCTCTCGCTGCATGACCGTGCGTCCCGTCCCGAGCAGCGATTCAGCGAGAGCGAAACAGTTCGCGTCATTGTCAAGACGTACCTTTATCTGCAGAGTCTCTTCAAGATCACAAAGCAGAGGCCTCCCGTTCAGACAGCCTGTGTTTGAATTCCTGAGAAGGGAGCTTCGTCTGTCAAGCCTTCCGGGAGTTCCTATCCCTATGTGAGAGGGAAGTTCACAGCGAAGTTCATCGGCCATCATTCGTAACAGATTGTCTACTCTGGAGAGAATATGACCATAGCCTTCCCTTGCCTCGGTGGGAATCCTCAGGCGAACGAGAGAGCGCATGTTTTCATCAAGCACACAGCCTTCAATTTTTGTCCCTCCCAGATCGATTCCCCAGTAGTGCTTTCTCATGGCATCCCTTTGTTGGCTCTGCAGTCAGGCACTATCATCGCTTCAGCACTCCGGTATGGACAACGTTTTTAACCATCCAGGCAAAACAGGTATAGACGATGCCTGAAGAGACTATTCCTATAACAGCTCCTGCTATCACATCTCCGGGATAGTGGACACCAACATACACCCTGGAGTAGGCGACCAGCAGGGCGTAGAGCACCATGACTGCCGTGTAGGCTCGATCAACACGCTCTCCCCGGCTGAAAAATATAGCGACAGTACCGGCAATCGCCGCTGTGGTAGCCGCGTGAGAGGAGGCAAAAGAGTATGAGCGGGCCTGAGAGAGAAGCAACCGGCACTCTTCCAGCTCGAAACACGGCCGTGTTCTCTGAAAAAACGGCTTGAGCACACCGGAAGCAACCCAGTCGGCGCACCCCACAGCAAGCAGCGTCAGCAGCAGAATTATCACTCCGTTCCAGCCTCTGCGCACCATCATAAACAGTGCGGCAAGAAGCATCATGTGGCCGGACTGTTCCAGCCTGGAGAGAAACACCATCAGGTCGTCAGCGGCCGGATGAACCAGATTACGGTTCAGCAGTTGAAAAATCCATGCATCGGCCTGCTGCAGAACATCCATGTGCTTCGTCTATTGTTTTTTACCGCCCTTTTTCTTTTTCTGAGGTTTTTGTCCCTGCTTTTCGAGACTGATCTTGGGCAGATCATCAGCAGAGCTGGTTTTATTGATGTAGAAGGTCTGGGCGATGCTGAAAACGTTGAACATCAGATAATAGAGCCCCAGTCCTGCCGGAAGATTGTTGAAAAAGAGCAGCATCATGACCGGAAAAATATACAGCATGGCCTTCATCTGGTCATTGCTCTGAGCCGTAGGCGTAATCTTCTGCTGCAGATAAACCGCTCCCCCCATAAGAATCGGGAACAAGGCAATATGGTCCCCGTAAAGCGGTATGCTGAACCCAAGGTCCAGAATTGAATCCGGAAGCGATAGATCTTTCGCCCAGAGGAACGACTGCTGACGAAGCTCTATGGAAGAACGAAACACATAAAACATAGCGAAAAGCAGCGGCATCTGCAGAAGAACCGGGAGGCACCCACCCAGTGGATTGACTCCGGCTTCCTTGTATATCCTCCCGAGCTCGCTTTGCATTTTTTGGGGATTGTCCTTGTACTTTTCCTGCAGCTCTTTCATCATCGGCTGGAGCGCTGCCATCTTTTTCATCGACTTCGTCGATGCCATGGTTAACGGATAGGTCACCAGTTTGATCAGCAGAGCAAAAATAATGATGATCAGCCCGTAATTGGATGTGAGCTTGCTGAGCAGATCGAAAATAGGAAGAATGATATACTCCGCAAACGGGCGCGTCAGCCAGTCCCAACCGAAATCCATGATCTTTTCAAGATTCACGTTTAGCGAATGCAGCACGTTATAGTCAACCGGGCCGACAAAAAGCACAAGGGACTCGCTATGCGTCTTCTCATTCTGGGGCAGGGTAAACTTCAGCGCTGCCGTATAGTCTTCAAACTTTTCTCCCGGCTTTCCGCTCCCTTTCAGATAGACGCCGTCTGTAGGCGAAGATGGAATAAGCGACGCCACAAAATATTTTGACCGTACAGCGATCCATCCGGCAACACCTGACTGCTCTTCCCGATATTCTTTTGACGGGTCGCTGGCGTCCAGCTTGAGAAGACTTCCGCCCATGTAGGCTGATGCCCATGAGTTCTGCAGCTCATCATCAATGTTTTTTTCTGAATAGAGCAGGCCTCCGTCCCATTCAAGCTGATACTCATTGCCCGGAAGCACGCCGTCAAAACCGGTAAACTGCACATCATAGTTTATTCCATAGACATCACCAGTGAAGGTGTAGACAATAGTGATACTTTTTTCAGGGGCCACATCGAGCCGATAGGTTACGGTATAGGATTCTTCACCGGTAAGGGAGACTGTCTTCTGAGTATCCGAAGGCTCGAAGTAGAGATCCCTTGTGTCTATGTTCTTTCCATCACTGGTCTGGAAAAAAAGCGACAATGCTCCGCTGTCACTGTTTTTAATCAGGTCAAACCGCTCTCTGTTTGCGTTGAGGTGTTTCTTGAGCACCATGGACTTCAGGGTCGCTCCCCTTGAGGAGAGCACGGCCGTGAACAGCTCGTTATCGATGGTCAGAAGTTTTTCCTCTCCTTCCGTCGCAGCGGAAAACTCACCAAAGGTCTCAGGAACAGCGGAAACCGCGACTGCCGGAGAGCCCGTACCGCTTTTTGCTGATGTTTCTTCCACCCCGGTAACATCCGCCGTCATTCTCTCCGGCACAGGCTTATTTTCAGGAGCCATGAACTGCATCCAAACAATCATAATAAGGCCTATCAGCACAAGTCCTATGACAGAATTTTTATCCATTATCGCTTTCTTTAGAGTTTAGTTTTTTCCCGACCGGCGGGATCGGGTCATATCCCCCTTTTGAAAAAGGGTTGCAGCGCAGCACTCGCCACACAGTCAGCCACATCGCATAAAAGAAATTATGCGTAGTGAACGCATCAAGAGCATACTGAGAACAGGTGGGATAAAATCGGCAGGAAGGGCCAAGCAGCGGAGAGATATATGACCGGTAAACAGAAATAAGAAAAATCGGCACCCGGTTGATAATTTTCCAGACAGCATTGAGCTCCATGATAGATCATTTGCCGTTTTTCATATTCATCTGACTCAACCGGGAGAAGCTCTCAGGATACTTTGAAGCAGACCTCTTACTTCCACCCTGAAACATTCTTGTGAAGGAATGGTTTTCGTTCGCCCGATATACATAAACGCTATACCAAGTGTCCCGTTCTCATTTCCGGTATACTTTCCGGCACACGCAACAGCAACTGATTTCTCGCGCCTGTACGCCTCTCTCATCAATCGCTTAATCCGATTGCGATCCACAGCATCAGGCACTATTCTTTTACCAACAATAAAAAGAACTTTCGGGAGCGACCTCTTGCTGCTTTGCTCAAGCTCAAGCGGCGCAAACAACACTTTTATATTTCCGCTTCGTACACTGCGGGCTTTACTGAAAAGCATGGATACCGGTTTGCGACCTCTCAGTATCTCATACTTTTTCAATGCATGAACATGCGTAGTGCTCAAAAGTCATGTGACGGTTATACAAGTTCCCTACTGCCTGCGGGATCCCATGTCACTGCTGACGCTGAGCGAGTGGCGCCCTTTGGCTCTGCGGGAGGAAATAATTTTGCGCCCGGTCTTGGTCGCCATTCTCTGGCGAAACCCGTGCTTGTTCCTTCTCTTTCTGTTATGTGGCTGAAATGTCCGTTTCATTGTATAACGCTCCTCAAGGGTATCATAAATAGATTCAAAAATTGCAGGCATATAATTTAGCATAATCATCTTTTAATTCCAACCACACGGGAATGCTTTCCAGGTGTTTTTTCAACACTGTCCACAGTGCAGAAAACCAGACCTGTCAACACTGTGGATAACTTGTTGACAACATAACTCACCCCCCCCTCAACCCCTCTAAATCCCTTACGAAAACCCAATCAACACATGTGGACAAACAAATAAATGAAAAACCCTATCAATCAATTAAACAACAAGTTAACGTGTTGATAACCCAACTTCTTCCTGAGCGCTCATGAGAGAGATTTTTTCGTTTAACGGATTGTATTTTATCAACCGATTAATGTAATTTGTGAACATCAGATGTTGATGAATTGCCGCAATACCTATTTTTCCACCTATCAAATGTCACGTTTTCATGCCTCTCCAGCCCAGTAAGGAATTGACAGCAGAACAGACAACCGACGCAACAGTCACAAAGGGAAGTGCGCAAACTGTATGGGCTGCCTGTCTTGATGTTCTCAGAAACAAGCTTAACAATCAGGCTTTCAAAACCTGGTTTACGCCTATCACCCCCTTACTTTTTTCGGACAACGAGTTGACCATAGAAGTGCCAAGCCAGTTTTTTTACGAGTGGATTGAAGAAAATTACTCGAACCAGCTTAAACAGGCACTGAAAGAAACTCTCGGCGCTGAAGGAAAACTGATGTACTCTATCGTTATGGACAAGTCCCAGAGCCAGCCAGTTACGATAGAGCTTCCTCATCAGAATATTCCAAAAGCCGATTCAGGCGATGAAATTTGTTCAGACGGACATACCTCATCTGACAAAGCGTTTGTAACGCGCCATCGCACAAAATTTGAAAGCCACCTCAATCCCAAGTACACCTTCGATACACTTATTCGCGGAGATTGTAACTCACTTGCATTTGCAGCCTCTAAATCCGTGTCTCAAAATCCCGGTCAGAATGCGTTCAACCCCCTGGTGATCTATGGCGGCGTAGGCCTTGGGAAAACGCACATGATGCAGGCAGTGGGCAATCATGTCAGGGAAAGTCACCGATCCGAGTATGTCCTCTATGT
>JADHTF010000014.1 GCA_016776555.1 Chlorobium phaeobacteroides
TGGGCTGTTCAGTGTGTATATTAGCGAAAGGGAGTTGCATGGTTGTCAAGTAATTATTTGTTGTCTAAGCATCAATAAAATAACACTTTGTGGCGATTATGCATCCCTTTTTTATTACCCATGTGAATTATTCAGGTTACTACCAAGAAACGATATCCGGGCAAAATTATGCAGCAGGTTTTTCAATATCCCATGACCTACCCCTGGTGGTGGCTTGACAACTATTTTCTCTTTACGTGGTTTCTGGGGATGTTGATTCTGGCCGTAGGTTGGGGCGTTTTTTTCAGGTATGGTAAATTCAGCTATGGCATAGATTTCGGTTGTCTCTGGAAAAGCCTCCTGCTGCTGCTCATGACGACGCTTGCTCTTGGCGTGCCTAACTACTACAACACCCGGTTTATCGCTGAACATGGTCAGGAGGGAGATGTCATTACTCTCGACGATGAAAAACTTACCTACAATTTCCGGAAAGGAGAGGCAAAAACCTTCAGATTCGAGGATATTGTCAACATCTACCAGGAGCCGGTTACCTTCAATCCACCGCCAAGATTTTTTGTCGTCGCCAAAACCGGTGCATCGGTGGATTCAGTTTTCGTTACAGAGAATCTGCCCGGCTACGAAAAAATGCTGACGGAGTTGTCCGCTCTTTCTGAAATCCCGTTTGAGCGCTGAACCGCCATGCGTCCGACAGCAGTTACATGAATGAGCAGGTACTGATTATTGAAGCAGGCAACTCAGCGACCGATTTTTCTGTCTATGAGGAGGAGCGTTCTGTTGCTTTTTATCATGTCGCTTCCGAAATACTTGGTGAAGGTGAGGAAGCTGAACGACAGATAAGCAGGATATTTCAGCATCATGCAGTCATACAGCGCGCAGCGATTTGCAGTGTCATTCCTTCACTTACGGCGCTGTTTCTTCCTATCCTCGAAAATAGGGTTGCCGGCCGGGTAGTGGAAATAAACAGTTCCCTCTCCCTGCCGTTCGTTCTCGACTATCATCCTCCCCATACGCTTGGCGCCGACCGGCTGGCGTTTTGCGCGTTATGCCGCGCTCTCTGGCCGGATGAAGCTGTCATCGCTCTGGATATGGGAACCGCCATCACCTTTGACGTGGTGAGTTCAGAAGGGGTCTATCTTGGCGGTATGATTCTTCCCGGACTTGATCTTATGACAGCTGTTCTTCATGACAGGACCGCAAAGCTTCCTCAGGTAACGATCTCCTCTTCGTCAATACCTCTTCTTGGCAGGTCGACAGCCACGTGTATAGAGAGCGGAGTTTTTTTTGGATGTGTCAAGCAGGTAGAAGGGTTGCTTGTCGATATTGAGCGCTATCTCAGTGAGACGCTTCATGAGAAAAAGGTCAGGGTTATCGCTACGGGAGGCAGCAGCAGGATGATCGCCTCAGCCATGGAAAATCCACCGCTGATCGATGATCATGCCGTGCTCAAAGGGGCTAGGATACTTCTGGAAATGAATATTTGAGTTCGCCCTCTCTCCCTTTCCTATCGTTCTTTCGTTCTCCGGCTTTCCTTCCTCCGCTTTTCTTGTCTCTTTTCTCTCGACTCTTGTCTTTCTGGTCACTGGTCACTGCTACTTGTTCTCGTCACCGGGCGTAACGAATTCAACAGCTTTTCTTCGCTTCTTCAATTGCTTCGAGTACGATGCTGTCGTCGAGGGGTTCATCGTGAAGGTATGCTTTTCCAAGTCCTTGAAGGAGGACAAAACGAAGCTGTTTGTCAACCTTTTTCTTGTCGGAATGCATGCTTTCGAGGATGGTTTCGGCGGGAATGTCCCGGAATCTTTTCTGTACGAGACCGCTTCTGAACCTGAATTTCCTTAAAACCGCAAGGCCTTCATCGAGCTCGCTATGCGTGATGGTGCCGAGCTTTTCTGACAGGTGCAGTGCGCAGACCATTCCCAGCGCTACAGCTTCCCCATGTTTGATGTACCGGTAGTCTGCCAGTTTTTCCAGGCCATGAGCGAAAGTATGTCCGAAGTTCAGCGTGGCACGCAGTCCACTCTGTTCTTTGAAATCCTTCTCGACAACGTCTGCTTTTATCCCGGCGCTTGTTCGTACGGCTTCAGAAATGTAAGGCTCCTGTATGGCGACAATTTCCTTGAAGTGCCTGGTTATATAGGTCAGGAAGTCTCTGTCGGCAATAAAACCGTATTTGATGACTTCGGCCATGCCGGCGTAAACCTCGCGAGGAGGGAGTGATGCCAGGTAGGAGGGGTCGATCATGACCAGTTCAGGCAGATGAAAAAAGCCGATCAGGTTTTTACCCTGAGGGTGATTGATCGCTACCTTTCCCCCGATTGAACTGTCGGTCATGGCAAGCAGGGTTGTCGGCAGCTGGATCACAGGTATGCCCCGGTAAAAGCTCGCTGCGATATATCCTCCCAGATCACCGACGACCCCACCGCCGACGGCAAGGAGATTCCAGCTTCGGTCAACTTCCGCGTCAATCAGTTCGCCGTAGAGTTTCCAGGCCGTGCGTAAGCTTTTCGAGGTTTCCTTTGCAGGTACAACCGTTTCGACAAAGGTAAAGCCTTGTTTCTGAAGGGTTTGCGATATCTGCTTACCGAAGAGCGCTTTGGTGTTTTCATCAAAGAGAACAACGGTTTTTTTTCTCAGATTGTGTTTTTCAAACAGCCGTTTAATATCTTCGATAACAGGTGTGCCGACGATGATTTCGCTCACTTTCTACTCTGCTTTTTTGTTTGTGAATGTGAATTCTGGTTTTTCTCCGCTCTGCGAACGTACCTTTCGATTTTTCTTGTTAACTCTTCGACGGTAGTCCCGATTCTTTTTGTATCGGTTTCAACCATAATCTGGGCGGTTTTATACCGCGGTTCCCGATGCTCGAGCAGCGCGAGTATTTTTTTTTCGATCTCTTCACTCGAAAGACGTTCGCCATTTTCGCCTTTCATCAGTGGCCGGTCAGTTTTATGGCTCATTCTTTTAGCGAGAATTAATGGGCTTGAATGCAGGTAAACCATTGTTCCTGAACTGATTATAAGCGAAAAACAATCGTTGTTCTGCAAGGCGCCGCCACCGAGAGAGACCACCAGTTCCTTTCTGCCGACGATACTTTCAAGCATCGCGCGTTCACGTTCCCTGAAATGGTCTTCACCCTCTTCAGCAAAGATCCGGGTGATGGGTTTATCAGCCTGACGCTCAATTTCCTTATCCAGATCGAGAAAATCATAGCCCAGTGAATTTGCAAGCAGTGGGCCTATGGTTGATTTTCCTGAACCGCTGAAACCGGTAAGAAATATGAGTGACGGATGTTTCATCTGACAGTCTGCTTGTTGGGATCTTCAGGTGTCCTTTATTTCTTTCACTCATAGTGCTCAGGACAATACAGAGAGATCCACCTGTGATGGTATGTACCTGTATAAAAATACTTTCTTTGAAAACCTGCAATGTTTTCGATTTTTCTCTGTTTTGCAGGAACACAACCTGCGCGGAATATACGTAAAAATGCAACAGAGACCCTATATTGATACTTTCTGAAGTAAAACATCATACGACAATGGAAGAAAAAAAAATTCAGAGTAACGGGGAGGCTGCCGATACAACAGTGTGCCCTGCGTGTGGAAAATTATTTACATGCAGTCGTTCTGAAAACTGCTGGTGTGCCACTATAAATGTTCCGGTTGACGTGAGAAAATATCTTGCTATGCGATATGAATCATGTCTTTGCAGAAGCTGCCTTGAAAAGCTGATACATGAGCCCGGCAGCGGTAAACAGAAGTGATTGCCATGAGCATTCTCTCTATAGATCAGGGGACGACAGGAACGCGATCCGTTTGCTATGGTTCCGGGGGCGAAGTCATCGCCGGGAGCTATCGTGAATTTACACAGCTCTACCCTCGTGAGGGATGGGTGGAGCATGACCCCGGGGAAATCTGGAAAACGGTTGTTGAAACGGTTGGAGAGGTCATGGATGCCTGTCCGTCCATTCCTGTTGCTGTCGGCATCACGAACCAGCGGGAAACCACCGTCGTCTGGGATAAAACCACCGGTGTGCCGGTCTATAACGCCATTGTCTGGCAGTGCAGGCGTACCAGCGATCTCTGCAGACAATATGGCGCTGAAGCGGGTATGATCGCTGAAAAAACAGGTCTGCCGATCGACCCCTATTTCAGCGCGACGAAAATTCGTTGGATTCTTGAGAACTGTCGGGCTGATAACCCTGAAAACCTGCTGTTCGGCACCATCGACACCTGGCTGCTCTGGAAGCTGACCGGCGGCAGGGTGCACGCCACCGATTTCACCAACGCGTCCAGAACGCTGCTCTTCAATATCAAAGAGAAGCAATGGGACGATGATCTGCTGGAGCTTTTCACTATCCCGTCATATATGCTGCCGGAAGTGAAGATGTCGATGGATGAGTATGGAACTGTAGAGTCCATCAGCCGGCTTTGCGGGGTTCCGATACGGGCGGTCGCGGGTGATCAGCAGTCCGCCTTGTTCGGCCAGTGCTGTTTTGGGCCCGGAAGCATCAAGAACACCTATGGTACCGGCTGTTTTATGGTCATGAACACCGGGAACCGTTTTATTCATTCAAAGAACGGCCTTCTGACGACACTGGCTATCGATGCGGAAGGGGAGCCCTGCTACGCGCTTGAAGGTTCGATTTTCATCGGCGGCGCCGTGATGCAGTGGTTGAGAGATGAGCTCAAACTGATTGACCATGCAGCGGAATCGGAAAAGATAGCGATGCAAACCCTTTCCAATGGGGGAGTCTATCTCGTGCCCGCCTTCACCGGCCTTGGCGCTCCTCACTGGAACGCGGACGCAAGGGGAACCATTGTTGGCCTGACCAGAGGAGCCAATAGAAATCATATCGTTCGTGCGGCTCTTGAATCCATCGCATACCAGTCCCATGATGTTTTCAAAGCTATGGTTGTGGATTCCGGCGTTGTTCCCGAATTCCTGATCGTCGACGGGGGAGCGGTGGAGAACAATTTTCTGATGCAGTTTCAGGCTGACATCCTCGGCGTCCCGGTGCACAAGCCGGCCAACACCGAATCGACCTCCCTCGGAGCCGCCTTTCTTGCCGGTTTGAGATGCGGAGTATGGAAGAACACTCATGAACTGCAGGCATTGAGCCGTGTGCAGCGCAGCTGTGAGCCTGCAATGGATGAGGAGGATCGGGAGGCGTGCCTTCAGGGATGGAACAAGGCGTTGCGACAGACGCTTACGGTATAACATTTTTAATCCTTCCAACCAGTTCATACGCCGAGCTCTCCTCAATCGTAGCCATACAGAAATCACCCGGTCTGATATCAATCCCGGCAGTATCGAGGACGCACTCGTTATCCACTTCGGGGGCGTCGTATTCGGTGCGGGCGAAGGCGAGGTTGTCTTCTACCTCCTCGACGAGCACCTTCAGTGCTTTTTCTTCGAGCGCCCGGTTCTTTTTTTCGGAAATACCTTCCTGCAGCTCCATCAGTTCGCCTACGCGTTCCTGTTTTTCTTCTTCCGGGATGTCGTCCTCGAGGTTGTCGTAGGCGGCGGTATGCTCTTCGTGGCTGTAGGGGAAGCAGCCGAGGCGGTCGAAACGGAACTCCCTGACGAATTGCAGGAGTTCTTCGAACTCCGCTCTCGTTTCTCCGGGGTAGCCGACGATCATCGTGGTGCGCAGGCGAATGTTCGGGTTGCGTTTCCGGATGGATTCCAGCAGTCCGATGGTGCCCTGTTTGTCGATGCCCCGCTTCATCGATGCGAGGATGCGGTCGCAGATGTGCTGGACAGGCATGTCGAGGTAGTCGCAGATGTTTTCCCGTTCACGCATTGTGTCGATGACCTCGAGAGGGAAGTCGAGGGGGTAGGCGTAGAGCAGCCTGATCCAGTCGAAGTTGAGATCCGACAGTTCCCTCATGAGGTCGTTCAGGCGTGACGTTCCGTAGAGGTCCAGGCCATAGGGGGTGATATCCTGTGCGATCAGGTTGAGTTCTTTCACCCCTTTCGCTTTCAGCCTGGTTGCTTCCTGAAGCAGGTCTTCCATGCTCTCGCTCTTGTAGCGTCCGCGCATCTTTGGGATCGCGCAGAAGGAGCAGGTGCGGCTGCACCCTTCGGAGAGTTTCAGCCATGCGTAATGCGAGGGGCTGAGTAGTGAGCGTTCGAACCGTGTTGCCGGATCGTATGCTGTTCCGAGAATATTGAGGATTTCCGGGAGGTCGGCGGTGCCGAAGAAGCGGTCGACTTCGGGCAGTTCAGCCCTGAGCTCGGCTGCGTAGAGAGCGCTCAGGCATCCCATGACGTAGAGTGCCTCGATCTCGCCGTTTTTTCTCTTTTCAGCTGCGGCGAGGATTTCGTCTATCGACTCCGTCTTGGCGTCGGCGATGAAGCCGCAGGTGTTGATGATCACGATATCGGCTTCGTCCGGCTCGTTGGTGAAGCTCAGCCCCTTACGCCGTGCCTGGCCGATGAGCCGTTCGGAATCGACGGTGTTTTTTGAACAGCCGAGGCTCAGAAGAAAAATCGATCTGTTTCTGGTCATGGTTTCAGGACTGTTTTCCGGCATTGAAGGTCTTGAGAAAATCATCTTTCCATTCTCTGAAGCTGCCGTTGATAATCTGTTCTCTCGCGGTTCGGGTGAGCCACATGAAAAAGGAGATGTTATGCAAGGTACAGAGCTTGAGGCCGAGGAGCTCACCGACATTGAGCAGGTGTCGGATATAGGCTCTCGAGTAGTTTCTGCAGACATGGTTGTCGAACCCCTCGTCGATAGCAGTGAAATCCTCGGCATACCGTGCGGAACGCAAATTGATATAGCCGTTTCTGGTGTAGACACGTCCGTTTCGCGCTTCACGGGTCGGTATGACACAGTCAAACATGTCGACGCCCCGCTCTATGGCGTTGAGAATGTTTTCAGGGGTGCCGACACCCATCAGGTAGCGCGGTTTGTTTTCCGGCAGAATGGTATGCGAAAGCTCGAGTATCCGGTACATTTTTTCGGCCGGTTCCCCGACCGCAAGACCGCCGATGGAGTACCCTTCAAAATCAAGGTCGACCAGCTCTCTGCTGATCTGTGTGCGCAGGTCTGCGTAGGTTCCGCCCTGCGTGATGCCGAAGAGCGCCTGAGCGTGGCCGTAGTGTGGTTTGGTCGCCGAGAGATGCTTTTTTGCCCGTTCTGCCCAGCGAACGGTCATATCGCCTGATTCTTTGACATAGTTTTTTTTGGCAGACGAGGGAGGACATTCGTCGAGAGGCATCATGATATCGCTGCCGATGAGCCGCTGGGTTTCAATAACGTTCTCAGGGGTGAATTGCAGCATGGAGCCGTCGAGATGCGACTTGAAACGCACGCCTTCTTCACTGATGGTTCGGAGTTCGGAGAGAGAGTATACCTGATAGCCGCCGCTGTCGGTGAGCAGCGGCCGGTCCCAGTTCATGAACGCATGAATCCCGCCGGCCTTCCCCATGATATCATTTCCCGGTTTGAGATAGAGGTGGTAGGTGTTGGCAAGAATAATATGAACCTGCTGTGCTTTCAGTTCTTCAGGCTCTGTCGATTTTACGCTTGCCCGTGTACCGACAGGCATGAAGACCGGCGTTGGAATATCTCCATGATCGGTACTGAGAATTCCGCTTCTCGAAGCTGTTCCGGAATCTTTGTGGGTAACGGTAAAATTCATTATATCTGAATGGATGGAAAAAGGCTGTTGATTGTTATAACCTCAACAAGGTAAGCAGCATAGTGTAGAGATTTCAGCAAAGAAATGAAAATAATTGATGTTCCGATATGAGTAGCAGTGATGAGCAATGCTGGTATGCTGTTTATGTTCGCTCCAGATTTGAAAAGAAGATACATCAGCTTTTTGAAGATCGGGGAATAACCAGTTTTCTTCCACTTGTCGACACCTGGAGACAGTGGAGCGACCGGAAGAAAAAGGTCAGCATGCCTCTTTTCAAGGGCTATGTTTTTGTGAGGATTAACTTCAGGAAAGATCATTACACCATTCTTGAAACGGACGGTGTCGTCAAGTTTATCGGTATCAGAAATGTCCCTTCGGTTATTCGGGACAGAGATATCGAGTGGATTAAAATTCTTGTCGGTGAACCTGACTCTTTGAGAAACGTTTTGCCGGAGATGCCTGCCGGTCAGCGGGTCAAGGTCATTGCGGGTCCTTTTGTAGGGCTTGAAGGAGTGATTCGAAAGGAGGGAAGGGATGCCAAACTGGTTGTCTATTTCGACAGCATCATGCAGGGGATCGAAGTGCTCATCAACCCGGAGTATCTCCGGTCAGTATAACTATCAGACAATTAACCCCTTTACGCTATGAAAGTACTGGTGACCGGCGCTGCCGGATTTATAGGCTATACGGTAAGCCGCAGACTGCTCGAACGAGGAGACGAGGTCGTAGGCATTGATAACATCAACAACTATTACGATCCGGCGCTGAAAGAGTCCCGCCTTGATCTGCTCAGGGAATATGAAAAATTCCGCTTTGTCAGGCTCGATCTGGCTGACCGGGAGGGGATGGAAGAGCTTTTTGCCCTTGAGAAGTTCAATCGTGTGGTGAACCTTGCGGCTCAGGCAGGAGTTCGCTATTCGATAGAGAACCCGCACTCCTATGTCGAGAGCAACATTACCGGGTTTCTGCATGTGCTCGAGGGGTGCCGGCAGCATCATGTTGAGCATCTTGTCTACGCTTCTTCAAGTTCCGTCTATGGCGCCAACGAGACCATGCCGTTTTCCGTGCATGACAATGTAGATCACCCCCTTTCACTCTACGCGGCAAGCAAGAAGTCAAACGAGTTGATGGCGCACACCTACAGCCATCTCTACAGCATGCCCACTACAGGGCTTCGTTTCTTTACGGTCTACGGCCCCTGGGGCAGGCCCGATATGGCGCTTTTTCTTTTCACAAGAGCTATTCTGGAAGGAAAACCCATCAAGGTGTTCAACTACGGAAAACATCGCAGGGATTTTACCTACATCGATGATATCGCCGAAGGTGTTTTACGGACACTTGATCATATTCCGGTTGGAAATCCGGACTGGTCGGGGCTCAACCCGGATCCGGGATCAAGCCGGGCGCCCTGGAGGGTCTACAATATCGGCAACAGTGAGCCGGTTGAGCTCATGGACTATATCAGCGCGCTGGAAAAATCATTGGGAAAAACCGCCGAGAAAGAATTCCTTCCCCTGCAACCTGGAGATGTGCCGGATACCTATGCCGATGTGGCGCAGCTGGTTCAGGATGTGAACTACCAACCGCAAACCCCTGTAACGGAAGGGATACAGAAATTTGTCGACTGGTATCGGGAATATTATGGGATAGTAACGAGTAACGAGTAACGAGTAACGAGTAACGAGTGACAGGTGGCGAGTGACGAGTTGACAGAGATGCCGGGGACAGAAATGACTATTGACGATTTACTATTGACAAGTGGGAAAGCTGGCCAGCCGTTTTTCTCCTTTTTTATTCCATGGATTCCGGCTTCGGTATTCAAACAATTCGATGGTATTCAGCGTTGTTTCACTCGTTTGCATAACTCGTCACTGGTCACCTGTCACTCGTCACTTTTTTTCCTATCCGTTCTGCAGACTGTAAAAGCTTTCCCTGCCTTTGGTGCAGAGCTTGATGGCTCCTGAACGGACCAGAGCGATGAGTGTTTGCATGGCTTTCTGCATCGGAATTCCTGCGAGCGAACTGAACTCGTCGGCGGTAATTGACGGATTCTTTTTCAGATAACCCAGAAGCATTTTTTCATTTGTGCCGAAAGAGAGCTTCAGGGGATTCCGTATCGCTTTCATAAGGCAGACCTTGTCTTTTGTCGCGACCTTGTTGTGACTCTCTTCCCGCATATAGACTTTTCTTTGCATGATCATTTTCAGGGTATCGGGATCACGCTGCTCTTCAAGATGATAGTGCGGCTTGTCGTCGCTTTCCGGGACATGGACCGCGAGCACCAAACGTCTTTTGTATTCCAGAATTTCAGTCTCTATACCGACGGTCGGATCGATATGCAGTTTCACCGCATCGTAGACTATCTCGAGCATCTCTTTTTCGCTGTGAATACCGACTATCCTTTTATCGTCATCCACTCCGATAAGGATGATCCCCCCTTCGGTATTGGCGAATGCGACAATGGATTTTGCGATTTTAGACGGGGAATGCACCAGGCGTTTGAACTCGGTGTGCCTTGTTTCTCCCTGCCCGATAATGTCGAGCAGGGGCATATCTTCAAGCTGGGACCAGGTGAGTGACATGTCGCTTGAATTTACAATTAACAGGATCAAAGACAGAGCGGCCATCTTACCTCAGTACAGCACGTATTCTTCTGGGCCGTTATTCCGGTTTCATATGCGGGAAGAAGATCACATCCCGTATTGAATCCTGTCCGGTCAGCAGCATGACAAGCCGGTCAACCCCGATGCCAAGACCTGCACAGGGAGGCATGCCGTATTCCAGAGCGCGAAGGAAATCCTCGTCGACAATCATTGCTTCATCGTCGCCACGCAGCCTTAGTTTTGCCTGGGCTTCAAGTCTTTCACGTTGAACGACAGGATCGTTGAGTTCGGAGAAAGAGTTGCAGAGTTCTTTTCCGCCCACAATAAGCTCAAAACGCTCGACAACACCTTTTTCTGACCGGTGTTCTTTTGCAAGCGGAGACATTTCGGTCGGATAGTCTATGATAAAGGTCGGCTGAATCAGTTTCGGTTCCACGAATTCGCCGAAAATTTCATCAATGATTTTACCGCTGCTGATTTTAGGATCAAGTGAGAGCCCCAGATCCTTGGCCGTGTTTCTCAGTTCGGTTTCGGATTTGTCCCGTATGTCCACCGCGCAGTACTCCTGAATCGCCGCGGCAATGGAGATCCGCCTGTAGGGAGGTTTCAGGTTGATCTCGTGGCCGAGAAACGTCGTGGATTCGCTTGCAGATATCGCCAGGTTTGTCCGGTAGATCAGCTCTTCGACAAGTTCCATCATCCAGTAATAATCCTTGTACGCGACATAGAGCTCTACCTGTGTGAACTCAGGATTATGAAAACGGTCAATTCCTTCGTTCCGGAAATCTTTTGCGAATTCAAATACACCGTCAAAACCACCGACAATGAGCCGTTTCAGGAACAGTTCGTTGGCAATTCTGAGATAGAGTTCCATATTCAGCGCATTATGGTGCGTGGTGAACGGCCTTGCGGCAGCGCCACCGTAAACAGGCTGAAGGATCGGTGTCTCAACTTCAAGGTACCCTCTTTCTGAAAAGAAGTTACGCATGAAGGAGATGATTGCTGAGCGTTTGATGAAGGTTTCTTTCACCTCCGGATTGACGATAAGATCCACGTACCGCTGACGGTACCTGGTTTCTTTATCACTGAAAGCATCATAGGTGACCTTTTTACCGTCAACTTCCTTTTCCTTGGCAACCGGAATAGGCCGTAGTGACTTGCTGAGGAGCTGGAACTCTTGAGCGTGAATGGATATTTCCCCGGTTTTGGTGCGGAAAGTATACCCTTTTATGCCGACAATGTCACCGATATCGAGCAGTTTGAACGTTTTGTAGGATTCCTGTCCGACTTCGTCTCTCTTTATATAAATCTGAATCTTGCCCTCTGTATCCTGGATATGGAAGAACGACGCCTTACCCATTTTCCGTAAGGTCATGATGCGGCCGGCAACAGCGACTGTTTCCGGTTTTTCTTCCTGATATCCAGCAATGATGGTTTTTGAATAGCCGGTGACATCGAACCGGTAGGGATATGGACGGACGCCTTCTTCAGAAAGCTGGTTTCGTTCATTGATCCGCCTTTTCATCTGGTCGTTCAGATTGCGCAGCTCTGCTTCCTGATCAAAGGATGCGTCATGCGGTATGGCATGGTCTTGTACTTCGGTCATGAAAAAAAATTCTGTTGACAATTATTGGGATGCTTTTCCTGCTCTCAACGTCTGTGTCCGTTATGAGTTCACCTTCTTCATATCGAGCCAGATATACGGAATGGTGCTTATTTTCTGGAAAAATGACCGGTAAGCCCGTTGAGAGAAGACATCGTAGTTGTTTTCTTCTATAGCTCTGAGGATGTTGCAGTAGTTCAGGCTGCTCACCTTTACAGCAATCCGGCTGTTTTTTTCAAGCATGGGAATGCCTTGATCGGATGAGGCATAATATTTTCTTGCCCGTTCAATCTGAAACCGGATAAGCGCTTTAAAGTTATCATTTATTTCTTTCCGCATGAACTCATCACGGGAATAGTTGAATCGGTCGAGATCTTCGAGCGGTAGATATATCCTGCCGCGGTCAACATCCTCGCCGATATCACGAAGTATATTGGTGAGTTGCATGGCTATGCCAAGTTCAATGGCGTGGTCCAGCGCTTTTTTATCGCAGTAGCCGAAAATTTCAGAACACATCAATCCGACAACAGAGGCTACTTTGTAGCAGTAGACATAGAGGTCGTCGAAGGTTTCGAAAGGTTTGAAATCAATGTCCATGGTGACGCCGTCCATAAGGTCCAGCGGCAGTTCAATCGGAATGCTGTGACTGGCCAGGGTGTTCTGCCATGCCATCATGATCGGGTCATTGTTGTGATTCCCTTCATAGCATTCATGGAGGCGGGTTTTCCAGTCAGCCATCATGGAGCTTAATTCCTCGCGGGTGAGGGTGCCGTTTGTGATTTTGTCTTCCGCCATGTCAACGAGGTCATCGACCGTTCTGAGCAGGGCATACATGGCGTAAATCGGATCGCGCTGATTTTTCGAGAGAAACAGAGTGGCGAGGTAAAAGGTTTTGGCGTGATGTTTTGCTATCTGACGGCAGTAGTTGTAGGCGTTTTGAAGCGTCAGTTCCCGGCCGGACCCTCGCACAATCGTTTTTCCATTATAGCTGTAATTCATTGAACGTGTCTGCTTTGAGAAGCGTGTCTTTCTTCGTTATCAGGAGAAAGCAAAGAAAAAAAATGTGTAACTTTTTACGGCCTGAACAAGTTGTAAGGAGTGTTGGCAAGATAAAATAAAGCGCATAATATAGCAATATGTAAACAAGAGCCTATTCAGTGCTGTGTATAGAGTTGTTTAATCTTTTTAATTATTGATCTGATATTGGATACGTACACCTCCTCAGAAGTAACAAAGGAACGGGCGCTGCTTGTCGGCGTGAGTTCCTCCCCGGAATTGACCAGATCACTCGTTGAAGAATATCTGGAGGAACTTGCTTTTCTGGCTGATACTGCCGGTGCAGAGGTGGTATCGAGTATTATTCAGGATCGAAAATTCAAAGATCCCGCATGGTTTCTCGGAAAGGGGAAAGTTGAAGAAATCGAACATATCGTCAAGGGCGGCCTGATAGATGTCGTTATTTTCGATGAAGAACTCTCCCCGGTTCAGACAAGGAACCTGGAACGTGCTTTCGACTGTAAGGTTGTTGATCGTACCGAACTGATTCTGCAGATTTTCGCTATCAGGGCACAATCCTCCCAGGCGAAAATGCAGGTTGAACTTGCTCAGCTTGAATATCTTCTTCCGCGGCTGACGCGTTTGTGGACTCATCTTTCGAAACAGAAGGGCGGCATTGGAACCAAGGGTCCCGGTGAAACGCAGATTGAGACGGACCGCAGGCTTGTGCGCAGAAGAATTTCTTTCCTGAAAGGAAAACTCAAGGATGTTGCTCTGCAGCATGCGACACAGACGAAAGATCGAGGCCGGATCACACGAGTGGCATTGGTCGGTTACACAAACGCCGGAAAGTCAACGCTGATGAATCGTCTCTGTCCTGAGGCAGAGGCGTATGTAGAGGACCGGCTGTTTGCAACGCTTGACACAAAAACCCGCAGGCTTGAACTGAAAATCAACAAAGTCGTGCTGCTTTCCGATACGGTCGGTTTTATCCGAAAGCTGCCTCACCGGCTTGTTGAAAGTTTTCGCTCGACGTTGGATGAAGTGCTGCAGGCTGATTTTCTGCTGCATGTGATCGATACCAGTCATGAAGGTTTTGAAGAACAGATGCGAGTCGTTTTAGAGACACTGCAGGAGATAGGGGTGCAACACGGCAATATTATCAATGTTTTCAACAAGATTGATGCTGTTGAAGACAAGGAAACTCTCCGGTCGCTTCGCCGGAAATATCCTGAAGCTCTTTTTGTCTCGGCAGTTCGGGGGATTAATCTGAACTCCCTGAAAGAGGCTGTCAGCGCATATATTGAAAGGGATTACAAGGAATCTACTATCAGAACCCATATTTCCAATTACAAGCTGATAGGATATCTCTATGATCATGCAGAAGTGATAGAAAAGAAACACGAGGATGAAGATGTTGTTCTGAAGTACAGGGCACACTATAAAGATCTCAAACAAATCGAGGCAAGGATAGCTGCATCAGAAAAGACAAACAGCCATGTCGCTTGAGCTGTATAATACCACGAAAAGGGTCATACCGGAGGAAAAGCTTGAAAGAGTCATTCGGCACGTTATTGAGGCCGAAGGCTTTGTTCCGGACGTTGTTGTCGCCGTGTTTTGCGGTGACAGACTGATACAGAGGATCAACCGCGAGCATCTGGGGCATGATTACGCGACAGACACGATTACGTTCAGGTATAACAGCGGGAGAGAAATTGAAGGTGAATTTTATGTGTCGCTCGACGTGATCGATAAAAACTCCAGGCGTTTCAAAACCGGTTTTGAAAATGAACTGTTTCGTGTCGCGATCCACTCCGCGCTTCATCTCGCCGGTTATGACGACAGCGGTGACGAAGCAAGAGCTGGTATGAAAAAGAGAGAAGACCGGTATCTGTCTCAACTGCCTTCCCTGTAAATTAATGCAAGAACTGCTTCCCTTGAGTTTGGCAAAAACCCGTACAGAAACCCCGGTCTACAGAAGCCTTTCTCTTCCTTTAAGCGGAACAGCATGGGTGACCTTTGCCGATCTTTCCGACCAGTACTCATTGTCAGCAGTCAAAGATGATCTTGAACTGCTCTTTCCTCAAGGTTATCTGATCAGGGGGTGTGGCCCGGAGGCGGTCAGCACACTTGAATCGCAGGGAGGGGTAATTCTGAAAACAGGGCTCGTCTCAGAGAACTGCAGCGGCAGGCAAGGCATGGTAAGAGACCGCAGCTATCTCATGTTTTCAGGACATATCCTTTTGACGCGTGCCGTTGCTTTGTGCTTCTTACACCTGCCGATGAGTGGTTTGCAGCTGTTACTCTCACCATGCGTGACGATGGTATCGCACATACCGAACTGATGTTGAAACATACTGACGCACCATCAGGAAGTATGGAGCTGCTCCTTGCCGGAGTATTCAGCAGGCTTCGTGAAGAAGGGTATGTTGAATGGAGCCTCAGCGAAGTTACTTTTTACCATCCCGGCAGGGAAAAAGCGGTAACGGCAGAAGAAAGGATGATCGCTGCGGTTGCGGGGCTTTTCCGGGGCGCCTATGATTTCAAGGGCCTGTATGATTTCAAAAACAAGTTCAGCCCTGAATGGCGCGATGTTTTTCTTTACTCCAGGCGGGAGCTATCACCGCTTATTCTTGCAGAACTTGCTGTCAAGACCCGGTTCACGGCCTTGATGGCTCACATGATTCAACGTACATTCATGAAACCGTTTTCCTGATATCTGAATATGGATACCTCTTTTCTTCTCGGGCTTCTTGCGCTGGTTCTGATCATTACGGGGATAGCCGGCCTTATTTTGCCTGCTCTTCCCGGAATTGTACTGGTATTCGCAGGACTTGTTGTTGCCGCATGGGCTGAGGATTTTGCCTATGTAGGACAGGGGACTCTTCTGATTCTCCTGTTTCTCTGTTTTCTCGGATATGGCATGGATTTTCTCGCGGGAGCTCTTGGGGCAAAAAAGTTCGGTGCCGGCAGGTATTCCATGATCGGTGCAGCCCTCGGTGCCGTTGCCGGAATGTTTTTTGGCTTACCCGGGATACTGTTGGGGCCGTTTATCGGAGCTGTTGCCGGTGAACTCTATCAACGGCCTGACCTTCCTGCGGCAGGGCGCGCCGGTTTTGGGGCATGGATCGGTCTTCTTGCCGGGACTGCGGCAAAAATAGCGATTGCATTTATTATGGTCGGGATATTTATTCTGGCAAGATTTTTATAAAAAAGAAACCAAAGCTGTAAGCCGAATTCTGTTCCTTGCCTTTCGACAAGACTGCAGTCATTTATCTTATGCGGCTCACCCGGAAACTCAAAAAATTGAGCGGACAGCTCTTCTCCCTTTCGGAAAAGTTTCCCTATTCAGCCTTGCATCGGGGAGGTTTTCATAGCACAGGTCATTACTGACATGTCTGGTGGTCTCTTACACCCCCGTTTCACCCTTACCCCGGTAGCCGGGGCGGTATACTTTCTGTTGCACTCTCTGTAGCAGGAGCTTGCGCCACTACTCCCGGTCTTGAGTAATACTCTCGGCCGGCACCCTGTCCTGTGATGTTCGGACTTTCCTCCGCATATCCTCAAAGATATACGGCGACTGCACACTTTGGTTTCAAATTGTGTATAACTACAAAAGAAACGGGAGATTTTCAAAAATAGTTTCTTCCGGGGATGTCCCACTCTGAAGGAGTGAAGGAGGGAGAACAGTGATCGGTATGCGCTCCGGACACCACAGTCGAAGTGCCCGGAACAGACATTCAGGACATGTCGGCAGCTTCTTCAAAAAGCCTTTCATGGACCACTATTCGCCCGCATGATTCACAGAGATAGAATCCGCCCTGAACGATGATGGTGTGGCGGTTGGTAGGAACGCGGGTGTTGCAGCCGGAGCAGGCCTGGCGATGAAGTTTTACAAGAGCGTTCTGGACGTTGCCGTTTTTAAGATGGTCGTACTTTGAGAGAAGGCGTTTCGCATCTTTTTCTACCACTGCTCTTTGTTCGCTGATCTGTTTCTTCAGAGAACTGACTTCCGCTGACGTTTCGACCACGATACTCTCAAGTTCTTCTTTCTTTTGCTCTACCTGTACCTGCAGGTCCTTGAGCTGCTGACTCAGGACATCGTCAGGTATCATATTCTCAGAAATCTCGTCATAGCGGTTTTCAGCAATTAACTGACGACCCTGATCCTGGAGCTCTTTTGTTTTCTCTTCTTTGTGTGCTATGTCCTGCAGCTTGATCTCGGCCTGCGCGATCTCTTTTTCTTCGTATTCAATCTGCTTGGACAGGGCGTCATATTCCTTGTTATTTCTGGCCAGAGTCTGTTTCTCTTTGAAGCCCTTGATCTTCTCTCTGGAATTGTCAACCGTTTCAGTCAACTTTTTAAGCATTGTCTGCTGTTCGTTTGCGACTTTTGCTCTGGATTCGATTTGACGTGAGGTAAAGGCAATATCTTCTTCAAGCGCTTCGATTTCTTCCGGAAGTCCTCTTTGGAGACTTTCTATGCTTTCGATTTGATTGTCGAGATGTTGCAGACGAACAACAAGATTGATTTTTGTATGGTCCACTACAGCTGATATTTAGATTATGGAAAAATAAAAAAAGCACCTCTGCAAAAAGGTGCAAGGTGCGAATGCAGGACGGTATATGTACGTGAAAAACTGTTGGTGATATCTTCGGATAATGATTTGAGCATAGTAAATAAGTTCAGCTATTTTTCGTGCCCGAAAGGAGACTCGAACTCCTACACCTTGCGGCGCTCGTCCCTGAAACGAGTGCGTCTACCAATTCCGCCATTCGGGCAATAACCATTTCCGGCAAACCACCTCTTTACTAAATAAATTCTTTTTGCGGATTTTGCCAAAAAAACTGCTTACTTGATTTCCTTGTGCTCGGTATGCTTTTTCAGGTTAGGGTTGTATTTCTTCAGAACAAGCCTTTCGGTGTTATTTTTCTTGTTCTTGGTCGTTGTGTACCTTGAAGGGGTCAGGCCCTCTTTTCTTGCTTCTGTACACTCAAGGGTTATGATTATCCTGTTTTCTTTTTTTGCCATCGGTATCTGAAAATGATTAATTATGAAGAGCAGCAAATATAACCCGAAAACGCTCAATATCCAAGGTTTAAAATCTGAGACAGACGGTATAGTGCGGAGAGAAAGAGCGGATGATTTGCTTGCTTCCGGTAGAAACGATATTATATCATCCGCACAAATGGTGGCTGGAGGCTCTCCCGTCAGGCAGGGACGTGTTCGCGTCTCCTGATCGAGGCCTGTTTTATTCAATTATTAGAATTTCTTCAACGTGCTTGACAGTAATTTATTTCCGTTTTCCAACGGGGTTCTGTGTTGTGAAGGGGTTTCGCTTGAAAGACTTGCGGAAAAGTACGGGACCCCTCTTTTCGTGACCAGTCGAAACAGCCTTGTCAATCAGTACAGGTCATTTGAAAAGGCGTTTGCCTTGCTGGATCACCTGACCTGTTACTCTGTGAAGGCTAATTTCAACCTTCATATCATTCGTACGCTTGCCGCCGAGGGTTGCGGTTTCGATGTCAATTCAGGCGGAGAGCTTTACCGTGCGCTTCAGGCAGGGGCTGATCCGGCAAAGATCATCATGGCAGGCGTCGGCAAGAGCGCTGCTGAAATTGAATACGCCATCAGTTCCGGTATCCTGATGCTCAAGACAGAGTCTCTCTCTGAGCTTCGCCTGATTGATGAAATCGCAGGTCGTCTGGGTGTGCAGGCATCTGTGGGAATCAGGGTCAATCCGAACGTGACCGCTGAAACGCATCCCTACATTACCACCGGTGACAGTAAAGAGAAGTTTGGTATTGACGAGACGGATCTTGCCCAGGTGTTTTCCCTGATCGGAGCTATGGATCATGTCAATCTGACGGCTCTCGACATGCATATCGGATCACAGATTTTCGATACGGAATTCTATCACGCTGCTTCGGAAAAACTGCTTGACGTGCTTGCCGTTGCGCGTTCTGCCGGGTTTGCTATTCGTTACTTCGACATAGGCGGCGGGTTTCCGGTTACCTATGACCCGCAAAAACCTGCGACGCCGATAGGACATTTTGCTGAAAAGCTTATTCCTTTGCTTGAAAAGGCAGGGACAACGATACTTTTCGAGCCCGGCAGGTTTATCGCGGCCAATTCGACCGTACTCGTTACCCGGGTACTCTACAGGAAACGCAATCACGCAGGAAAGGAGTTTGTGATTGTCGATGCAGGAATGACCGAGCTTATCCGTCCTGCACTGTACCAGTCCCACCATGAAATTGTCGCGGTCAAACCGCATGACTCCATGATGGTGGCTGATGTCGTGGGCCCGGTGTGTGAGTCTGGTGACTTTTTTGCAAGGGCGAGAACCATAGACGCCGTCGGAGAGGGAGAGCTTCTTGCCGTTCTTTCAAGCGGAGCATACGGTTCAGTCATGGGGAACAATTACAACGGCCGTCTTCGCCCGGCTGAGGTCATGGTTGACGGCGACGATGCAACGCTTATCCGCAAAAGGGATACGTTCGAGCAACTCATCCAGAATGAAGTATAGAACTGTCTCTGTAGTTGCTCTGACTTTCGCGAGAAACACAGAAAGCAGGGATGTAGCATTACATTCCTGCTATTAAGCCACTGAGCCATCAAGCTCTCGCTCTATCCGCGATATTTGTGAAAATCTTCCTGGTCGCTTCCGCGTTATTGAGGGTGTAAAAATGAATGCCTCTGATGTGGTTCTCGATCAGCTCTCTGGTCTGTTCGGTTGCCCATTCGATGCCTGTTTTTGCTACTTCTTCATCATTTGGCGCTTCAAGCACCTTTTTGAGGAGTGCGGCGGGTATCCTTGCGCCGAGGGCCAGTTCGGACATTTTGATCAGGCCTTTTTTCGTGGTGACCGGCATGATTCCCGGTATGATAGGTACATTGATCCCTGCCAGTGAGCATCTGCCTACGAAATCGAAGAAATCCCTGTTATCAAAGAACATCTGCGTGACGATGTAGTCAGCGCCCTGATCGACTTTTGCTTTCAGGTATTCAATTTCTTTCAGTCTGTTCGGTGTCTGGGGGTGTCCTTCAGGAAATCCCGCGACGCCAACCCCTATTTCCGGGAAGTTTTCAACGATAAACTTTACAAGATCTACGGCATGGGGAAAATCCTTTGTTGCCTCTTCATAGGAAGTGGATCCCGGAGGAAGGTCACCACGGAGGGCCAGTACATTGGTTATGCCCTGTGTTCTGTAATCCTCGAGAATTTCAGCAACGTCTTTTTTGCCTGAGCAGATACAGGTCAGATGAGAGACGACGGTAAGACCGGTTTCCCTCTGGATTTTTGTGACAAGGTCATGTGTGCGGCTTCGTGTGGATCCGCCTGCTCCATAGGTCACGCTTACATAGGAGGGATTAAAAGGAATGAGTTCCGAGATTGTGTGGAAAAGTTTGCCCCAGTCTTCTGTTTTTTTCGGAGGGAAAAACTCAAAACTGAATACGGGCCCGGTCGCTGAGTTGAGAATCTCTTTTACTAACATGCAGAGTGCTTTTTTGCATCGATTTCAAAAAAGGTATAATATACAAAACAAAGCATAACCTCAACCATGCTCACCTTCTCCGGTTATGGCTCAGTTTCTGGCTCCCTATCCTGCGGTTCGTCTGCTTGCAATAGCTTCTGCTGGAATAGCTGCCGGAGTCTGTTGGCGCATCCCGCTCTGGTATTGGGTATCTGCTGCCCTAATCTCTTTCCTGCTGCTTGGAATCTTTTTGTTTGTCTGCCGGGGGAAGCCTCTCTCCAATGCTGCGGTCACGGCATATTCCCTTTTTGTTTTCTGCGGTTTTAGTCTGTACACCGGTTCCCTGTACAACAACCTTCCTTCTTCAACCGTGCGTAACTGGCTTGACAAAGAGGTACTTCTTTATGGCAAGGTTGTATCGAGGCCGCGGGTGTATGACAAAGGGGCAGGATGGATACTTCAGACGAGAGAGGTCTTTGCTGATGGTGAGGCTCGTGAGGCGTCAGGAAACGTCAAGGTTTTTCTGCGCATGCGACACGGCACGGAACCGGAAGTCGAGAAAGGGGACATGATCCGCGTCAAAGGGCGTGTCGGTTTGATTCCTCGTGCGGAAAATCCAGGTGACTTTGATCCTCGTGAATATTACCGAAAAAAAAGGGTGCATGCCGAACTGTTCTGTTACGGGCCCTGGTTGATGCACAACTACGGGATCGACGAGAGTGATTATTTTGAGGCTCTGCTCGTACGGCCTGTCAGGCGGTATCTTTCCGGCACGATAGCGGCACTTGTTCCTCCCGGACATGAACAGCAGTTTATTCAGGGAGTTTTTCTCGGTCAGAAGGAGTTGCTCGACAGGGAGGTGTACCGGACGTTTAAGGCAGCGGGAACCGCTCATGTGCTTGCCGTTTCAGGGCTGCATGTCGGACTGATCGTGATGGTCCTGCTTGTCGTGTTGCAGAGATTGAGAATAACGGTTGCCGGAAAATGGATCGTGCTTGTTCTGATAGCCTTTGTCCTGCTGGTCTATTCTTCAGTGACCGGCAACGCGCCGTCGGTAAGGAGGGCTTCGCTGATGGTTGTCGCTCTGACAGGCAACTCGGTTCTGTCGAGGCAGTCTTTTCCCCTGAACTCCCTCGCAGTGGCCGATCTGATACTGTTGTGTATCGATCCTCTCGAGCTTTTCAATGCAGGTTTTCTGATGACCAATGCAGCTGTAGCCGCGATCATTCTGCTCTATCCGGTGTTGAGCTCGCCGTCGGAAACATGGAAAGGCCTCGCGGGAGAGGTTTTCAGGCCCGTATGGAAAGCCTTCAGCGTCAGTCTTGCGGCAATTATCGGTGTGTCGCCTGTTATCGCATGGTTTTTCGGAACCTTTTCTGTCGTCGGGATCATCGCAAACCTGCCGGTTGTGTTTTTGGCAAGCTGCATGCTTTACGCGATGCTGCCTGCATTTCTTCTGAACTCTGTTCTGCCGGATCTGGCGCTCTATCCTGCATCGAGTGCATGGTTTTTTGCCAGGATGACGCTTGGCGTGACGGAATATTTCGGTGACCTCTCATGGGCGGTAGTGCGGGCGCAGCCCGATAGCGTATGGATTGCTGTCTATTATGCGGCTGTTGCCGCAGTACTTTTCTTTCTTTACCGTAAGAACCCGGCGGGAGTGATGATTGCCTTTTTGTGCGCGGCAAACTATTTTGTCTGGGCGCCTGTTCTGCAAGCGGAACGTTCGTCGCCTGCTTTTGTCAGGATTGTCGCAGGCAACGATACCGCTCTGCTTTGTTCGATTGGCGGTTCTTCAATTCTGATCGATGCGGGATCCAAACCCTGGCATCGGGAAACAATCAACCGGCAGATGCGTCGTAACGGGATAAAAAAAATCGACGCGGCTATACAGTTTGCCTCGCCTGATTCACTTGTAGGGGCAATCGATGCTCAAAACCACATGCTTTCAGAAGAGCACCATCTCGCACAATCCTCATTCCTGGTCGCAAGATCAGGCGATGATGTACTCAAGTTCTGGGGAGGCGACGGATCATCCATGCTGGTTGTCAGCGATCCTGACGCGCTCAGGCGTCTCGACAGTGAGAGGCCGGACAGCGTTGTTGTCAAGGTGAATCGTTTCGGAATCGACGACTATCGCAGACTTGCCGAATGGTTGGACCGTGTGCACCCCCAGGAGTGTGTCGTCTTGTGCTCTCCGCGGCTGAAGGATAGAGGGCGGGGGTTGCTCGCGCATCTGGCGGGGAAGCGCGGGGAGGTGACTATAGTCGAATGAAGGATACCCATCTGTCACGGTATTTCATGATCCGAATACGTTGTTGTGCGGTGAAGAATAGCGTGACAGTGATGAGGGAAGAGGACGGCATCGAGAGAAAAGAGACAGGAGTCGAGAGTCGGGAACTGCAGGGGCAGGCCCCTGTGCCTGCCCGTGAGACAATGCGTATCACAACGCAACAGTTCAACAGTATCCGGTTTTTGCGTGCCGTTCACCTTGTTTTCAGATCGCGCAGTGCTAACAGGACAAACCAGGGATGAATCACGTGGTAAAAAATATTATTTCACCGTTACCTGAAGACCTGTCAAAGGAAGTTATCGAAGATCTGGTACGGTCTTCGACTGTACGTATCGAGCGGATCGTGTCAAACGGGCATTCCTCGCCGGAGAACGGGTGGTATGACCAGGAGGATTCGGAGTGGGTGGTCGTTCTTCAGGGATCGGGGGCGATCCTGTTCGAGAGCGGGGAAGAGGTCGTTCTGAACGTCGGTGATTCGATCAACATTTCTGCACGCACGAAGCACAGGGTGCTGTGGACAGACACGCAAAGGCCTACGATATGGCTGGCTGTGTTCTATAGAGAGTAGTTACTCCGCATTCTCGATCAGCGGCAACTGGTTACCGGTGCTGAAGCCGGAATCCTCGATGATTTTTTTGACTTCGGGAGAGCAGTCGGCGGGGTTGAGTTTGTGCAGGACACGGGCGATGGTGAATATTTTCCCTTCGATCGGCAGGAACTTGTTCACCACGATAATGTTGTCTTCCTTCAATCGGCAGTCTCCGCCGAGAAAATTACCTTTTTCATACCGTAGCTTGTAGCCGTTTTCTGTGACGGTATTTTCAAGAAGTTCCAGTTTCTTTGCTTTCTTCATGGATGCTTTGTCTGGCAGCTATGATTTCAGTGAGCAGAGGTACTTGATAAGTGGTGCCGCATGAAGGGCCTGGAGTATCTCACCATTGTCGACAAGTGCGGAAAGTTCTTCAACCGATACCGGATGCACTGTTATCTCCTCGGTAGCATCGAGTTGCTGTTCGCTGATTTTGCAGACACCGGATGCAAGATAGGCTGAAAGCTCCATCCATTTTGTCCAGCTCCCTCCGCCGTAACCGGTTTCTTCGAGCAGTTCACGCTGTGCAGCTTCAAGCAGGGTTTCACCCGGCTTGTCATGTACCCCTGCAGGCAGCTCAAACGATACTTTTCCGATACCGTGCCGGTATTGCCGGATCATAACTATCCGGTCGTTTTGCGTTACGGCGATAACATTAAGCCAGGGGGGGGACTCCCATACATAGAAGTCATCAATGTTTTTCCCGTTCGGAAGTCTGACTGAATCCTTTCGCATGGTCAGCCACGGTTCCTTATACAGGTAGCGGGATTCGATGATTTCCCACGGTTCAGGATCGGTGTGTCGGTCGGTAGTCATCATTACCCTCGCATTCTGGGGTCAAGCGCATCCCGGACACCGTCGCCGATCAGGTTGAAACAGACGACGGTTGTTAGTATCGCTATACCGGGGAATGTTGAAATCCACCAGTGGTTAAGAAGGCTGTCACGTCCTTCGTTAATGATGTTGCCCCAGCTTGGTGTAGGCGGCTGGACGCCAAGTCCGAGGAAGGAAAGCCCTGCTTCGGTAAGAATGATGCTTCCAATACGGAGCGTAGCGGCAACAATAACCGGCGTCAGGGTGTTCGGCATGAGGTGCCGGAAAATAATTCGAAGATTGGAGAGTCCGAGTGATTTCGCGGCAAGAATGAACTCCTGTTCTTTCAGTGAAAGAACCTGACTTCGTACAATGCGGGCCACACCCATCCATCCGGTGAAAGAGAGTGTGATGACAATGAGAAATATCGAGTTACCGAACGTGGCGATGATGATGAGTATGAGGAAAAGCGCAGGGAAGGCGATAAGGATATCGACGATACGCATAAGCGTGTTATCGACTATACCGCCAAAATACCCGGATGAAATACCGACGACGGTTCCGAGAGTGACAGAGATGAGAACGACAAGAAATCCGATCGAAAGAGAGATCCTCGATCCGTAAATGACCCTGCTCAGGATGTCCCGTCCGTACTGATCGGTCCCGAGAAAAAAGGAGCGTGTAACGATGAATCCGGAAGGCGCTTTTCCATATCCACTTTCTCCAGCAAGATTATCAAGAGGAATGACTTTTTCTCTGTGTCCCTGTTTATAGATAACGGAATTTCCCTCGATTCTGTAACTGTCGATAAATCGAAGCTTTTGCGGTTCGTTGCGTGTCTTCAGCACCTGAAAATCGCTGATAAGTGCATTGGTGAGCCTGTCGCTCCGGGTGTTGCCTTTTCGCAAGGGTATGGTGACGCCTTTTTGTTCATTGAGGACGAGGGCGTCGATTCTGGTGAAAGGCTGCTTGTAGGCTGTAACGAGGAAGTCCTGCTGTTCAAAAGGGCTGAAAGGAGAGACAAGCGGGGCAAGAAACGCTACTGAGTAGAGGATAAAGACTGTGACTGAAGCATAGAGCGCAATAGTATGCTTTTTAAATGAATGCCATCCGATCTCCCTGAGACTGAGCTCTTTCTCTTTGCTATCTTCTTCTTTTTCAGCGCGGGCTTTTTTCAATGTTCTTGCAGAGAGCCAGAAAAGAAGGGGCGGAACAAGCAGTGCATAGAGTGATGCTATCCATAACTCGAGGATTTCATAGGTGAATATCTGACGAAAACTGACGGGTGAGGTTACGAGGAGTGCAGTGCCTGTTATCAGAGAACGGATGCTGACCAGAATCAGCTGATGACGCCAGAAGAGTATCGCAAGAAAAAGCGTGAAAGAGATGATAAAAAAAAGTCCGGGTCCTTTCTTTTTCATGAAGAGCAGGCCGAAACCAGGCAGAAGCAGGTCGTATAGTGGTGGCCGGTCGTTGTTTTTAGGCTCTTTCACAGGCGCTTGGGATTATTATCAGGCTTCTACAGTCATAAAAAAAGCTGCTTTTCAAGCAAAAAGCAGCTTTTACTGAATATCTGCCAGGTAAGATTATTCCTCCTCAGAGGCAACTGCCGGAGTTTCTTCTTCCTCTTCTGATTCAATCACTTCAGCCTCCACCTTTGGCGCGACGATTGAAACCACTGAACTGTCAGGATCGCTGATTATTTCAAATTTACCCTCGTAGGTTTCCACAGGAATTTCTCTGATATGCATGGTCTGACCCAGCTCCATACCGGAAACATCAATGGTAATGTGCTGCGGGATGTTTGACGGAACCGCCTTGACCTTCAGGGAATGAAGAATAACCTGCACATTGCCTCCTGCAACTACTCCGGGAGCTTCACCTTCACCGATGAACGTTGTCGGAACATCCATTTCAAGAACTTCTCCTGCTGAGAAAAACTGAAAATCAGCATGAATGATCTTGTCGGTTACCGGGTCAAACTGAACCTCCTTGAGAAAAGAGCGTTTTTCTTTGCCATCGGGAAACGTGAGGTCGATGAGGTGTGACTCAGAAGAATGCACCAGTTTTTTCAGAGACCTTTCGTCAACACATATATGAATGGTCTCTTCACCTTTATGGTAAACGACTGCAGGGACTTTTCCCTGGTCGCGTAATTTTTTTGCTGCGTTTTTGTCGCAATCGCGAGGCTCTACGTTGAATACGATACTTTCCATGCTATTCCTTGATCTCTTTTATCGCTTGAGTATGATTATTTGTAAGTTTTGTGAGATTTTTGCTGTCGAACAGGCAACTGACTGAATCATCATCGTATATTCTCTTGATCGCTTCACCGAACAGGTTGCTGACGGTGACGGTTTCAAGTTTATCTGACGGAGCGTGGCCGGTTACGACAGAATCGGTTATAATGACTTTTTCAAGTACGGAAGCGTTGATACGTTCAATGGCCGGGCCGGACAGAATGCCATGCGTCGCGGCAGCGAACACCTTTCTTCCGCCGACATTCTGTATGGCTTTTGCCGCATTGACAAGCGTTCCTGCTGTGTCGATCATGTCATCTACCAGGAGGACGTCCTTGCCGTTCACATCACCGATGATATTCATGACTTCCGCAACATTTGCTCTCGGGCGCCTTTTATCGACAATAACAAGATCTGTACCGAGCGCTTCTGCAAAAGCTCTTGCAAGTTTGACGCCGCCCACATCGGGGGATGCGACAACAAGATTTCCGTTGAGCTTCATGTTGAGCATATGGTCAATGAGTACAACGCTTGAGTAGAGGTGGTCAAATGGAATGTCAAAAAATCCCTGGATTTGCGCTGCATGCAGATCCATGGTGAGAATGCGGTTCGCTCCGGCTTCTGTGAGCAGGTTTGCAACGAGTTTGGCAGTAATGGCGACGCGGGGCCGATCTTTACGATCCTGACGGGCATAGCCGTAATAGGGAATAACTGCGGTTATTCTCGCGGCAGATGATCGTTTGGCAGCGTCAATCATGATGAGCAGTTCCATCAAATTATCAGCCGGGGGATTGGTCGACTGGATGATGAACATATCAGAGCCTCTGATCGACTCAAAATAGTTTACCGAAATTTCCCCGTCTGAAAAATTTTGAACCTTTGCGTTACAAAGTGACGTACCGAGGTAGGACGCAATTTTTTCGGCTAACGCCGTATTGCTTCGACCTGCGAAAATTTTGATCGGATTACCCATGGCTCCCTGCTTTTTCAGATGAAACAGATTATATTAAGGCTGTGTTTGCATTCCCTCAGGATCCAGGCAGTGTAACGCGGACCCTCAAAAACCTCAATGCCGACGAATATAATAAAAATTGGCAGAAAATTAACAATGAAGATACACGAGATACAAGCCTACCTTGAACAGTATTTTGAGAACGTTGAGCTTGTCGGCAGTGGTGATGTCACTATTGATGGTCCGGCAAAAATTGAAAATGCCACAAAAGGGACGGTGAGCTTTGTAGCAAATGAAAAATATAGCAGGTTTGTCGGAACTACCAAAGCCTCCTTGCTTATTGTCGGTGAAGAAACAAACACCAGTCAATATAACGACCACCTGAATTTCCTGAAAGTAAAAGATCCCTATACGGCATTTGTTTTTGTGCTTCAGAAGTATACACGGCCACGGTTGATTGCGGCTCCGGGGGTTGCTTCCTCGGCGGTTATCGGGGAACATGTTGAACTGGGAGAAAACGTTTCTATCGGTGAGCATACGGTCATCGGTGACGAATGTGTGATCGGCGACAATACGGTTATAGGCTCTAACTCGGTATTGATGGCTCACGTGAGAACCGGACGGGACTGTACACTTTTTCCTCATGTTGTCTGCTATAACGGGATCATTCTCGGGGATCGCGTTACGATACACAGCGGTACGGTTGTCGGCGCAGACGGGTTCGGTTTTGCTCCCCAGCCTGACGGTTCCTATATCAAGATTCCCCAGATGGGTATTGTCGAGATTGATGATGATGTGGAAATTGGTGCCAACAATACCATTGACAGGGCGACCATGGGCAGCACGGTTATTGAAAAAGGGGTGAAAATAGACAATCTTGTGCAGATAGGGCATAATTGTACAATAGGGGAGAATACGGTCATTGTCTCACAGGCCGGTATTTCCGGAAGCGTTTCGGTAGGCAAGCATTGCATGATCGGAGGTCAGGCCGGTTTTTCGGGTCATCTTTCCCTTCCCGACCGGACACGAGTTTCAGCAAGAGCCGGGGTGACCAAGTCTGCTGCAAAGCCTGGTCAGACATTGGGTGGATTTCCGGCCCAGCCTCTTCGTGACCAGCTTCGCCAGGAAGCCCTGCTGAGGGGCCTCGACAAAATGAAGCGGAAACTTGACGCCCTGGAGGAGGAGTTCAACAAAAGTCAAAGTTCAAAAGATCAAAAGTCAAAAAGAGTGACGAGTAAAAGGTGACGAGTGACGAGAAAGAAAAATTGTTGCATCCTGTAGGGGCAAGCCCCTGTGCTTGCCCGTCTCTTCAGGAAGTCATTCAGGAGGAGCTGAGAGACAAAGCAATCTCCAGGAATTTGTTGAACTGTCACGATCGCCGCACCTGCACTGTAGTTTCACGATGACATCGAAAACAGTGCACACTGGCGAGTCATTGCAAGGAACGAAGCAATCCCTGCTGGTCACTTGTCACAAGTCACTCGTTACTACCCAAAGGCTCATCCGAGCGTGCTGTTGAGGTTCCAGTTATAGGGCAGATATTCGACCTTCAGTTTTCCTGGGTTCTTCAGTATGAACTGCCTGGTTTTTTCATTGGCGAATTCCGCGATATAGGAGAGTGCTTCGGTTTTGTCTTTCCCGAAATCATGTTGATACCATTTGAATATCTCCGATAGACGGACGGTGTTGTTCTCACTGTCTGTTTCAATGCCTCTCCGGATGATGAAGCTTCTCGTTGCGATATCGAGCTGATCGTCGATATGTTCCGGATCGTAGAACTCGATCGGAGGGCACGAGCTCGATGCGCAGACCAGCGCGAAATGGATTCTCGGGTCAAATGTTTCGACCATGAGCGGCAGCCGTGAATCGAATGGAGAGAAAGGCCGGAGCATGAATGCGGGGTGATGACGGTTTTTTCTGAGAATTCCGTGTTCAATGTCATCCGGACTAAAAAACGTGTTGCCGATAGTGTAGCCTATTCTTCCGAAAAAGTTGATGATTTCAAGGACTGAGTTCCGGATATCGAATTCTATGACGCCGTGGATAATGAGGATGTTGTAGATGTTTATCCAGAAGGCTTTTTTTTCGTTATCGTTGCCGAGTGATTCGGGACTGAACGATCTGAGGCTCACAGCAAGTTGCTGGTATTCACGAAATCGTTCCGATTGCTTCATCGCTTGATAGTTTACCCTTCCCATGCTGACATTGAAGAATGCGCCCTGCAATTTTCCGAGAAGTTTTTTGAGACGGACCGCGATTTCAGTATCCGTGGCGTCAGCTGTTTCAGGGCCGTCATTGAGATTGGCCTGAAAGGGGAGGATTTTGCTCAGCTTGTCGGCGAGCGTCGTTTTTGCCTCTTCCTCGAAAGAGCGTCCCCGTGCATTCAGAATAGCGGATACGGCATTGATATACCCGATGTGGCTGAATGCCTGGGGGAAGTTTCCGAGCAGTTCACCGGTGCTGCTGTTGAACTCTTCGGAGAAAAGGCCGAGTCTGTTTGCTGAACGCAGGGTTTCCTTCATCAGCTTTTCGGCTTCCTCAATTCTGTCTGAACGTGCAAGGCACTCGATCAGCCAGAAATTGCAGAGAACGAACGCTCCTTCTTCTCCATCGAGTCCGTCATCAGCAATATATCTGGAGAGAAAACCATCGTGCAGCAACTCTTTTTTGCAGGCGTTGATGGTGCCCTGTATCCGTTCATCGTTTATCGGAAGAAAATTGGCCAGAGGGAGCAGGAGCAGGCTTGCATCGAGTTCCAGGGAGCCGTAACGTTGAACAAAACTCTTCAAGTCCCGGTTGAAGCCCTTCTCGAGGATATCGGTTTTAATGGTTTCCCGTTCTTCAATCCACTCTGCTACCGGTGCGTCGAAGCCGTATCGGTTCGCGATGATAATTCCCCTGTCGAGAGCGACCCAGCACATGACCTTGGAATAAACAAAATGGCAGGGGCCGTTTCTGACTTCCCAGATTCCGTCGTCAGGTTTTTGCCAGTTCTTCATGGCCATGGTGCAGATGTCACGGAAAAAGGGCCAAAGTTCTTCGTCGATCTTTCCCGCGTAATCGGAGAGTCTGAGTGCCGCGTCCATGACTTCCCCGTAGATGTCCCACTGGTTTTGCTTGTGAGCAAGGTTTCCGATACGGACGGGTGTGGAGTTTTTATAGCCTTTCAGATGGCTGAGCTCTTTTTCGTGGAGCATCTCTTCTCCACGGATAGAATACATGATCCGGATAGTTTCTTTTTCATGTTTTCGATAGGTGGCGTGCAGCCAGCGAATGAACCCGTCGGCTTCGGTTATATGGCCAAGTGAGAAAAAAGCCTTGAGGGTGAACGAAGCGTCACGCAGCCAGGTGAACCGGTAATCCCAGTTGCGTTCTCCGCCGATTGCTTCGGGAAGGGAAGTTGTCGCCGCCGCGGCTATCGCTCCTGTCGGATGAAAGGTGAGGAGTTTGAGGGCGAGCAGTGAGCGGTTGACCATTTGCGTATACTCTCCGAGAAACGCGCAATGTTCTCCCATGCAGTTGTGGAGCCAGTTTTTCCAGAATTCAATATTTTTTTCAAGGCTGCACGAGTCGCTTACGCTTTCGGTGACATCGCCGTAGATCAGGCTGAACCGGGCGCTCTGTTCAGCTGAAAGTGAAAAATCGATAACGACAATCCCGTTATTACATTGCCGGACACGGTATTCCTGAAGAGAGTGAATGAGTGTGAGGGGCTGTTCATGGCTGAATGCGGATATCCTGTTTCCCCGGCAGGTGACAACAGGTACGGTTTTTGCATAGTTGGGTCTCGGCATGAACGCAAGCTCAAATTCGAGAATGCCGGATTTCATTTCCAGGCAGCGGTCTATCCTGTGTTCCTTTGAGGTAACCAGGTGGCGGGTCGCCACAGGCATGAAGTCATAGAGATCGGCTTGGCCATCATCGTTTTTGAACGTAGATACCAGCACATTGGTATCCTGAACATACTGCTGTGAGGAGGTGAAACTTTCTTTTGGCCTGATACTGAAAAAGCCTCCTTTTTCATCGTCCAGCAGCGAAGCGAAAACTGTAGGAGAGTCGAGGAACGGCAGAGAGCAGTAATCAATAGAACCGTCTCCCGAAACCAGCGCCACGGAATGCATATCCCCTATGAGCCCATAGTCGGCAATCTCTCTGTACATGTTAGTTATCCAGGTTTGGGTTGCAGTGTATGCTCCCCGCGTGTTCATACAGATGGAAAGTGACTTGTCTGTAAAATACGGAAAAATGTCACAAGAAGGGGGCAGCGCGGTTTTAAGCGAAATTTAAGCTCATGTTCAGGCTGCTTTAAGGTTGCGGGTGCTACCTTTTCTTCATGCAGTATCAACAAGGGCTGTTTCGTATAATTAAAACTTTTAACAGGAGAGCAGGATGAATAAAGGAGTCGTGATCGCGATGTTTTGGCTGGCAGCGAATACGGGATACGCAGAGTATGTCGGGCCTGCAGAGGAAAATTCACCGCAGAGTACCGTTGCTGAGGCAAAATTGATGAGAGACGATAGCAGGCTTTCGCTGGACGGTTTTATTACCGGACATTTGCGTGGGGATCACTATCTCTTTCGTGATGATTCAGGCGAGATCGACATTGAAATTGAGAAGAGCGTCTGGAGACAGCAGCCTGTCGGTCCTGATACCGGAGTCCGGATTGACGGGGAAGTCGAACACGAGTCCGGGTCTGTCTACATTGACGTGCATCGTCTTGAAGTAGCCGGACCCGGAAGATGATCGCGCTGGCAGGTGACGTAAAGTGAAAGAATATTTCAAACGTATATTAAAAAGAGAGGTCATGATGAATACAACATTGAGAAGTCTTGCAACGCCCTTGATAGCAGCAGCCTTTCTTGTATCGGCGTCAACCGGACTGATGATGTTTTTTCATTTTGAGCCGGGCATCGTCGAACCTGTTCATGAATGGATGAGCTGGATTCTCGTGGGTGGTGCCGTGTTGCACCTGCTGGCGAACTGGAAAGCATTTACGGGCTATCTGCAAAGAAAAACGGGCGTTGTTTTTATTGGTGCAGCGATTGCTATTGCATTGCTGTCGTTGTACCCCTGGGTGGAAGAAGGGGAAGATGGAAGAAAAAAAGCGGTCAAGTCCCTTGAAAAAGCTTCGCTCATAACCATTTCCGGCGTCGCGGGCACGAGCCTGGACCAGCTTCTGGAAACGATGTCTCAGAACGGCATTTCCGTTCTGGATACCGGGGATTCCATTGAGGAGATAGCGGAGCAGAACGATATGGAAGAGAAGGCGCTTTTCGGAGTTATTTTTGAATAAAAAAGCAGTGTATGCGGATTCTCATTATTGAAGATGAATCGGGGATAGCCGATTTTCTCAGGGAAGGCCTTGAAGAGGAATGCTTTGCGGTCGATGTTGCACATAACGGTCGTGAAGGGCTGTCGATGGCGCTGATTAATGAGTACGATCTGCTCATTGTAGACTGGCTTCTTCCTGGCCTGAGCGGTGTGGAGGTGTGCCGGCAGTTCCGGAAAGAACACGCTCAGGTGCCGGTCATATTCCTTACGGCGAAAGGTGACCTCGATGACGTGATTTTCGGCCTCGAGTCGGGCGCCAACGATTATATGAAAAAGCCTTTTGCATTTGAAGAACTTCTGGCGCGAATCAGGGTGCAACTGAGGCTTTCCGGATCGGAAACCGTGATGATGCAGGCAGGCGGTGTTGAAATGAATCTTGCCGCTCACAGGGTTACCTGTAACGGGAAGGATGTCTCACTGACTCCCAAGGAGTTCGCACTGCTGGAGTACCTGTTGCGCAACAGGGGAAGTGTCTGTACCAGAAGCAGGATCATCGAGCATGTCTGGGACATCCATTTTGATGCCGACACATCGGTGATCGATGTGTATGTCAACTTTCTGAGGAAAAAGCTCGATGGGGCGGGTTGCGGCGCGCTTATCGAAACGGTAAGGGGCGTAGGATATGTTATTCGGGGAGAGTAGGCGTATGCGAAAGAATTCCGGGGAAAAAGACGGCCTGAGATTCGGCAGGGGGACAAGTATTCGCGACAGGCTTGCCGGGCTCTATCTCGTTGTGACCGCTTCGCTGATGGTCATGGTGTTTGTTCTTGTCTATGTTCTGGTTGAGCATGACGTATACCGGCATATCGATGAAGAACTTGACGAAGAGGTCGGTGAATTTGTCGAAAGTCTGAGGGTAACGGAAAACGGACTGTTGTTTGAAGACCAGACAGAGTGGATGGAACGTTCTCACATTACGGTCGATTTCTATCCCAAATTCGTACAGGTTGTTGCCGCCGGTGCTTCTCCGGAAATCATGAAAAAATCATTCAACCTTTTCAGCGATACTCTCTGCTACAACCCGGTTCTCGAAAAAGCGGCGTTTTATAATTCCGCTATCGGTGGAGCATCCGTCCGCCAGGTTCAGGTGCCTGTTTTTCAAGGAGACGGGTCAGGTGTTGCCGCATGGGTGCTTGTCGCGGTTCCTCTCGATGAATCACTTTTCGTGCTCCATGATCTGCGAATAGCGCTGTTTTTTTCCCTGGCGGTTGTTCTGTTGACCTTGTTTTTTGTGACCCGTTTTCTTGCAGGAAAAAGCATTGATCCCATTGAACGGGTTATTGAAACGGCAGAAACAATTACCAGGGAAAACCTCGACGAAAGAATAGTGCTTCCTTCGAGGAAAGATGAGCTCTATCGTCTCTCGTTCACGATCAACAGCCTGCTTGACAGGCTGCAGGATGCCTATGTCAGGGAAAAGCAGTTTACTTCTGACGCTTCCCATGAACTGAAAACCCCGCTCACTTCAGTGATGGGTACTCTCGAGGTTCTGATAAGAAAGCCTCGTGATCCCGGTTACTACGAGGCGAGAATCGGTTTCTGTATCAATGAGCTGAAACGCATGTCAGGATTGATTGAACAGTTACTCCTGCTTGCCCGATACGATGCCGGTTCGTTCAGGCCGGATATTGAGGTTGTCGATGCAGAACAGATAGTGGAAAAAGTCCTGGCAAGAGCGGAGGATCTGGTCAAGCAACAGCAATTGCAGGTGAGCATCAGGAGTAAAAAGGAAGTCCTGGTCAGAGCTGACGCATCGATGCTTGGCGTAATGCTTGACAACATTGTTTCCAATGCGGTTAAATATTCCCGGAAAGGAGGGCATGTCTATGTTGAGCTTGAAAGACGGGGAGGTTCTGTTTTCTGTTCGGTTACCGACAGCGGTACCGGAATTCCTCCTGAAAAAATTGAACGTCTTTTTGAGCGTTTTTACCGGGTTGATGAATCACGGAATTCACAGATAAGCGGAACGGGTCTGGGGCTGGCCCTTGTAAAAAAACTTGCCGATATGCAGCACATTACGGTGGGGCTTTCAAGCGTTGAGCATGACGGTACAGTGGTGACCTTCGAAATTCCCGCGGCATGAAGCGAGGGCTCCGGGGCTCATCGGGTACACGCGCATGATTCGAGGTTTATGATACCCCTTCGATAGTTGCGATTGAATGATGGATGGAGATGCATATGCTTGATTCACTACTGATACGACGAGCCTTGCCGCTGCTGGTTTCTTTTACCATGCTTGTTGTTCTGGCTTTGCTGTCAGACTACTTGCTGCATGTTGCAGGGCTTGTCTGGGTGGGGCGATACCTCGGGATAACCGGTACATTGTTTCTTCTCTTCTCCTTTATTTATTCGGCCCGAAAGAAGAAAATCGTCCGTTCTGGCCCGATCAAAACATTTCTCATGCTGCACTGCAGGGGCGGATGGATCGGCACACTGATGCTTCTTGTTCATTCAGGAGTGCATTTCAACGCAATACTGCCCTGGTCGGCAACGGTGTTGATGCTCATTGTTACAGGGAGCGGTCATGTGGGGCAATACATTTACAGAAAAGCGAGGGACGAGATGAAGCGTAAAAGCGGGGATGAAAAGCTCTACTGGGATTCTCTGACCGTTAAAGCTCTCGGAAAGTGGCGGAAGGTTCACATGCCACTTGTCTCTCTGTTTCTGGGGCTTGCCCTCTTGCACATCCTGTCGATTTTCTTTTTCTGGAACTGGAAATAGGGCGCCATGAAACAATTCTACATTATTTTTCTGGTCTTCAGCCTCCTGGTGACCGCTGTTATGTTGTGGCCGGGACTTCTCGTTAATCCCGGAAATCTTTCGGAAGGGCATCAGAAGCTTGAGGGCGGCTGTCTGAGCTGTCATACGCCATTGTTGGGGACACCTTCGTCACAATGTGTTTCCTGTCACAGTGCAGAAGAAATCGGCCTGAAAGACGCTTCGGGAAGAGAGCTGGTCGAGCCTGATTCCGTCGCTGCCCTGCTGCACAGGGAGCTCCAGGCCTCGGAATGCGTTGCCTGTCATACCGAACATGCCCTTCCGGGCAAAGGTCCGCTTCTTGCAGCTATGGATCATAATGTTCCGGCAACTGAACTGCAAAAAAACTGTACGGTCTGTCACGAGCCTGACCGTCCTGAGGATGCACTGCACGCCCGGGTGGAGACAAGCTGTAATGAGTGCCACGGAACAAAGCGCTGGGAACCTGCGGACTTCGATCACGAAAGCTGGCTGCGTGCCGACCTGAGCCGATCAGGATCCTGTGCACGCTGTCACGAACCTGACCGTCCGGATGATACAATGCACAGAGATGCGAAAAACAGCTGTAGCGATTGTCACAGTACGAAGGCGTGGGAACCGGCGGAATTCGATCATGATCAATGGTTCAGGTTTGACCGTAGTCATCCGGCTGACTGCAGTACCTGTCATGACAATCCGGCGGATTACAAGCGGTATACCTGTTACGGATGTCACGAGCATTCGAAGCGAGGAGTGGCGGCTGAGCACAGGGAGGAAGGGATTCGGGAGTTCAGCAACTGCGTCGAGTGTCACAGGAGCAGCAATGAAGATGAAGCTGAACGGGCATGGCGAAAAATCCGTCGGTAGGTTTTTCTCATGACGGATAGCGGAACAGTTGAAATCTTTAATTTGCTGTTATATTGTTATGGTATGGTGATAGCAGTCTGATCAGATAACCTTAGAATATGTCAACCATGGAAAAGAAATGTAGTATCTCCAGGTTCGCTGTCGGTATCGTGTTAGCCGCATCATTGTCTGTCACGTACGCGTGTCAGCAGGACAAACCGGATGCATCGGAAGTGCGATCACTGACATCGATGAACTCGGCAGTTGCCGCAGAAAACACGACAGCGTCAGCAATGAGCGGGCAGGAGCTGTATACAGCAAACTGCGCGGCTTGTCACTCCATGCGTCCTCCGGCTAAAACAGCACCGCCCATAGTCGGCCTGGCTTCACGTTTCAGAACAGTTTACGGGAACAAAAGCGATGCTGTCGGCGCGATGGTATCCTTTATGAAAAATCCGGACGCAGAAAAGACTTCTCTGGGCCCTCAGGCCATAAAACGCTTCGGTTTGATGCCGGCAATGGCCATGAGTGACGGAGATCTTGAAAAGGTTTCCGGCTGGCTCTGGGATCAGTATGATTCTGATTTTGATACCGGTGGCGGAGGAAACTGCCGCTGACAACCGTAACGTGTCCTGAGGGGTTCTGTTTTGACAGAGCAGTTTCTGCAATCGGGTGGAAAAAAAAGAGGGTGACCGGTTTAGCCGGCCACCCTCTTTTTGAATAAAGAGGTTATTGCTGTTTACATTCTTAACTCACCAGTTTCGGCCTGATCAATAAGATTGTCATTTGCATAAATAAGTACCTCGACGCGACGGTTGAGCTTGCGGCCTGAAGCGGTTTCGTTTGACGCTACAGGACGGGTTTCACCATAGCCGATTGTTGAGATACGGCTTTTGCTTACGTTGTAGGCACGGAGAAGTGAAGAAACGGATTCAGCTCTTTTTTCTGAAAGCTGCTGATTATAGGTTTCGCTTCCCTGTGAGTCAGTGTGCCCTTCAACAACGATATCCGTGTCAGAGTACTTGTTCAGAATATTCGCCAGTTTCTGAATGTTGTAACTGCTTGTAGATGTTAGCGTTGAAGAACCGGTTGAGAACAAAAGACCGGTGTCAAAAACAACTCTGATGCCTTCTCCTACACGTTCTACCTGGGCACCATCGACCTGATTGTCGATCTCCTTGGCCTGGTCATCCATATAGTCACCGATAAGAGCTCCGGCGCCACCGCCGATCACTGCTCCAAGAAGTGCCCCTCTACCCCAGCTTCCTGTCTGACTGCCGATAATTCCTCCGAGAACCGCACCTGAAGCTGCACCGATACCGGCTCCCCTTCCTGCGCCTGTCGTCGTTGTACAACCCCACGTAAAGGTAGTCATGGCAAGAATCATAAGAAAAACAAGAGGCTTGGTCAATTGTTGTACATGTGTCATCGCATTATGGGATTTAGTATTGACGAAAACAATGATTGGATTTCCTGTTCAGAAATCCATTCAATATAATAGTAGTATAAATCACGCTAAAAAATTCCCTGATTTGTGACCTTTTCTTCACCGGATATCCGTATGGTACAATCCGTTGAGGTGGGGGACAGAGGAATTATACACGGCTTCTAACTGTTATTCACGAAAACAGGTTACGGTTTACCCCGGACGGTCATCCGGAACTGCTCATCAGCATAAAAAAGGATAGTCATGATTCATTCCAGGGATACATGGGAAGCAATTGCTGAATCTTTTCTGCCCCCTTGTAAAGAGGTGGTGCAGAGAAATCGTGCGATTACAGCGCAGTATGCGCAACTCTATCTCAAGCATCATGAGATATACAAATGGGCGGGTATGGCAGCTTTCGCGTCGAGCCAGGTTGGCGTTGCTCTCGCCTTTGCAGAAATGATGCAGACTCCCGGAAGGATGATGGAGACGGAGCACCACGAAAAGCCGGGTGATATGTTACAGGGCATAGGGGATTTTCTTGCTGGAGCAACCCGTGGTGTGTTTTCTCTCCCTTTCATGCTGTTCGATGTTGCCGCTAAAAACATTCTGCTCAATGATCTTGAGGAGATACGAAAAGGCAATAACGCTATCTACAACGATATCGCATGGGCTCATATGGCCTACACAAAAGGCGGACTTGCCGAGATAGAAGGCAATATTTCCGATAATGAAAGGGAGTTTCTGTTATCAGGTTTTCGTCAGATCGATGAAGGTGCTGCTCTTATGAAAACGGGGGAAGATCACCAAAAGGCATCTGCATTGATCAGGGAGGGGAATAGCAGGCTGTTGAGGCATGAACAGGTCAATACTCTCGGTCCTGTTTTCCAGGCGATAAGCCCACAGGGGCATATTGTCGTCTCGTTCGGCAGTGAACTCAATTTTGGAGAAGCCGCTTCTCCGGGGCATCGTTCAAGGGCTTCATTCGCCGATCATTTCGGCTATTTCGAAGTGCTTTCAGGATGCAGGGATGTCACCGAGACGCAACACCGGTGGCAGTGGATAGAGGAAAACGTTCTGCCTGTATGGTATGCTGTCGACGATGGATTCGGCAGATGGTCCGGAACGGAAAGAGTTTTCAGGTCAATGGCAGAGGGGGAAGCCAACATGCTCCAGCAGATTGCGCATTTTGCTTCGACAATGTCATTTCTCCGCTGAAGAGTCAGCGGAGAATGTCAGGTTTTTCGCGGGTTATCAGCCAGTAGGAAATGCCGAGGCCAAGCACGACAGCACCTATGCCGAGCAGATAGTCCGGTGTAAGCTTGTCAAGGTCAAGGATAATTACTTTACGGGAGATAGCCATCAGGGCTGTCGCGACGACCAGTTTCACCGGAACGATATTTGTTCCGAGATAGAGCCTGATATTGATGAATATTTCAATAGCGATAAGGACGGCCAAAAAGGCACCGAATGTTTCCAGCAGGTCATTGATGCTGAGGAGCAGATAGGGTGGTTGATTCAGGCGTGTGTAGAGAACATGAATGACATCGCCTATTCCCCATATTATTACCAGTACCATGAGGACGGCAAGAATCTTGACGGCAAACCGAATCACTTTGTGAAGATATGAAATAAGCATGTCGTCATGGACTGAGGGCAGCTCCTCGTGATATTGGATGGGCCTTTTGCTGTTATTTTCTTCCATAAGTCGTGTGATATTGTTTCTCAATAGAGTTCATTACTTCTATCGTGATCGTAGAGCCTCGACCGGATCAAGGTTAGCGGCTTTATAGGCGGGAAAGATACCGAAAGAGATGCCAATACCCGAACACACCGCGATTGAAATAATCATCCAGGTTATGGGAATGATCGGTGGCAGGTTGAAGGTGACCGCGACCAGGTTACCCGCACCGGTTCCGAGGATGATCCCTATCAGGCCACCGCTCAGTGAAAGAAAAAGCGCTTCCAGCAGAAATTGACGCAGTATGCTCTTTTTCGGTGCACCGACTGATTTTCTAATACCTATTTCCCTTGTTCGCTCGGTAACGCTGACCAGCATGATGTTCATGATTCCGACACCAGCTGTAACAAGGGCCATGAAGCTGATGATGAAAGCGCCTATGCTGATGGTTTGCTGGAATCCCCTGAAGGATTCGATCAAAGCCTCGTTCGTACGGAGTTCAAAATTATTGGCGTCTCGTATTGTCAGTCCCCGTGCGACTCTCATTGCCCCTATGGCCGTATCTATGGTCGCATCATACTCTTGAGGGGAGTCAGCTTCAACGGTTATGCTGATGCTCGAGCGTATGTCGACCTGTTCGAGATAACGGGTTATCGGAATAACGATGATGTTATCCTGGCTTTGACCGAATGCGGCCCCTTTCTTCATAAATACCCCGATGATGTTGTAGACTTTGCCATTGACCTTGATTGTTTTTCCCTGAGGGTTGCCTCCGTTCGGAAACAGCGCGTTCATAACGTCCTGACCGATAACAGCGACATTTTTCGATAAACGGATATCGTTGGTGACAAGGTTGCGTCCGAAGTCTATGTCGAAACCGTTTGCAGTGGCAAAATTTTCGTCAGCGCCGAACAGGGTGATATCCGGATTTGTTTTCCTGTTTGCATAAACGGCCAGGTTTCCCGACCGGGAGACTTTCAAGCCTGTTTTATCCCTTTTTCCACCCATAAGTTTTTTAAAGAGCAGACCTTCCTCATAGGTGATATCCGGGCGGTTGATGAAGCGGTTTCTTCCGTGCCCGCCGAAAAGTGTTGCCGGATATTTCTGGATTTCAAAGGTGTTTGATCCCAGGCTCGACAGGCCGCTTGCCACAGACTGGTCAACGGCTTGCAGCGCGGTCATCACGGCGATAATCGAGAAAACACCAACCGCCATTCCCATGGTGGTGAGCCATGAACGAAGCTTGTTTGCCTGCAACGAGTATGCTGCCTGTTTGATGGTTTCCCGAAGTTTCATGGAGTCAAAAGTCAAAAGTCAAAAGGCAAAAGGCAAAAGTCAAAAGTCAAAAGTCAAAAGTCAAAAGTCAAAAGTCAAAAGTCAAAAGTCAAAAGTCAAAAGTCAAAAGTCAAAAGTCAAAAGGCAAAAGTCAAAAGTCAAAAGTCAAAAGGCAAAAGGCAAAATGGGCCCCGCCGCAAGGCAGGCGTAGCAATGTAAACAAATCAGCACCTCAACGATTCAACAAATCAACACTCCTTTCTCACTCATATCGCAACGAATCAGCGGGGTCGAGACGAGATGCTGATATTGCCGGGGCTAGTCCGGAGATAATCCCTGTGAGTACCGAAACAACAAGGCTTATCGCGGTAAGCTGAAAAGAGAACTGGATAGGGAAGTCCGGTAAAAGTTTGTCTATGGCTGTGGTGATGGCAACTGCGGTAGCAAGCCCTATAAGTCCTCCAAGCAGGCAGATGCTGAGAGACTCTATGAGAAACTGCAGCAGTATTGTCCGTCTTCTTGCACCGAGAGCTTTTCTCAGACCGATTTCCTGCGTTCTTTCCTTGACGCTCACAAAGGTGATGTTCATGATACCGATTGCGCCTACAAAAAGGGACATGCCTGTTATGAAAATACCTGCGATAGCGATTCCGTTTTTAATGGGGTCAAGCTGGCTTTTGAACGCCTGTTGCTCATTGATCGAAAAGTCATCTGTTTTTCCCGGCGGAAGCCTTCTGAGTCTTCTCATGATTCCTCTGATTTCCTCTCTCGCATCGGCGACCTTGACCTTCTCTTTTGTTTTTATTCGCAGGGTGACGTACCTCCTGTTGCCAAAGACCTTTTTGAAAGCGTTCAACGGGGTGATGACCTGATTATCAAAACTGAAAAGTCCGAGAAACTTTCCCTGTTTTCTGAATACTCCGATAATGCGAAACGTTCTGTTTTTCAGTTTCAGCTTTTTGCCGAGAGCAGGTTCGTTCGGGAAGAGACCGGTCGCGATATCATCACCTATCAGACAGACCATCGACCCGCCATCGGATTCATGAGGGAGGAAAAACCGGCCTTCAGACAGGTCGCCTGAAGCGGTACGCAGGTAGTCGGCGTTTGTTCCCAGGGCGAACACCTGCTGCAGGTTCTTGTCTTCATGACTTACTGAAGCGCTGTAGGATGACATTTGCGGAACCGCTATTTCAAGCCCGGAATCGGGATTATCGGCAATGATCCGGTTAATCTGGGCTGCGTATTCCGTTTTCAGATCGGGACGGTTTTTGTACCGCCACCATTGCCCCATACTGCTCCATGAACTCTTCTGAACGTAGATGACGTCGTAGCCGAGCATGGAAAGGCTTTTTTCGAAACCGGCGTCAATGCCGTTTATCGCTGTTCCCATCATGGTGATGGAGACAATGCCGATGATGACCCCGAGCGCTGTGAGAAAGGAGCGGGTTTTATTGCCCTTGATCTGGGCAACAGCCATCAGAAGGCTTTCATATGTTTCATTCCGGAACCGTCTCATGAACTGTAGCTGTATTCCCCGGTTTCAAGGCTTTTTTCTGCATGTGTGTTGCGCGGAAAGCCGGGTGGTTTCACTGCGTGTCACGTTCTATTGTGCCGTCACGTAAACTGATGGAACGGCGGGTATACTTCGCGATTTCCTCTTCATGGGTGATAAGTATGATGGTATTTCCCGCATCGGACAACTCACTGAAAATGGACATGATATCTTTGCTGGTGGACGTATCGAGATTCCCTGTCGGCTCGTCTGCAAGAATAAGGGAGGGGTTGTTGATGAGAGCCCGTGCAATGGCTACTCTCTGGATCTGGCCGCCGGAAAGTTCAGAAGGTTTATGGTTGACCCGGTCGCCGAGTCCGACCCTGTCCAGAGCGGCGAGCGCCCGGTCGTAGCGTTCTTCGGCGTTGACTCCCGCATAAATGAGAGGAAGCTCTACATTTCTCAGACAGTTGAGCCGGGGCAGCAGGTTGAATGTCTGAAAAACAAAGCCGATCTCGCTGTTCCGTATTCTGGCAAGCTCGTCATCATCCATTTCCGAGACACGTTGTCCATTGAGTTCATAAGAGCCCGACGAGGGAGTATCGAGACACCCGATAATATTCATCAGCGTCGATTTCCCGCTTCCTGACGGCCCCATGATCGAAACATACTCGTTACGGTTGAAGTTGAGGTCAACGCTGTCAAGCGCCTTGACAATCTGGTCACCCATTTCATAGAACCTGCAGAGCGAGCGCATTTTGATAAGTGTTTCGGTCATATCCTGTTACTCGTTTTTCAGGGTCACTCTGCTACCCTCCTCGAGGAGTCTTGTTATGGCGGTGTAACTGCCCGAAACGACCTCTTCACCCTCTGTGAGGCCGTCGAGAATAACGATATGGGTGTTATCGGTTGTTCCTGTTTCTACAGGTTTGAACCGTGCTGTGTTATTCTCGATAACAAAGACCCCCTGGCTGCTGTTTTTCCGGAAAGTCTCCCGGGTCTCCTCCTTTTGCTCTGTAGTCTCATCCTCTTTCTCTTTCGCGTCACGGGAAACATTTCCTTCCATATCTTCTTCTCTGAGTGTGACGCTTTGAATGGGGACGACAAGCGCATTCTGAACCCTCTCCGTTTCGATATCCGCTGTCGCGCTCATGCCCGGTTTGAGCAGACGGTCATGGTTGAGTATGCGGATTTTAACAGAGAAATTAGTGACCTCTTCCTGGGTGCCTTCAGCCTGGGTTATTGCCGAATTTGATATTTCATTGACGATGCCGTCAAATTTTCGTTCACCGAACGCATCGACGGTTACAATGACGTTGTCGTTCCTGTTGACGTTGACGATATCATTTTCATTGACTTCGACTTCCACCTGCATACTGTCGAGGTTGGCTATGCGCAGTACATTTGTTCCCTGAAACTGCCCGGTGCCGACGACCCGTTCTCCAAGTTTGCTGTCAAGCGCGATAACGGTGCCGTTCATCGGGCTCGTGACCGTTGTCTTGTCGAGCTGTTCAAGAGATTGATCAAGAAGGCTTTTGTTTTGCTCGATGGTGAACAGGGCGGCTTCATAAACAGCCCTGGAGGCTTCTGCGTTGGTTTTTGCGGTAAGGTAATCCGAGTCTGAAATGAGTTTGTCGGCATAGAGCATGGATGCTTTCCGCAGTTCATCTTCAGCTTTTATTTTTCCGGCTCTTGCCTCGAGACTCTGTGATTTCCCAAGGTTGAGCCGTGCCCTGTTCTGCTCAACCTGGTTGATATAGACATCCGGCTGGATCTTGAACAGAAGGGCGCCGTTTTCGACCGCTTCACCCTCCTTTACATGCAGCTCTGTTATTTCACCCGATACGTCAGGAGAGATGGTGACTTCAAGCTCCGGTTCGATCTTTCCGGTTGCCGTCACGTAGTGAATGACCTCTTTTCTGAATACCTGTTCCGTGGTGACTTCGATCTTGTCTGATTTCGACGATATCCAGAAAGCGGCAGCTCCTCCTGCTATCAGAATGCTCAGAGCGATAATTATGACGGTATTGCGCTGTTGCTTTTGTTTGATTTTTTTCATTGTGTTTTTCAGGATTCAGTCAGGTGAAATGCTGCCTGTGGCAAAGTCAAGAATATTTTTCTGCAGTGCGAGATTGTAGGTCGCCTGTGAATATTCCGATTGCGCGCTGACAAGTGCTGCTTTTGCGCCATTGGATTCAACAAAACTCGCGGCTCCGAGATCGTATTTTCTTTTGACGGTTTCAAAAGCCTTTTCAGCTGCCTGCAGGCCTTTTTTAGCGGTTTCAATCCGGGAAAAAGCAGCATCGTAACTGTCGGCCGCGAGCTGAATGTCGATAGCGATGTCATGTTTCAGGTCAGCCGCGTCGAGCCCCCGGTTCAGGTAGGCTATTTTTGCCTGTTCAACATTGTTCCGGGTAATGAAGCCATCGAAAAGAGTCCAGTTCAAAGAAAGGCCCAGCGAGTAACTGACAAGATCGGAGAACTGGTCGGTAAGCGGAGGATAATCATAGCTGGAGGGCGGGACGGCGGCTGTTGTCGCATAATAGGGATACCCTCCGGTGAAGAGGTTGAATGTCAGATCTACTTTTGGATATCGCTGGGCTGCTGCCCGGGTGACATCCCATTTTGCGGCACTGGTCGAGGAAAGAGAGCTCTCCAGATCTTTTCTTTGAGCAAAGCCTTGCGAAAGAAGACTGTCCCGGTCAAGGTTTACCGGCAGAAGCATAAGGGAGTCAACAGTGATCCCGGCGATGCTGATTTCTTCGGAGGGCTCGATACGCAGTCTTCTGAGCAGTTCGAGCCTGCTTTGTTGTAACTGGTTATCTGCTTTGATGGCCGTGAGCTCGCTGTTTGACGTTTCTGCCTGTTGCTGATAGTAATCCGTGACAGGTTTGATCCCGATCTCGTACTGACGTTTCGTCAGCTGAAGCTGATCCCGGGATGATGATAAATTCTCATTCGCGATCTTCAGAAGTTCTCTCTTGAGCAGCACTTGAAAATACGTCTGGGTTATGTCATACACAATGATCTGTCTGGCCCTTGAGAGCGAGAGGCCGGCCGCTTTTTTTCTCTGGATGGCGGCCTGCAGCGACGCGTAGTCCTGAAAACCGTTAAACAGATTGAGAGACGTCGACACGCTCGGTTCGAGTCTTCTCTATCGACCTGATAGACGGGTCTGAATAGGTTCTGTTGAGAGAAAGCGGTGTATAGTCCGCTGAAACCGAAAGTTTCGGCAAAAACTGACCGTAGCTTTTCAGGAGATCGCTCCCTTCGAGTCTGACCGCATTTTCAGCTTTTTTTACCGAGGATGCGTTGGTTAGAGCTATTTCAATGCACTCGGAGAGCGTGAGTCGGGCTTTTTCCGGTACGGCACCGGAAACGGCAGTAGAGAAAAACAGTGCCGGAATGAGGACTGTGAGAACGATGAAGGAGCTGAGTTTTCCGGTAGATGGTATCGTCACTTGATTTGAATAAATTTAATCTGCATCGAAATTCGCAACATATAATATAAACATATCCGCAAGGAGTCCGCATGCTGCTTTACAGCGCGCCGCGCTCTGTTATGAGCTGACTGTAAACCCGCTGCAGGGGTTTAGAGTTTATCGAGAAGGGAAGATATCTCATTTTTATAGACATCCGCGTTCGACGGATTTAGCTGGATAAGGTCGGTATAGATCCTTATCGCCTTTTTATAAGCCCCCTGTTCTGAAAAAAGAGCGGCAAGGGTTTCGGTAGGAACAGGAATGCTCTCTTCATCTGAAAAAGGCTGCTTCTGCTCCTGAAGCGGTGTCGGGTCACTTGTTTCACTCACTGTAGGCGGTTCAAAGCAGGCAAGAGCGAGAGAGAGCTCTTCAAGCTCCGAGGTAAAGTCGTCTTCAGGTGAGCGCAGCAGGAGAAAGTGGACTTCCAGCAACTCTTTCCAGGCAACCTGATTGTGAGGCTCTATCCTGCAACAGGCTTTCAGCGCCTGTTTGGCTTCCTGAAATCGTCCCAGGCCTTTCAGGGCCCGTGCATGAAGCAGATTGAATGTGTAGAAATCCTGAAAGAGAGCGCCTTGTGTCTCAAGTTTCTGCATTCCGGCAAGATATTCTCCTCTGGTGAGATCAAGCGAAATATCGGCAAAAAAAAGATGTGGATCGGTTATCATGATAATCCGGTTGTCGAAAAGCCAAAAGGGGAGTACGGCCTGAACGCGTAGGCACTGTGATCTGGTGATTCTCGCTTCATTTTAGGTTATGCCGGAGTTTTTTCCAAAGCAAACCGTACTAATCTATCGATGAGTTCCGTAAAACCTATTCCAGCATGTTCCATCAGCATTGGATACATACTGATACTGGTAAATCCGGGGATCGAGTTGATTTCGTTGAGAATAATTCTCCCGGAGCCCTTTTCTACAAAGAAATCAATACGGGACATGCCGCTGCAGCCGAGGGCCCGGAAAGCCTTTATCCCTTCCTCCTGCAGGCGTGCGCTTGTGTCGGCATCGACACGGGCGGGGATATGCAGTCTGGCGGAGCCGTCGATATATTTATCTGTAAAATCATAAAAATCCCCCCCCGGCTCAATCTCTCCAGGTACAGAGGCTATGGGATGTTCGTTTCCCAGTACGGCAACCTCTACTTCGCGTCCCTCGATCGCTTTTTCAACAAGAATCTTGACGTCGAGTCTGCAGGCTTCATCAAGTGCATTTTCAAGCTCATCGAAAGAGTGAATTTTTGCAATACCTACCGACGAACCAAGATTCGCGGGCTTTACGAAGAACGGCGGCGCAAACCGTTTTTTTATGGTTTCTGCTATTGCTGACCGGTTGTTCAGGTAATCCGGACGAAGTACCGTCATATAGTCCGCTACGTGAATACCTGCCTGCACGGCACAGAGTTTCGTTATCTCCTTGTCCATGGTCATGGATGAGGATTGTACGTTGCAGCCGGTGTAGGGAATTGCGAATACTTCAAGAAGGCCTTGTATTTTGCCGTCTTCCCCATAGGCACCATGGAGCACGGGAAACGCCACCTCGATTCCTTCTTTCTGAAAATTAAAGTCGAACAGGTCCTCATCACGATTTTCAGTCATGGCGAGCAACTGGCGATTTGTCGTCTCGATAGTCCGGGATTTGAGCAGCCCTGTTATATCGAGATCAAGAACTTTTCGGGCGGTTCTGCCTTTGAACCATCGGCCGTCCCGGGAGATGTAGAGGGGAAAGAGTGTATAGGTGGTACGGTCTATATGTGCGGAGACAGCTTTAGCTGAAATAATTGAGATTTCATGTTCTGAAGATTTACCTCCGAAAAGCAGGGCTACGGTAACGTTGGGCATATTCTTTTGTAATTCGTGGATTGATCACTGACAACAGGTCAAAATAATGACTTTCTTCGTCCCTTTTCAGGCAAGCGTGTTAACGGATGCTTTTATGTGTCAAAAAGATGATGGTGTTCGACGGCCATACACTGGTTTTCTACAACCTCAAGCCCTGCTTCACGAGCCTTGCCTGCAGCTTTATCATTGATAATGCCAAGCTGCATCCAGATGACTTTCGCTCCGATTTCAATTGCCTCGTCAGCGATCCGGTCAACATGTTCGGCTTTTCGGAAAATGTCTACTATTTCAATGTTTTTTCTTTTCTCATCAGGTATATCGAGCAGGGAAGGGTAGCATGTGATACCGAACACCTTGTCCAGATTGGGATTTACAGGATAAATGGTGTATCCGGCATGTATGAGGTATTTGGTGACGTTGTGACTAGGCCGGTCTCTTTTTTCGGAAAGGCCGACAACCGCGACATGTTTATATGAGTCAAGTATCTCTTTTACAGTCATGATCGGGCTTGTTGGTTATGAAAGGGCCTTTTGATAAATAAATATAACGATTCCGGGGAAGGCTGTAAGCGGTAGTCTGTAAAATACTGATATTTGGAGTCGGAGAGAGGGAAACTTACAAAAATCAGGACGTGTTAGAAATCTAAAGGTAACGAGCACTGAAGATCTGCCGGGAAATCGAACGCAGGGAGGCTGTCATGAACAATAAACGGATTTTTCTATTCCTTCTCCTGATGTTTTCTCTTGCCGGATGTACGACGTTGTCAGTCGTCTCGGATTATGATCGTGATTTTGATTTTTCAGGATTTCATACATTCAGGTGGCCTGCCGAAAACGAGGGGATCAGAAAAGGGGATGTCCTTGTTGATAATCCGCTGGTGTACAAAAGGGTTCAGTCGGCTGTAAACCGGCAGCTTGACGAGAAAGGGTTTCGTGTGACGGGTTCAAAAGAAGCTGATTTTATTATGTATGCGCATGCCGGTATCAAAAAACAAAAAAGCTACCATCACAATTTTGGAATCGGGGTGCCGTTTGGTCCTTACAGATGGTACAGGCCGTGGTGGGGCCCTTATGGTGGTTATACCTACGTCAGCTCTTACGACGAAGGTTCACTTGTTCTTGATGTTATAGAAGCCCGGACAAGAGAGCTGGTCTGGCGAGGTGTTGCGACCAGAGTTGTCAGAGAATACCGGACAGCAGAAGCTATGCAGCGGGATATCAATGAAGCCGTTATGAAAATTCTTGAAGATTTTCCTCCCGGGGCAGATCCGGGAGTTTCAAGTCAGTAAACATGAGGGCACCTCTATTTATTGTGATGAGCGGTTCAAGTGCAAGGCGAACGGAGCGCAGAAGCCGGAGTGTACAGAAAGTACATGAGGATTTCGAGCACCGCTCAACGAAGCAATTGAATCGCGGAATAATTAAATAGAGGTGCCCATGAGCCGGTGACGGATGAAGTATCCTGAAAGCCGACAGATAATAAGGTTGTCATGCAGTTAGTCTCTTTTTCCGGACCTGTATTCGTTGTTTCCACTCCTGAGCGTAGCGGGGAATGGAACATGGCTTTTGACAGGAGCCTGCTGGAGCTTTTCACGAAAGGTGCATTTCAACAACGATTCGGCAGCGGGAGCATGCTCTGGCGTTTTTATTCCTGGAGCCCTTCGGCGGTTTCTCTTGGTTATTCTCAGAGTATCGAAGAGATTGACCGGGAGCAGTGCCGGAGGAGAAATATCGATATTGTCAGAAGACCGACAGGAGGCAGGGCTGTTCTGCATAGTGATGAATTCACCTATTCACTGCTGGCTGATACCGGTCACAAGAGCGCAGAAATCTACGCGGTAGTTCATGAAATTATTCGTCAGGCGTTGCTGACATTGGGCGTTGAGGCAGAATTCTGCCGTACAACTCCTGATATGAGAAAGCGGTACGGCGCAGCAGAATCGGTAAGCTGTTTTACCGCTTCAGCAAGAAACGAGCTGCATGTCGATGGTCGAAAACTTGTCGGTTCGGCACAAAGGCGCTCGGATAACGTTATTCTTCAGCACGGCTCTCTGCTTCTTTCCGACAGACATAAAATGCTGCGGGATCTGCTGAAGTGCAGCGATGGAGGGGTCTTGTCGAAAGTCAGCGGTGATCTGGACCGCAAGACAATATCGGTTAGTGAGTTGACAGGCGCTATTCCTGATTTTACCTTGATAGCAGGTGCCATGACAGCCGCGATATCGCAACTGTTCGGTGTTGATGTCACGTTTCTCGAAGAGCATGACCTGACCTCCCTTGATTCTTCTCTCCAGGCCGTTCCTCTCTGATCTTCTTTGGCAGGAAACGCTCCGTAGACGAGCTCGTATCAGATGCGCAGGTGAAAGATATGCATTATGCTCTCCCGCGGAGTGGGATTTTTTTTATTTTGTTTGACGGTATGACACTTTGAAACGCTTGATTCAGGGGGTTCTCAATGAAGAGAGACAGCGGGCAGAAACTTCCACATGTTACGACGCGGCGGCTTCTTGATATGAAGGAACAGGGAGAAAAGATCGCCATGCTTACAGCATATGATTATACGACAGCCAGAATTCTTGATCGCTCGGGCGTCGATGTCATTCTTGTGGGAGACTCGGTCAGCAATGTGTTTTCCGGTCACAATACGACACTTCCGATTACTATTGAAGAGATGATCTACCATGCAAAGGCGGTTGTTAGGGGAGTGCAGGCTGAAACCAGCCGGTCGATGGTTGTCATTGATATGCCTTTCATGAGCTATCAGCTTTCAAGTGAAGAGGCGTTGCGTAACGCGGGGAAAATCATGAAGGACAACGAGTGCGATGCCGTTAAAATGGAAGGAGGAAAGGTTGTTGTCGATACAGTTAAACGGATAACCGATGTCGGCATTCCCGTAATGGGGCACCTCGGGCTGATTCCGCAGTCAATATACAAGTTTGGCAGTTACAAGGTGCGGGCCCGTGAGCAGAAGGAGGCTGAAGAGTTGCTGCGGGACGCGGTTCTTCTCGAGCAGGCCGGAGCCTTTGCGCTGGTACTTGAAAAAATTCCCGCCGACCTTGCCGCAGAAGTAACCCGAACAGTTGGTATTCCGACAATAGGTATCGGTGCCGGTTCCTTTTGTGACGGTCAGGTTCTTGTCATCAATGACATGCTTGGACTGAACACGGAGTTTCATCCTCGTTTTGTCAGAAGATATGCTGATCTTGACGGCGTGATTTTCGATGCGGTGACCGGGTATGTCGATGATGTCCGGAACGGGCAGTTCCCGGCTGAGGATGAAAGCTATTAAGTGATTGTACCTGAAGAAGATGCGAAAAAAAATAGTATCCTTTTGTCATCAGATATGGTGCCAGTCTACACGTTGTTATGAGACACGATACAAAGAGTGACAGTGCCGGTGACTGTAAAGCCGGTCTTCCGTTTGTTTCCCGTTCAATGGTTCCCTCCCTGTTTACGGTGATGAATATGGTGTGTGGATATGTGTCCATAGTCATGTCGGGAACTGATCAGTTTGTCGCGGCAGGGGGGTTTATTGTCCTTGCGGCAATTCTTGATGCGCTTGATGGCTTTGTCGCGAGGATGACCGATACAACCTCCAGATTCGGTGTCGAACTCGATTCTCTTTCCGATCTTGTCTCATTTGGCGCAGCTCCCGCATATCTGGTCTATACGTTCGGCCTTGAAGATATCGGGGGGGTACCGGGGATTGTACTGAGTTCTCTGCTTCTGGTCGGAAGCGGGCTGAGGCTTGCGAGATTTAATTCGGTTTTTTCCGGATATGGTAACGGCTCTTTTTCAGGACTTCCTACACCGGCTCAGGCTCTCACGGTTGCAGGTTTTGTCTTGTGGATGAGTTCGGATCCGCTCCTTGAGAGTAACCAGTTGCAGAGCGCTCTGGCTCTGATGACCATAGTTCTCTCCGTTCTGATGATAAGCAGGGTGAACTATGATTCTCTGCCGAAAGTCTCTCTGGAAACCCTGAGAGAGAGGCCGGTTCAAACCGTCTTCTATGTCGCTGTCTTTTTTTGTGTCATCGTCTATCAGGCAAAGGCTTTATTTGTTGCCATGTTATTGTATATTCTGCTGGGCCTTCTGAAGTCTCTTTCCGTGTTTTTCAGGGCGCTTGTTTTTCAGAGATAGAGGGGAATTGTTGCTCTGTTGAACTGTTGGTTTGTTTGACAGGAAAGGAAGGGCACCGGAATGCAGCCGTGAGTTCATGAGCTTGACCGACAATCGTTCAATTCAGGCTGTGAGATGTTTTGCACGTTATTATGAAGCGGTCCGGGAATGAGCGGGGTGTGTTTTTCACGATACTGAAAAGGAAAAAGAAAATTATTATGGCATACAAGGCAAAAATCAGGGTCACTCTCAGGCAATCGATCCTGGATGTTCAGGGAAAAGCCGTACAGCATGCGCTTGAGAATCTTGGATATGTTTCCGTTGACAAAGCAAGGATCGGCAAGTATATCGAGGTGAGGATCAATGAAGACGATGGCGCACAAGCAGAACGTATCAGTGACGAGATCTGCCGGAAACTCCTGGCAAACCCTGTCATGGAGGATTATTCCGTCGAACTGGAAAAAATCAACTAAAGAGACTGAAGGATGCAAACTGTTACCATAGGGATTGTTGTTTTTCCCGGTTCAAACTGTGATCATGATACGCAATATTCCGCGGCTTCTTTTTCAAATGTTCAAACCAGAATGTTGTGGCACAAGGAGCACGATCTGCAGGGGTGTGATATTGTTATCCTGCCAGGAGGCTTTTCATACGGGGATTATCTCAGGGCCGGATCGATAGCCAGGTTTTCGCCGATTATGCGGGAGGTCATTGCCTTTGCCGGAAAAGGCTTCCCTGTCCTGGGAATCTGTAACGGTTTTCAGGTGCTGCTCGAATGCGGACTCCTCGATGGGGCCCTGTCGAGAAACCGCGACAAGAAATTCATCTGCCGGCAGATGCAGGTGAAGGTTGAAAACAATACCACCATGTTTACCTCGCTCTATGATGAAGGTGAAGTCATCACTCTTCCGGTTGCTCATGGCGAAGGAAATTATTATGCTCCTCCTGAGACGATCGACCGGCTTGAAGAGAACAGCCAGATTGTTTTCAGGTACTCTGATGCCGACGGGAAGATAACTGAAGACGCGAATCTCAACGGATCAGTCTCGTCGATTGCGGGTATTTCGAACAAGGGGGGAAACGTTCTCGGTCTTATGCCCCATCCTGAAAGAGCGAGTGACCTGCTGCTGGGCTCCGATGACGGCTCCCGAATGTTCGAGGGACTTGTCGGGCATGTTCTCGGATAGTATGACTGCAGCCCTTTGGTTTCGTATTCTGAATAGATAACACTCATCGTATTACTGTGAAGCAAAAGGGTATCCGGAAGTATACACTCCTGGCATGGCTTCTCTTCGATTTCGCCAATACCTCGTTCAGCGTCATCATGGTGACGTTTGTTTTTCCTCTCTATTTCAAAAATGTCATATGCGGCGGTGATCCCTCCGGTGACGCCATGTGGGGTGCAAGTGTCAGCATATCCATGTTGATCGTCGCGCTTCTCTCGCCTGTTCTTGGCGCATCCGCCGATTTTTCCGGCAGAAAAAAACGTTATCTCTTTACCTTTACCGCGTTAGCTGTCGCGGCAACTGCGCTGCTCGGTTTTACCGGTCCCGGCTTGGCGATTCTCGCCGCCGTTTTGTTCATTATCGCAAATATCGGCTTTGAGGGAGGTTTGGTGTTTTATGACGCCTATCTGCCTGACATTGCTTCAGAGCGAAGTATCGGGAGAGTTTCAGGATATGGATTCGCAATGGGGTATCTGGGAGCCCTGACAATTCTTGTTCTGCTTTTTCCGCTGCTGCAGGGAGGTATTGTTGTCGAGAATATTCCGAACGTGACACTCAGCTTTTTTCTCGTCGCGCTGTTTTTTGCTGTTTTTGCAACCCCGTTTTTCCTTGTGGCAAGGGATGAAAAGCACGCTCCGGTAACCATGGGCTATATCGGAAAATCGATACGCGAAGTCAGTTATACGATACGCCATATCATGAACTATCCTGATCTTGCCAGATTTCTGCTCGCTTTTTTCTTTTATAATGACGCCATACTGACCATTATCGCCTTTTCGTCCATTTATGCCCAGAACACGCTTGGTTTCACAACCGCTGAACTGATTGTGTTTTTCATGATCGTTCAGACAACCGCGATTGCCGGTTCAATTGTGTTCGGGGTCATTACCGACAGAATCGGCCCTAAAAGGACTATCGTTCTGACGCTCTGTATATGGTGTGTTGTTATCGTCATGGCAATTCTTACCCGGGAAAAGTTTTTTTTCTACTATACGGGATTGCTTGCAGGTTTGTCGATGGGATCATCACAGGCCGCATCCCGCTCGATGATGGCAAAGCTTACGCCCAAAAAACATGTGGCTGAATTTTTCGGATTTTATGATGGAACATTCGGCAAGGCCTCCGCAATCGCCGGGCCGGTGATTTTCGGATTTATTTCATTTCAGGCCGGCGATCAGAGAATCGCGCTGGGTTCACTGCTGCTCTTTTTCGCTGTCGGCCTCTATCTCATTCTCGGGGTTCGTTCCAGCGCTGCAATAGATGGATCAGATGCCGCTATGGCAGAGAGCGGGGATTATTCGTGAAAAACCGTTAGATTTACATAAACTGAGCGGCAATCCCGAAGGGATTCAAGGGCACCTCTATTTATTTATTCCGCGATGCAATTGCTTCGTTGAGATGGTTATGGATACGTGATAGAGACAGAGGCTTGTAGCATCTATTGGATCGATCAGCCCGGGATGTCCTGATACAGGCAAGACAGGCGGTTTGTTCTCTCAAGTGATTTCGATGGTTGTCCTGAAGCGTCATCATGCAGGGTGATGATTTCCGTAGCAGGGGCATGACGATTCCTGATTGATGTGACAAGCCGTTCTTCTCTTGCGCTGTTTTCCGTGCATGGTGAAGTCATTGATCAGGTGATACTCTGCTTACGCAGATGCAATTGATAGCGGCATATGAAAGCTTCCGATACAGGCTCAGCAGGCGTTCTCGCGGGTAAACTATCGGCTCTTTTGAGCTATCTGCGCTCTTTTCTGCCGTTTATGTGGAAGAACTTCATGCAGGACAGGGTGCTTTTAAGCGCAGGTTCTCTTGCTTTTCAGACACTTCTCTCCTTGATTCCGCTGATGGCGGTGGTGTTATCGGTTCTCAGTGTGTCTCCCGTGTTCGAGACCTTCAAACGCTATGTCGACGACTTTCTGTTTCAGAACTTTGTGCCGGCTTCAGGCTCGATGATTCGCGAGTATTTCTGGGAGTTTATCGGCAACACGGCAACCGTTCCAACCGTCGGGGGGATTTTTCTGCTGATTATCGCCCTCTTTCTCATTTCCACAATTGATCATACCATCAACCAGATCTGGGATGTTCGTGCTCCCAGAAAGATCCTGCAGGGATTCACGCTTTACTGGACAGTGCTGACCCTCGGCCCTATTATCATCGGCAGCGGACTGGTGGCAAGCTCGTATGTCTGGTATACGGTATTCACCGAAGGACCTTTTCTTGAGCTGAGAACCCGTATACTCTCATACCTGCCGCTGGTCAACTCGTTTCTGGCTTTTTTCCTGCTCTATATGCTGGTTCCCAATCACAGGGTGCGGTTTCTTCACGCCGTTTCCGGAGCTTTTCTCGCTACATGGCTTTTTGAGCTGTCCAAACAATGGTTTTCGTTTTATGTAAAGACATTTGCAACTTTTGAGCATATTTACGGGGCGTTGTCGGTAATCCCGCTGCTTTTTTTCTGGATCTATCTGATTTGGGTTGTTGCTCTTTCAGGGGCTGAATTTGTCTACTGTCTCGGTGCTGTAAGGCAGGAGGTAAAAAAGGAAAGAAAAGAATTTTCTACGCTGCATGGGCTGTGGGACGTGCTTGCGGTCATGGAGCAAATATGGAAAGGCCAGCAGTGCGGCCAGTATGTCAGGTATAAAAAACACGCTCTTTCCGGTAAAGGGATTGATGCCGCGCGAGTGCGGAGTATTGTTGCTGTTCTCAAGGAAAACAGGCTTATTCATGTAACCGAAGATGGAGAGTTTGCGTTACATTGTGATATACATGAGGTGACGCTTTTTGATCTCTATTCGATTTTGCCGCCTGAAATACTTGTGGGGAGCGACGCGGCTGTGTCAGGAAAGCGGTTTGAACAGCTCTATGAGCTTGAAGCAGCTGTGGCGGCCTGTCTTCGCGAGTCCCTTGACAAACCGCTCGCTCTCTATATAAAGCAGGAAGAAGGATTACCGGAGTGACTGTCCGATCATTGAGTCGGGCAGCTTTTAGAGTACCTTGTAGTTTTTGACCTACGCATCAACAGAGGAACGCAATGAGTTATCAGGTTATCGCCCGAAAATACAGGCCAAAAAAGTTCGCCGATATAACGGCTCAGGAACATATTACCCGTACTATCCAGAACTCCCTCAGGCTGGGCAGAGTGGGGCACGGTTACATATTTTCAGGTCTCCGCGGAGTGGGAAAGACAACTGCTGCCAGAGTGTTTGCAAAAGCGGTCAATTGCAGCAGAATGATTGATGATCCGGTATATCTCAAGGAGGTGACCGAGCCTTGCGGAGAATGTGAAAGCTGCCGCGATTTTGATGAAGGAACCAGTCTCAATATTTCGGAGTTCGACGCGGCATCCAACAACAGTGTAGATGATATCAGGCAGCTCAGGGAGAATGTTCGTTACGGGCCGCAGAAAGGCCGTTTCAGGGTATACATTATCGATGAGGTGCATATGCTCTCGACGGCGGCGTTCAACGCTTTCCTGAAAACGCTCGAAGAGCCGCCGGCGCATGCTATCTTTATCTTCGCGACAACAGAGCTGCACAAGATCCCCGCGACAATCGCTTCCCGCTGTCAGCGGTTTAATTTCAAGCGGATTCCGCTTGAGGATATTGAAAAGCAGCTTCAGGGGATATGTGAAGCTGAAGATCTCGGTGTAGACAGCGAGTCCCTGCAGCTTATCGGACGCAAGGCACAGGGGTCGATGCGGGACGCTCAGAGTATTCTCGATCAGGTTATCGCATTTGCTGTCGAGCAGGATGATGAGCGGTCGATTCGCTACGAAAAGGTTGCAGAACTGCTCAACTACATCGATGATGACCATTTTTTCGCGGTCACCGATGCGGTGGCTGATCGAGACCCTGAGAAAATGCTCGATGTCGCAAGGTTTGTTATTGATAATGGTTATGATGAGCAGGATTTCCTTGAAAAGCTTCTGGAGCATATGAGGAATTTTCTTATTGTCTTCAATCTGCGTTCAACCAGACTGGTTGAGCGGCCTGAACAGGTGAGGGCGCGCTATGAGCGCGATACTGCCCGTTTCAATCCCTCCCTCATCATGCGGATGGTGGACCTGCTTCTTCAGGCTCAGAAAGAACTCAAGTTTCAGTTTGAGTATCAGTTCCGTTTTGAACTTGTCCTGCTCAAACTCATCGAAATCGGTAACAGTGCCGGCACTTCATCCGCTGCGACGTCCCCGGGAGGGGCGTCTGAAAAAAAGCCGGCAGTGCAGCACTGACTGCATCACGGCTTGAAACCGGCTCTCGGACAGGTGTTCAACAGCAGTTGCCTGAGCCTGAAAAAAAGAGGTCTTGCGTAAAACCGGCGGAGCCTGATGTCGCGGCACGCCCTTCGGCATCAGTGGATTTTTCTTCATGGCAGGACAAGTTTTCTAAATTCGCGAAAAGCGAAAAACGCCGTCATGTTCCCGCTGTTCCGGGCCGAACAGAGGAGCATTCAGCAGCCTCAACTCCTTATGAATGTGCTGCCGAAGTGCAGAAGTTCAGGGTTGAATGGAAACAGTTTCTCGATGATCTGCTGAAAAAAAATCACAAGGTCATCGTCACACATCTGCGTTTCTGTGAACTCGCGTCATTTTCTCAGGGCGTGCTTCATATGAGTTGTGCCAGAAGGTTTTCTTATGAGGAATTGCTGCACGACGCAGGACTTCTTGCGCGTGAGCTGGAGGCTTTCTACAGTTTGCCGATAAAACTGCATATCAGCTACGACGAGGAGAAAGATGCAGATACAAAGGAACAGACAATCTTTACCCTTTTCAAGGAGTTGTCTGAAAAGAATGACGTTGTGAAATTTCTTGTCAGGGAGTTTGGGGGAGAGCTTATCTATTAGCTGCTTTTCTCAGGGTTTCGATATTCACTAAAAATTCATCATATTCAGTTCTTTCAGTTTTTCAACCATGTTCTATTCAACACCATGAGTGCAGTTGCAGGAACCGCGGATTCTTTGCAGAACCGTTTTCGATCCCATTTTTGCGGTCGTTTACATACAGAATTTGAAAACAAGACGATAGCCGTAGCCGGCTGGGTCCATAGAATACGGGACCATGGAGGCCTGATTTTTATCGATCTGAGGGATCACACAGGTATTTGTCAGCTGATCATTCAGCCGGAAAAGGAGGAGCTGTTCAGAAAGGCAGAAGCACTCCATACAGAATCGGTTATTTGCGTGAGTGGCGTTGTGGTCAGGCGCTCTGAGGAAACGGTCAATCCCAGGCTTGCTTCCGGCGAAATCGAGGTGGTTGTAGAAGATATCCGGGTTGAAAGCAATGCGTCTCCCTTGCCGTTTCCTGTTGCCGACGAGCTGCAGACTTCAGAAGAACTTCGTCTGAAGTATCGCTTTCTTGATCTTCGCCGTGAAAAGATCCATGAGAACATTCATTTCCGCAGCAGGCTGATCAGCGAGGTCCGACGGTATCTCGAAGAGCGGTCGTTCATGGAAATCCAGACCCCGATTCTGACTTCGAGTTCACCTGAAGGCGCAAGAGACTTTCTTGTTCCGAGCAGACTGCATCCGGGAAAATTCTATGCCTTGCCGCAGGCACCGCAGCAGTTCAAGCAGTTGTTGATGGTGTCCGGGTTTTCACGGTATTTCCAGATAGCCCCTTGCTTCCGTGACGAAGACGCCCGTGCTGACCGGAGCCCCGGCGAGTTTTACCAGATCGATATGGAGATGGCTTTCATCGAACAGGATGACCTGTTCGAGATCCTCGAAGGTATGTTCAAACACCTGACGGAAAAGATGAGCAACAAACGCATCACACAGTTTCCGTTCCCGAGGATCAGCTACAAAGAGGTGATGAACCGTTACGGATCAGACAAGCCGGACCTTCGAATTCCCGTGGAAATAGAAGACGTTACCGAACTTTTCGTCAATTCATCGTTCAAGGTGTTTGCCGGTAATACAAAGGAGGGCAACTGCATCAAGGCGATGGTGCTCAAGGGTCGCGGCAACGAGTCCCGGCAGTTTTACGACAAGGCGGAACGGAGAGCAAAAGAACTCGGGTCGGCAGGTCTTGCCTATATTCAGTATAAGGAAGAAGGTCCGAAAGGACCGATTGTCAAGTTTTTCTCGGAAGATGAGATGAACGACCTGAAAGAGCGCTTGCAGATAGAGGCAGGTGATGTCGTGTTCTTCGGCGCCGGAAAGTGGGAGCGTACCTGCAAGATCATGGGTGGTATGAGGGAGTATTTCTCCGATCTTTTTGAGCTCGACCGCGATGAGCTTTCCTTCTGCTGGGTTGTCGATTTTCCGATGTACGAATACGATGAAGCAGCAAAGAAAATCGAGTTTTCCCATAACCCTTTCTCCATGCCTCAGGGAGAAATGGAGGCGCTGGAAACCATGGATCCGCTCGATATTCTGGCCTATCAGTATGATATCGTCTGTAACGGCATAGAACTCTCCAGCGGCGCGATCAGAAACCACCGTCCGGACATCATGTATCGGGCGTTCGGGATTGCCGGGTATGAAAAGGCGGAAGTCGACAAACGGTTCGGACACATGATCGAGGCCTTCAATATGGGCGCGCCGCCGCATGGCGGGATTGCTCCAGGCCTCGACCGGCTGGTGATGATCCTGCGAGACGAGCAGAATATCCGTGAGGTGATCGCCTTCCCGATGAACCAGCAGGCTGAAGACCTGATGATGGCGGCACCAGCCGAAGTTTCTCCGCTTCAGTTAAGGGAACTGAGTTTGAAACTCGATCTGCCGAAGGAGGAGAAGAAAGAGAAGAGGAGTTGAATTGTTGATTTGTTGAACTGTTGAGGTGTTGGAAGGCTCGACGATGATCCGGTTTATTTGAAAGAGGCTGTCTCAAAAGGGCGGCCTCTTGTATTTAGAACTGAAAATCGTTAGCGGCATTCCTCCTGGTTGTCCAACAAAAACCAGCCTTTTTCTGTGCTTTGAATCACCCCCTATGACGGAATGTAGCGAGACCGCTCCGGAAGAGATCGGACTGACGTATGGGCATGTTCAGGAATTTCCTGGCAGAAGATCCGGTTATAGTGAAATGAGGCGAAGAATAGGTTCAGCAGGTATATGTTCCTAAGTTGATCGTTTTAACAAATGCTTTATGCTGTCAACTTTATACTGTATATGGCGTTATGTTGAATTTTCTTACAGCGAACATCTCACCCGATGGGTTGCGCGACCATAAAGCAGAAAAATCGCATTTGTTGAAAC
>JADHTF010000047.1 GCA_016776555.1 Chlorobium phaeobacteroides
CTTATCTTTTGCCATAAAGCTCTCCACCTGCTGGGTTGTGTTTTATTACGTGGTGACTTGGTCGTTACTCACGCTAATATAACACTTTACACCCATAGGTGAGGGCTTTTTTTATTGCAAATCGATCAACTTAGGTTTATAAAACTAATGAACGACAACAAAACGTAACGAATAAATCAGTAGTAAGACATGACTGAACAGAGACTGGTATATACGCAGAAAATTCCTGCGGGGATAGATGAGGTTTGGGATTTTTTTTCAAATCCTGAAAATCTTGTAAAGATAACGCCGGAAGAGATGCATATGAGAATACTGAACAAGGAAGATGTTGGTTCTTTATATCCCGGAATGACAATCAGTTACAAGCTGTATCCTTTTTTTGATTTTCCTGTGAGATGGTCAACGGAAATACAGACTGTTGACAGGCCTCATGAATTTTCCGATGAGCAGAAGAGTGGGCCGTATGAGTTCTGGCGACACAGGCACCTTTTCAGTGAACTTCCGGATGGAGTTGAAATGACCGATATCATCGAGTATACAATTCCTTTCGGTTTCTTTGGCGAGATGCTGGATAAGCTGCTTATCCACAGTCGGCTTGATTACGTTTTCAGCTATCGCCGTAAGAAAATAGAGGAGATTTTCGGGTTTGTTCAACGCGTAGCATCGTAATCGTTGAAGATTCCAGCTTTTTTTGTTATATAAGCTGCCATAGATAATTGTTCTTTCTTTTATGACTGGTGCCGGTTTAAAAGCCGGAGAATAGGGAAGTACGTGAGATTCGTACACTGTACCCGCAACTGTAGACGCGGTCAACTGTTGTTTTTTTGCATGGCCTCATGCCAGGAAATAACAGGCGCTATTGATCACTGTGATTTTTCCTCCCGGAAAAGCGCGGGAAGGTCAACAGCATAAGTATGCCGCAAAAGTCAGGAGACCTGCCAGTTATTCATTGCTTGTTTGTTACGACTACGGGTTATAGTCAGGCAATGCGGTCCGTGATCCAGCGAAGAATTTTTCTTTTTTTGCATTGTTGCCATGTTGATCGTGTGCGTTTCTGCTCGGCACTTTCCTGTGTTTTCGATGGTTTCTGCAAGATGGATCTCCTGCCGCATAGCTCCTTTCTGTTTATAACTCCAGTCATGTTGATTTTTATAATGTCTTAAACATGATGGAAGCATGAAAAAGATTCTTGTTCTCCTTGCGGCAGCAGGGTTACTTGCAACAGGCGTTACGAGGGCTGAAACACTGTCCGGTGAAGAAAAATCTCCACACTATTCAAGTGGAGAAATAGTTGTTACCGCGGGAAGGGTTGAAGAACTGAAAAAAGAGGTCACTTCGAGTGTGTTGGTTATTTCAAGAGAAGAAATCAAGGAATCTCCAGCGACTGATCTCGGAGAACTGCTTGCTAAAAAAAGCATCGGAAATATTCAGAAATATCCGGGCGCAAACACGACGATCGGTATTCGTGGTTTTCGTTCAGACGCCCACGGTAACGATCTTAAGGGCAAGGTTCTGATTCTGCTAAACGGGCGAAGGGCGGGTACCGGCAACCTGGCTAAATTATCGACGTCAAACGTCGAAAGGATTGAAATTATCAGGGGCCCTGCCGCCGTACAGTACGGTTCGGCCGCGATGGGCGGGGTTGTCAATGTGATTACCGCGAAAGGTAAAGGAGTGCCGTCTCTATTTGCGCAACACATGCAGGGTTCCGATGATTTTCAAGAGACATCAGCCGGAATGTCAGGGACATTGGGCAGATTCGACTATTCAGGTTCTCTCAGTTTTTCGGACAGGGAGGATTACACCACAGCCTCTGGTGAAACCTATTACAATACAGCCTATAACGGCAAAGTTGTCGCATCCCTGAATGCAGGCTATGAGTTTCTTGACGGGCACCGGATCGGTGTTGTTGTCAATCATTTCGACATAGACAGAACAGGATCTCCCTCGTACTTTGTCAGGAATGACCGGTCGAGTTACATCGAAGAGCAGAACCGTTCAGTTGATATCATATATACCGGAAAGCCCTCTGAAGGCTATTGGAGCTGGATGGCAAGATATTTTGTCGGAGAAGATTTTTACGGCTACAGAAGTCCGTCAATATCCTATTCATCTGATCGCAGTGTGGATCAGAAGGGTGCGCAGGGACAGGTGACGTTCAGTCCGGAATGGCTCAGTGTCACTGCCGGATTTGACTGGCTGGACTATGTTGTTGAATCGACAATGGCCCCCCGTGAATCGGAATATGAAAACCCTGCTGCTTTTCTGCTGCTGAAAAAAGGATTTCTCGATGATATGCTTGTCGTTTCGGGAGGACTGAGATACGACAAATATGATGTAAGAATAGACAATGGTGAAGGCAATCATGAAAGCACCGATAATATCAATGGCAGCGTCGGCCTTGCGTATAATCCTGCCGATGGTTTTAAGCTCAGGGTGAATTACGCTGATGGCTTCAGAATGCCTTCAGCAGGTGAACTTGCCGGATATTATCCCTATTGGGGGGGAGGTTTTTATGAAGGTAACCCTGATCTCAAGCCGGAAAAAAGCTCTACAATAGAGTTTGGCGCGGATTATCAATCGGGAGGGGTAACGACATCGTTGACCTGGTTCCATTCGGATTTCAGGGACAAAATCCAGGAATCCGGGCTTGATTCAGGCAACAGAACCTGGGTGAATCTGGGAGGAGCGACTATTGCCGGAGTTGAGGGAGAATTTTCTTATGCAGGCATGTACCCTTTTACAGGCTCAAATCTGTCTTTCACTCCCTTTGTTTCGTTTACCTGGCTGAGTGAGTATAACGACGACGATACCGGTGACTATCTGCTATATACTCCCGAATGGAACGCGTCTGGAGGAATACGCGTAAAAAATGAGAGCGGTTTCAAGGGGGTTTTCACGCTTGCGTATTTTGGGAAAAAATATGTTCAGGACTATGTGACAAGCTGGGCTGGTGATGTTATTGCCAAGGAAGGTTTTACGGTTGCAAATCTCGTTATTTCAAAAAAATTCACTCTCGATCGGGAGTACGGACGCGGCTTTACCATTACAGGTGAAATCGAAAACCTGTTTGACCGTGATTATGAATACGTAAACGGTTATCCGATGCCGGGAAGGAGCTTCAACCTTGGACTGAGGGTGGATATATGATGAAAAATATTTTTCTGATACTCCTCGCGCTGCTGTTTTCCGGTTGCGCGGGGAAGCCCTCGGTCGTCAGTCAGTCTCCGTATATCACCCGTACATTACAGTACCTCGGTCTTGAGGATCGCATTGTCGGCATCAGCTGTTACGACGATCTGGAGCTTCCGAAGACCGGCGGGATCATCGATCCTGATAAGAAAGCGATTGCCGCGCTTGCTCCTGATTTCATTTTTACTTCCGACTGGACAGCCCCTGACGTTCTTCACGATGTTACACCGGATGGAACAGAAGCGATTGTGCTTCAGGGATTTCACAGGATGGATGAAATTGAGCAGAACCTGCGTGTTCTTTCAAAATCCCTTGGTCTGAAGAACGGGGTTGAAATGGCGGCAGAATTCTCATCTGCCTGGAGAAAGGCGGCTGAAGAAGTTGACGGCGGAGGAAAACGTGCGTTGATTCTTTCAAGCTGCCAAGGCGAACCCTTTTCTTTCGGCAGGAATACCTACCTTTATGATCTGTTTACTGTCGCGGGGTTTCATGTCGTCGAGACACATTTGTCGATACGCCATGTGAACGCTTCCGGAGAGATCAAAAGCGTTGAAGAACTGCTGCGCGCAACCGAACCTGAAGTTGTTTTTGTGCTTCAGGATGATGATCACGGCTGTTCCGTCGATTTGTCAGAAGGGGATTTCAGGGTTGTGCTGCTGAACGGAGAGCATTTTGTCTATCCCGCGCCGGTGCTGCTGGACGGGATTGCGGATCTGAAGGTTCTTTTTCCTGTATCCAATAACGATAACCAAGCGTTGAAATGACTATTTCTGAAGCTGAACGGGAGGCGCTCTATAAAGTGATATACAGCCGTCGTGATGTACGCGGCCAGTTTGTTGCCGATCCGGTGCCCGAAGAGGTGCTGCAGCGTGTGCTTCATGCGGCGCATCATGCTCCGAGTGTGGGTTTCATGCAGCCCTGGGATTTTATTGTTGTCCGTGACGTAGCTGTAAGAAAACAGGTGAAAAACGGTTTTGACATAGCTCATCGGGAAGCGGCCGGGATGTTTCCCGAGGAGAAACGGGAACAGTACTGTTCGTTCAAGCTTGAGGGGATCACAGAGGCCCCGCTCGGGATCTGTGTTACCTGCGATCGAAAGCGCTCGGGAGATGTGGTTATCGGCAGAACGGCAAATCCGGAGATGGATCTTTACAGTACCGTCTGTGCGGTGCAGAACCTCTGGCTTGCAGCCAGAGCGGAGAACCTCGGAGTGGGCTGGGTTAGCATCATTCACCATGACCATGTGCGCGAGGTGCTTGGGATTCCTGAAGATATTGTGCCCGTGGCATGGCTTTGTGTGGGCTATGTCTCATTTTTCCATGAAACTCCCGAACTGGAGCAGGCCGGATGGTTGCCGAGGCTCGGTCTTGATGAGCTGATTCACGAGGAGCGGTGGGGGAAGAAAACAGTATGAGGAATCTCGCGGTTTTCGGGACAGCGTCGGATGTTGGGAAAAGCGTCGTAGCTACGGCCCTATGCCGTATTTTCAGCAATGCCGGGCTCGATGTTGCGCCTTTCAAGGCGCAGAACATGTCCAATAATTCCGGCGTTACACCGGATGGTCTTGAAATGGGACGAGCGCAGATTGTGCAGGCCGAAGCCGCCAGAGTCGTCCCGACGGCGGATATGAACCCGGTACTGCTTAAACCAAATACCGATACCGGTGCGCAGGTGGTTTTACAGGGCAAGGCTGTCGCCAACCGCTCTGCCCGTGATTATTTCGGCAACACTGAAGTCTGGGCAGAGGCTGCGTTTGAAAGTCTTGAGCGCCTGACAGGCAGGCATGACCTTGTCGTTATCGAGGGCGCTGGTTCCTGTGCGGAGATGAATCTTTATGACCGGGATTTCGTGAATTTCAGGACAGCAAAAGAAGCCGACGCGCCGGTCATTCTTGTGGCCGATATTGACAGGGGCGGGGTATTCGCGCAGGTTGCAGGGACGCTTTCTGTCATTCCTCCCGAAGACAGGGCGCGGGTAAAAGGTGTTATTATCAACCGCTTCCGCGGGGATTCGGTCCTTTTCGATGATGGAATCCGTATTCTCGAGGAACTGTCCGGAGTGCCGGTGCTTGGTGTTATACCATATTTCAGAGGGATCCACATCGAGGCTGAAGACGCAGTGCCGCTTCAGGCGGTTGTCGATCCTGCGGCATCTCCTGATCCCGGGAAGATCAGTATAGCGATCGTGTATTTTCCTCATATATCGAACTTTACTGATTTCGCTGTATTTGACCTGCTCGATGATGCAGAAGTTCATTACCTGCATCACCCCAAAGATCTTGCTGACTATGATGCGGTCATTCTGCCTGGATCGAAAAATGTCAGGGGAGATCTCGACTGGATGATTTTTATGGGCTGGAAAGAACGGCTCGCTGAATACCGGAAGAGGGGAGGGATTATCGCGGGTATTTGCGGAGGCTACCAGATGCTCGGAATATCCGTTGCCGATCCACATGGCCTTGAAGGAGAGCCCGGAGAAACATCGGGTCTCGGTCTGCTTCCGGTGCATACGCTCCTCAAGAAAGAAAAACAGCTGTTCAACGCTAAAGGCTGTCTGTTCGATGACACGATACCTGTCGAGGGTTATGAAATCCATATGGGGGAAACCCGGCTTACAGGCAAGGCGTCGCCCCTGCTGCAGTTGACGGCAAGAAACAACAGGCATTCCTCTGATACTGACGGAGTCATAAGCCATGATGAAAAGGTTTTTGGTACCTACTTTCACGGCATTTTTGACGGGAGTGCGTTCAGAGGCTGGTTTCTCGGCAAGCTGAGACCGGACTCTGCTGTGAACGATACCATTACGGAGAAGGATACTGAATACAACCGGCTCGCAGAGCACTTTTTGAGTCATCTCAATATGGGAAAAGTGTATGAAATTATAGGACGAGGGAAGTGAGAAGTAGGCAGTAGGCAGTGGGTAGTAGAGGGGGACAAGACAAGAAGAACGAGGGGGCGAGGGGGCGAAGAGAAAGTGCTGAGCAATGAGCAATGAGCAATGAGTGTGTTAGGGGTTAGGTGCTATGTGTTACGATGGTTCAATAGCTGGTTAGCTGTTCAGCCATTTGGCCCTTTTTACTTTTGAATTTTGACTTTTTTTCTCAATGGATTGCGGAAAAAGTCTGTTTTACAGGAGGCATGACTATTTTCACCTATTACCTATTACCTATTACCTATTACCTATTACCTATTACCTATTACCTATTACCTATTACCGTGAACCTGTATTCTTATAAACATGGAGGGGCGCCAACGCGGCGAGCATCTTCCGGTCAAGAGGCGTTGATCGATTTCAGCGTCAACATAAGCCCGATTTCTCCGCCGCTTCCTGAGGTATCTCTCGATTCGTTCGCGCTGCACCGGTATCCATCCATAGACGGCAGCGGAGTCAGGGATTTTTTCTGTCGGCGTTTTGATGTTGCCCATGACTGTGTTCTTCCCCTCAATGGGGCAATTGAGGGGATTTATCTCATCCCGGCAGCGCTTGGCCTCGATAGCGCACTTGTGCCGGCCCCTTCTTTTTATGATTACGAGAGGGCATGCAGCACGGCGGGAGCGAAGGTGCGTTATCTGATGCTGAAAGATCAGGAGAAGTTTGTGTTTCCCGGAATCGAGGAGATTTCGGAAAAAATGAAGGATGTTGACGCGATGTTTGCGGCTAATCCCAATAATCCAACCGGGAGCAGATTTCCAAAAGAGGTTGTTCTGGCTCTCGCAAGCCGCTTTCCCGACAAGTGGTTCATTATTGATGAAGCATTCATTCAGTTTGTCGATGACTTTCCTGGAGCATCGCTGATGAATGATCTGAGAGCGTTTAAAAATATCATCGTTGTCAGTTCATTGACGAAATTCTATGCTTTGCCCGGGCTGAGACTTGGCGCCGCTATTGCTCATCCTGACACTATTGCGCGCTTGCTTTGTTTCAAGACGCCCTGGTCGGTTAATGCTGTTGCCGACGCCGTTGCCCTGGAGCTTCTGAATGCCGGTGATTTCGAAAAGGAGGTCAGGCGCCTGATCACTCATGAACGAGCGAAAATATTCAAGCGGATGAAGCAAATCCCTTCTGTTTCAATCCGGGGCTACGCGGCGAATTTTTTTCTTGCCCGCTGGAAATGTGATTCCAGCCTCGACGAACTGCTCACGTATCTTATGGAAAACAATATCTTTGTTCGTGATTGCAGGAATTTTCCCGGCCTGGAGGATAAGTATTTCCGCTTTGCCATTCGCAAACCTGAAGAGAATGAGTATCTGCTGAAGCATCTGCAACGTTTCGCAGCACTCAAAGAGACGCTTGCTCCATGATGTATACTCAGGAAATTCTGCCGGTTTTGGCATTTCTTCTTGATCTTGCTGTCGGCGATCCTCAGAATTACCCTCATCCTGTCAGGATTATCGGTTGGTTTGCCTTGAAAACCGAAGCTTTTCTTCGAGGTGTTCACATGATTTCTTTGCGGGTTGCGGGTGTCATTGCTGTTATCCTTGTTGTTGGCGGGAGCGCGTTTGCCGGATATGCGGTGCTGAAACTGTGCGGTTTGTTTCACCCTGCTCTTGAGAATGCAGCCGCAGTTCTTCTGCTCTATTTCACGATAGCGGCGCGTGATCTTGCTGTTCACGCAGATGCGGTCAGAAAACCACTCGAGATCGGCAGGCTGGCTCTTGCAAGGGAGAGGGTTGGTATGATCGTCGGGAGGGATACCGCATCGATGCAGGAGAGCGAAATCGCTCTTGCCGCTGTTGAAAGCGTTGCAGAAAATACCGTTGACGGTGTCACAGCGCCACTGTTTTACGCGCTGCTATTCGGTCCGGCAGGCGCACTTGCCTACAAGGCTGTGAATACACTCGACTCGAGTTTCGGTTATAAAAATGAACGCTACAGAGAATTCGGATGGGCCTCGGCACGTTTTGATGATCTTGTCAACTACCTGCCCTCACGCCTTACAGTGCCCTGTGTCGCAGTTGCTTCAGTATTGCTTGGCATGCGGTATAAAGATGTTTTCCCCTCGGTACGCACTACGGCAAAAAAACACGCCAGTCCGAATGCGGGATATCCTGAAGCGGCATTTGCCGGTGCTCTCGGTGTCAGGTTTGGCGGCCCGAGAAGTTATGGAGGCGAAAAGCATAACCTTCCGTATCTTGGTACCTGTCAGGGCCGTTGCTCGACAGATACCATCAAGCAGGCGATCAGTCTTATGCTACTGGTTTCCGTACTGTTTCTCGGAACAGGAACAGGGTTGCGTATGATCCTGAAGGTAGTCTCAACAACAGGTGTGTCATGAAAAGAAACAGAGAGAATATTCCGTTTACGCCCGGCATAGAGGGAGTGCCCCGGGTACGTATAGCACTGTTTTGCCTGGCTGTCCCTCTTCTGCTTTTTCTCTCTCTTCTGCTGGGCGCCAGTGGACAGGGCTTCCCGGATGTGCATTCTCCTGTCGGCAAAGCGATCCTCAATCTGCGCATTAACCGTCTGGTGATGGGTCTGCTTGTAGGCTCGGCGCTTTCCGTTTCCGGAGTCGTTTTTCAGGCAATTCTTCGCAATCCTCTTGCCGAACCTTATGTCCTCGGCGTGAGCGGGGGAGCGGGTCTGGGCGCGACGCTGGCTATTCTGTTCGGAGCAGTCGCCTTTATTCCCCTGAGCCTTCCTGTCGCAGCGTTCGTTGCTGCGGTTCTTACTCTTTTTCTTGTCTATGGGATCGCGAGCAGGGGAAGTGGAGGATCCCCCTCTGTGTACAGTCTTATTCTCAGCGGGGTCATCATCAGTTCCATATGTTCGAGTCTCATTATGTTTCTGGTTTCAACGGCAAGCGCTGACGGGTTGCATAGTGTTATCTGGTGGATGCTCGGCAATCTTCAGCCAGCCCCGCTGGACCAGAGGATACTTTCAACGGTGCTTATTGGAGCGGGGTTTATCGTGACATGGCTCCTCGGCTCACGGTTTAACGCGCTCACGCTTGGGCGCGAGATGGCCCACTATCAGGGGATGAATGCCGACCTGATCATTCTCGGAGGACTTCTTGCGGCAACCCTGATGGCCGCAACGGCGGTTTCTATCGGGGGGATGATAGGTTTTGTCGGTTTGATTGTCCCCCATGTTACCCGGGCAATGTTCGGTCCTGACCACCGATGGCTGATTCCTCTTTCCGCGGTTTCCGGGGGAACGTTCCTTGTTCTCTGTGACGCTGTCGCCCGAACCGTACTTGCTCCGGTCGAGATGCCCGTCGGCGTGATCACAGCGCTTGCCGGAGGACCGTTTTTCCTGATGATCCTTCAACGGAAGATGAAAAACGCGTGGATAGCTTAATAACGTCAAAAGGTAGAAGTCAAAATTCAAAAATGGGAAGCACTTAGCACTATGTCCGTTCCGGCTCTTTCCATTGACTCTGTCAGCGCAGGTTACGGTGATCACCTTGTGCTTGACTCTCTTTCCGTGCAGATCGCGAAAGGTGAGTTTGTCGTGCTTATCGGGCCGAACGGCTGCGGGAAAAGCACGTTGCTCAAGACGGTTGCAGCGCTGATCAGGCCGAGCTCAGGTACGGTCAGGCTTTTCGGTGAAGATGTCCGGAAACTCAGGCCTTCTGTGCGCTCAAGGATTCTCGGTGTCGTTCCCCAGAAAGTGGAATCACCTATGGCCTTTACGGTACATCAGATCGTCATGAACGGCAGGACAGGATCGTCTTTACCCTGGATAGCACTGTCAGAGGAGGATCATGGTATCATTGAACGCTCCATGATCTATACCGACGTTCTCGATCTGCGAGACCGCTATTTTATGGAACTGAGCGGAGGCGAGCAGCAGCGGGTCATCCTTGCCATGGTCCTTGCTCAGGAACCGCAGATCATCATGCTTGACGAGTCGATCGCGCATCTCGATATCAATCATCGATACGAAGTGCTCCGAATTCTCAGACGTTTAAACCATGAGCACGGGATGACGGTTGTCCTTGTCAGTCATGACCTCAGCCTTTCTTCTGAAATCGCAGATCGACTGATTCTCATGAACGCGGGCAAGGTGGTTGTCACAGGGAGCTCTGAAGAGGTGCTGCAGGCAGAAATTCTCAGTCGCGTCTATGACTGTGAACTGCAGGTTCAGCAGGACCCTCTGACTGGAGCAGTACATGTCATCGGAGTACTTGATGGTATCAGCAGGGGCTCTGAGTGGATGAAGCCGGTTCATGTGATTGCTGGAGGGGGAACTGGCATCGAACTCTACCGGCGTTTCGGGCTCTACGGATGCAATGTTACTACCGGGGTACTCAACCGTATGGATTCCGATGCCGAGGCGGCAAAGGCTCTCGGTATTAAAGCTGTATTTGAAAAGCCTTTTTCTGCTATTGGTGAAGCAGCCTATAAAGAGGCTTCCGACATGGCAGGGCAGGCCGAAATACTTGTGGTAAGCGATGTTCCTTTCGGATCGGGCAATCTGATTAACCTCCGCCTGGCAAAAGAAGCGCTCGATGCAGGAAAAGAGGTATGGATTGCCGGTGGCATCGCGGAACGCGACTATACAGACGGAAAGCAGGCTGTTGAGCAGGTTGATAAGCTTCTCGCAGAAGGTGCCCGTAGCTGGACAAGCCTGCATGACCTGATGATGGAGCTGAAGGGGGAGCCCTAAAGGCAAAGGGAAAAAGTCAAAAGTCATAAGGAAGAAGTCAGCGGAAAAAAGCTGAAAGGCAAAGGAAATAAAAAAGGAAGCAGATTTCGATAACCGGGGTATTTTACGCCGCAACTACCGGTTTGCAACGCCAAAGTCAAAACAGGAGAACAGGATGAAAATTTACACCAGAACCGGGGATGAGGGGACGACGGGTTTGTTTGGTGGATCCAGAGTAGACAAAGACGATATCAGGGTGGAATGCTACGGTACGTTTGACGAGGTGAACTCGTATATCGGTCTGCTGCGTGCGAAGCTGCCGGTGGATCATCCATGGCAGGAGAGGCTTCAGGAGGTACAGATTGCCTTCATGAACATGATGTCTCACCTCGCCACGCCATCAGACGCTGAAAAGCCAAACAGCGTCATCCTGCCGATCGACGGAGCTGCGTTCTGCGAACGCTGGATCGATGAGCTTGAAGAGATGGCAGGCCCTTCTGATTGTTTTCTGCTTCCCGGAGGAACGGAGATATCAGCGCTTTGCCATGTTGTCCGCACGCAGGTTCGTCGGGGAGAGCGCATTCTGGTGCGTCTGATCAAGCAGGATAACGTGCACCCATCGATTCCTGTTTATGTCAACCGTCTTTCGGATCTCTTTTTTGCTCTTGCAAGAGCTGAGATGGCTGGTGCAGGCGTTGAAGAGGAACGTTGGAATTCGTTTATTTACAAGATGAAGAAATCGACCTGAATCTTATGCAATAATGGGAGAAACAGATGGAATCAATTGAATTCAAGGCATTTGTTGTTGAAGAAAAGGATGGCGCATTTTCCGGACAGATCATAAACAGAAGAGTTGATGATTTGCCGGATAATGATTTGCTGGTCAAGGTGCACTACTCATCGCTGAACTACAAGGACGCTCTCTCTGCAACCGGCAACAAAGGAGTGACGAGAGAATATCCCCACACTCCCGGAATCGACGCCGCCGGAACGGTTGTCAACGATGCTTCCGGGAAGTTCAATGAGAATGAGCCCGTTATCGTTACCAGTTATGACCTGGGAATGAATACTGACGGAGGATTCGGGCAATATATCAGGGTTCCGTCCGAATGGGCGGTCAAGCTGCCGGAAGGCATGACGATGAAGGAATCCATGCTATTCGGAACAGCAGGATTCACTGCGGGAATGTCAGTCATGCGACTCATTGAAACGGTCAAGCCTGAAGATGGTAACATAGCGGTTTCAGGAGCGACCGGAGGCGTAGGGGCGCTGAGCATAGGTATTCTTTCGAAACTGGGTTACGCTGTCTCGGCTATTTCAGGCAAGGAGCAGGAGCGCGATTTTTTGCTTGAACTCGGGGCACAGGAAGTCCTTCCGCGGCAGGACTTTGAAGAGGAGAACAAGCGTCCCATGCTGAAAGCGGCTTTTGCCGGTGTGATTGACACTGTCGGCGGTAACATTCTGGGCAATCTCATCAAGTCAACCCGGCCAATGGGCCTGGTGACCTGCTGTGGTAATGTAGCTTCTCCAAATCTCGACCTTACTGTATTTCCATTTATTCTCAGAGGTGTGTCGTTGATAGGCATTGACTCCCAGAACTGCCCCATGTCACAGAGGGAAATTGTCTGGAAGAAACTGGCCGGAGAATGGATGCCGAATAACCTTCAGGGGCTGAGCAATGAAATATCACAGGCTGAATTGTCTCACTCGATTGATCTGATGCTTGGAGGAAATCTGAAAGGACGAACAGTTGTGAACCTTGAGATGTAGTATCCGCTTCTGAACTGAGCAGGGAACTGTTGATAAACAGAAAACCTTTATGGAGAAGGACTGAGGTTTCAGGAATCCGGACTCTTTGCAACAGAATTGGAGGCGAGGATGCATAACAGAAAGAGACTTGTTTGTCCGGTGGCATGTGCAGGCAGCCTTGATAACAGGATTCGTCGATGGCTGCAGGATCCACAAAAAATATTGGCTCCTTATGTTAAAGAGGGGATGAAAGTCCTTGATCTTGGCTGCGGTCCGGGCTTTTTTACTCTTACCTTGGCCCGCATGGTTGGTGAGACCGGCAAGGTTTTTGCAGCAGATCTGCAGGATGAAATGCTTCAGAAAGTAAAAAACCGGATACAAGGAACAGGATTTGAAAGCCGGATCATTCTGCACAGAAGTGAATCGGGCAGTATGGGCATATCAGAAAGAGTGGATTTTGTTCTTCTGTTCTATATGGTTCACGAAGTTTCAGACAAGGAACGGCTTTTCAACCAGATATTCTCGATTGTACAGCCTGACGGACAGGTGCTCATGGTTGAGCCGCCGTTTTTCCATGTTTCGAGAAAAACATTCAAGGAAGAGATAGCTTTTGCTCAAGAGGCAGGCTTTACTGTAGCAGGAAGGCCGAACATTTTCTTCAGTAAATCGGTTGTCTTTAGAAAGGGTTGAGAAATCAGAATTCGCGGATAATTCGCAGAATCATGAGATCTCTTTCTTTCAGGTAATCATCAAGGAGAAATCATGAAAAACAATCCGGTCGGCTGGTTTGAGATCTATGTCCGGGACATTGATCGCGCTAAAGCATTCTACGAGAGTGTATTCGATGGTAAACTGGAAAAACTGGAAAGTACAGAGCTTGAAATGTGGGCTTTCCCTATGCAGGAAGACGTCCTTGGTGCTTCGGGAGCGCTTGTGAAAATGGAAGATTGCCCATCGGGAGGCAACAGTACTCTGGTATATTTCACGTGCAATGATTGTGCTGATGAAGCCATGAGAGCAGCAGAAAATGGCGGAAAAATCATCAGGGAAAAGTTTTCAATAGGCCAGTATGGTTTTATTGCCCTTGTCAGCGACACCGAAGGAAATATGATCGGCCTTCATTCCAGGCAATGACGATTTAGCTCATATCATCATTATTTGTTTTTTCTTTCAAATAGGGGACGTAGTGCAATAGAATAAAAGATTTGTATTATGCAGTTAGAAACTGTTAATAAATAACTATAACGAATAAAGGAAAGTGTTATATTGTCATCATGAAGACACATGATGACGAAATAACGCTGATCCGCATCAAATTTGAGAAAATTGCATGGGCTCTGGACGAGCGCATGAGGCGCC
>JADHTF010000048.1 GCA_016776555.1 Chlorobium phaeobacteroides
CCTCATGGCGCGGTCGCGTGCGCGGCAATCCGGCATATGCCGCTCCAGAAGCGTCCAGAAACTCTGTGAATGGTTCATATGAACGGTATGACACAGCTCGTGCAGAAAAATATACTCGACCAGTTCAGAGGGAAGAAAGAGCAACTTCATGTTGAGGCTTATCGTGCCTCTGGTCGAACAGCTTCCCCACCGGGTCTTCTGGTGGCGTACCGTCCCCCGATTATACCGGAAACCGTACTGCCTCGCTGCTTCTTCCAGCCGGGGAAGCAGTTCTATCAAGGCTTTCCGGCGAACCCATGCACGCAGAAGATCACCCTGTAGAGCAGGATCTTCGTCAACAGCATGAATCTCGATAACCCTTCCCGATCTTTGCTCAAGATAATTTCGTTCCCTTTCGCCCCTAAGGCAAAAAACAGACCATTCCTCACCGATGCTCCGAAGGGAAAGTTTTTCAGGCACCCCGACTGTTCGGGGATGAACGGATGGCATTTTTTCAAATGCTCTTTGTATCCATCCTATCCTCTCCCGGACGATTCCCGGAACCTGACGCGTATCGAACCCCGGCGGCACCACCACAACAAGCCCTTCATGAGGCGACACCCGCAACCGTACATGCTTCGCACGAGGGCTCTGTCTGACAGAATACTCAATATCCCCCTCGACATCGGCAATACGAAACTGAAGTTGATCCGGCATGAAAGAATAACGTTTATGAGATAAACCTCTGAACCAGTAAAAACAAAACCAACATCCACATTGCTGTCGCGGCAAAGAGAAATGCGCCGCTCAGGGTACAAAACAACACCACCGGAGCCATAACAACCGGAGAAAGGAACTGCCCGAGAAAAATCATTCCCGTAAAGCCGCCTACAGCCTTCCCCCTGACTCTTTCAGGAACCACCTCCATAAGCCAGAAACTGCCGTTAGGCATCATCATACCGTTACCGAATCCTGCACATGCAAGACCGGCCAGTAACTGCGGATAACTGTCCGCAGAGCCTATCAAAAGATATCCGGTCGCCACAAATCCGAACCCAAGAGCATAGATGTTCCTGTAACACAGTCTGCGCTTGATCAACGGATAGGAGAGAGAAGAGAGTGCTCCGGCAAGTGCGGATGCCGAAATGGCAAGACCGGTCATGGCGCTGCCAAAACCAAAACGCTCCTGAAGAATAAACGGTACCTGCACCAGCACCATATAATAAAAGATCATCAGCAGAAAAACCAGCACATAGATCACGCTTACCGCGAGTAACGGCACAGGCGACTCCTCCACAGACTCAGTTCCCTTGTCGCTCTTCAATCGCTTATCCGGCTCTTTGAACCCGGCAATTGCCATCGCGAGAACAGCAAAAGCGGAAAGGTAGGCGGTAAAAGGCGCTCTCCAGCTGATCTCCGCAAGCAGCCCCCCAAACAGCACCAGCACAACCCCCCCGATATACATAAAACCGGACTGAAGACCGATGAACCCGGCACGTTCATCTCCTGAAAACAAGTCACCTATGAGCGCGGTTGCCGCGCTCATGATACCCCCGACACCAATCCCGAGAATTGCGCGACTGACAAGAAGAAGGAAAAGATCGTCCAGAAAAAAACCGCTGAACCCTGAAACGCCATAAAGAAAAAGCGAAAAGATCAGCAATTTCCTGCGCCCGAACATATCTGACAGATGACCAGCAAGCGGTGCGCATACGGCAATCATGATAGCCGGCATGGTCAGTACCAGTTTCGTGAAAACCGCGTCACCTGCTCCTGAAAAATGACGGCTGATCTCCGGAAGAGCCGGTGAAATAATAGAACCGGCCATCACGGTCATTGCGCTTGATAACAGAAGTACCGCTTTTATCAGACGCATATGCAGAGCACCTTTCTTATCTGAAAAAAAACAGATCTCACCTACTCGTGTCTCTCGTTTCCCGTCACTGCTGCAACCCTCACCTCTCCTTCATAGCGTTGGACGTAGCCCGAAGTATGGGCTTCAGAAGATAGGCGAGGACCGTGCGTTTTCCCGTCAGAATATCGACCTGGGCCATCATTCCCGGTATAATCGGCAGACCTTCGCGTATCGATGCTGCAGGGGTTTTCACCCGGACAAGATAAAACGTGTTGCCCTCCTCGTCAGTAACCGTGTCAGGACTTATCTGATAGACATCAGCTTTCAATCCGCCGTAAATAGAAAATTCATATGCGGTCAGCTTGACAAGGGCCTTCTGGCCGGGGTGCACAAACGCGATATCCTTTGGTGAAACCTTGACTTCGACTTCAAGGCTGTCATCCAGGGGAACGATATCGGCCACTCTTCCGCCAGGTTTGACCACACCTCCGAGAGTATTGATATAGAGCCGCTGGACCGTTCCGTTAACCGGAGCCTTGATCTCGGCTCGTTCAACACGGTCAGCCAGACCTTTGGTTCCCTGGCTCATGCTTGATATTTTGCTCAAGACATCGGCGAGCTCCTCACGCCACTCGTTCCTGGTGTTCAGCTCCGTTTCCTGAATCTGCTCCCTTGCCTCCTCAACCGATCGCTCGAGGGTGGCTTTTCTTGCTATGGCTGCATCGCGTTCACCTTTTGCGTTCGCGACATCCCGTCGAAGCCTGATAACCTCCACTTCAGACACTGCGCCGGACTTGAGCAGCGGCTGCGTTCTGTTCAACTCCTGAGCAGCAAGCCCGTATGCCTGTCGGGTCTGAATCTGCCGGGCCTCTACCTCTTCAAGTTCATGCTCTCTCTGGGAAAGCTTCTCCTTCATAATGATCATCTGTGAGTCAAACCCTTTAAGGCTTTCCTCATACAGGTGCTTTTCATGCTCCACGATCTGCGGAACATCTTTGAGTTTGTCTTCAGGAAGATCAAGGGGCGAATCTTCAGCAAGTGCGCGTAAACGTGCGGCACGGGCAATCAGGCTCAGCACTTCATACTGACGCTCCTGCAGTGAAGAGGTATACCGGGTCGGATCGATACGCATCAGAAGATCACCCGACTTCACCACCACGCCTTCCTGCACAAGAATCTCCTCGACAACCCCTCCGTCCAGAGACTCGATCACCTGTAGTCTTGAAGACGGAATAATCTTCCCCATCCCTCTGGTCACTTCATCAAGCGGGGCGACCGCCGCCCAGAGCAACAGCAGCGCCAGCGTTATTCCGAAGATTTTCAGAAGCGCGCGGGCTCTCACCGGTTCCTGCTGAAGCTGCGCCCAGTCGGCATCACCTACCCAGTCAAGAGGCTTCTCCTCCTCAAGAGGAATCCACCGCTGAAAAAACATATCGACATATCGGCGTCCTTTTTCACCGGACGACTTGATAAACCTTCCGAGGCGTTCAAAGCCCTCTTTTGTTCTTGTATCGATCATGCGTCAGCTCTCCGTATCTGACCTTTCCTGAGAGCCTCGAGCACTTTTTCCTTCGGCCCGTCGGCCACGATCCTGCCGCTATCCATGACCAGCACCCTCTCAGCAAGTTCAAGAAGCGAGGATCGGTGAGTAACAACAAGCATCGTCTTGTTCCGGGCGAACTGTTTCAGGCGCGATTTAAAAATCGCTTCAGTCGAAGTGTCCATTGAAGAAGTCGGCTCGTCAAGCAGGAGAATCGGCGGATCGGCAATAACCGCACGAGCTATCGCTACGCCCTGGCGCTGTCCCCCGGAAAGATTTTCGCCTCGTTCACCGATCTGCATCTGAAAACCGTGGGGATGCTTGTCGACAAACTGGTCGATGGTACCGACCCTCGCAGCCCGGAGTATCTCCTGGTCGCTTGCCTGAGCATAGGACATGGTGATATTTTCACGCAGGGAGCCGAAAAACAGCATGACGTCCTGCGGCACATGCCCCAGATTTCTGCGAAGCTCGGCAGGGTCCAGCTGCCTGCTGTCAACCCCGTCAATCAGTACCGCTCCACCCGTAGGCTGATACAATCCTGAGATCAATCGTTCCAGTGTTGTTTTACCTGATCCGACTTTCCCGAGAACCGCTACATGCTCGCCGGGCTTGATATGAAACGAGAGGTCGCTGAGCGCTTCACTTTCCTGATCCGGATAGGAAAACTGTACATTCCTGAAAACAATTTCCCCCTTGAACGTCTGCCTCGTGACAAACTCTGCATCAGGAGAACGCTCCACTGGTCGATCCATTATCTCGTTCAACGACGTCATGGATGTTTCCGCCTGATGATACTGGGTAAGCAGCGCCGCGCTCTGACTCACAGGAGCCATCGCCCTCGATGAAAGAATATAAACGGCGATCAGGCCTCCCATGCTCAGGTTCCCGGCTGCCACAAGGTAGACACCGGTTATGATAATGGCGATCGACACAAAATTCTGCACCCAGTAAGCCCCGGTGCTCACCGATGCCGAAAGCAGACGCAGCTGCTCACCTATCCTGACCAGATGAGAAACAATCTGCTCCCATTTTGCCTGAAAGCGGCCTTCAGCTCCGAGAGACTTGATAGTCTCCATTCCTGAAAGGCTCTCAATAAGCGTCGCGTTTCGTTGCGCGCCGAGACGGTAGGTTTTTTCCGTCAGGTCATGAAGTTTGCCCTGAATGGTTACCGCGTAGAGAAACACCAGACCGACACCAAGGAGAACAGGAATGGCAAGCGGCCATGCGATCAGAGCGATAATCAGCACAAACAGAAGCGCAAACGGAAGATCAACCAGGGCGGCTACGGTAGTAGAGGTGATAAATGTCCTGATAAACTCGAATGCCTGAAGGTTTGACGCGAATGACCCGACCGATGCCGGCCTGTTTTCCATTCTCAGCCCAAGCACCTTTTCCATGATGGATGAAGAGAGTTTCACGTCAGCCCTTCCTGCAGCGAGATCGATAAAATAGACACGCATGAGACGCATGATCACATCGGCACAAAGCACAAGCAGTACCGCCGACGCGGTTATCCAGAGCGTATCGATCGCAACGTTCGGCAGTACCCGGTCATAGACATTTCTGATAAACAGGGGCATCGCCAGCGCGAACAGGTTTATCATAACCGCAGCAATGAGAATATCCCTGTAAAGCGGCTTGTTCTCTTCGATCACGCTCCAGAACCAATGTCGTCTTTTGAGCTTTCTGACCTCCGGTGTTCTGCTGTCATAGCGAAAAACCGGACGAACGTATATGGCGATACCGGTGTACCGATCCTCTATTTCAGAAACCGGAACACTCACCGAAGCGTCCGGCAGTTCCGAATAGGTTACTGAAGCCGTTCCGTTCTCAGCGCTATGAAGAACACATGCATCGTCACGGTCGAGCAACAGCATAACAGGAAAAAGCGCCGGATTGAGAGAATCAATCCGGCGCCTGACAATTTTGGTAGTATAACCGGCACGCTTGGCGGCTCTCGAAAAAAGTGCCGGAGTTATTTTTCCATTCTGCAATGGAAGACCTGCCTTGACGGCGTTTCGCTCTGTAACCCGATCATGGATTTTGCCAAGGGTAATCAGGCATTCAAGCAGTGCATCCTGCACAACCGGCTCTTGCTGAACCCCGCCCTCAGGTTGTTCATTATCCATAAAAAGTGCTATGCGTTACAGCTCTTCGCCAAAGTAGTCTACTCCGCGCCTTGAGGTGCTTCCACGGGATCGCTATAATCCGCCGTTGTCACTGCCGGAAAACCGTTGTAGTCAAGCTCCTCGAGCGTCGGCAGTTCATAGCGCACCACGCCCATGTCGTTGAGCAGCCTGCCCATTCCAGCCAGCGTCCTCGCATCGGCTATCGTCAGATCATACGTCCCGTTGATATACGCTCGCTGCGCCTGGTAGTACTCGTTCTCCGTGTCCAGCAGATCCAGCAGCGTTCGTCTGCCTATCGTGAACTGGTCAAGATACGCCACACGAACCTGGTCAAGACGCCTCCGGTGCTCGTCCAGATACTCCACCTGTCTTGTCAGTGACTTACGATCGTTATAGGCGATCTCGACCGTCTGGCGCAAATCGTGATCCGCCTTTTCCTTAAGATCCATCGAGCGGTACAGCTTCTGCTTGTATTGTTTCACCGATGCCAGATCCGAGCCGCCGTTGAAAATGTTGAAGTTCATCACCAGCTCGACTGCCGCTTCACGCTGATAGCCGTCAATACCGTCCTTGTCCCAGCTCCAGTCATGATACGCCCGCAGGTCAAAACGGGGATAAAACTTCGACTTCTGCACCCCGACCGCGTGCCGCGACGACTTGATATCCATCAGCGTAGCGAGAAATCCAGGATTCTTCCGGTAGGCTTCATGCAGCGTTGTTTCAATATGCGATGGGATCGCTTCCACAGGCACAGTAAATTCCGACAGCTCTTCCGCCGGCAGCTGACCCACGATACGCTGATAACGTGCCGTCACGTCATGCAGGTTCGCCTGCTCCGTGATCAAATTCGAGTTGGCCAGCGCGAGGCGACCCTCTATCTGCTCACGGTCCACTCCGGTGCTGACTCCTGATTTTACTCGCCGTACGATCTGGTCGTGGATCTCCTGATGATACGAGTAGTTCTGTTCCGCGAGGCGCACAAGGTTTCGGTACCGCTGCACGTCGGCATACGCACGCAACGCCTCAAGGCCGGCGCTCTCCATCGACTGCAGAAACTCGAAATACAGCGCCTTGCCGCGGCACTTCAGACGGCACACCTGATGATGCGTGTACAATCCGTCAAACAGCATCTGCTTCAGTTCAAGACGAACTCCCTTGCGGGTGTAGACATCCTTGTTCGGGATGCTTTCCTGATAGTTCCACTCTCGGCCGATACCAGCCGACGCGTCGAGCTTCGGGAAATACCCGCCATAGGCGACGTCCTCCTCATAGTTCGCTGCCATAAACTCGTGCCACTTTGCCTGCACCTCGGGATTGCCGTTGATCGTATGCTCAACAACCGACTGCACTGAATTGTCTGCCACCGCATCAGCGTCCTTTGGCAATGCCATTCCGGCCACCACTGCACACGCCACGATTAACTGCCGCGTCTTCCGGCTATACCTATTGTTGCTCATTTCTATAGGAGGTTAAAATGTTGCTTAGCTGTAAAATACGTAAAAAGTCTCAATCAAAAACTACTCATTCACAATGCCTGCTCCAGATTCACGATATCATTGAAGTGATTAGTGAACGCATATCACGTTATGGTATCATTGATGCTGTCCTGAACGTAAAGGGTAACCGTTTCCGTAGCGACCACCGCCGTATAGACATCATATCCACCTCCTGAACCCGAAGAATTCCAACCGCTACCGGACACACTGTCTGAGCTATCACCGAGAATATAGAGTTCATTGTAGCCGTCAGTCATATCGAGAACATCGCCAGGATTGAGATTTGACAACGCGTGATTACCTGTAGTAAGGTCAATGATCTCGATATTCACAACAGGATTTGCACCACCGAAAGTGATACCATCATTATTATTTAGAAGCAGCATATCATCACCACCACCGTTACCTCCGTCAATAATCTTATCTGCACCATCATAGTAAAGCATATCTGCTCCATGGTAACCTAACAATATATCCGACCCACCATCTCCATCGAGTTCGTCATTCCCGTCTCCACCTTTCAGAATATCGTCGCCTGTTGAACCAGTTAAAGTATCATCTCCACCCTGACCATCCAGATAAGCATTTGTAGAAGATGCAGTTTTAATTTGACTTGTACCGTCTCCAATCCAGGTTTCATTTATCGGTGAAGGTAGCGGATAGTTATTGATTACAAGCGAAGAACTGTTTGTATCCCCATCAGAATCCACCAGCGCAAAACCGATATTTTCTGTATACTGACCATCTAAAATAGCTGGTGCCTTGTACTCATAATCACCGCTATCCATGTCAATCTTGATAATAGCCCCGTCATCGGTATTGACGGTAAGTATATTATCAGTTGTATCGAAGGAACTGTTATCAGGTCCACCAGACACTGTAATTGATCCTCCTCCTGCCGGATTATAGGTATATGTCGTTCCATTTACTGCGATCGACTTGACATATCCTACTTCATCTGCCCCTATAGCCAACTGCAAAGAACCTGTCAGCGGATCCTGAGGAATGGTATCTGCAAGCACATCATCAAGATCGTTGAGGTCGGGCACCGAAACGCCATTCATCTCTGATTCATCAACGCCATTGTAGGCGACAGGGTTGAGATTACCCACATTTACTCCAGTACCCATACCTATGGCATAGGAGATAACATCATTAGCCTCTAACCAACTCTCCCAGCCACCTTCTTCATTGCTATTGATACCATTATTTGTACCCCAGTCCGGCCAGTTATCGGAACCCGACACAAGATTTGGATAAGTATTCCAGTTTGTATTCGTAGTCGGCACTCCGTCGGAAATGAAATAGGACACACCTTGAGCATCAGTAAGCGCTCCTGAATCATCATAAGCATCCATACCGTAGTTCAACGCCTGATCATAGTTAGTCAATTGGCCAGGATCAGTATGGGCATTGACCATTGTGTCAAGTGTACTCTTAGCAGCTGTAGCCGTCTGCCACGATGAACCTTTTTTTGTTCCCGTACTGTCAAAGTCAACAATTCGTACTTTAACCTCTCCAAGAGCATCATATTGGTCTATCAGTTCTTTTGCCGCATCAACTGAAACAGCCATTCTGGTAGAGTAGCCTGACACCCCTGGATTACTCCCCATACTCCCGGAAGTATCAAGAATAATAAGCAGATTGGTATCGATTGGCGTCGCTGTCGCTGTTTCCTTCACAGGTATAGCCGTCGGCGTATCATTTTCAACATTTATTGTGAACAGACCACTTTGATTAAAATTGACACTATCTCCGTCGGCATCTTTTGCCACTAACACGCCCGTGAAGTCGAGCGTCAACAGCTCTTCGTCATCATTCTGACCACTGTGGTCGAGCTGATCATTAAGATGGAACGTCCAGTCACCATCTGACTCGACCTGCAGCGTGAACACTTCTCGCCCACCGGCACTGGCCGTCAGCGTATCACCATTCACACTGTATGTTACTGTCTGACCTTTCGATTCAAGGCCTGACGGCGCTACGGCATTCTGATCCAGGCTGAACGTCACCGGTTCGTCCGCGCCGCTGCTTACCAGCGTCTGCAGGCTCACTCCGGTACTCGTGCTCGATGCCGTGGTGCTTTCCGGCTCTCCGTCGTTATCGCTGATACCGTCGGACAACTCTCCAACCGACGTCGACAGGGCGTCTTCCCAGACGTCGCCGACTACCGTTTCTCCACTCAGTTCCGGTACGTCATCCTCAACCTTAATAATAAAAGTCCCTGCAGCATCGACAGGGTCCTTGTCATAGTCAAACGCCTGAACCACATCCGTGAGGCTCAACTCCATAACCTGATCATCTCCGAGGTCTCCTGGTGCAGGAGCAGGATGATCTAACTGATCGAGCAATGTAAATTCGTAATCGCCGGTTTCCTGATCGGTTATCTCGATCTTGAAAATCGCCTCTCCGCCTGCCGTTCGACCATAGAGTACCGTATCACTTTCGTAATCATAAAAGACCTGTCTGTCCTGAGAGTAGACATCCTCGCCGCCACTTGTCCTGACAGGATCTCCATCAGCAGTTTCCTTGAAAGCAAAACTACCCGGCTGGTCTGCCCCGATAGTGAACAGATCGCCAAGACTGCCGCTGCCTAAGCCTCCCGTCGGAGCCGTGCTGTCCCACGTCGTATCCTCGGTATCGTTGTCCGTGATTCCATAGGTAGGTAACTCGTCCTCATCAACGTAGCCTGATACCTCCCCTCCCTCTGCAACAGGAACATCGTCTATAACCGTCACGTCAAAACTGGAAGAGGCTGAATCGCCGTCGGTATCTTGTGCGGTAAAAGTAAATGTCAGTACCAGATTGTTTTCACCCTCGCCATCGGGATGATCCAGCTGATCAATCTGAGTATAAGTATAGGATTGCTCACCGGTCTGTGAATCGGGATTATTAATCACGACCTCAAAAACCTGCTGATCTGCGTCCGGTATACCACTTGCAGGAAGGTCTCCTGTATAACCGATAAGGGTATAGCCATCGGACGAAACATAATAGTTAACCGATTCTCCCCCTGAAGTTAGTCCGGCAGGCGGTGAGTTTCCTTCAAAAAAGGTGTCGATCGGCTCATCACCGGGAATTACAGAGAGTAAACCACCAACGTCGACGGGATCTTTAGGCAAAGGATCGTTTCCTTCAGGAAGGTCATCCTTGTCTACAATCGCATCTTCTGGTGTACCGATTTCCGGCTGAGTATCAAGTATACGTCTGTCCCTACCTTCAAACTCCTGAAAAACACGAACGACCTCTTCCTGCGCCTCTCTGTCCGGAGGCGCGAGTGATAACTCGATTCTGGGGTCATGCGTCGCACGACCGTCCGACATCGGGTCACCACTGCCGGATCTTCCTTCAAGGGAAGAGTTGTACGAACCAACGATGGATACAAAACGATAGTCCGGAGAATCTGGAGGGGCCTCAGTTTTTTCGACCCGAAGATATCCGTGCTGAACATAATTGTACGCAGCACCGTCATCATCCACGTTCTTACTATCTTTTGTCTCCAATGGATCATACCTGTATCCGTCATCCTCCTGTTGCCTGTCACGCCCGATCTCCTTTGATTGCTCCACAAAATCGGAAGTCATCCCGATTTCCCGGTTTTCATCTACAGAAACGCTTGAACCGTCAGGCATTTGAAGCTCAGCACTTCCCCCTTCCGCGGTAATAAGGACTTCGCCCTCATAGATTTTATCACCCGGCTTGAGGGTGCGTGTACTGCCATCTTCGGAACGCACATAGACAGTACCGTTTACGTTAAGAACTGTTCCTATAACTCTACCCATGACGTCCTCCGATAAATAAATAGACTTGGTATCAATCAAATTTCAAATAGCATTGCCCACAATGACTCAGGGAACAGCAAGAAAAAATACAGGGGGGTCAGAGAAGGGTGTTCCGGTCTGCAGCGCATTGCGTAATTTTCACGCTAACCCCACTATAGTGACAGCAATATTATGTACCAAAAAAACAAAAGGAAGGAAGAGAGAAACAAAAAAACGTAGCGGATATCGCCTGAAATATTGGAGTTGAGATAAAAATAAATAGATCGCAACGACGATTTTTGCCGATAAAATACAGCGACAAATATCGTCTTATTTTGATACAATAAGACCGTAAGGGCACCAAAGAGAATCACTTTGAGACGCAAAGCACGCAATTACCACAGCGCAAAATAAATAAGGAAGTATTGGAAGAAAGAAAGAATGGAAAAATAGCGGGCGAAAAGTGGAGAAGGCGGGAGTCGAGAAACCACAGAAACAGCACCGCTGTAATCCGCCCGTTACCGTCCATAAACGCATGCTTTTTCACAAGAAAAGTACAACAAATCAGCTGCTTTTTCTTCTACACTGTGATAGCGCTCTTTCCCGGTTGAAAAAAAGAACGCCGTTGTTCTGCTAAGCGCCGGAAAAACCCGCCCCGAAAAAACTACCGAAACAGAGATCGCCTTCACTCTGAAAAGCCGCACCCGATGTATCGGTTGCTGAAACGATTATCTATGTCGATATGCTCGATCTGCACGGAACCGTAGCTCCGACAGAAAAAGGAATTCTCTCTGCCGCCAGGAATTTGCGAATCCGTCTCGGTTTCAGGGAATGCTCGAACGACACGAAATTGGGGCATTGTGCAAACCTGCTGCCCGATGATCTGATGCTCATGAGATCGATCGACCTCGTCCTCGAAACACCATAGGGCTGGGTAATCATCAACAACAAGATCACTGTAGGGCTCCTCTATAAATTGTCGTGAGCGACCTGAAGAAAAGGTGGACTGTGCGGAGAAACCGGTTTATACATAAGGTACATGAGTATTTTGAGCACCGCCTCACGAAGTGCTCAGGACGCGGAACAAATTAATAGAGGTGTCCTGTGGTTGAATGAAAAGTGTGGGATAGCCTCTAACCTCTCTTTATAAAACGCTCAAGAAGAATATCCTCAACATTCCGCCTACTATCGAGAATCGAAAGAACAGTGACCTGCGCATCTTTGATCCGATAGGCGATTCTCCATGGGGGGACAAGCAACTCCCTGTACAGAAAGATTCCCTGGGATTGTAATTCAGGAACAATTCGCCCCCGTTCCGGAAAGCTTTTCAATTCAGAGGCCCTTTCGCGAATTCCCCTTACTATCCTCAAGGCACTTTCCGGGCTCTCCGTCGCAATGAAGTCAATGATTTCTGTCAGGTCCTGCTCAGCAGAGGCCGCCCAGAAAATATCATATGACAAACTCATGACTGCTTTTTCAGGCGGCTTTCGAGATCGTTGAAAACCTCCTCTTGTGACCTGAGATTTCCTTTACGGATGTCCTCTTCACCGATTGCAAGCATTTTCAATAATCCTAAAGCATTGCGCATATCTTCGTAGCTTTTCGGATCCTGCAGAACCGCCCTCGGTTCGCCATTCTGCGTGATAATGACCGGCCTGTGCGTCTCATTGATCTGGTCCAGCAAATCTGCCGCTTTTGCCTTGAGATAAGTAATCGGCTTTATGTCGTTCGTTATATGCATATAGTGTTCCTCCTAATCGAATATAGTACGAAATTCGGTCCGAAAAAACAGATAAGCCGTTCAGTTCTCGTCCATCATGCCTGAAAAAGCCATGTCGCAAGTTTTATCGAGAGTTTCTGTCACAAAATGCTTCGAGTTCAAACCCGAATACTACCTGCCCCGATACAACTTGAGACGATACTGAACAAAACCTGCCCTCAAAGACATAGGGAGATTGTGAACCCTCTCGAAAATGTTTATTAAGTTGTGAACGTTCACCTTCTTACCCCTTCTTACTTGGTCTTTATCGGATAGCAGAAATAAGAAAACCCTTGGTTTCCCAAGGGCTCTCGGACGTTTGCGGATTTTGAAAGACCGCTTATTTGTGGAGGTTTCAGAGCCTTACCCCAATTCGTTCTCCAAACCAAATCATATCCATAAACCCTTTTTATTAAATATCTTACCGCACATCAAAACCCTTCATACTGCCGGACGCCGAGAGAAATTTAATTCTCTACATTTTCCCGAAACAGAGAACGGACGTGGGTTCGATTCCCGATTGAATACCCGGCGGTGTGTTTTACAA
>JADHTF010000049.1 GCA_016776555.1 Chlorobium phaeobacteroides
TTTTCCCCTAATTGTGTGATCCATGGATTCTGTTTGTATGTAAAAAGGATAATTTTATTATCTTTAGCCTTCAATTAAACGGTGTGGTGGAAATAGAACTTCACGTCAGCCCGGTTTGTGCTTGCGATACGGCTTTTCAATTTCCAATAAATGAGAACCAATATTACGTATGCGAAATATTATTTTTACAGGTAAGGGAGGCGTTGGTAAAACCTCTGTTGCCGCTGCAACGGCATTGAAAGCCGCTGAAATGGGTTACAAGACGTTGATCATGTCAACTGATCCAGCTCACAGTCTTGGCGATTCACTGGACATTACCCTTGGCCCATCACCGGTCATGATTGCCGAAAATCTCTGGGGTCAGGAAGTCAGTGTTTTCGGTGACCTCAATCTGAATTGGGATGTCGTCCGTGAGCACTTCGCCCAGTTGATGGAGTCTCGTGGAGTCGAAGGCATCTATGCTGAAGAGATGGGCGTTCTGCCTGGCATGGAGGAGCTTTTTTCACTCTCCTATATCAAGAGGTACAACGAAGAACAGAAAGACTATGATCTTCTTGTCGTTGACTGTGCTCCGACAGGTGAAACGCTTAGGCTTCTTTCGCTGCCCGAAACATTCGGCTGGTTCATCAAGCTGATCCGCAACGTCGAGAAATATATGGTCAAGCCGGTTATCAGACCGCTTTCGAAAAAGGTGAAAAGGATCGATGCGATGGTTGCTCCACAGGAAGTCTACGATAAAGTAGACAACCTTTTCGCTTCAACTGAAGGCATTATCGATCTTCTTGCAGACGGCTCGAAAACAACCGTTCGTCTGGTCATGAATCCGGAGAAGATGGTTATCAAGGAGTCCATGAGAGCGCTTACCTATCTGAACCTTTACGGGATCACCGTGGACAGCATTACCATCAACAGGGTTATGCCTGATCATACGGAAGATCCATACTTCAAGAAGTGGAGAAGCATTCAGCAGAACTATATTTCTCAGATAGAAGGTGCTTTTGCGCCTATTCCTATCGGCCAGGTGCCTTTGCTCGAGCAGGAAGTTGTTGGCCTTGATATGTTGAGGCAGGTAGGTGAAAAAGTTTATGGGGACAAAAACCCGATGGATATTTTCTTCACAGAGAATCCTATCGATATTCAGAAGGTTCATGAAGGGCATTATAAGGTAAGAATACGGCTGCCGTTTATGGAAGATATGGGCGTGGAGCCCAAGATTCTCAAGATGGGTGACGATCTGACCATCAGAATCGGTGATTATCAGAAGATTGTCGCACTGCCGATCTTTATCGCAGGACTTGAGTCCAGCGGTGCCAGTTTCGATGAGGGATGGCTTACTGTGGACTTTACAAAGGAAGAGGAGGCATAGCAGGTAGTTCCCATCGATAGAGGAATAAAAAACCTGCTCTCATGGGCAGGTTTTTTTGTTAGGAATTTATTGTTCCTGCAGGTGATTAATTATTATTATTGACTTTTTATATCTTCTTTGCTATCCAGAGAAAACGATTGATTTTATTTGCTCATGCAGCGGTTACAGGATATACGTGTATCAAATATTGAGCGGTTGACAACTCCCCGCAGTTTAAAGGAGAAACTACCGGTAACGCAAGGGGTTGCCGATGTAGTGTGTCAGGGGCGTGAGGAAGTCGAGGGTATTTTATCTGGTCGTGATTCAAGGCTTCTTGTTGTTGTCGGGCCCTGTTCCATCCATGACATCAACGCGGCGATGGAGTATGCTCGCCGGTTGAAAGCGCTTCGTGATGAATTGAAGGATGATCTCTGTATCATCATGCGGGTTTATTTTGAAAAGCCGAGGACGACCATCGGCTGGAAAGGATTTATCAATGATCCACACCTTGACGGGACGTTTGACATTGAGCACGGTCTCTATTATGCCCGTAAGCTGCTTCTGGACATCAACGCTCTTGGACTGCCTGCCGCAACCGAGTTTCTCGATCCGTTTACGCCGCAATATGTGGCCGATCTTGTCAGCTGGGCTGCGATCGGTGCAAGGACAATAGAATCTCAGACCCATCGTCAGATGGCCAGCGGCCTGTCGATGCCGGTCGGGTTTAAAAATTCTACCGACGGGAGGGTACAGGCTGCCATTGACGCGATACGTTCGGCAATGCACTCGCACAGTTTCCTGGGGATCGATGCTGACGGGCACAGCAGTGTTATTACAACAACCGGCAATCCGTATGGTCATATGGTGCTTCGCGGTGGATCAGGACGCCCTAATTATGACGCGGAAAATATCGCGGATGCTGAAAGACGTCTTGAAAAAGAGGGGCTTGATAAAAACCTTCTGGTCGACTGCAGCCATGCCAATTCAGGGAAAAACTATGAACGTCAGTCAACAGTATGGAACAGCATCATCGAGCAGCGGGTGACCGGGACCGAGAGTATTCTCGGCGTTATGCTTGAAAGTAATCTTCTTTGTGGGAAACAGTCTGTTTCGACTGATCCGTCATCATTGCAGTATGGCGTATCGATTACAGATGCCTGTATTTCATGGGAAGAGACCGCCACGCTGCTGCGAGACGGAGCGATGAAACTTCATCATTTTCTGTCCAGGGCGGAAGTGTAAACAACCTGTTGCTCAGACAGGTATTGTTCATTTTTAATACAGTAAAGAGAATAACGTTATGAATATTGATCGAATGGTGTTTGCTTTTGCCGGTTTTTTTGTGCTGGCAAGTCTTCTTCTTGCTCATTTTGTAAGCCTGAACTGGTTGTGGTTTACCGCTTTTGTAGGACTTAACCTTTTCCAGGCGGCTTTTACCGGGTTTTGTCCGCTTGCGAAAATACTCAAGGCAGCCGGAGTAGAGCCGGGCACGGCATTTAAATAGCATAACCCCATATACCATCATTATGTCTGTTGAGATCAGGCGTGTTCAAGGCAGAAAAGAAACCAGGCGGTTTATAAAATTTGCATGGAAGGTATACAGGAAGGATCCCGAGCTGAACAGGTATTGGGTTCCGCCTGTGATTGCAGATTACATGAAAACGCTTGATAAAGAGCGTTATCCGCTCTACGATCACGCTGATATCGTTTTGTTTTCCGCCTGGAAAAACGGGCGGATGGTCGGGACTATTGCAGCGATTGAAAACAGAAGACATAACCAGATTCATGGTGACAAGGTTGGTTTCTGGGGATTTTTCGAGTGCAGTAATGATCAGTCGGTGGCCAACGCTCTGTTTGATGCCGCTTCACAGTGGCTGAAGGCAAAAGGTCTCGACACCATGAGGGGACCGGTCAGTCCATCCATGAACGACCAGTGCGGTATGCTCGTGAAAGGCTATGACAGTCCGCCGGTGTTCTTAATGCTTTATAATCCTCCATACTACAATAACCTTGCGCTCAACGCCGGACACCATGTCGGTCAGGAGCTTCTTGCATGGTATATTGATCAGGACAAGATCGATATCAGGCGTCTCAGCAGGATTGCCCGGCATGTCCTGAAAAGGGAACAGCTTACGATCAGGACGATCAATATGAAGGATTTTGATAATGAAGTGGAAAAGATAAGGGATATCTACAACAAGGCGTGGGAAAAGAACTGGGGGTTCGTGCCGTTTACCGACAGAGAGTTCGATTTTATGGCTAAAAGCATGAAGCCTGTCGCAAAAGAACACTTTATTTACTTTGTTGAGGATAAAGAGGGCGAGCCTATAGGTTTTTCATTGACCCTCCCCGATATGAACATCGCACTGAAGCACGTTAACGGTAATCCATTCACTCCCTGGGGACTGGTGAAGTATCTCTGGTATGGTAGAAATATTTCCGCCTTCAGAACTATAACCATGGGCGTTCTGCCGGAATACCGCAACAAAGGCATCGACAGTATTCTGAACGCGCATATTTCTGAATATGGCGGCAAGCACGGTCTCTACTCAAGCGAAATGAGCTGGGTGCTTAAATCCAACGAAGCCATGAGCAAGCTCGCGAAAGTGATAGGGGGGATTCCGTACAAGGAGTACGTGATCTACGAGAAAGAGATTTGAACATACCGAGTGGATTCCCGTGTAAGACCTGTGAAATACATGCTCATATTTCACGGGTCAGGCACGGGAATGACTGTAAGGAAAGGAGTTACGCTGATTATTCCTGAGAGTCATGCCGGACTTGATCCTGCACCCATCTCCCACCTGAGAGTCATGCCGCCCCGTGTAATTACAAAGAATATTACACAGGGTAATCCGGCATCCATTTGAAGTGCCATTATACAGAGAGGATTCCCGTGTAAGACCTGTGAAATACATGCTCATATTTCACGGGTCAGGCACGGGAATGACTGAAAGGCAATGGGGCCAGCCGGTTGTTCGAGAGGCTGTAGCGGCTGTGGCATACCCGGTCGAGAAACTCCATGTCGTGTGAAGAGACAAGCATGGTGCCGCTGAAACTGTCGAGAAAGTCGAGTAGTATCCCGGTCACCTGGTCGTCCACTCCTGCGGTAGGTTCGTCGAGCAGAAGCAGTTCCGGATCCAGGACCAGCACACCCGCCAGTGATACCAGCCGTTTCTGTCCCCATGAGAGATGAAAGGGTACCCTTTTTTTCAGGTGGCTGATGCGTAGCCTGTCGCATAGAGCGTCAACTTTCTTTCCGGCTTCGGTTCTTTCCATTCCCCTGTTGAGCAGTCCGAACGCAATGTCCTCTTCAACGGTCGGACAGAAAAGCTGGTCGTCAGGGTCCTGAAAGAGAAAGCCTGTTTTCACGCGGGCTGTTCTGAAATCATGTTCGGTTTTCAGTAGAGTATCCCTCAGCATGATAGTGCCTGATTCCGGTTTGAGCAATCCCATCAGCAACAGGAACAACGTGCTTTTTCCACTGCCGTTCGCACCGGAAATCCCGGCTTTTTCTCCGGATCCGATGCTCATGTTGAGATTCCCGAACACCTCGACGTTTCCCGGATAGGAAAAACCAAGATTGCGTACCGTGATGCTGTTCATAGCAGAGTGATTATCAAGACAAAGCCGCCCATGCACCAGGCAAAAACCAGATCTTGCTTGCGAAGGTTAAAATGAGCGAGAAGAGGAATTTGCCCGTCAAATCCTCTCATAAGCAGTGCATTATAGACTCTTTCAGAGCGTTCGTAGCTTTTTATGAAGAGCATGCCGGTAAAGTATGCATAGACCCTTACAGTGTGCATGCTCGTTTTTGAACGGAAGCCTCTCGCATGAAGCATCCGAAGCATTTTCTCGTATTCGTCTGTGATGACGCCTGTATACCGGTAAAAAAAGTAGAACATCGTGACAAGTTTTTTAGGGACACGCAGATGAAGCATCGCATGAGAAAGAGACGCTATGGTGCTTGTACCAGGGAGTGAAACGGTGTACAGCGCTATAGCGTTTGCCTTGATGGTTATAAGCAGGCAAAGAATGACTCCTGCTTTTGAAAGAGCCAGAGGTCCTTCATCCCAGAGCGGCTCTCCTGAAACTGAAAACGGCAGGGTCAGCCAGAGAAAAATCATAAAGACATTGACAACGGCAAGTCTTTTCAGGAGAAGGCGGTTATAGAAGCCTGCAATGCCCGAAAGACCTATCCCGCCTGCAAGTGATACGGAGGTCTGGCGAATGTCATCACTCAGTGCCGTCAGTATAATCACCGGCAGATAAGCAAGCAGCTTTACCCTTGGATCGAGAGTATGCAACGGACTGTTGCCTGTGGAGAAAGCATCAAGCAGCATGGCCTCTTTTCCACAGGTAGAGGAATCCGAAGAGCAACGCTATGACAGTCAGTCCTGCCGCTATCGCAGGGAGAGTGTTTTCAGATTCAGTTTCGCGATGATCAGGCGGTTTTTCTTTTTCACGCGTCCCATTCCAGGTCCAGGAGGCCCGGTGTCCCTGACCGGCATCCAGAATGACCTGGAATGGGACGGCTTGATCGAGAGAAAGCGTGAATGTTCCTGCCCCGGAAGTCAGGGTTTCGGCAAGAACGTTTTTCTCCATACGATCAATAACGCTGACCCTGCTGTTTTTTACCGGATCTCCTCCTGCGAAGTACCCTTCTCCATGGAGAGTGTCTCCTTCAAACCAGCAGAACAAACGTATGCCGTGGGCTGAAAGATGGGTCGGTGTCAGCAGTACGGAAACCCCTATGGTCAAGAGAAGCAAGAGTTTCATGAGAGCAGCATTTCAGGTTTGACTTTCATGATAAACTGAAGCGCCAATGCGGTAATCAGCCCGTCAATGAGCATGAGCGGGGTATTTGCGGCAAATACAAGACGGGCTGCCGGAAAAAAAGATTCTCCTGTGGTGGCAAGTGAAAGGCTCAGGAGCAGGGCACTGAGAAAAACCGAGGTGAATCCGCAAAGAAAGCCGGTCATGACGACTGGTATTTTTTTGCTGGATAGCAGCGGTGAAAAAAAGAGAAAGCAGATGATGGCAGGGAGCGACATGATGAGCGTGTTGATCCCGAGAGTCGTGATGCCGCCGAACTGGAAAAGCAGTGCCTGCAGAAGCAGCGCTATACCAATGGCGATAAAGCATGACCAGCCGGCAAGAAGTCCGACGAACCCGTTCAGGACAAGATGTATGTTTGTCGGCCCGAGCGGGATATGGATGAGCGAGGCGACGAAGAACGCTGATGAGAGCATGGCGGTTCTGACCATCTCGTCGTTACGGATTTTTCTGAGACCGACGCCGACTCCCAGCGCGCTTATTGCATAACCGGCGCCAAGTGTCGTCAGTGGAAGAATACCTTCGGAAATATGCATCAGCGGAAATCCTCCGCTTTGATCCAAAGGACGGCACCGATTTCCACCGGTTTGGGCTTGCCATCCCGCAGAATGGTTCTGCTGTCCGTCGAGAGAGCGGCGAAGCCCCACCAGCCGGCCTTTGGCAAGGCACAGGTGAAAACGCCGTTGGCATCGGCTTTGACGACCTGGGTGACAAAGGGCCCCGCAGGGGCTTTGCTTTTGCCTCCACGGTTGAAATATTCGATTTCCACCTCGGTAAACGGTGCCGGTTTTCCGTCGACGTTGACCACTCCCTGGAAGACATTTCCAGCATAGAGGGCGTAAGGGCGGGTCAGGGGAATGATTTCTGTTTTCATGCCGACCTCTTCATCCCACCCGATCTCTTTTCCGAAAGCGTTTACGATGACCTTCGTATAATGAACGATATAGCTGTCTTCAGCAGGCTCCCAGTAAGGTTTCGGTTCCATGAAAAAAATATGGTCTCCTGGACGTGCGATAGTGTAGTGGCCACGCCATGCTCTGGATGGCTTCGTATCGGCGTACATCCTGAGGTCGAGGGGCTTCAGTTCATCCGTGAAGAGGATTTTTTTTCCGTTGCTCAGAACCCCTGCCCGCACAGGCTTTTCCATGTTCATCGACTGGCCCTCAAAAGGGTGGGCGAACATGATATTCACGAACAGTGACGCGTCTTCCTGTTTTTCGACAATGTCGTGTGACGGGATAACCATCCCGAAATGGGCGTAACTGCCTGCCGGAATGAGCGATAGTGCAGCAAGCAGCGCGATTGTCAGTGATTTTCGTAGTGATGTTACGCTTCTCATATTTTTATGCTTCTGAAGAACGGATGCAGAATGGTCATCCTGACACGCTCATGACAAGTTCCCCATGGATGATACCTTTGAGGGCCATCAATTTGTCAGACAGTTCCTCCAGTGCAGCAGCTTTCCCCTTGAGCGTTATGGTTTCCATACAGTTGTCATGATCGAGATGGACGTGCTGGCTGCAGAGCACCAGGTGATGATACTCGTGTTGTATGCCTGTCAGCTTGTGCTGCAGGTCTGACTTGTGATGGTCGTAAACAAGAACAAGGCAGGCGCTGACTTCCCGGTTGTTTTTCCACCGTTCTTCTGTAAGATGTTTTCGGATCAGAAAACGTATTGCCTGAGATCTGTTCGGAAATGCACGACTTGCAACAAGTTCGTCCAGTTTTTCCAGAAGATCATCTTCAAGTGATACACCGAATCGTTTCATGGATCAGGACTGTTGATGTGTTCACTATTCAATAGTTGTTCTGTTTCTTGCTGGTCTCAGGACAAGGTAGCACTATTTTTTATAATGTGCTACTGTATTAACAATTGTTATTGTTTTGAGCAAGAGAAAACGGGACTGTGCCCGTTTTCTCTTCTGGAAAAAGCCTGTCAGGAGCGTCAGAAAATAGCAACACTAACGGAGAAAAGTGAGCTCCGACAGGCGTATAGTGTTCCTTAAGGCTGCAGGGTAACGCCTACAACAAGGAAAGATGTCTCCAGATCGGGATTGATGATGTAGGATGCGGAGAAAATATCTTTTGAAACCGTGAGCCCGACATTGACGATATCGAATTCACCATCGGTTGTATAGACTTCATCACCACCGCCCACGAATACAGAGGCACTGTAGTCGTCCTTGTCATAGAAGCTGTAGCCGGCTTCAAAATACTTGGAGTTTTCCGTGTCATTACCGAGAACATTGATGGCAGCGAGGAGGCTGAAGTTTGCAGCTTCAAACCCGGCACTGAGTTCAATGGTATGGCTTCCGTCTTCATCCCAGTTAAAGTAATCGTCAAAACCACCGGATGGGAAGAAGTAGTCGGTAATGGTAAAGCTGAAATTGTCGCCAAGCGGTACTGTTACATAGAGATCCGCTTCACTTGCGTCCTCATCGCTTAAATCGTATGATCCCCATGCGCCTACCTCAACCCCGATTCCGGGGAAGGAGTAGCTCAGCCATGGCTGTACGGCAATGCCATCTCCAAACTGGGTGCCTCTCCAGACATACCGGCTAACGACGTCTGCGCCGATGTCGAACCCTTCGGCTTTGGCGACTCCAGAGAACATGACGACAATGCCGACGAGGAGTGTGAAAAATTTTGCTGCTTTTTTCATTGTTGAACTTCCTTTTTTCAAGTGTTGATTATGTGTTGCTGTGTTGGGTTCCCCGGAGGAGTCTCCGGGGTTCCGTTGTTATTAACCGATCGCATCGTTTCCTGTTTCTTCCGTACGTATCCTGATGCATTTCGGCAGATCGAAGACAAAGATTTTCCCGTCTCCGATTTCCCCTGTTTTAGCTCCCTTGACAATCGCCTCAACGGTTTTTGTCTCGAACTCGTCATTAACGCCGATCTCGAGCTTTAATTTTTTCAAAAGGTTGATCTCCTTGGGAACTCCTCTGTAAATCTCTGTGTAACCGCCCTGAGCTCCGCAGCCCAGAACATTGGTTACCGTCATTTTATAGATCCCTGCTTCAGCAAGAGCGGCCTTTACGTCCGTCAGCTTGTGAGGCTGGATCATTGCGACAATGTATTTCATGGTTTTTGCTCCTGTTTAGGCTTTACTGGTTTGAAAAGATCTGGAATCCGTGATAGGCTTCTTCTTCATGCTCGGAAATATCGAGGCCTTTCATTTCATCGTCTCTTGACACTCTCAAAATACCTGCAGCCTTAAGAATGAGGAAAAGTACCAGCATTGTTACAAATCCCCAAACCGGAATTGCGATGGAGCCGATGATCTGCGCAACCATAGGATGACCGCCGAAGATGCCTGTGGCAAGGCCTCCCCAGATACCGTTCAGACCATGTACGGGCCAGGCACCGACCGGGTCATCGATCTTGAGCATATCAAGCATTTTGATACCGACAACAACCAGGATACCGGCAACCGCACCGATAATAAGTGCTTCGTTGAAGGTGACCGAGTCACAGTTCGCCGTGATTCCGACAAGACCGCCGAGCAGACCATTCAAAGCCATAGTCAGGTCAGGTTTTTTAAAGAGTATCCAGGCGAAGATCATGGCAACAACCGCACCGGCTGCAGCGGCAAGCATGGTGTTGGTCGCGATAACCATAACGATGCTGGTGTTGTCAGCTCCGGCAATTGCAAGCTGACTTCCGGGGTTGAAACCGAACCATCCGATCAGAAGGATGAACACGCCAAGTGAACTCATTGCAAGATTGTGACCGGGAAGCGCGTTAGGCGATCCGTCTGCATTGAACCTGCCGATACGTGGCCCGAGAACAATCGCCGCGGCAAGTCCTGCAAAACCTCCGAGAGCATGGACAACGAGAGAACCGGCAAAATCATAGAAGCCGAGTGCGTCCAGCCATCCTCCGCCCCATTTCCACATACCGCTGATCGGGTAGATGAAAGCGGTGATGATTACCGTATAGATCAGGTAGGCCTCAAACTTCATTCTTCCTGCAACAGCACCGGAAACGATGGTTGCCGCAGTTGCCGCGAACGCTACCTGAAAAAGAAAGTCGACAGCAGGATGGAGATTTCCTCCCACTGCATCAGGTGCATCCATACTGACACCGAAACCGGAGAACCCGAACCATCCACCGGAAAAGGCATCTCCGGGATACATCAGACCATAGCCGATGAAATAGAAAAGGATAACGCCGAGTGACAGATCGATAAGATTCTTGAACAGGATGTTAACCGTGTTCTTTGCTGAGTTCAGACCTGTTTCAACCATGGCAAAACCGGCCTGCATAAACAGAACGAGGACCGCCGCAATGAAGAGAAACATGTTATCAATGGCATACGCATTGACAGCTCCCACATCAACGCTCTCAGCTGCAAGCAACGGTGGTCCGGGAATAACTCCCGTCGCAAGCAGACCGCATAAGAGCAGGCCGAATGTTTTTGCAATTTTTTTCATACGAATAGTTTTTGTGTTACTGAAATATTCAGGTTGTTTGATTGTTGAACATAAATTTCTTGCATGAAATTCTGGTATCAATATAAAAATTTAAATAATTAATACAAATCCGTAAGAATATTTTATCTGATGTCTGATTTTGCCCTTAATAAATAAGGTTTGCTGTGAGCAGGGACGCTTTCTTCAGCATGTTTTTGTTGAAACGTATGGGTTCCTCTATGTATTGTCGTGAGAAGCCTGAGGACAAGGCGGACGGAGCGGAAAAACCGGAGTGTACACGGCGTACATGAGGATTTCGAGCACCGCCCATCGCAGTGATCTGGCTTCGGAACAAATACATAGAGGTGCTCTTATCAGCGGATATGGAAAGACTGTTGCCGGAAATGCCTGCATGAGATGTATATTTTCCATTATGCCAGTCTATGACCTAAAACTTGCAAGCAGTTTTGACGAATGCAGGAAGCTTCGAGACTATCTCGCGGTGATGGCTGATCGGGAGGGATTCAGTCAGGCATTTTTCGAGGAACTTGAGCTTGTTGTAAAGGAGGCCTTTGTGAATGCCGTAAGGCATGGCAATGGAGCGGACAACGAGGATGTGCCTGTTATGTTGCATTTTGACAGTTTCACGGATGAGAGCGGCAGCATTCTGTTGATCGAAGTTGCTGATTGCGGTAACGGTTTCGCGATGTATGAGATCGAGAATCCAGCACTTTCTTCTCATGACATGAAATTGTCAGGCAGGGGAGTATTCCTGATCGGCTGTTTTGCCGAGTTCATGGATCAGGTGTGCGATGAAACCGGGTGCAGGCTGACGCTGAGGATGAGGCCGTATTAGATTGTATAGTGACCAGTGACCAGTGACCAGTGACCAGTGACCAGTGACGAGAGACAAGAGACGAGAGACGAGAGTCTAAGGCAAAAGTCAAAAGTCAAAAGGCAAAAGGGAAAAGTCAAAAGGCAAAAGGGAAAAGTCAAAAGGGAAAAGTCAAAAGGGAAAAGGCAAAAGGCAAAAGGCAAAAGGGAAAAGGGAAAAGTCAAAAGGCAAAAGGGAAAAGAGAAAAGGGAAAAGGCAAAAGGGAAAAGAGAAAAGGGAAAAGGCAAAAGGGAAAAGAGAAAAGGGAAAAGAGAAAAGAGAAAAGAGACAAGAGGCAAGAGGTGAGAGATTTGTAGGGGCAGACCCCTGTGTCTGCCCGTGGTGGGTGATGTGTACGGGATGTTTCAGGTGTGACGGGAACCTCGTTTTTTTGATCTTTGACAATTATTTTTGGCTCAACAGCTCAACAGCTCAACAGCTCAACAGCTCAACAGCTCAACAACTCAACATATTTATTCTATGACCATACAAGACGGCGCGGCCTGGAAGGCATTGGAGAAGCACAGGCAGGAGATTGAGGAACTGCATATGAGAGAACTCTTTGCCGGGGACGCAGAGCGGTTCGAGCGGTTCTCGGTTCGAATGGGTGATTTGTTTCTTGATTACTCGAAAAACAGAATCAACGAAAAAACCATCGGCCTGTTGACTGCTCTTGCCGAGGAGGCAGGTGTTGCGGGATATCGGGAACAGATGTTCGATGGAAGCAAGATTAATTTCACCGAGCAGAGGGCTGTGCTGCATACGGCGCTTCGCCAGCCTGAAGGCTTTCGGATGGAGCTTGACGGACAGACGGTCGGCTGTGACGTCAGAGAGGTGCTTTCACAGATGCAGAATTTCTGCGCGCGTGTTCTTTCCGGGGAGTGGAAAGGGTACAGCGGAGAGGCTATTACCGATATAGTCAACATCGGTATAGGAGGATCGGATCTTGGCCCGTACATGGTGACCGAGGCGCTCAAGCCGTTTGCACACGGAGCGGTGAACGTCCATTTTGTCTCCAATATCGATGGCACGCACATTTCGGAGACATTGCGCGGGCTTGACGCGGACACGACGATGTTCATTATAGCGTCCAAAACATTTACCACTCAGGAAACGCTGACCAACGCGCATACCGCGAGAAAATGGTTCCTCGAAAGAGCCGTTGATGAATCGTTTGTTTCCAGGCATTTTGTGGCTGTTTCAACCAACCGCGAGAAGGTCGAGG